>NZ_JBHVPX010000002.1:0-770166 GCF_042887155.1 Streptomyces sp. NPDC057963
GGCGGGCGCTGCGGGCTGCACGGTCGCCGGGGGCACCGCCGCGGCAGGTGCGGGCGGCGCCGCGGGAACGGACGTCTCCCCCCGTACCGCCGCGCGCGCGGCATGCAGCCCGGCGCCGGGCTGCACGGCCGGTGCGACGGGGGTGGGGGCCGGGGCATGGGCCAGGGCCTCCGGCCCGGGTACGTACCCCATGGCGGGCCCCGTACCGGCGGTCGCGAAGGACGCACCGCGCTCCAGCCGGTCGAGCCGGGCCTGCAGTGAACGCTCGTCGTCGAAGGCCGCGGGCAGCAGCACCCGGGCGCAGATCAGCTCGACCTGAAGGCGCGGCGAGGTCGCCCCGCGCATCTCCGTCAGCCCCTCGTTGACCAGGTCGGCGGCGCGGCTCAGCTCGGCGGCGCCGAAGACGGACGCCTGAGCCTGCATCCGTTCGACGACATCGGCGGGGGCGTCGATCAGGCCCTTCTCCCCGGCGTCCGGCACGGCGGCGAGGATCACCAGGTCGCGCAGCCGCTCCAGGAGGTCGGCGACGAAGCGGCGCGGGTCGTTGCCGCCCTCGATCACCCGGTCCACGACCTCGAACGCCGCGGCCCCGTCACCCGCCGCGAAGGCGTCCACGACGGAGTCGAGCAGCGAGCCGTCCGTATAACCGAGCAGCGAGGTCGCCATGGCGTAGGTCACACCGTCGTCGCCCACACTGGCCAGCAGCTGGTCCATCACCGACATCGAGTCACGCACGGACCCGGCCCCGGCCCGCACGACGAGCGGCAGCACGCCGTCCTCGACGGGGCTGTTCTCCTTGGCGCAGACCTCGGCGAGGTAGTCGCGCAGCGTGCCCGGCGGAACCAGACGGAACGGGTAGTGGTGCGTACGCGACCGGATCGTGCCGATGACCTTCTCGGGCTCGGTGGTCGCGAAGATGAACTTGAGGTGCTCCGGCGGCTCCTCGACCACCTTCAGCAGGGCGTTGAACCCCGCCGATGTGACCATGTGCGCCTCGTCGATGATGTAGATCTTGTAACGACTCGACGCGGGCCCGAAGAACGCCTTCTCCCGCAGATCACGGGCGTCGTCCACACCACCGTGCGACGCGGCGTCGATCTCGATCACGTCGATCGATCCCGGCCCGTTGCGCGCGAGGTCCCGGCAGGACTGGCACTCCCCGCACGGTGTGGGCGTCGGCCCCTGCTCGCAGTTCAGGCAGCGGGCCAGAATGCGCGCGCTGGTCGTCTTGCCGCAGCCGCGCGGACCGCTGAACAGGTACGCGTGATTGACCCGGTTGTTCCGCAGGGCCTGCTGCAGCGGGTCAGTGACATGCTCCTGCCCAATGACCTCGGCGAACGACTCGGGGCGATAGCGGCGGTACAGCGCAAGGGACGACACACCTACGAGGTTATCCGGGCGGACCGACAACCGGCCCCGGACCGGGACGAGACGTCGCCCGGCGCCCCGGAAACACAAAGGCCCCCCACGCACCCGCCAGAGCCGACCTACCCTTGCTGCCTTCCGGCCCTGGGGGAGTTCAGTCAGATAGCGCCACGTGAGGGGCTTGCCCCCCACCCTAGCCGATCCCCGCCCCTCCCGGTCCACAGCCCCACCCCCCGAACCACCCCGGAGGAGCCCGAGCGGACGTCCGAGGGGAACGGGTTCGCGAGCACTCCTCAACGTCTTGTATTGTTTGCCGCGGAGGATTCGCCTAGTGGCCTAGGGCGCACGCTTGGAAAGCGTGTTGGGGGCAACCCCTCACGAGTTCGAATCTCGTATCCTCCGCCATTGCTCTCACCGGGCAATACGTCGAAGGGCCCCACCGCTTGCGGTGGGGCCCTTCGACGTTGATGGTCTCAGTTTTGGTCTCAGTTGCTCCGAGGCGACGCGTCGGCTCGGTTGCTGGTCCGCTCTCCTCCGCCGCGCACCCCCTCACGGCCGACGAGCCAGAGCGCGCTCCCGTTGATCATGGGTACGAGTGGATGTCGATCCCACGGGCCCGATGCTCCGCAGATGGAACAGATCACTCCGTTGAGCGCGAGCGCCCCTGTGGATAACTCTCGTGGCCGAAATCCTCCCTAGTAGTGTCAAGACGTGGCCACTCCCCTGTTCTTCGACACCGCCCTCCACACCCTCCCCTCAGTCCCCGAGGAGGCCGTGGAGCACGGCGAGGTGTTCACGCGGCGTTGGGTCGTCGATCTGATCCTCAACCTTGTGGGCTACACCTCTGACAAAGCCCTCTGCGACCTGAAGCTCGTGGAGCCGGCCTGCGGTTCAGGAGCCTTTCTAGGAGCCGTGGCTTCGCGGATCAGCGCATCCTGCCGCGAGCAAAACCGTCCCATCAGTGACGCAAGCCATGCCGTGCGGGCGCTCGATCTACTGGAACGCAACGTCCGCAGGAGCCGCGAAGTCGTCGAGCAGCACTTGGTCGACGACGGCTGGAACCCCACAGATGCCCAGCAGGTGGCGGCGGCCTGGGTCGAGCAGGGTGACTACCTACTCCAGCCTGAAGGGACCCAGCACGCGGACTACGTGGTCGGCAACCCGCCCTACATCCGCCTGGAGGACGTTCCCGCGGACAGGATGGCGGTCTACCGTCACGCGTGCCCCACCATGGGCGGTCGCGCAGACATCTACGTCGGCTTCTTCGAAGTCGCACTCCGAAGCCTCGGGGCAGGCGGACAGCTGGGCTTCATCTGCGCGGACCGTTGGATGCGCAATCAGTACGGTCGGCAGTTGCGCCACCTGGTAACCAAGAGCTTCAGCATGAACCTGGCTCTGGTCATGCACGATGTGGACGCCTTCGACGACCAGGTCTCCGCGTACCCCGCCATCACGCTGATCAGCAAGCGACCCCAAGGCACCGCTGTGGCAGCGGACACCACGCGAGCCTTCGGTGCTCCTGAGGCCACCGCCTTCGCACGCTGGTACGCGACTGACCAGACAGAGTCGATCACGACACCAGCGTTCCAGGCCGCTCGGATGCCGCACTGGTTCCCGGACGAGGACTCCTGGCCGAGTGCTTCACCTGCACGACTGGCAGTCCTCGAGGAGCTGACAGAGCGCTTCCACCTGCTTGAGAGCAAGAAGTCCGGCACCCGAGTCGGCATCGGCATCGCCACGGGAGCGGACAAGGTCTTCCTCACCGAGGACGGCACGTTGATCGAAGACGACCGGCTCCTGCCGATGGCCATGGTCCGCGACACCACGAGCGGCACGCTCAACTGGAACGGCACCTACCTGGTCAACCCCTGGACGACCAAAGGCGATCTGGTCGACCTCGCCGCGTATCCCCGGCTTGCCAGGTATCTCGACGAACACGGAGCCGCGTTGCGCAAGCGCTACGTGGCGGTCAAGCAGCCACACCGCTGGTACAAAACCATCGACAAGGTCGATCAGGCGCTGACTCGGCGGCCCAAGCTGCTGCTCCCGGACATGAAGCTGACGATCCATCCGGTACTCGACGAGGGCGGACTGTACCCTCACCACAACCTGTACTTCATCGTCTCGGACGTCTGGGACATGCGCGTGCTGGGTGGTCTCCTACTCTCCAAGGTCGCGGAAGCATTCGTGGAGGCGTACGCGGTCAAGATGCGAGGGGGGACCCTCCGCTTCCAGGCTCAGTACCTCCGCAAGATCCGGGTCCCAGACCCGGAAACGATCAGCGAGCGCGACCGAGAAGCCCTGGCGGCAGCTTTCGACAAGCGAGACGTGAGGGCCGCCACGGAGGCCGCCCTGCGCGTCTACGGACTTGCCGAGCTTCCTGACTAGGAGAGCGGATCTTGACGGTCACCCGCCAGGACTTCGAGGACGCGATAGCGACCTATTGGGGCGCCAAGCAGCTGCAGCGGGAGCAGTCCGCGATCAAGGCCGCGGTCGGCGCCGGCACCGCCGGCTCCGTGCGCGGTGGTAAGCACTTCGACGCGATCGCGATCCTCCTGTCGAAGTTCTTCCTCGAAGCCGGCTACCCGCCCGAGAGCATCCGGGTCACCAAGAAACAAGGTCTGGAACTCCCCGGTTACTACCGCCCCCAGAAACAGTGGGACCTCGTGGTGGTCCACGAGGGAGCGCTGGTTGCGGCTTTCGAACTGAAGGCCCTCGGTGGGCCGTCGTTCGGAAACAACTACAACAACCGGGTTGAGGAAGCACTCGGCAGCGCGGTGGATCTGCGACGGGCCGCCTTGGCCGAGCTGTATCCGAAGGAGAAGCCCTGGCTCGGCTACTTCTTCATCATGGAGGACGGCAGCGGCTCTCGGAGGCCGGTCAGCATCGCGGAAGGCGCGCTGCCTGCCGATTCAATCTGGCACGGCACCTCGTATCAGGACCGGTTCGGGATCTTCTGCGAGCGCCTTGTGGCCGAGCAGCTGTACGACGCCGCTTGCTATGTCACGTCCTCAGCCGAGGACCCCAAGCCCGTCGAACTGGTGAACAGCCTTGACTGGCGGCACTTCTCGGCTGCCATAAACGCCCGCCTCACGTACCTGACGGAGCTCGGGATCCCCGGCTAGGAAAGACGAACGGGGCCCCGACCGACCCGGTCGAGGCCCCACATTCGGATGCCCTCGTAGGGGCGAGGACCCTTACCTCTGCCCGTCGCCGTACGTGGCGGGGTTACGCGCCCGGTCCACAGCCTGTGCGCACGCCTCCACGTAGGCAGACGAGACCGCGTCCTCGTCCGTGCCACGCACGTGGGCCTCGATCTCCTGGCCGGGCCGACGCGAAGTGTGCCAGCGCACCGGCAGGTCCGTGTACAGGTCGGGCTCGAAGTCCCATGCCCACGTCGACCATCGGGCAGGACTTCCGACATTGAGCCGTTCGCCGCCTGCCAGGAACACGGCGTGGGCGTGGTGCACCATCCGGCGGTCAGGGATCGCGTGGCGGATCGACTGGGTGCCGCCACCCGCCCCGACCTCCCACTGCTCCCGCTCCATCTCCTCGACCCGAGCCGCTCGACCGGGCCGGTCCTCGCCCCACTGGGCAGCCACCTGCTCCGCGTGCTCTCGGGAGGCGAAGGCCAGACGTCGGCCACCGAGGTCGGCGAGGTAGACCGCTGAGTCGACCGAGGTAGAGCCGGAGCTCCCGGCGGACCCGAGTTCGGCCTGCACCGCCACGTCCGCAGGCGCGGCCCACAGCAGGGCTCCAATCTTGGCGGCGGTCTGCTGCAGGACGGGACCGGTCATGTGCTGGTAACGGCGGTGCATCCGAGCGGACTTACCGGGCTCCCAGCCCATGATGCTGTCGACGACAGCATCGGAGATCCCGAGAATGAGCAGAACCGTGGCCGCCGTGTGACGGGCGTCGTGAAGGCGGCCGTCGCGCACCCCCGCTGCCTTCAGCAGGTCCTTCCACCGGTGAAAGTCGGTGTTCGGGTTCAAGGGTTCGCCGATTGGTGAGGTGAAGACGTACTCCTTCTCCGTCCAGAGGTCCCGAGCGAGAGCGCGCTCTCGGCCCTGCTCCTCCTTGTGTCGACGGAGCAGGGCCATCAGCTCGTCCGGTACACCGATAGGCCGCTGCCCGGCCCGTGACTTCACGCTCTTGGTCTCGCGTCGGACGTTGATCTTCTGCGGGCAGAAGCCGGGCTTGCGCCCGCAGCGGTTGCCGCAGCCGTGCTCGTAGCGGGGCCGCAGGCGGCCTCGTCGGACGCGGATGACTCCGAGTTCGAAGTCGACGTCGGTCCACTGCATGCCGAGGACCTCGCCCTGCCGGAGACCGAGGGCCAGGGCGATGATCCAGCGGGCCGCATTGCGGTGTTTCCCTGCCTCCGCCAAGAGGCGCTGGACCTCCTCGACGGAGTACGGCTCGACTTCGTCTTCTTCGAGGCGCGGGGCCTTCGCGATCGTCGCCGGGTTTCGGATGGCGTGCCCCCGGCGCACGGCCTCGTTGAGAGCGGCACGGAGAGTGCGGTGCACCTGATGGGCCGTGCCGGCGGCGCTGCCGGTCTCCTGCATCTTCTTGTAGAAGCGCTCCAGGTGTTCCGGCTCCAGCTTCTCCAGGCGGTGGGCGCCCAGGCCGGGGACGAGGTGGTGGTTCACCGCGACGCGGTAGCCGTCGATGGTGTTCTCGGAGACGTTCGGCGCTGCGATGTTCTCGACCCAGTGGGTGAGCCAGGTCGCGAGCGTCCAGCTCTGACCGGCCTTGCGTACCGCGCCTTTGTCCCGCTGCCGCTCCAGCTCCCTAACGGTTTTAGTGACCTCCGCACGGGTCTTGCGGCTGACGTGGCGCCGGTCCGGCGAGCCGTCGTTCTTGACGCCGACGGTGATGCGGCCGTGCCAGCGGCCGTCCTTGCCGAGGTAGATGGACGAGGCGCCGTTGGGCTGACGGCCTTTCGCCATCCCGCCCCCGGTCATGCTGCGGCCCCGAAGTCGCCGGCCGTGAGGCGCCGGGCCAGGAAGTCGTTCACCGCCTCCGCTGGGATACGGCGCAAGCTTCCGATCTTCACCGAGGCGATCTCGCCGGAGGTGACGTACTCGTACAGCTTCGTGCGGCCGACACCGATGCGTCGCGCCGCCTCGGCGACGGTGAGGGCGACGAGGGTGGTGTCCCCCTCGGGGGGACGGCGTCCGGACAGCAGGTCCCGCAGGTCGTCCTCGGGGACGTCCAGCAGGTCGGCTATCTGGGCAAGCGGAAGATCGTTTCGGCGCAAGGGAGGGTCCTCTCCTGGCGGGCCATGGGACGGCGAATCCCGTTTGGCCGGCAAGTCGTTCAGGGATGGGCGTGAAGAGATGGAGCTGGACACGACGAGTCCTCGCTGTTCGTAGCAGCGAGGGGTCGCGTCAGCTCTGTTCGGTCGGCGCGTCCATGCGCTCGCCGAGGTAACTGCGGAGCCGTGTCGGGGCACCGAGGTGGTGATGGAACTCGCCGTTCGAGGCAACGGCCAGCTCGTGGGTCAGTAGGGCCTTGACCATGTCTTCCTGGTTGGGGTTCGCCTTCGTGTACTCCGCGAGTTCGTCCTGGATGCGCTGCATGTCCTTACCCAGGGCCCGCCACTCTCTCCATCTCGCGACGTACTCGCCGACCAGGCGGCGGACCAGCGGATTGGCGAGCTGGCCGGGCGGGCTTGTCAGCTCGTCGAAGGTCAGGTCGAAGACCTTGCAGAAGCCGAGCGCTTCGTCGAGGTTGACCCGTCGCCGGGGCTTCCCGCTCTCGATGCGCCAGATCGCGGACTGGTTGACCGGATGGCCGGCCTCGGCCATCTGCTCGGCAAGGGTGACCGTGCTCCATCCGCGCGCCTCGCGTTCGAGCTTGATGCGCTCGGCGACATGGTCCTCGGCCAGCGGCCGGTCCGGCCCCGCGCGGGAGGCGCCTTCTTCACCGCTCATTACTGCACCTCCTCGACAGGGCCCGGCGGACAGCCGGGGCGATGGTGAAAACTAAACACCATTCCGGAGCAGAATGCAACCATTGCGCTTCCGAAAACGTCAGGTACTGTGGACGTCCACCCCCGAACCGGGGTGAACGCAAAAAGCCCCCGACGCTACGAACGTCGGGGGCCAAGCACGAACTCTCGTAACCACCCATCCCTGAACGATTGACCCGCGTGGCCTGGGATTCGCCGTCCCATACGGCCCGCAAGTTGAGGAGTTCCATGTCCAGTATGGACGACCCCCGGCCGAACGCGCCACACCTGGAAGGAGACGGCCGCCAGCCCCCGGTGGGCGACGTCACCGCGGTTCCGCCCCACGACGCGGACGCCGAAGCCGCCGTGCTGGGGGCCTGCATGTTCCAAGCGGCGGTGATCGACGAGGTACGTCAGCTGCTCGACCCGGCCGATTTCTACCGCCCCGCCCACGAGACGGTCTGGCGGGCCGTCCTCACTCTGCACAGCGAGGACAAGCCGACCGACCCCATCGCCCTGTCACACCAACTGCGCGCACAGGACGACCTGGAACGGGTGGGGGGAGCGATGCACGTCCACCGCCTCGCCGACGCCGTCCCCTCGGTCAGCAGCGCCGTCTACTACGCGGGCATCGTGCGCCGGACGGCCGATCTGCGCCGCCTGCGCGCCTCCGGCATCCGGACCGCCCAGCGCGCGATGGAGCCGGGTGCCGACCCGGACGCCCTCCGCAGCGAGGTCGAGTCGGAGGTCCGAATCGAGCGCGAGCGCGCACTCGCCTCCGGCCAGGGCCGACTCTCCCACTTCATCACCGACGGATGGCGATTCGTCACCGAGACCGGCGCCGACACGGAGCCGCTGTGGGGCACTCGCGAGCAGACGGCCTGGTCCTCCGGCGAGAGCCTGATGATCGTCGGAGCACCCGGCGTCGGGAAAACCACGCTGGCGCATCAGGTGATCCTCGCCCGCCTGGGCCTGGCGGACAGCGTCCTGGACATGCCGGTCGCACCGAGTCGGCGAGTGCTGTACCTGGCGCTGGACCGGTACAAGCAGATCGCCCGCGCCATGGCCCGCAGCGTCGGACCCGAGCACGAGCAGCGTCTGCGCGACGGTCTCGCTGTCTGGCAGGGCCCTCTGCCCGCCACGCTGGACAAGGAGCCCAACCTCCTGGCGGACCTCGCCTCCGCTCACCAGGCCGACACCATCGTGATCGACAGCCTTAAGGACGCGGTGAGCACGCTGGTCGACGACGCCCTCGGCGTCGCCTACAACAACGCCCGCCAGCGAGCCATGCGCAACGGCGTCGAGATCATGGAGCTCCACCACCAGCGCAAGGCCACCGAGGGGACCCCACGCGCCCAGAAGCCCACCCTGGACCGCGTCTACGGCTCCACCTGGATCACCTCCGGCGCCGGCAGTGTCCTCTTCGTCTCCGGGGAGGCCGGCGACCTCGCTGTCACCCTGCACCACCTCAAGACACCCACCGGCGAGATCGGCCCCCTCCAGGTCATCCACGACCACGAACGAGGCACCTCGACGCTCGACCCGGCCCTCGACCCGGTCGCCATCCTCCGACAGCGGCCCGACGGCCTGACCGTGCGCGAACTCGCCATGGTCCAGAGCGGCCAGAACAACCCGGAGCGCTCCGCCACCGAAAAGGCCAGGCGCACGCTGGACCGCCTCGTCAAGGCCGGTCTCGCGGACAAGGCCGAAGGAGCCGCAGGAGGAACCGGAGGCGGCCAGCAGACCCGCTACCGCGCCTCGGTCCGCCATATCGGCGCCGTCTCCTGACCTCACCGCCAGACGCAGGGACCGTACACGAGGGCGTACACGCGCCCCTCCCCCCGGCCACCGGCCCACGCCGCACCGCAGGCGTACACGTAACGAACAAAACCCCAGGTCAGACGATCACGCGATCGTTCACGCCGTACACGCCCGCCAGCGTTCACGCGTGAGCCCCCCTTTAGAAGGGGGCTCACGTGTACGCCCCCTCCGTGAACGCCGTGATCGCCTCCGCAGAACCACCTCGGAGAACCCCCGCATGACCACATCCGCCATACCTCACGACACCCCCCAGCAGGCTCACGAGACGCCCCGTGCCCGCCGCGTCCGGGACACGAGGCGAGAAGCAACGCCTCAGCACGCCGCCGAGCGATACGCCCTCGCCGCGGCCGGAACCGTCATCATCGCCCTCACCGCAGGCGGCTTCTGGCTCTCCTACGCACACCTCGCCCAGGTAGCCGGGCAGCATGGACTGGGAAGTTCTCCGGTCCGGCAATGGGCCTGGCCCGCGACCCTGGACGCCTTCATCGTCTCGGGCGAACTGCTGATGCTCCGCGCCGGCCTTCGCCGGGTGACCGACTGGTGGGCGGTCGGTCTGACCGCCATCGGATCGGCCGGATCCATTGCGCTCAACGTGGCCGGAGTGAGCGGCACGGGCCACGAGAACGTCGCACCCCTGCTCGACTACGTGGTCGCGGCGGTCCCTCCGACCGCAGCCCTCCTGGCCTTCGGAGTGCTGATGCGGCAGATCCACCAACTGGTCGACCGGGCTTCCGACTGCCCCGCGACCGGTTCCGTCGAGACGTCGGAATCGCCTGCCCTGCCGCTCGCATCCATCGAACAACCGCAAGCCACCGCATCCGGCTACCGGATCGCGCCGCCCGGGATCTCGAAGAGCCTTGCGCGAGGCGGCCGGCCGGTCAGCGCAACGGTCGAGGAACTGGTCGAGATCGGGCGGATCGCAGCGGCCGAGAAGCGCAAGCTCACACGGGGCATCGTCCAACAGGCCATACGGGGACAAGGGCACACGGTCGGCGGCCAGAGGCTGACCGAGGTCATGGAAATCCTCCGGTCGGAACCCGGCGCCGGTCGGAACGTTGACTGATCGCCCTGACCGGTGGCCGGAACTCCTCCGGCCACCGGTCAGGGCGATCCCCCCGCGCCTCCGCCTGATCGCTCATTCCCACTTACGGCCGTAGCCGTGGCCCCGCACGCCGTTCATCCCGCCCGCACTTCTCCGGAGCGCTATCCGTGACCCATGACCCGTATCTCCCCGACGCCGACATAGGCTCGCCGCTGACACTGACGAAGGCGCCTACGCTGAAGGAACGTCTGCGGCGGGCGTTCGGACGGACGGCTCCTGGCGGAGCCAGTAGTACCCCGAGTCCGACTCTTGGCCGGTCTTCGGGGATCTCCGCCCCAGGGGTGGCGGAGGCGGGCCGGCGCCAGGGGGCGCCGGACCGGGAGGCCGGGACCGAGGGCGGCCCCGACCTGGACACGCTCCACGCCGCCCAGCGCGTGATCCTGCACCCCGCGCACCTCACCGAGACCGTAGTCGCCGAGCCCGCCGCGAAGGGCGTCCAGCCCGCGAACCGCCGCTTCAACGGTCACAAGCGGGTCAAGCGCGTCGGTCCCCTGCGCTTCGTCGGCGAGGAGCTCGCCCTGCTCGAAGCGGCTGCCGCCGAGCACGGCTACCGGGGCGTGTCCGGCCTCGCCGCCGATGTCGTGCTGGCCTTCCTCTACGGGCGCTTCGTCGTGCACCTGCCCCTGTCCGAGGACCGCCGGCGGCTGCACGAGTTCCGCGCCCAGGTCCTGCGTCACCTCCACCGCATCGGCGTCAACGTCAACCAGATCGCCCGCGCCCTCAACAGCGACGTCACCCCCATAGACCTCCGCGAGCGCCTGGACGAACTCCTCCACCTGCTGCGAGTGATCGCCGAGGCCCTGCACGAGCCCGCCGACCCGACGGAGGTCTGACCGCGATGATCGCCGCCATCAAGCCCGCCGGCTCCAACACCCGTGGCCTGCTTGCCTACCTCTACGGGCCCGGCCGCCACGACGAACACCTCGACCCGCACCTCGTCGCCGGATTCGCCATGCTCGGCATGCCCGACCCCGGCCGCGAGGAGAACGTCACCCTCACCCAGCTCGCCCGCCACCTCGACGAACCCGTACGCCTGCGGAACACCGAGTTCGGCAGGCCGGTGACCGACCACGTCTGGCACTGCCCGGTCCGCACCGCGCCCGAGGACCGCCCGCTCTCCGACGCCGAGTGGGCGGACGTCGCCCAGCGCATCGTGGCCGCCGCCGGCATCGCCCCCGCGGGCGACGACCTCGCCTGCCGGTGGATCGCCGTCCGCCACGCGGACGACCACATCCACATCCTCGCCACCACCGTCCGCGAGGACGGCCGCCGACCCCAACTCCACGGCAGCGGTATCCGCGTCGGCGACGAATGCCGCCGGATCGAGAAGGACTACGGCCTGCGGCAACTGAAGCAGGGCGACGGCACCGGCACCCGCCGCCCCACCCAGGCCGAGATGCACAAAGCCGAGCGTCTCGGGTGGGAACAGACCAGCCGCCAGTGGCTCCAGGACCGCATCCGCGCCGCCATCCCCCACGCCAGCGACGTCGAGGAACTCCTCGCCTACCTCGAAGCCGACGGCGTCGAGATCAAGGACCGCCGAGGCCCCTCCGGCGACCTCCTCGGCTACAAGGCAGGCCGCCCCGGCGACCTCACCGGCAACGGCGAGCAGATCTTCCACGCCGGCGGAAAGATCGCCCCCGACCTCTCCCTGCCAAAGCTCCGGGCCCGCCTGGAGACCACCGCGCCCGAGGAACACCCCACAGCCCGCCGCAGCCGACCCGCCACCCCCTGGCACCAGGCCACCGACGCCCTCGACGGCCTCCGCACAGAGGCCAGCGACACGAGCGCCGACGACCGCCGGGACGCCCGGATGCAGGCGAACATCAGTGCCCTGGGCGAGTTGATCGAAGCCACCGCGCAGAAGGCCCCCGTTGCTCTCCGCGCCGAACTGCGAGCGGCCGGCCAGGCATTCGCCCGTGCCCAGCGCTCGCAGATCCGGGCGGAAGACCACGCCGCCCACGCTCTGCGAACCGCGGCTCGCCACATCGCCCACGCTGCCAGCGGCCCTGATGGCAGCGCTCTCGCGGCCCTGACCGCCGCACTCGTCTGGGCCGTCATCGTCGCCGGACGCTGGCACGAGGCCAAGGGGCACGCCCACCAGGCCGACGCCGCGAGGCAAGCCGTCCAGCATCTCCAGTCGGCAGCGGACAGCGCACTCGCCCCGACGCTCACCGCACTCGAAGCCCGACTCCCCAAGGAGGAGGCCCGTCGCACCCTGGCCCACGACGTACGCGCCGCCATCCCGGAACACGCCGAGCGGATACTCGCCGACCCCAGCTGGCCCGCCCTCGCCACCGTCCTCGCCGACGCCGAAGCCGGCGGCCACCAACCCCACCAACTCGTCAAGGAAGCCGCCGCCCGCCGAGAGCTCGGCACCGCCCACCAGCCCGCCCGAGTCCTGATCACTCGCATCCAGCACATGAGTCGCGAGCCCGCGCCCAACCGCCGTGCCGAGGCAGCCCGCATGCGAAGCACTACCGCAGCAGCCTTCGGTGTCTCTTCCTCCACCGACCAGCCGTCGAAGCCGGCCGCGACTCCCACGAGCCGTCCGACCCGCCCACACCGCTGATCCGGACGACACACGAACAGGCAGCGGTCAAGCGGCAGCCGCCATCAGGCCGTGGTCGAATGCGAGCCGCTGCATGCGGGCGGCCACCTCCTGCGGGCCGAGTGCCGCCAACGCCCACAGCGAGCTGAGACTTCGGCCGGAGGACCAGATGTGGGTCATCGGAGGCTGGAACGGCAGGACGGCGATGCCTTCGGCGGCGAACAGCGCCGGGTCGAGATACGTCATGCCGCCGGTCCCGCACACGTACGCGCGGGCGCCAGTGACGGCAGATAGATCAGCAAGTCGCTGGGAGCGGCCCGGCCTGGCGGGAAGATCGCTGCTGGTCAGGATCCGGCCCTGCCAGCCGAGCAGACCGAGCAGAGCACGGGTGGAGATCTCGGCAACTATGGCGGTCCTGCCTGTGCCAAAGGCTTCCAGTACTGGGGCCAGAGCCTGTGCGAGCACAGGCCAGTAAGGCCTCGCACCGTAGTACTGCCGCAGCATCGCCGCAGTTTTCCGGCGGGCCCGGTCAGGATCGTCGATCAGCGCCTCCCGGATGAGAGTCGGCCGTCCTTGGGGAAGGTGTGTGGGGACGGTGAGCCATTGCCGACGATCCGGTTCGTCGAGGGCACCGAGGCGGGCTCGGTGCTGGTAGTCGCGGCGGGTGAACTGGACGTCGTCCAGGACGATCCAGTAGTCCGCCGCGAACAGTTTGGCCAGTGTGGTCAGTCTCGGGAACATATTGGGCTGGTGAATTGCGCACAGCCCGCCCGGCTCGGGCAGGTCAGGAAGAGATGAGACGGCTGGTGAAGCCGTCATGGATGAGGGATTCGTACGCTGCATGCACGTCCTCCGGGACCTCCTGCTCGATGGCGAATCCGAGCTTCGGATACTCGATGACCCGCTGGAGATCGCCGACGAGCATGTCCAGGACGAGCTTCTCGTCGCCGATGGACTTCACGTAGTCGTCGAACTCCAGCGGCTCCGACGCGCAGAGGATCTCGACGTCGGGCCACAGTTTGCGTGCGGTCGCGAACGACCGCCGTTCCATGTAGGGCTTGGAGACCAGCATCACCGTCGTCGGGGTGATGCCGGCGGCGGCGAGGACCTCTCGGGAGAGAGTCACGTTCTGCCCGGTGTTGCCAGCCTCCGGTTCCAGCAGGATCGTCTCGGCGGGGACGCCGAGGGCGATGGCATGCTCACGGAAGTGGACGGCCTCGCCGCGCGGGAAGACCTTGGCAGTGGTGGGGCTGTTGCCGCCAGTGAAGACCAGGGTCGAGAACAGCCCGGCGCGGTAGAGCTCGACGGAGTGGGTCGCCACACCGAGATCATGGCTGCCCAGCCCGATCGCCACGTCCACGGGCCGCAGCTGGTGGTGCATCTGGTGGTAGTCCCAGATCAGCACGGCCCGGTGCCGCTGATCCTCGGTGATGGCCTGCTGGTTGTCGCTCACGCGTCTCTCCCTGGTCACCGTCGCCGGGGGCCGGTCGGCCCCTCGTTCATGGCCTTGATGCCCTCGATACTGCGTAGTTGGTGCACGAGTCCGTACTGCGCGGCCGTGCGGGCGGCCTGATCGAGGACGAGGAGTCCATCATCCCGGGTCGCCGCGTCGGAGAGCAGGATGTGGCCATGAGCGGTGTCCAGCCGTACACGTTGCATCGGAGAGTCCGCGGCCCCGCTGCTGCGGGCGATGTCGATGAAGTGCAGGGCCTGGGTGAGGTCGCCGGCACCACGGCGGGCGAGGGCGAGTTTCTGATGGGCGACCGACCAGTCGTCGGGTTCGGTGAGGTCCTCGAAATCGCGGGTCGCGGCCTGCATGACACGGGTCGCGTAGTCGTGCCGACCGTTCTTGCTGAGCGCCGTACCCACCCACAGGCGGGCCCTGGCACGGTCGCGACGGGACAGCCGGTCATCGACGGCGAGGGTTTCGTAGTGACGGGCGGCGAACTCCAGCTTGCCGGACATTTCCGTGACCACCGCGAGGGAGAGGTCGAGCTGGGCGACACGTCGCGGAATGTCGAGCTGGATGAAGACCGCGCGAGCCCCGGCGTAGGAGTGCTGGGCGGAGAGTGGGCCGAGCACAGAGCCTTGGTCGCGTTTGAGGTCACCGAGCAGCGCGGTCGAGCGGGCGAAAAGGTACAGGCCCTTTTCGTCCATTTCCCGGGCGTTGAACCGCACCAACCAGCGGCTGAGCAGGCTGTCGGCGAAGGCGAAGTTCTGACGGGAGAGCGCGACCACGACGCGGTCCAGGTCGTCCGCCCACGATTCGTACTCCCAGGCTCGGGGGCCGGCGGGGGTGACGCGCCGTCCGGCACCTTGCACGGTGCTGGCCATCTCCGACAGGAGCGTCTCGAAGCGTAGGTGGGCGGCGGCGTCCGCGCGTCCGAGGGCAGTGTCGAGGATGGCCTGGGTGTCGGGTCTGGGCTCGGTTTCGGCGCGCTTGCTCTCCCACTTCGAGACCGTCGCGACGGCCACGCCGAGGTGCTCGGCAAAGGCCCGCACGCTCAGACGCAGGGCGAGACGCAGTGCCCTGGCGTCCAGGCCGGTCCAGTGGTGCACGGTTGCCACGCTCACTCCCTTCCACCGTCATCGAAGCAGACGCGTGTGGGTGGCGGGACGAAAGTGGAACGGAAGTAGAACGGCAGGTGATTGGCCGGGAGTTCGGAGACCTCCATGCTCAGGATCGTCACTACGCGTCGACCCTTTGGACGGTCCCCCGCATGGAACCCCTCACGGAACATCGCCTGGTCAGCGGGCCTGTCGTCTACGGCTTCCTGCGGCTGGTGCGGGTCTCCGAAGCTCGGCAAGAGGCGCTGGTCGCCTCGCTCGCCGAGTACTGCCGTAGCCACGAGCTGGAGCTGTCCGGCGTCTTCACCGAACGCGAGGCGAGTGCCGGCCCCAGCTCGGCGGCCTTCACCGGTCTGCTGGACGTGTTGGCCCTGCCGGATGTCTATGGCGTGCTCGCCCCGGCCGCGTCACACCTCGGCCCGAAGGCGATAGCCGCTGAACGCGGTCGGCGGATTGAGGCGGCCGGCTCCCGGCTGCTTCTGGTCCGCCGGTCCCACCCCGCATGCCCGCCGACTGCCTCCAGCACGGCGGCCCGCCGCCACAGCCCGGAAACCACCCGCCTCCTGGAGACCGAGTCATGAGGGCAACAATGATCGAATCGGTGCAGCGCTTCTTCGAGGCCCACCCCGAATCCGTTGGACAGGCAAGGGAATTCGCCGCCGTAACCCTGGCCGGGTGGGACCTTGCGGAACGGATCGACGACATCCGCCTCTGCGTCTCCGAGCTTGCGACGAACGCACTGGTCCACGGCACTGTCGCCGACCACGGATTCCTGGTCCGCCTCGACGCCGAGGACGACGTCGTACGCCTGGAGGTGCACGATAGCCGCCGCCGGTGCCCCGAGACTCGCCAGGCCGCCGACACCGACCTGTCCGGACGTGGTCTGGTCCTGGTGGCCGCGCTCGCCGACGGCTGGGGAGTACAGGACCGCACACCGCTCGGAAAGATCGTTTGGTCCTGCTTCAAGGCCGCGGGAGGGACGACCGCGTGAGCGCCGTCCTCACTCCGACCGGCCCCGAGCCTCGGCTACTAGTCTCCCTCGCCGCCTGGAGCTGGCCGGGCACCGGTCCGGAGGGCCGCGAGATCGCCCACATTCTGATCACCCACAGTCCTGTCTCCGCTCTCCCCGGGACCACTGACGCGCCTGAAGTCCGCATACGACGTCTCGCCGACAGCCTCGGCGGACTGGGCCGGTCGGGGGACGTGGTCCCGGACGCCGGCCGCTGCCTGCACATCATCGGCGACCACGTGTTTCTGCAATTCCCAGGCGCATCCCACCGGCTGTGGCTGCCCAGCCGCCCCGCCTGGACGGCGCTGGTCGCCGACACCGGCATAGCCGTTCTCCTGCTCGGCCTGGACCCGTTGCCGCAGTCCGCCGACGCCCCTCAGCTCGACACCTACCTGGATACCGCAAGCGGGGCCGACCGGCTGCTGTTCGGGCTTGCCCGCACCCGCTGGCTCCCCCTGGAACTTCCTGCACGGCCCCGGTTGTACGGACGAGAGGGAACTGCCATGGAAACCTTCGAACGCGCCAAGCTGGACGCCTACTTCTCCCGGATCGCCGTCCAGTTCGCCCCCGACGAGCAGACCTCGTCGTTCCTGATCACCCACCTACTGGCCGAGCGCCCCGCATTCGTCCGCGCCGTTGCCGCGATGACCCGGCTCACAGCGGTGCTGCCCAAGCCGAAGTCCATCCATGTGGCTGCCCAGCGCGAGACCGAACGGACCGTCGCCGTCGACGCCCTGACCCGCGAACTGTTCACCGACCCGGACACCGCTCTGGACTACCTCGAATCCCGGGCCGCCGGGGAATCCATCTCTCTCCTCGACGTCGGCGGCTACTTCGCCCCCTCCCTCACCGACATCCACAGCCGCTTCACCGGCCGCCTGGTCGGCGTCGTCGAGGACACCGAGAACGGCCACCGCCGCTACGAAGCCCTCGACAAACTGCCCTGCCCCGTCATCTCGGTGGCCCGATCCCCGCTCAAGGACCCCGAGGACTACCTCGTCGGCCAGTCCGTCGTGTTCTCCACCGAGGCCGTCCTGCGCGGTCGCGGCGACATCCTCCACGGCCGCCCCGCCCTCGTGATCGGCTTCGGCAAGCTCGGCTCCTCCATCGCCCGACTCCTGCACGCCAAGGGTGTCCAGGTCACCGTCTTCGACATCAACCCCGTACGCCGCACCCAGGCCCTGTCCCAAGGCTTCACCGTCGCCCGCGACCGCGAGACCGCTCTCACCGGCGCCGGCCTGGTGCTCTGCGCCACCGGCGCGGTCTCCCTGCGCGGCGAGGACTTCTCCCACCTGCGCAACGGCGCCTACGTCGCCACGGTCACCTCCAGCGAGGACGAACTCGACCTCGCCGGACTGCCGGACGTCTACACCCGCACGGTCGTCGGCGACCACGTCACCCGCTACCAGACCACCGGGCATTACTTCTATCTGGCGAACGGCGGCAATGCCGTCAACTTCATCCACGGCGCGAGCGTTGGACCGTTCATCTTCCTGATCCAGGCCGAGATCCTCGCCGCGGTCAGGATGCTCACCCGCGGAGATCTCGCTCCTGGCATCCACGAGGTCCCCGCACCTGACCGCGAGGCCATCGCGGCGACCTGGCTCTCCTACTTCAACAGGTGATCACCATGCCCATCACGGCCCAGCACATCCGCAACACCATCAGCGCGTACCTCGACGAGCACCCCGAGGATAAGCGCGAGATCACCGTGGTCCAGGGTCTCCTCGACGATGGCGCCGACCTCACCAGCCGCAAGTCCCTGCCGGGCCACGTCACCGCAGGTGCGATCCTCGTCGGCCGCGACGGCCGTGTCCTGCACATCCTCCACAACGCCACCGGCAAATGGCTGCTGCCCGGCGGCCACATCGAGTCCTCCGACGACACGCTCCTGCAGGCCGCCGGCCGCGAACTGGCCGAGGAGACCGGCATCCCGCCACACGTCGTCACCCCGCAGAGCGAGATCCCGCTGCACATCGACATCCACCCCATCGACGCCAACCCCGCCAAGGACGAACCCGCCCACCAGCACGTCGATTTCCGGTTCCTGTTCCGTACCACCGCCGACATCGGCGAACTGCAGACCGAAGAGGTCACGGAGGCCGCGTGGCGCACGGTGGAGACTCTCGCCGACGAGCAGCTGAGGCAACGGGTCGCCCAGGCGCTTCTCTGACCATCCAGGAACCAGCGACTCCCAGTGCACGCCAGGATGCCGCTGGGCCAGCGGCTTTGCCGGAATCTGTTCGGAAGGCTGTCGCCGCTCCGCCCCCGCTGACTGCCACGAGCGCCCCCGAGTCGGCTTCGTCAACACGAATTCTCTCAACTCTGCTTAATCTCGATGAGATTGACCTACTCTTGCGACAGTTGACTTTCTCATCGAGAGGGACTCTTGTGGCAGACAACGATGTGCCGCGCGTTCTGCGGCTAACCTTCGAGTTCACGGTGCCGAAGGGGCTCCGCGTGAACATCCGCAACACCCGCCGGATGGCTGCCGTGAAGGCACTCGTGGCGGCGGTGGAAGCCCTGGGCGCGCGCGAGTTTCCGTGGGCGCAGACAATGACCGTCCGGCACGAGTGGATGTACGCCTGGCACGATGAGACGGAGGAACGGGAGCTTCCCCCGTCCCCGCAGAACGGCGGGTTCGCCGCCCTTGGTCAAGATGATCTCGGGCTCAACGAGGAGAGCGGGCCGTGGACCCTTGCCCAGTTGCAGCGCCTCGGGGCGAAGGAACTGCGGGCTGTCGCCTTGGACGTAGGCTTTGGCCGGACAGAGATTGAGGACGACCCGGAGGTTCACGCGCTGATCGCCGTCTACGCGGACGACGAAGAATAGTCGTCTGCCGCGACCGGAGCGGCGCCTACGCCGAGGAAGCCAGAACCGGGACCCCGCAGGCGATGAAGGCCGCTGACGCCTGGCACCTGTGGCGGAACATCGCCGGGGCCCTGGTGAAAACGGTCGGCTCCCACCACGGATGTATCCGGGGGTCGTTCGCCGAGTCCCCTGTTATGGCGGAGACGATCGTCCAGGCCCCGGTCGCGACGGAGCAGCCCGGGCCGGTGCCCGCGCCGCTCGTTCCGCCCGACGGCACGCTTGACGTGCTGGGCCAGCCGCGGCGCCTGGTGGGGGGGTGACCGAGATACGCGTCAAACGGGCAACGAGATGATCTTGAAGCCCTGATGCGCTCGGACTCAGTCGACGCCGGGGCGGGCGTACCGCTCCAGGAAGCGGACGGAGGCGTGGCGGGAGCGGGCCAGCAGCATCGGGGTGGAGGTGCCGCCCTCGGCATCGTGGGTCAGGGCACTGTGACGGAGCCGGTGAAGGGTCCAGCCGTCCAGGTCCTCGATGTCCTCGGGTGAGGCGAGCGAGTTGGCCAGCAGCCGGGTGTTCTCCTCGGAGATCTCCTCGGCCCGGCGGTAGGAGAGCCGGGCCCGGCCGGTTTCCGGGCACACGTCGAGCGCCGGCGTTCCGGCCGGAGCCTTGCAGTTGGGGAGGAACAGCGGGCCGCGGGTCCGGCGGCCGATGAGGCGGGGCAGGAGCTGGGCGGCCCCGTACGCCGACCAGCTGACCGCCGACATCATCGCAGCTACTCCTCCTCCCCTCGAGGATGCTGAGAAGTAGGGAGCTTCCGCCTCACCAGCGTTCATCGCCTGCGGTTCAGCGACACCACCGTGGTGACGATCAGCCCGGCCAGCGTGGCGATGCTCAGGGCCACCGTCAACGGCTCCTTGAGTACCGGGTACGCGTGGACGAGGAACGCGCCGAACGCGCAGGCCATCAGCGCAACTACCACCCCGATCACAGTCACCGGCACCACCCACCCCGCCCGATCGGGAATGGACGGAGGCTCGGGCACCGGTGCAGGAACATCATCGGGCTGGGTCGTGTTCGAAGTGGTGGCCATGTTTTCCCCCTGGGGCGGATGACGGGCGAAGCAGGTGGTGCTCCACACCTTGGGTTCGGGCTAGGTGCGCAGACAGCGTGGACCGACGAAATCGGCGGCCACGGTGTGGAGCGGGCCGGAGCAGAACGCACTCCGGCCGTTTGTGTCCCGGGGTGAAGTCCGGGGTTCGGGCAGCACAGTGCGACGCGGCGGGGTTAGCCGCGCAAGCGGCTGTCACACCGCGCTGGAACAGCTGGACTCATCACTCAACAAAGGAGTCGGTTACCGGCCGGGCTCACCCCGTCTCAGCGGCAGGACGCGGGCGGTACCGCTGGAGCTCTGTGTCAAGCGGTGGCGGATGCGGCGGATTTCTTCACCGGCGCCTTGCGCGGCTTCGTGATGGGGGCACGCTGGTACTTGTGGGCGATGGTGAAGCCAGCGGGCGCGAGCGGCGCCTTCTTTTTGAAGGGCTTCTTCTGGACGAGGCCGAGTTCGACGAGCTGCTTCAGGCCGCGCTCATGAGTGTCGGCGGACCAGCCGTACCACTCGTCGGCCTTGTCCCCGGGGAAGGACGCCCAGTCCTTCTCGTTCTCGCGGGCGACGACCAGGAACAGGGCCAGGCCGGGCAGACTCAGCTTCTCGTCACGGCCCTGCGTCCAGAACGTCGTGGGGATCTGCAGGAAGCGGTCCTCTTCAGTGTCGCCCTTGGGCCGGTCGTAGGGCTTCCCTGTGCCGTCCTCGCGCAGCAGCGTCACCTTGATCTTGGTGCCGCTGCGGCTACACTCGATGAGGGTGCGGTCCGCCAGCCGGCGCAGGGCACGCCAGGCTCCCGTACGCGCCGACTGACTGGTCGCGGTCTCGTGGATGTCCATCAGCCGCGCCCACACCGCGCTGTCGTGCTCGGTCGTCCAGCCCTTGTCCCCGTTGCTGCACGCGGCCACGATCATCAGGTAGGCCCGAAGACCCCGCAGGTCCCTGCCGGTGACGAAGTCCCTCAGGGGCCCGTGCCGGCTATCGCCCCCTTTGTTCGCCTGCACGAAGGTCTTGCGCAGCGGCACGTTGGCCCGGATCGAGCGCTTCAGAATGGCCGCCCGGGTGTCCCGTCCGGTCGCCTCATTTTTCTGCACGTCCTGCATGGCTACGGTTGTCGTCTTCATGCCTCAGACGGTAGCTGTGCCAGCATTCAACGCCCAAACGATTCAACCGCGTTGAAGCAGACAGACTGGGGCCTGATCATGGATGCACCAGCGGGGGTATGTGAGTGCCAAATGTGAGATCCATTGGGAGGGCCGAGTGAGAGGTCAAGCTGAGAGGACATCTGAGATGACTAAACCTCTCGGGAGTCGGGACACCTCAGCTTCGGACTCTGCACGCCCGGACGCCGTCCTCCAGCGCGACAGCGAACCCTGCCGACCAACTCACCCTCCTGGACCGCGCGTCCATCCTGAAGCCTGGCCTGCACGGCCACTCGCCGCCCTGTACGGCGATCTCACAGCCGAACTCGGCCGCCGCCAACCAGGGACCCCGGAGGTTGCTGACGCACACCCAGAAGGGCACACAGGGGCACTAGATCAGGTCTGGGACATGTCGGCGAACTGGCTGGCGTCTGTAAACACTTGTTCCGGCCCCCTGCACGGACGAGAAGTGGCCCCACTCGTTCGGTCCCGTTCGAGCGAAAAGACGCAGCAACAGGGGGTGGTGGGTACGCCCCGTCGAACTTACGAGTGGAGCCAAAACAGGTCCGTACACCGGGGCCAACTGAGGTGCATACAGACAGGCTGTAGTGCCCGAGGAACGCGACGGTGATCGTGGCGGTGGGCCCGTTACGGTGCTTGGCAACGATCAGGTCCGCTTCCCCGGAACGCGGTGATTCCGATGTCAAGGGCCAGGGTCGACTTGCCCATGGCGGGACGGGCACCGATGACGATGAGCCCGCCGGTCAGCGAATCGAGGTCCTCCAGGCCGGCACGCCGGTAAGCGCCACGCCGCCGCCGTTGCGCATCCGGGTCTCCAGGCTGTCCCAGAACACCGGGACGTCGGTGTCCACGGGTGCGTAGCCGGAGGTCTGCTCCGGGCCCTTGAGCGCGTCCAGGAGCTCCGCCTCAGCGGCAATTCGCAGAGAGGGGTGTCGTGGGATCTGATCCTCGACCCGACGATGCCGCCGCCGCATGGTAGAGACGACCAGTGCCTGTCTGGTCGGCGGTAGCTGGGCCTGGGCCGCTGTCAGTGGACTGTGGGAGCGTGGTCTGCTGACCGGCGGTGGAGCGAGAACAGGGAGTCGTCGATGGCAGGGGACGCTTTGGAGCTACCGGAATGGCTGGCGAGTGGTAGAGGGTC
The DNA here is from genome assembly GCF_042887155.1 of Streptomyces sp. NPDC057963. Lineage (NCBI taxonomy): Bacteria > Bacillati > Actinomycetota > Actinomycetes > Kitasatosporales > Streptomycetaceae > Streptomyces > Streptomyces sp. NPDC057963. The sequence goes on from NZ_JBHVPX010000002.1 coordinate 22,587, forward strand.
CGGTGCTTTGGACGGGATGGCCGTCCTAGATGCCCGAAGGATGGGATCTCGCTCCCAAGGCATGATCGGGCGGTTCGGGATAGGAGTGAAGAGTGTACTCACTCTGCCCACCGGTACGGGAAAGACCAGGACTTTCGTAGCAACGGCAGTCGAGGCGGCCCAGCAGCGGCGTCGGTTGACGGTCGTAGTCAAGGACCGTTACAAGGTGGCGGAGTTCAAGGCGGAGCTAGAAGCCGCTTGGGGTGGGCTCGGTACGGCGGGGGACAATCTCACCGCACCGGGCAGTTTTCCTCTAATTCCCGAGCCTTACGTGCTACGGAGGCTGCGCGCCCGCACGGACCCAGTGGCCGCCTACAGGGCGCTGTGCAGGAGAGCCATCGAGTGGGAAGCGACCGGGCGGGACCAAGAGCGGCGAGCCGTATCGGGAGACCAACGAGTGCGCAATCGCGCGGCAACTCGTGCGGTGATCATTCGCAGCAGGGGGCAATGCGAGAGCCCAGAGTGCTTGTTGCCGAAGCTTCCGTATCGGACGACAGCCGGAGAGCCGCTGCTGGAGGCCGATCACATCGATGACCACGCTGGCGGCGGCCGTGACCATCCGGCAGCGATGATCGCCTTGTGCCCGAACTGCCACGCCAACAAGACCCGCGGCGCCGGGCGGGCTGAGCTTACCGAGAGGCTGCGTTGGGTCGCGGTGGGCCTGCATGCCGCCTGGGAGGCCAGCATCGTGTAGCGCGAGCGACGGGTTCAGGCGATGGCCTGCCGAGTATCTGGTGCTCGGGCAGATCCGGGTCTAGGACGGCTACTGAGGCACCCCCGTACCCGCGCTCGTCGCTCCGCCGGCTTCCTTCACCACACCGCCCAATGCCACGGCCACCTCTTGGCCATCTTCCACGCCCTCCTCACCCACCGCCCTGAAGGCCCCTACGCCTTCACGCCTGCAGCAAGAGCACCCTGGGAGTTCGCCGAGCGCCGTCTCTATACATGGGCTGATGCCGGAGCAGCGACTCATCAATCGTCGGTGTCGCCGTGCTTCCCCGGGCCTCTTGTGCGGGGAAGCGCCGTTCAGCCAAGGGCGGCCGCAGGCAGGGGGGCCTCTACGTCGCCCGGACGGGCCACGCGCCATGGGGTGTCGTCGAGCGTGATCGTAGGGCTGTCGTCGTGCTCGGGCTGAGTGGGGACGAGGCGAACGCTCATCCATGTGCTCGGCGCGAGGACAGGCAAGCCGAGGGCCGAGGCCCACTCTCCGTCGCGGGAAAGACTGCCGTTTAGGACAAGTACGCCTCTGCGGGCGAGCCTACGCCGTGCCTCCCTTGCCCGCTTTACGCCGTCAGCCTGCATGGTGATAGCGGAAAGGTCCGCCGTGGTGATCGCAGTCAGTTGGGCCTGCCGGAATAGCTCTTCTGTGCGAGCCTGCCCCGAGGGTTTGGCGAAGATCGCGCCCACCACGTCATCAGGCAGCCGCCGCAAAGCATGCTCGGGTAGCGGAAGGTCGCGGTGGATCCAGTGGATCGCGCCCCGGCCCTCCGCACTCAGCCCACGTTTGCCGTCCCGATTCGCCCCCGTCCGCATTAGTTCGGAGCTCACTCGCAGCAGACCGAGGCTCCATAGGCCGCTAGCATCGTCGGCCCGAACGAGCAGGCATAGGCCGCCTTGAAGTTCGGGAGGGAACATCCAGTTGCCACCCAGTGTGAACTTCACGTCGACTTCGTGCCCAGCCACCATGAAGTCCAGTTGCAGTCCGTCGGCGAGACCCAGCTCGCGCTGGATCCGCTGACACACAATGGTGCCCAAGCCGATCTTTTCGGCCTTGGCAAGTTGGGACCAGAGATAGCGGCCGGTGTGCACGGGGTCGAGCAGGTGCCGCCCCGCCCCGTCGATCGCAGACCCCAATCGGCTGCCGTCCGGGTCGAGGCGCAGCATCTCCGCGAGGACCTCAGCCAATCCAGAGTCCTGTTCTAGTGCGCGGACACCCTCAGGCGCGGGCCACTCCACCAAGGACATCGCCCCCTGCTCCGGGTCCCGTTTGACGTATGAGGCGGTGGTGTCCCGCACAGCCCGACCGGTTCCCCTGGCGGGGGCATGGGCCGAAGCGGTCCAGCTGACGGGGTCCATGCGGGTCGTCGGCCACTCACGAGGCGCGGCAGTAGCCGGGCCTCGTGAGCCCTCGTCGCGGGCAACAAACACGTGCTCGCCCTCGGCCAGGCGACGTGCCGCGGCGCGCGCAGCTTGCCGTGCCAGGTCCCGTTCGGCCTCGGTGTCCGCGAGGCGAGCCCGCAGTCCGGAGGCCGCTTCGGAAGGGGGGCTGGAGACCGGGCCGTCCGCATGCGCAGCGGCCCCAATTGCTCCGAGCACCAGCAATGTGGTCACCAACGCGCGAGATCGGGCAGCTTCCTTCTCGGCCTCGGCAGCAGTTTGGAGCGCAGCAGCAAGCTGGGCCTGGACCCCAATCAACTCACGTTGCACTCTTACGAGTTCGGCCATCGAGCCGTCATCACCGCCAGGCCCCCCAGGCCGCGGCGGAACCGGTTCGGCATCCTTCAACCAGGCTTGGTGCAGCAGGTCAACGGCCCGCTCTCTTACAGCGTCGGCGCGCCGTTCATCGGAGACACAGACCCCGACGACTGCCTCGACCAGGCGGCGTTCGTTCATTAGCCCAACACCGCTTAGCTTGCGGTAGAGCGTCGACCGGGCGGGCAGCTGGGCACTCAACTGACCACTGACTCTGAGAAGTTCGTGGACATCCTCGATTGAGAGGCCCGACTCTTTACGCACATCTCGCAGTAGCAGCACCAGCGCGTCCACGGCTTCCGAGCCAGTTGACGGAGGCGCGGCCGGCCGACCGCCTCCTCGGGGTGGGGACGCCATACCGGTTCTCATTCTCTCGACAAGTGTCAAATTTTCTCAGATAGAACTGAGAGATCGTAGCGCGCGATGGCACAAGGAAGGAAGGCTGATCGCCACAGTCCGAACCGAGAGGATTCCGTATCTTATGCGCCGCCCTTCCCCACTCCACCGGTCCCGCGTCCTGGACCTCATCGCCTTCGTCATGGTGCTCGCGACTGGGGTCACACTCGTGGCCCTGGGGCTGTCGCCGGAATCCCTCGCCGCCGTAGCTATCGGCCTGGCGAGCTTGTACTCGGTCTGGCGCGCCGGTCAGCCATCCGTGCCCCCGGCCGTCGAAATGGAGCAGAGTCGGCAGCCAGGGCCCCGTCCCGCAGGGAAGGCCCCGGAGGAGGCAGAACACGTCGCGGGCGAGGCTGGCGAGACGGCTAGCACCAGGTAGGTACTGACCAGGCCACCCACCCGCCCTGATGATCAATCCAGCTCCCAGGGGAGACCACAGAGCCATGGTGACGGGCAAGAACTGGGCAGACTCTGGTCTCAGTTCCGGTCTCATTCACCCCCGTCCAGCAGCGTCCATCGCCTGCCTACTGCCGGACTCCGTGGCAGGTCAGGACACCCACGGCCTCCGCCAAACCCCCAGGCGAACATTTGGAAAGCGTGTTGGGGGCAACCCCTCACGAGTTCGAATCTCGTATCCTCCGCCATTGCTCTCACCGGGCAATACGTCGAAGGCCCCCGCTGCTTGCAGCGGGGGCCTTCGACGTTGGTGGTCTCAGTTGCCGTTCGCCCCTGGTCCGGGGGCCCTGCACCCGCTCGATGAGGCATGGGGCACACGCTGGGGAACAGAGACGCCACCACCACCCGCCGCCCCCGTGTGCGCTCCTCACAGAAGAAGTAGCGCACGCAGGTCTTCGTCGCTCAGCAGGGCAAGGACGTGAGGGTCCATATCCACGAAGCTGGACGTTCATACCGTGCCGCTTGTGTTTGCCCGAGCAGTACGGGGTATCGGCGGCGATCCGGTCGATCGGCAGCAGGGTGCCGTCCAGGATCATGAACGCCTTGGTCCGCGCCATGTGCATCACCTCGACCAGGGTGGGCGCGAGGCCGGCCAACACCCCGACCGCCTCGTGTATGCAGCGGTATACGGTCGCGATACCGATACCGATGCCGAACCCCGCGGCGAGCTGGGCGTACGTGTCACCGCATCGCAGATGGGCCAGGGCGAGGAGAGCCTGACGACCGGCGGTCAGACGCCGCCACCGGGTCCCGATCTCCCCACGCCGCACAGCGAGCCGTTCGGTCAGGCACCGCAGCGTGCGACTGGACAGGTCGATCGACGACGGACAGACAAGCACACGAAGCTCCTGGTAGCTGCGGGCGATCTCGATCGAGAACCCGGATGCCAGGAGGTTCGCCGTTCCGCGGAACCGTCCAACAAGCGGCCATCAGCGTCAGGTTGGAAAAGGCTCATTGCCTACTGACACGCTTGACGTCTCACCTCGTCGCCTGGAGGACAGCATGAGTACCGATCTTGGTCCGCTGGTCATAGCGCGCAAAAGCGGCAGCGAGCCGATACGGGTCAATGGCGAAACAGTGGGCAAGCTCGCTGACTTCTGGAGCTGGGCATGCTCCGACTTGGCCAACAACACCATGCGTGGCGTCCTGGCTGAGTACCTTGTGGCCACAGCACTGGGCGCCGCCGCCGGTACCCGCACAGAATGGGACACGGTTGACATCCGTACGCCCGAGAAGTGGCGCATCGAGGTGAAGTCGACGGCCTACCTGCAGTCGTGGGCACAGTCCCAGCCGTCGAAGGTCTCATTCGACATCGCGCCAGCCTCCGGCTGGGACGCCCAGACCGGTGCCACCTCAGCCGAAGTGCTGCGCCGCTCAGACGTGTACGTCTTCTGCCTGCTGCACCACCAGAACAAACAAACGCTCGATCCCCTCTTCCTCGACCAATGGACTTTTTACGTCCTGCCCACCCGAGTCCTGGACGAACGCTGCCAGATCCAGAAGACCATCACGCTGTCCAGTCTGGAGCGCCTCAGCCCACTGAAGACCGACTTCACCGGCCTGCCGAAGGCAGTGTCCGCGTGCATGGAAGATACGCGATAGCCCCAGGTCCGCGGGCTCACCCCGTGCGGTGAGCCTCGTCGCGGCCTTCCCTGCTCTCTCCGCGCCTCGGCCCCAAGCGAGATCGAGCAGGCCGCCACTACGGCCGGCCGAGCGCCGGGCCTGTCCGGCCGCGCAAGGCCGGGATGTCGGCTGGTCGGTCGGGAGCCGGAGCTCCGGGCATCGCCCGCTTCCGCTCGTCCCGCCGGCCCGGTCGCCGCGAGCGTCGGCGGACACGGGGCGCCGGGCATCGCTCGCCGCGCGGACGTCGGGCCGCCGCTCCGGGCCGGCAGCCCTCGATCGGCGGACCGGGCCCTCGAGCGGCGGGCCGGGCCCATGGCTTGCGTCTGATTCCTGTCTGGCTCCTGTCAGATTCCTGTCAGGTTCCCCGAGGTGGGCCAACCGGCGACGACGCGTCACCCTCTCCCCGGTGCGGGGGGTGCTCCTGGGATTCCTGGGGCGCTGAAGCACGACCGACAACGAGGAGAAACCATCGTGAGACAGGTCTCACGCGCGCTGACGGCTGCCTTGGCGGCCGTCGCGCTGGCGGCGGGTGTGCCAGGGCCGGCACATGCGCAGCCGGCCGCCGACTCCATACCCGGCGCGCCGTCGGGCGCCTCCGGGGAGCAGCTGCCGGAAGGGTGGCGCGTCGAGGGCGGGGAGCTGATCTGGAGCTCGCCCGAGCCCGTGGGCATGGGTGGCGCCCTGGTCGAGTTCCGCTCGGGAGAACGGACCCTCGGCGTCCCGAAGCCCTCCCCCGACCAACGCACCTTCCGGCTCCGCATCGACGGGGCGAAGGTCGGACCGGTGAGCGAACTCCAGGTGGTCGCCGGTTCGCGGCGGCTGGACGCCGCGAGGGCCGACCACGCACCCGGTAAGCGGCGCTTGTCGGCCGCTGTGGCGCCCCAGGCCCCGTTCCCCGCCAACCCGGTCGACCCCGGTGTCGCCGGTAAGTACCGCACCACCAGCGGTGAGTACTCCCTGAAGTCGGTGAAGCTGCCGGGCTACGCCGAGCCCGTGGAGATGCGCGCCACGGTCGTCGGCCCGACGGACGCGCCGGGGAAGCGACCGCTGGCGCTCTTCGTCCACGGCCGCGGTGCCACCTGCTACGAGCCCGGCAAGAACAGCGCGGGCATGGAGTGGCCGTGCAAGCCGGGCAACAAGGAGATCCCGAGCTACCGCGGCTTTCTGCACGACCAGAAGCTCCTGGCATCCCAGGGCTATGTGACGGTCTCCATCTCCGCGAACGGTGTCAACGCGCAGGACGGCCGCGCGGCCGACTTCGGGGCGCAGGCCCGTTCGTCCCTGGTGCGCCAGCACCTCGCCCACTGGGCGGAGTGGGGTGCGAACCCCGCGAAGGCCCCCAAGGCCGTGCGCGCGACGGAGCCCGCGGATCTCTCCAAGGTGCTCCTGGTCGGCCACTCCCGGGGCGGTGAGGGCGTCAACCGGGCAGCTCTCGACAGCGTCTCCCCGCCGCCGCCCGCCGAGGACGGCTACCGGGGGCCGGTGGGCTGGCAAATCCGCGGCACCGTCCTGATCGGCCCCACCAACTTCGGCCAGAACCCCACGCCCGACGTGCCCTCCATGACCCTCCTGCCGGGCTGCGACGGCGATGTGAGCGACCTCCAGGGCCAGATCTACCTCGACGGCACCCGGGGCATCGGCCAGGGCACGGCGCTGCACAGCGCGGTGTACATGGTCGGCGCCAACCACAACTTCTTCAACACGGAGTGGACGCCCGGCCAGGCCGAGGCCCCGGCCGCCGACGACTTCTGGGACGACAAGGCCAACCCGGACCCGGTCTGCTCGGCACAGGCCGAGACCCGGCTGAGCGCCAAGCAGCAGCAGACGGCGGGCGCCACCTACATCGCCGCCGCCGCGCGGCTCTTCCTCGCGGGCGACGACCGGGTCCGCCCGCTGCTCGACGGCTCCGACCGGCGCGCGCCCTCGGCCGACCCCGCGCGGGTGCTGACCCACGCCGTCGGCGGCAACCGCACCCCGGCGATCCGGCCCGACGACCCGCTCTCGGTGACGAACGGGCGCGTGTGCCAGGAGGTCTCGACGAGCGCCGCCCAGGCCTGCCGGCCCGACTCCGCCCCCGGTGCGTCGCCGCACTTCGCGTCCTGGGCGGACACCACCGATGAGCCGGGCCGCAACGCGGTCACGGCCCGCTGGACCAAGCCGGGCACCCCGGTCCGGCTGACGCCGGAGCGCGCCTTCTCGCTGACGGGCTCCGACACGCTCGCCCTGCGGGTGATGGTGCCGCCGAACACCCGGGGCACCCAGCTCGACGTCGCCCTCACCGACACCTCCGGCAAGCGGGTGGGGCTCGGTCAGGTCACCGTCGACGGCCTTCCCGGCTCCGACTCGACGGCCGCGTACTGGGCGCGTGAGGTCCGCGTCCCGCTGAAGGCCGCCGTCAGCGCCGGTGTCGACCTGAAGCGGGTGCAGTCGCTGGAGCTCACTCCGCGCAGCAGCTCCGGCGAGTTCTGGCTGATGGACGCCTGGGGCTGGCGCCCCGGCACCCCGGCAGTACGCCCCGTCGCGCTCTCGCGTGTCGACATCGGCAAGCTGACGGTCAAGGAGGGCGACTCCGGCACCCGCACCTACAACGTGCCCGTCCAGGTCACCGGCAAGGGCACCGGCGTGATCAAGCTCGCCGTCCGCGACCCGGAGACCCGCGAGTCCACCATCCGCACCGTGACGGTGAAGGCCGGTGGCTCCGTGGACGTGCCGATCACGGTCAAGGGCAACTCCCGCTTCAACTACGACCTCAACCACGAGGTCGCGGCGAAGGCCGTGCGCGGCACGGCGGTCGGCGGCGCCTTCGGGGGCGTGCTCGTCGAGAACGACGACCCCATGCCCACGGTCAGCGTGACCCCGGTCGCCGACTCGGTCACCGAAGGCCAGAAGCTCACCTGGAAGGTGGAGCTCTCCGAGCCCGCCGACGTCAACATCGAGACGCGGTTCGACCTCCTGCCGGTGAGCGAGGGCACGGAGCTGTCCACGAAGGACGTCGACGAGGAGTGGCTCTCCAGTCTCGGCGAGGCCGCCGACCCGGAGCGGCCCCTGTCCACGAACAGCCCCTCCCTCTGGGTGACCGTCCCCAAGGGCAAGACGAGCATCGAGGTGTCCGTGCCCACGATCGCCGACGCGCTGACCGAGCCGGAGAAGTCCCTGCGGATGCAGGTGCACATCCTCAAGGAGAACGACTGGTTGGAAGGACCCCTCCTCACGGGGAAGGTCACGGACGCGCGCCAGGGCTGACACCCGGGGACCAGACGTCCCGCGCCGACGGTGCCTGAGCGCACCACCTGGACGATGGCACCGGCCCCCGACACGGGAGCCGGTGCCATCGGCATGAGGCGGCCACACGGGGCCGGTGCCATCGGTGCGAGAGGGCAACACGGGAGCCGGTGCCATCGGTGCGAGGGGGCAGCGTGAGGCGGCCGCGCGGGGCCGCGGAAACCCTCGGCGCTGTCCGCCGGCCATCCGGCGCCCCGCCTCGCACACCCCACGCATCCGCGGACGGAGGATTTCCTCGCAGCGGTCCGGGAAGTGGTGAGCGCCTGACGCAGCCCCCGAACTCCTTTTGCGGGAGGGCCGGTTGCCGCGCATGGTCCCGGTCGGTGCGCCCGGTCGGGGTCGATAGGCCCCGGCCCTGGTTGCCGCGCCCGACCCTGTCGCGGGATGCGCGGCGCCCGCCCGGGGCTCCCGAGCGGGTCCGCCGCCCCGTGGTCCTGTCCTCGCGGCCGCCCCTGCCGAGTCCGGAGGCCTTACGCGTCGGCGAGCAGTGGGTCGTACGCGGTCGAGCGCCGGCGACCCGACATGAAGGAGAGGAAGTCCTTCACGAACGCGCTGCGGGAGTACCTTGCGTCGGCGTCGGCCACGGTGCGCTGGAACCCGGTCCGGAACAGAGCCCGGTACTCGTCCGCGTCGATGAACTGGTTGCCGTCCGCGTCGGTGACGTCGAAGAGCACTTCGGCGACCCTGATCAGCGCGGGCCCGGCGAGGGAGGGGACGGCGGCGGCGTACTCCTCCTTGCTGATGCGGCCGTCGCCGTCGATGTCGAGGGCCGCCTGGAGTTCTCTCCACCACTCGGCATACGCGTTGTAGAGCCTGGTCTCCTCCGGTTCGTCCAGATCCAGGCGGGACGACAACTCCCGGGCCATGGCGGCGAGATCGGGCCAGTCCAGGTAGCCGTCGCCGGTCTGGTCCAGCACCTCGGTGAAGAATGCGCCGGCGCTCCGCTGCGTCCCGGTTCCCTCGGTGGGACCGTGCTGCACGGCTGATGGCGTGACCAGCCGGAACAGGGCGCCGGCCTGCTTCATCCGGCCGCGCAGCGCGGTGAGCGTCGCGGCCTGAGGGGCGTCGCTGTACGGGGACGGGTGGAGCAGGCCGGTGAGGCTCTCGGTCCGGAGCCAGTTGTCGGGCAGGAAGCGTGCCAGCCCGGCGGCCACGTAGACGCTCTGCATCAGCGTCTGGGCACCAGGGGTTTCGGGCAGACCCGCCCGCCGGCGGAAGGACTCGGGGAGGGACGCCACTGTGATCGTGCCGATGACCGGGCCCGCGAGCGCGCGGCCCGCCGCCCACACGGTGGGCAGGCCGTCCAGCAGGGGCGGCGCCGGGAGATGGTCGAAGAGCTTGTAGAGGATGATGCGCAGCGCCTCCGTGTCCTCCAGCTCCTCCTGGACCATGTGGTCGTAGTACGGCCAGAACTCCTGCAATGTGGGCGGCAGGTGGCCGGCCGCGTCTCCCAAGGCCGCGAGAAATGCCTGGTACTCGGCGTAGAGCCGTTCCATGGAGGTCTGGTCGAGCGGCTGCCCGCTCAGTCGGCACATGGTGACGGAGCTCTCGAAGAGCGTCGCGACCACCCAGGCGCGGACCTGGGGGTCCATCGCGTCGTAGGGCCGGTCCTGTGCGTCGGTGCCGCTCAACCGCGCGTGCAGGCGGTTGAGCCGGGCCGCCTCCCTCTGCCGCTCGTGATCATCGGTGCCGAACATGCGCTGCAGGCTCACGAGAGTGTTGCGCAGCCGTCGCCACGGGTGTGCGACGAACGTCGAGTTGTCGATCAGGGCCGCGCCGATCTGCGGGTGGGCGGCTTCCAGAACCGTGGCCCTGACCATGGCCAGTGCCCAGCGCGGATCGTTGAAGAACCGGTGGAACTGCGAGTCAGGACCGAACAGAGAGCCGAGCTGTGCTTCGGGGGCCGGCCGTGCCGGGTCACCGTGGTGATCGGTGGCTCCGGAACGCGTGTGCCTGGGGCGGCTGCTGCCTGTGTCCGTCACGGGTGAGGTGCTCCGTTCGCGTGCGGCGTCACGCCGCCGAAGCGGCGATTGCGTTGCTGATAGGCGTGCAGGCACTCCGCGAAGTGCGGCGCGCGGAAGTCGGGCCAGAGCACCGGCGGGAACATCCACTCGGCGTAGGCCACCTGCCAGAGCATGAAGTTGGAGATCCGCTGTTCGCCGGATGTCCGGATGACGAGGTCCACGTCGGGCGTATCGGAAAAGGGCAGGTGAGCGGCGAAGTGCTGCTCGTCGACGGCGTCGGCCGACACCCCGCTGCGGATGAGGGACCGTGCCGCCTCGACGATGTCCCTGCGCCCGCCGTGGTCGAACGCCACGGTCAGCGTCATGCCTCGGTTCGGGGCGGTCAGCGTCATCAGGTCGGCGAAGTCCCGGGCCAGCGGCCCGGGGATCCTCGGGTCCGCCACCCCGAGGAACCGGCACCGGATGCCGCGCGCGTGCAGCAACGGAGCGTGCTTGCGTACCACGCGGCGCGCCAGGTGCATGAGGAAGTCGACCTCGCTGCTCGGGCGTTGCCAGTTCTCGGTGGAGAACGCGTACAGGCTCAGCCACTCCACTCCCGACGCCCGCGCCGCCTCGATGACGTCGATCACCGTCGTCTCCGCTGCCCGGTGACCCGACGTACGCGGCAGGGACCGCCGTGCCGCCCACCGGCCGTTCCCGTCCATCACGCACGCGACATGGCGCGGCACACCCCTGCGCCGGTCCTCGCCGGTCGGGCGACGCGGGGGCGTGTGGGCCGACGACGAGGCAGCGGTGCCGCCGGCTCGTTCATCCGTCATCCGTGCTCTCCCGGCTGCCGCACCGCAGTCCCCCTCCGCCTCGCGCCCACCCACCGTTCGCAGCGCCTCCTGGCGGCAGGGCACTGCCGCAGTGGCCCGGACAGCGCCCCGCTGCGTCCGGCCTCTGCCGAGCGCGTTGCGCATCCGCCGGAAGCCCGTCGGGGCCGGGGCGAGTTCCGCCCCCGCCGGACGGCGGACCGGCCTGCTCCGCAGACGGCGGACCGGCCTGCTCCGCGGACGGTCCCGGGGGATCCTCCGCCGCAGCGCCCCTCGGATCGACACTCAGCAGAGTGCCCGTGCCCGGCCCCGGGCACATCGCAATCTCCACATATTCACCTGTAGTACGTCAGTCCGCTTTAACGACCTCATGGCCGCGCCCCGACCGGAATCGGAACGCCCTCACCCCCGACCTCGATCCGGAACGCTCTCTCCTCGGACCTCGATCCACAACGTCTTCACCTCGGACCTCGATCCACAACGTCTTCACCTCGGACCTCGATCCACAACGTCTTCACCTCGGACCTCGATCCGGAACGCCTTCACCCCGCACCTCGATCCGGAGGGCTTTCTCCTCGGCGTCCGCCAGCCAGAAGAACAGAGGAGGCAGCACCAGTTCGACCGCGGTCAGCACCACCTGGAACCAGTGGGGCCACCCGAGCGAGGCGACGGACAGCAGCCGCCCGAGCGCGCCCAGCAGGAACACCCCCGCCAGCCACCGCACCGCCGTCGCGGGGATCGGCGACCGCCGGGCCGCCCAGAGCCAGGCGAGGCCGTACCCGGCGAAGATCGCGCCGAAGAAACGCCCGAGGCTGTCGACCGTCGGTCCGGCCGAACCCGCGCCCGGGATCGCGGCGTTGCCGAGCAGTACGTGGAAGAGCCCGATCGCCACGCAGGCGTACCCCATCGCTTGCGCGAGCCCCCGAAGTGCCTTGATCCTGAGCATGGTTCGGCAACCCCCCGTCATTAGTAGACACTCGTCTACTAGGGTACGGCCCACTAGTAGACATGTGTCAAGTAACATCCGCCTGTGCCTCCCCGCCAGCGGCTCAGCCCCGCCGAACGCCGTGCCCAGCTCCTCGCCGTCGCCGCGCAGCTCTTCGCCGCGCACCCGTACGACGAGGTGACGATGGAGGACGTCGCCGAGCACGCCGGGGTCTCCCGCGCGCTGCTCTACCGCCACTTCCCGAGCAAGCGAGACCTCTTCGCCACCCTCTACCAGCAGGTGTCCGAGCGGTTGCTCGCCAAGACCCGGCTCGACCCCGCGGACACCCTGATCGAGCAGCTCGTCGAAGGCCTGGACGCCCATATCGAGTACTTCGCGGAGAACCGCAACACCGTCCTGGCGGCGAACCGGGTGCTGGCGGGCGACCGCCTGGTCCAGACGATCATCTCCGGCGAACTCGACGCCCTGCGCCAGCGGTTGCTCGGCGTGCTTCCGCTCACGGACGACGCGACCCGGGAGGCGGTGTCGGGCGTTCTGAAGAGCTGGCTGGTGTTCGTCCAGGTGCTGTGCCTGGACTGGCTCGCCAAGGAGACCTGCACCCGTACCGAACTGCGCGATGTGTGCATCGGCGCCGTCCTGGGCGCCATCCGGCCCCTCCTCGGCAAGGACCCCGCCCCGGACTGGCCCCGGTGAAGAACACGTCACCGGGGATCGGACGGGCCCGGCACGTACACACCCGGCGGGACCAGGCCGCCGGCGCATAGCCGACGCGTCCGCCCTCCTCGACCGCCGTCCTCGACGGCCCGGCGCGTGCGCCCTCCTCGACGGCCCGGCGCGTGCACCCTCCTCGTCCGCCCGGCGCGTCCGCCCTCCTCTACCGCCCTCCTCTACCGCCCGGCGCGTGCGCCCGCGAGGGCGGCCTCGTGCGGGAGCGTCCTCACTGCGTCGGGGGCGATGGCCGCCTGCCGACGCCCCTGCCGGTCACCGACCTGATCGACGCTCGCCCGCACAGGTGTCCGCGTGGTGGCGTCCGGGCGGCAGCCGTTCTCGGACAAGGTCGCCCGACCGGCGGCGGAAGGAGGGCAGCGGACCGTTCGCGGCCACCGCCCCCCGGTCGGGGACCGCGGACCGTTCGCGGCCGCGGGACAGCCCCGGCCTCCGGGCCGGACCCTTGGTGCGCCGTCCGGGACAGCGGCCGTTTGGGCGCTCTGGCGCCCGCCCGGGGCGGGCCCGATACCCGGCTGACACAAATTCGCGCCGTGCTGGACGCACGGCCCTGATCGGCCGGACACGGCCACCTCGCAGGCTGGGCGCCGTACACGGTCCTCGTGTACGCCGGGCGATGAGAGGTGGTTGTCGGTGACTGTTCTTCGGATACGTACTGCTGGGGCAGGCAGGGAAGGACAGGCCCGGCGCGGGGTGGTGTGGGCTTCGGCCGTCGCGGTCACCGCAGTCGGGATCGGCGGCTGGGTCGGACTCTCCGCCGGCAGCGGAGGGGGGTCCGGGGCCGCCGCCGTGCGGGCGGCGGAGGTGGCGGACCGGCTGGACCTGCCCTGGCCGCGGGAGGGCCAGACGAGCATCGAGGTCGAGGGCCTCGGCAGCCTCGGCAGCAAGGGCGGGCAGGAGTCCGTGCCGATCGCGAGCGTCACCAAGGTGATGACCGCGTACGTGATCCTCAAGGAGCATCCGCTCAAGGACGGGGAGAAGGGGCCGGAGATCACGGTCGACGCGGCCGCCGCGCAGGAGGCCCACTCGCTCAGCGAGTCCAGCGCCCCGGTCCGCGAGGGGCAGCGGATCACTCAGCGCAAGCTCCTGGAGCTGTTGCTGCTGCCGTCCGGCAACAACGTGGCCCGGTTGCTGGCCCGTTGGGACGCCGGTGGTCAGCGGGAGTTCGTGGTGAAGATGAACCGCGCCGCAGCCGCACTGGGGATGACCCGGACGACGTACACCGGGGCCAGCGGTGTTGAGCCCACCACCAGGAGCACCGCCGACGATCAGCTCAAGCTCGCCCGCCGGGCCATGAAGGACCCGGTGCTGCGTGCGGTGGTGGCGATGCGCGACACGACGGTCCCCGGGGTGCCCGGCCCCGTGATCAACACCAACCGGCTGCTGGAGAGGCCCGGCGTGATCGGGTTGAAAACCGGGTCGAGCACGCCCGCCGGCGGCAATCTGATGTGGGCCGCCGAGGCGGCATCCGGCACGGCACGGCATCTCGTGCTCGGTGTCGTGCTGGGGCAGCGGCCCCACACGACGCCCGCCGAAGGTCTCCAGGCCGCCCTGGAGAGCAGCGGCCGCCTGATCGAAGCGGTGCAGAAGGACCTCCCCGGCGCCCTCGGCGAACACGGTGGCAGGGCGGTGCGGTCATGACCGCACCGGTCGAGTGCACGGACCGTGAGGCCGGGGCGCGACCGGAACCCGCTGCGGGCCACACAGACACGGGGCGGCATGGATGGCCGCTCGCTGCGGCCAACAGGGGCGCCTGGCTGCGTAGACGGCTGACCGCCGGAGGCCACGGGGGCGCCTGGCGCCGCGGACGGGTGACCGCCAGGGGCGCCTGGCGCCGCGGACGGGTGACCGCCCGAGGCGACGGGGGCGCCTGGCGCCGCGGACGGGTGACCGCCGCGGCCGCCGGACTGTCCGCGCTGGTCATGGCCGGGCACACCTGGATGCCGAACGGGTTCGGCGGCCTCGGCAGCCTCCTCGAAACGTTCCTGCCGTGGCTCGGGGTGAGCGTGCCCGTACTGCTCGCGTCGGCGGCGGTGCGGCGGTCGGCGACCGCTGGTGTCGCGGTGCTGCTTCCGGCCGTCGTCTGGTGCTCCCTGTTCGGCGGCATGCTCGTGGACAAGGGGGCCGCCGGCGGGGATCTGACCGTGGTCAGCCACAACGTCAACGACGAGAACCCCGACCCGGCCCGGACCGCGCGCGAACTGGCCGCTTCCGGCGCTCAGTTGCTCGCCCTGGAGGAGCTGACCGCGCGTACGGCACCCGCGTACGAGCGCGCCCTGGCCGATACGTATCCGTACCACTCGGTCCAGGGCACGGTCGGGCTGTGGAGCACGTACCCGCTGCGGGACGTGGAGCCGGTCGCGATCATGCCGTGGACCCGTGCCCTGCGGGCCACGGCCGACACCCCGAAGGGGGCCGTCGCCGTCTACGCCGCCCACCTGGCGTCCGTACGGGTGCTCCCGAGCGTGGGCTTCACCACGGCCAGGCGCAACGAGGCGGCCGGGAAGCTGGCCGATGCCGTACGAGCCGAACCGCTGCCCCGGGTCGTGGTCGTGGGCGACTTCAACGGCACGACCGACGACCGCGCGCTGCGGCCGGTGACCTCCCGGCTACGGTCGGTCCAGGAGGAAGCCGGTGACGGCTTCGGCTTCAGCTGGCCCGCGTCGTTCCCGGTGGCCCGGATCGACCAGATCCTGGTAAACGGTGTCATACCGGTATCATCCTGGGTCCTGCCGTCCACCGGGAGCGACCATCTGCCGGTCGCGGCGACTCTGCGCCTCTGAGGGGGCGGGCGGTGGCCGCTTCCCTCCACAACGGGATACCCCCGGGACAACCGGATGATCTCGGGCAGTTCGGTACCGATCGACTTTCAGGTGACGTGATGCAACAGCACGACCGCGGCTCGGCAGGCCGGCACGACGCCGGTCCCACCGGCCCCATAGGCTCCACGGGCCCCACTGGACTCTCCCTTGTCTCCCCTGCCTCCCCTGCCTCCCCCGCCGGAGCGTCCGTCCCGGCTGCCGCCCCCGGGTCCGGCTCCGTCCCCGGCTCCGTTCACGTCCTGCTGGTCGAGGACGACGAAGCGATCCGCAGGTCCGTCGGGATGGCCCTGGACCGCTACGGCTACCAGGTGTCGGCGGCGCCCGACGGCCTGACGGGCCTTGAGATGTTCCGGGAAGGCCGGCACGATCTGCTGCTGCTCGACATCATGCTGCCGCACCTCGACGGCATCGGACTCTGCCGCAGGATCCGCGAGACGAGCCAGGCGCCCATCCTGATGATGTCCGCACGCGGCGACGCGCTGGACGTGGTGGCGGGGCTGGAGGCCGGTGCCGACGACTACATCGTCAAACCCGTCGACACCAGTGTCCTGGTGGCGCGGATCCGCACCCTGCTGCGCCGGGCCACCTTCACCGCACCCGCCACGGCTGCCGACCGGCCGGCCGACAGCCGTGGCGGGCTGCTCACCTTCCGTGACCTCACCGTCGACACCCGTGGTCTGGAAGTCCGCGTCTCCGGGCGAACGCTCGCGCTCACCCCGACCGAGCTGCGGCTGCTCCTGGAGTTCGTGGCCGCGCCGGGCATCGCCCTGCAACGGCAGACGCTCCTGCGCAAGGTGTGGGACTACGGGTGGGACGGCGACATCCGGGTGGTCGATCTGGCGGTGCAGCGGTTGCGCAAGAAGATCGGCGCCGACCACATCGAGACCGTACGCGGCTTCGGCTACAAGTTCCGGCGCTGAGATGCGGCAGACGACCGACCCCGACCCCACCCCCGGTGCCCGCGCCGACCGCATGCCGTCCGACGACGGCCTCGGCCACGCGCTGCGGCGCCTCACCGACCTGCGATCGCTGCGCTGGAAGATCGCTGCCGGGGTCGCGGCAGCGGCCTGCGCGATGGCACTGGGCATCGGGGTCCTGGTCCACCGGACCACCGAGGCCCGCTCCATGAACATCGGCCGCTCCCACGCGATGCGTGAACTGGATGCGGCCGAAGCCGAGTTCCGGGGCGCACCGACCGCCGGGACGTCACCGTCCGCGCCTGCTGCCATCTACCTGGTCGGCGACAACGTACCGGATCAACTGCAGAAACGGCTCGCCTCCGCTCCCAGGCCCATGGTCGTGACCTGGTACGACACCCGGAAGCCGGCCCAGGGGCCGCGGATGTGGGCGGCGGACCGCGTCGACGGCACAGTGCTGGCCGTCTGGGTGGACATGGGCGCCGAGCTGCGCAGTGTCCAAGCCCTGGACCGGCACATGAGATACGCGGCCCTCGCCACGCTCGCCGTCGTCGTCCCCCTCACCGTCCTCGCCGCCGAACTGGTGCTCCGGCGACTGCGCCGGGTCGCCGGGACCGCTCGCCGCATCAAACGCGGCGACCTGGACGCCAGGACCCGAAGCCGCAGCCACGACGAGATCGGCGAAATCTCCTCCGTGGTCGACCTCATGGCGGACGCCCTGCGGGACCGGCTGCGCAACGAACAGCGTTTCACCGCCGACGTCGCCCACGAACTGCGCACCCCACTCACCGGCCTCGTCACCTCCGCATCCCTCCTCCCGGAGAGCGAGGCCACCGACCTGGTCCGTGACCGCGTCCAGGTGCTGCGCGCCCTCGTGGACGACCTCCTGGAGATCTCTCGCCTGGACGCGGGGGCCGAGGAGGCGGACGCCCAACCGGTGCCGCTCGGCGAGCTGGTGGCGGAATCCGTGCGGCGCACGGGCCTGGAGACGCGGATCGCGGTGACCGGTCAGCCGGTCGCCGCGACCGACCCCCGGAGGCTCGACCGCATCGTCACCAACCTGGTCCTCAACGCCCACCGCCACGGCGCGGCACCGGTCGAGGTCACGGTCGACGGCACGACCGTCGTCGTCCGCGACCACGGGCCGGGCTTCCCCCAGGAACTCCTCGACCACGGACCCCAGCGCTTCCGCACCGGAGCCGCGGAACGCGGCCACGGACACGGTCTCGGCCTCACCATCGCCCTCGGCCAGGCCCACGTCATCGGCGCCCGCCTCACCCTGGCGAACGCCACCCCCCGCGGAGCCGTCGCCACCCTGGAACTGCCCGGAGAAGCGGGCCCGCCCGCAGCCCGACCACCGGCAACCTGACCGCCGGCAAACCGACCGCCGGCAAACTGCCCACCCGAGGCCCGACCACCCGCAAGCCGACCACGGGCAACCTGACCGCCGGCCGGCGAAACGGCAGGCCCCCGCAGCCCGCTCTGCTACAACCATCCGACGTCGCCGCAGGTCTGGATCATCGTCCAGCAGCCTTCTGGCCTGTATATGAAAGCCACGTGGGCGGAGCTCTCTCATCGCAAAGGAACGCTCACCGATGCTCGCACGGCACCTCCTGCGCACCGCGACCGTCTCGCTGACCCTCGCCGCCACCCTGCTCGCCACCGGCGGCGCCGAGGCCGTCGGCCCGGCATCCCACTGGGAGGTCTCCCTCTCCGGGGACAGCCCTGCCGAATCCCTGATGTCGGTCTCCACCGTCGGTGACGATCTGGCCTGGGCGGTCGGCCGGAAGGAACAGCACGGCGTCATCATGCGCTGGGACGGGGAGAAGTGGGGCGAGGACACCGCCCCGGGGCTTCCCGACGTCTGGCAATGGTCGTCGGTCAGCGCCGTCTCCGCCGACGACGTCTGGGCCTACGGCACGGTGGGCAGGGACCAGGCGCTGGTGCACTACGACGGCGAACGCTGGACCAGCGTTCCCACCACCGGCCCCGCCGACGACTCCTGGCCCGAGGTCCCGATCAAGGCTGTCCCCGGACGGCTCTTCAAGGGCGGCCAGGCCCTCTACACGTATGCCGACGGCGCATGGCAGACCTTCGCGCTGCCCCGCCTCGTCGACATCCGGGACATCGACGCCCTGTCCGCGGACGACGCCTACGCGACCGGCATGCGGTACCCGGTGAACGGCGGCCACCCGGTGACCTACCACTGGGACGGGACCACCTGGACGCTGATGGAGGAACCCCCCGTGCGTGCCGGTACGGACACCGCCAAGATCACCGCGGAGTCCCCGAACAGCGTCTACGTGGCCGGGTGGGCCGACGGCCCGGACGCCGACCCGCCCGTCCCGAGCGTCGCGCACTGGGACGGCACCGCGTGGAAGGACGTCACCGGGTCGCTCGCCGGCCTCTACCTCCACGCGATCGCCTCCGACGGCCGCGGCGGTCTGTGGGTCACCGGCAACGACCAGGCCGAACCGGCCGCATCCGGGCCGGTCTTCTGGCACTACGACGGCACCACGTGGACCAAGGAACCCGGAGCGACGGCGCCCGACGGCGACACCCGGTGGCCGTCCTACTCCTTCTACGATCTGGCGCCGGCCGGCGACTCCGGTGACTTCTGGGCCGTCGGCGACTACTCCACGCCCATGACCGGGACCGGCGACCACTCGGTCAACGGTCTGATCGAGCGGTCCAAGGCGCTCCCCCCGACGACGACCCGCGGCTGACGGGTCCGCCGGAACCTTCCGGCAGCCGGAAACGGTTCGGCGTTCCGCACGACGGACGGCGCCCCCTCCACGGTCCTGGAGGGGGCGCCGTCCGTCGTGCGGGGCCCGGGAGTGTTACGCGGAGCCCGGTCGTGTTGTGCGGGGCCCGGAAGCCCGGTCGGCCCCGGTTGCGTACAGCGACACACACAACGCCCCGCAGCAACTGCGACACGCGACGCCGCGAGGCATCAGGCGGGTGCGGACATGCAGTCCCCGGTAGTCCTTCGGGGTTCCGTGAGTTTCAGCCGTCGCTGAAAGCTCCGGTATCGAGAGGATCTGCCGGGGGCCTGGCCAGAGCCAACGAGTGGGTCACGCGCATCGGCGAACGTCTTCGTCGACAGTACGGCTCGCTCCGGTTTTCTGGTGTATTGATGATTTTCCTCCCTATTCGCCCCGGGTCAAGGGGTTTGCTCGCTCTTCCTAAGAAAAATCCCATCGGCGCCGGTGCCGGTGCCGGGGTGGTGGGCGGTGCCGGGGGTGGTGGCCGGTGCCGGTGCCTGTGCCTGTGCGGATGACTCCATTGGTCCGCCATTGCGCGCGGATCCTGAACGGCGCTCGCAGGCTGAGGCGGGAGCACTACAGGAAGGGCGGCCCCTTGATGAGGATTGTCGTCGATCTCAACCGGTGTCAGGGGTACGCACAGTGCGCCTTCCTCGCACCCGATGTCTTCGCCATGCACGGCGAAGAGGCGCTGCTGTACAACCCGCACGCCGACGAGATGCAGCGGGAGCAGGTGATGCGTGCCGCGACCGCGTGTCCGGTGCGGGCCATTCAGGTGGAGGACCTGGACGGTGCACCGGCCGCGGCGGAAGAGAGGCTGTCCGGTGTCCGGTGACGGGTTCCTGGAGTGGCTGAGGCGCGAGGGCCGCATCGTGATCGTCGGCGCCTCGCTGGCCGGGCTCCGGGCGGCGGAGACCCTGCGTAAGGAGGGCTTCGCCGGTTCTCTCACGCTGATCGGCGACGAGCCCCACGAACCGTACGACCGGCCGCCCCTGTCCAAACAGGTCCTGCTGGGCCACGCGACCGCCGACCGCACCGAGTTGCCCCGGCGCCTCGCCCTCGACGCGCACTGGCGGCTCGGTGTCGCCGCCACCGGGCTGGACATGGCGGCCAGGCGGGTGCGGCTGGCCGACGGGGACGAGGTGGAGTACGACCGGCTGCTGATCGCCACCGGTGTGCACGCCCGGCCCTGGCCGCACGAGACCGAGGCCCGACTGGACGGGGTCTTCGTGCTGCGTACGCGCGACGACGCGGCCCGGTTGCAGCGGCGGCTGGCGGCGTCGCCCCGCCGGGTGCTCGTCGTGGGCGCCGGCTTCACCGGTTCGGAGATCGCCTCGGCCTGCCGCGAGCGCGGGCTGCCGGTGACCGTCGCCGAGCGCGGTGCGGCACCGCTCGTGGGCGCGCTGGGCGGAGTGATCGGCCGGGTGGCCGCGGAGTTGCAGTGCGACCACGGCGTGGACCTGCGCTGCGGGATCATGGTCACGAGCCTGGAGGGCGACCCGGCAGGCCGGCTCCGGCGCGCCCATCTGTCCGACGGCACCACCGTCGACACGGATGTCGCGGTGGTCTCGCTCGGCGCGTCGCGGAACACCGGGTGGCTGGCCGGTTCCGGGCTCGGCGCCGGCCCGCGCGGAATCGCCTGCGACGCCGGGTGCCGGGCCTTCGACGTGCGGGGCATCGTGACCGACGACGTCTTCGTCGCCGGTGACGTGGCACGGTCCCCGCACGCGCTGTTCGGGTACCAGTTCCTGTCCCTCGAACACTGGGGCAACGCCGTCGCCCAGGCCGAGACCGCCGCGCACAACATGATCAGCAGCAGCTCGGAGCGCCGTCCGCATCTGTGGGTGCCGGCGTTCTGGTCCGCCCAGTTCGGGGTCAACATCAAGTCGGTCGGCGTCCCGTCGCTGGGCGAGGAGATCATCGTCGCCCAGGGGTCGCTCTCCGATCACCGCTTCACCTGCGTGTACGGATACCAGGGCCGTGTCATCGCCGCGGTCAGCTTCGACCAGACGAAGTGGCTGGAGTTCTACCAGCGGCAGATCGAGTCGGCCGCGCCGTTCCCGCCGGCCTATCCCTCGGTGGACCGCCGTCCCGAAGGCCTGCGGCCGGTCCCGGCCGAGTTCCCGGATCCCTCCCTCCCCACCCACGGGCCGTCCGTCACCGTGAGCGGCTACTCGCCGACCGACCAGCGGATCACCTTCACCCCCGCCCGAGCCTGACCCACGGCCCGAAAGCCCGGAGACCCGGAGCCCCGGAAGCCCGGAAGCCCGGACCACCCGGAGGGCCCGGACCGGCCGCCGGCCCGGACTGGCCGGAAGCCCGGACCGGCCGGAAGCCCCGTAAGACCCGTAAACCGGAAGCCCGCAAACCGGAATCCCGCCGTCCCACCGCCCACAAGGACGCCACCATGACGCACCACACACTCCTGCGGCAGATCCTCGACTACTCCAGCCGCGCCGACCCCTATCCGCTGTACGCCGAGCTCCGCAGGACGCCGGTGCTTCAGGAGGGGAGCGACCTCTTCGTCGTCAGCACGTACTGGGAGATCAAGAACCTGCTGCACGACCCGCGGGTCAGCTCGGACGCCCGCAACCTCTCCCCCGGGGCCGCCGGCACGCTCCTCCAGGAGGAGGAGTCGGCTCTGCCGCCCGCCTTCCTGAGACTCGACCCTCCCGAGCACGACCGGCTGCGCCGCATGGCGATGCGCCCCTTCGGTCCGCCGGAAACCCCCCGGCGCGTCCACGACATGCGCAGCGAACTGGCCCGGATCGTCTCCGGCCTCATCGACGGTTTCGGGGACCGGAACCAGGTCGACCTCGTCGAGGACTTCTCGTACCCCTTCCCCGTCACCGTGATCTGCCGGCTGCTCGGGATCCCGCGCGAGGACGAGGCGCGCTTCCACGCCTGGGCCGACACCATCGCCGCCGGTCTCGACCCGGACCCGGACCAGGACGCCGGCGAGCGGCGTCACGTCACCCAGCAGGCCCGTACCGAGCTGGGTGCGTACCTGTCCGAGCTCGTCGAGGAACGCAGGACCGCGCCCGACGACGGCATGCTCTCCGAGTTGATCAACCAGCACGGCGGCACGGACGGGCAGATGACCCGGATGGAAGTGCTCAGCACGGCCGCGCTGCTCCTGATCGCCGGTCACGAGACCACGGTCAACCTCATCACCAACGGCATGCTCACCCTGCTCCGCCACCCCGATGTCCTGGAGCGGCTGCGGAACGACTCCGGGGCGGCCCTCCCGATCGTTGAAGAACTCCTGCGCTTCGAACCTCCCGTGCAGTTGCTTCCGCAGCGCACCACGCTCGCGGACATCGACATCGGCGGCACCACCATCCCCAAGGGCGCTTCCGTCTGGCTCGTCCTGGCCTCCGGCAACCGGGACCCGCAACGCTTCACCGACCCCGACCGCTTCGACCCCGACCGCGAGGACAACCAGCACCTCGGCTTCGGCAGCGGCATCCACAACTGCTTCGGCGCGCCCCTCGCCCGCCTGGAGGCACAGCTCGCCCTGACCGCGCTCGCCCGCAGGCTCGACGGCCCCCGGCTGGTGAAGGACCCGCCCCCGTACCGGCAGAACGCCGTGCTGCGCGGGCCCCGCCACCTGGAGATCGCGTTCGACGGACTCCGTGCCTGAGGGAGAGCCCCTGGCCCTGGCTCCTGTCGCTTCTGTCGCTTCTGCCACTCCTATCCCTCCTGCTGCTTCTGCCGCTTCTGCTGCTTCTGTTGCTCCCGTCGCTCCTGTCGCTCCTGTCGCTCCTGTCAGGGACCGCCGACCATGATGGGCGGATGCCTACGCGTGAACCGGACCGGCACGACACATGGCCCTCGCTGGAGCAGATCCTCGGGCTCATCGCCCCCGGGATGCTCGATGTCGTCGTGGCACCGCGCGGCACCGGTGTGCCGGTGGCCGATGTGGCGCTGCACGATGCCGGTGAGGATCGGGACGACGCGGCCCGGCCGGTGCCGGCGGCCGGGCTGATCCTGCTCGCGGTGGGTGTGGAGGCCGCCTCGCCCGAGGCCGTCGACGTGCTGCGCGACGCCGACCGGGCCGGGGCCGCGGCCGTGGTGCTGCGGCGGGGCGGTCGCGGGCCCCGGGCGGCGCTGGTGGAGGCGGCCCGCCAGGGGCGTACGGCGCTGCTGACCCGGCGGCCGGGGCAGGGGTGGACCGAAGTGTTCGGCCGGCTGCGGACCGCTCTGGCGCACAGCGCCCCGACCCGTTCCGCCCCCGGGCCGACCGGACCGGACGGGGCCGGCGGGGCGGGGGGTGCGGGCGGCACCGGTGGCGTGGGCGGGCTGCGGCTCGGCGATCTGTCGGGGCTGGCCAATACGGTGGCGGACCTCGTCGGCGGTGCCATCACCATCGAGGACCCGCAGTCGCGGGTGCTGGCGTACTCACGGATGCACCACGAACCCGATCCACTGCGCAGACTGACGATCCTCGGGCAGGAGGTCCCTCGCTGGCGGGTCGTCGAACTCCGCGAGAGCGGCTTCTTCCAAGCGCTGTGGAGCACCGACGACGTGGTGCACCGGCCCGCCGACGACCGGTCCGCCGAGCGGCTCGCCATCGCCGTGCGGCACGGGTCCGAGGTGCTCGGATCCATCTGGGCCGCGGCGGACGGGCGGCCGCTCGCCGAGGGCGCGGCGGCGGCGCTGCGCACGGCCGCCCGCGCCGCCGTACCGCATCTGTCCCACCATCGGACGTGGGGCCGGGCGGCAGCCCGAGCACGGGAGGAGGCCGTGCACGCGCTCCTGCACGGGCCCGCGTACGCGGTGCGGGACGGGTACGCGGTGCGGGACACCTACGCGGTGCGGGACGAACACGCCGTCCACGACACGTACGCGGTCCACGACGGATACGCGGCACAGGACGCGTACGCGGTGCCGGACACTGACCCGGTGCGGGGTGCGCACGGCGCCTGGGCCGCGCACGATGCCGGAATCGCACCGGACCGCCCGTACACGGTGATGGTCGCGGAGGCGTACGACAGCCGGGCGCTGGGCGCCGCGTCCGGTCCGGGCCCGGGGGGCGCCGCCGAGCAGCGAGTTCTGGACGTGCTCGCGCTGCAGGCCGCCGCGTACCGGCCGGGGTGTGTGACCGCGCGCTCGGGACGGCGGCTGTACGTCCTGGTGCCGGCGGTGGACGGTGAGGCCGATCCGGCGCGCGCCCTGCTGGCGACGGCCCGCTCGGTGCCGCGCAGTGTCGTGTTCGCGGGCGTCGGGCCGGTGGCGGCGGACCTGTCGGGGCTGCCCGCGTCGCGGGAGGCCGCGGAACTGGTGGTGCGGGTGTTGCGGGAGCGGTCCGCGGCGCTGCCGGTCGCGGAGGTGGTGTCGGCGGTAGCGGCCTTCGGCGAGCTGGTCCCCGACGCGTCGGTGCTCCGGGTGCTCGACCGGGTCGCGCCGTTGTGGACGTCCCTGTCGGGGCCGGTCCACGCGTTGGTGGAGCACGACCGTGCTCACGGTTCGGAGTACGGCGCGTCGGTCACCGCCTACCTCGACGCGTTCGGCGACACGGGCGCGGCCGCACGGCGCCTGAACGTGCACCCCAACACCCTGCGCTACCGGCTGCGCCGGGCCCGGGAGCTGTTCGGCGTCGATCTGGACGACCCGGCCGTGCGGCTCCTCGCGGACATCGGGCTGCGGCTCGCGGAACGCGGAACGCGGGGGCCGAGCAGCCGCTGATCGTTCGGCTGTCCGGTGGCACAAAGGAATCGGGCAGGTGTCGTCGTGTCGGTCGAAGACGCGCCCTCCCCGCCACGTCGAAGCTGTACGTACGGCGGTCTCGCAGCGGTGCAGCGGCACAGCCGTACACCGACCGGTACGCCGTGCGGCCACGGCGCCGTACAGCAGTACGTGGCAGATGGAGGGGAGTTGTCGTGGTTCACATGACGTCCGGCTCGGCAGCCGGCTCCGCGGCACAGCAGCGCGGAATCCGGCAGTCGGCGGCGCTGGCGCGCGCCGTCGAGGAGGGGCTGCTCGGTCCGCACGCGCCCGTGGTCGGCCTCCTCGACGTGGACGGCGTGCTCACCGCCGTCGACGCGTTGAACGAGGCGTTCGAAGGACCCGCCCCGGTGCGGCACACGTTCGCGGCCAAGGCGTGCGGTCTGGTGCCCGTGCTGCGGCTGCTCGCCGACGCGGGGATGGGCTGCGAGGTGGCCTCGCCCGGTGAACTGGAACAGGCCCTGGCGGCCGGCTTCCCGTACAACCGGCTGGTCTTCGACAGCCCCGCGAAGACGGTCGAGGAGCTGGAGTTCGCCCTCGCCCACGGCATCGCGATCAACCTCGACAACTTCCAGGAGATGGCCCGCGTGGACCGTCTGCTGGCCGGGCGTCCGGCCGCCGGGCCGATCGGGCTGCGGGTCAATCCGCAGGTGGGGGCCGGTGCCATCGGCGCAATGAGCACCGCGACCGCGACCTCGAAATTCGGCGTCGCGCTGCGCGATCCGGGGGCCGTCGACGCGGTGATCGACGCCTTCGCGCGGCGGCCGTGGCTCAACCGGCTGCACGCGCACGTCGGTTCCCAGGGCTGCCCGCTGCCGCTCATCGCCCACGGCATCCGCGTCGCCTACGAGTTGGCCGAGCGGATCAACGCGCAGCTGGGCCACGACCGGATCACCGGGATCGACATCGGCGGCGGCCTGCCCGTCAACTTCGACGGCGAGGACGACCGGCCGACGTACGCCGACCACGTCGCCGAACTCCGCCGCGGCGTACCCGGTCTGTTCGACGGGCGCTACACCCTGATCACGGAGTTCGGCCGCTCCCTGCTGGCCAAGAGCGGGACGGTCGGCACGGTCGTCGAGTACACCAAGTCGGCCGGGGGACGACGGATCGCGGTCACGCACGCGGGCGCCCAGGTGGCCACCCGAACGGTGTTCATGCCCGACTCCTGGCCGCTGCGTGTGGGGGTGTTCGACGCCGCGGGCCGGCCCAAGCAGGGCCCGACCGAGATCGTCGACATCGCGGGACCGTGCTGCTTCGCCGGGGACCTGACCGCGACCGGACGTGAACTCCCGGTCGTCGAGCCCGGCGACGTGGTGGCGCTCCACGACACCGGGGCGTACTACTTCTCGTCGCACTTCTCGTACAACTCGCTGCCCCGGCCCGCCGTGTACGGCTATCGCACCGGTGCGGACGGGCAGGTGCGTTTCGCGCTCGTACGCGAGGCGCAGAGCGTGCGCGAGATCGTCGAGGAGAGCGGCTTGGCGCAGGCGGACGCTCTGGTGGCCCTGGCGGCTCCGGACGCGGACGCGGCCCCGGCCCCGGCCCCGGACGCGGACGCAGCCCCGGCCCCGGACGCGGCTCCGGACGCGGACTGAGCCTTCCGGCGAGACGTCCGCCGACCCCCGGAACACGGGTAAGGGGCCGAGGTCAGGACCGTCGGCCGAAGAACTCGACCTCGGCGACGGCCAGGCGGCGGCCGGGGCCCGCTCCATAGGTGCTGTCCGTCGTGAGGCGGGCCCGGACGACCTCCGAGCCGCGCAGGTCGAAGGTCTGCTGACCGGGCTGGTCCTTGACCCTGATCTCCTTGCTCACCAGGCTTCCGTCGGCGGAGGTGAGCCGGACGGTGATCCTGGCCGGGCGGGCCTGGGTGAGGAACTCGTCCATCTTGGCCGACGTACCGGAGAAGACCACCAGCTTCAGCACCCGTACCGGCTGCTCGAAGTCGCACTCCAGGTACTGGCCCACCCCGGTGCCGGGGCCCGCGGCCGACGGCGCCCAGTAACGGTTGTTGAAACCGTCGAACGCCGCCCCCGCCGGGTGGCCCGGCGCCCCGCTGGAGGCCCGGAACCGGGTGGGCGGCACCGCCTCCGGCGTTCCGGTCTCGTCCTTGGCGAAGCCGAACCAGCCGGACAGATGCGGAAGGGCGAACCAGACGCCGCACGCCACCACGATCGCCGCGACCGGAAGCGCCAGCCCGGGGCGGCGCCACAGCCTGCGCCGCGGCCGGGTGCCCGCGGTGGGTGCCTGCCGCAGTCGCCGCCGCAGGATCCGGCGCCACCACGGAGGCCGGACCTCGGGCGGCGGCCCCGGGTCCAGGAGCAGTCCGCAGCGGATGCACAGGGTGCGGTCCGGGGCGTTCGCCGTACGGCAGTTGGGGCAGTGGACGGGGGCGGCGGGAGGCGGACCCGTGGGTGTGTTCGCGGGGCCCGGCCGTACGTCGGGCAGCGCCTCGGGCCCCGGCACCGACGCGTCCGGCTCATCACCGGGGCGACGCGGGGCGGCTGCGGAGACGGGGGGTTGAGGGGCGGGGTTGCGGGTGGGGTTGGGGGCGGGTCGGGGCTGCGGCTCGGCACGCGGTTGCGGTTGGGGCTGGGGCTGGGGCTGGGGGGACGGTTGGGGTGTGGGGGGCGGCTGGGGTGGGGGGACAGGTGTATCCGGCGTAGCAGGTGCAACAGGCGCAACAGGCGCAACAGGCGCAACAGGGGCAACAGGGGCAGGGGCAGCAGGTGCAGCAGGGGACGCGGATGAAGCAGAGCCCCCAGAGGCCGCAGAAGGACCGTCTCCCGCTCCCCGCGTGTCCTCCCACTCCAGGAACGCCCGGCACGACGTGCAGAACTGCGTCCCCGGCGCATTGGTCTGACCGCACACCTCGCAGATCACAAGACCTCCAGGTCGAACCCCACATGCGCGGGAATCTCCGTACGGATCAGCTCCTCCAGCCGCACCCGGTCGACCTGGTACGGCTGCGAGGCGCGCACCCGGACCGTCACCCACGGCCGCGGGCCGCCCGGGAACTGCGTGTGCGGCGTCGACGACCACGCCGTGCCGCCGCTCTCCACGATGTCCGGCTCGATCCCGGTCTCCAGGAGCACCGCCTCCGCGAGACCGCGCCGGGTGCCGCGCCTGCTGTGCCGCTCGACCGCGCCGCGCACCGCCGCGCGCCGCTGCTCGGCCGGGTGGTCCGGGCGGATGTCGACGGCCACCCACTGGGCCAGCCAGGAGAGGAAGTCCTCGGGCGCGCTGCGCGGATCGAGGTGGGCGGGCAGATTGTCGATGGAGAGCAGGACCGGGGCGAGTACGTCGTCGAGCGCCGCGAGGAACCGGCGCAGGAAGTCCTGCTCCAGATAGACCGCCGGGAGCTGTTCGATCAGCGGGTGCGGGGTCGGCAGGCCGGTCACGGCTGTGCGCATGGCGGTCAGGCCTCCTGTACCCGGAGCTGGTGCTCGTAGCTGAAGACCAGGGCGTGCCGGTCCAGCGCGATCTTGGTGGTGGGTTCGTCGCGCTGCCCGGTCACGGGGTCTGCGGGGAAGAGCCGTACGTCCTCCACCAGATCGACCCCCGGAACCTGTTGGAGTACGGCGAACGCCTCGCCCGACTGGATCGGCCGGCCGAACGGCCAGCCGTCGCCGCCGGGTCCGCCGCTCAGCGGGTTGAAGTAGCCGTACAGGGCCGCCAGCGCCTCCTCGCGCACCCGTTCCGCTACGGCGCCCCGGCGGGCCTGGACCGAGGCGACCACGGTGACCCCCTGGTAGTAGGGCGGTTCGACCACCAACCGGGCGCCGATGGGCCGCCGTTCGTCCAGATGGCCCGCGATCAGGGCGAGGGTGTGCTGCGGCGGGAGGAGTTCGTCGAACTGGATCCGGCCCTGCTCGTCGCTGCGTCCGGCCGGCACGACGAGCAGCCGCACCCCGCCCGCCTCGACGTCCGAGTCCCCGCCGGCCGGGATGCACTGCACCCGGGACGCGTCGGGTGCGACCTCGCGGGCCAGCAGTTCGTAGTCGTGCGGTACGACGGCCCGGTGCAGGGTCCGCAGCGTCATGGGCCCGCGGACCCGCGCACTGTCCACCGTCTCGCCCTCGACTCCGCCGAGCGCGGGCCGCCGGTTCTCCACCCGGGCCACGTACGGGATGGCGCTGCGCAGCACCCGGAGTGTGGAACGGGCGACATTGCCGCGCAGTCCGCCGCCCGTGCAGTACGCACGCACGCGGACCGTGGCGCCCTTCGGCGGCACCGCGCCGTAGTAGCGGATGGAGCCGTCCCGCTCCCGTACCGCCGGACCGAATTCGACCCGCCCCGAGTTGGGGTCGAGCGTGATGTGGCGGTCGTCGGGTCCGGAGTGCGCGAAGTCGTCGACGCGGGTCCACTCCGTGCCCCGCGGGCCTCCGGCCGGGTCGGCGACCTCGACGACGAACGCGCCGGGGACGACCGGGGGGCGGCTCACCGTGAAGGTCTGTCCGGGTACGCCCTCGGCCGGGCCGAGCACCTCGTCTGTCACGGTCTCGGCGTGGACGGCCCCGACGGTCGCGCCGATCGTGAACGCCGTGATCCGGCGCACCACCGGGGGTGCCATATAGGTGGGCTGCCCCGGGGCGGCCTCCACCAGGCGGCACCGCAGCCAGCCGCCGGTCCGGCGCACGACAACGGCCGGAGTGTGACCCTCCGGAAGATGCAGGATCAGCTCCCCGGACCGGTTGAAGCCGCCGGTGTCGTCCTTCTCGACCTCGCAGACCGTCCAGGCACTGCCGTCCCACGCCTCCCAGAGCAGCGGCGGCCGCAGCGGGTCCACGCCGACGCCCTCGACCGCGCAGTCCAGCCGCAGCACGACGACGCCCGACGGAACGGCGGCCGACAGGCCCAGGTAGAGGGAGTCACCGGGCGTGGGCGTGGTGTCGAAGCAGGGGACGGCCCGGCCGAGGGCGAGTTCCTCGGTACGGTCGACGGCGTCGCCGGACGTCGGCCAGGTGGCGAGGTGCGCGAACTCGCACGGCACGACGGACAGTTCGCGGACGGTCGTGAACACGACCGCTTCCTCGGTCTCCGTACGGACGGTGGCCACCTCCGTACCGGCCCGCACCCGCACCGGTTCGGGCTGCGGCGCGGAGAGCCGGAACGTCACGTCCGTGTGGGCGGCCGTCGGCGGGTGGAGCCGGACCCCGATCAGGTCGAGGAAGGTCAGATAGCTCTTCTCCGGCACCCGGTTCACCCGGTAGACCAGCTGGTCGACCATGGTCGCGAAGGCTTCGATGAGGGTGACGCCGGGGTCGGAGACGTTGTGGTCGGTCCACTCGGGGCAGCGCTGCTGGACGAGCCGTTTCGCCTCGTCGACCAGGCCCTGGAAGTGGCGGTCGTCCAGATGCGGACTGGGCAGGGTCACGCGCCGTCCACCTCCTCGTGCTGGGGGATCACATAGAACGGGAAGACCAGGTTCCGGGGGTCGTTGGCGCCCCGTACGGTGTAGCCGATGTCGATGTACAGGACCCCGTTGTCGACCTCGTCGAAGCGGACGACGACCTCCGTGACCTCGATCCGGGGCTCCCACCGGTCCAGCGCCAGGCGTACCTCGTACGCCAGTTGTCCGGCCGTGCCCGCGTCCGCCGGGGCGAACACGTAGTCGTTGATCGCACAGCCGAACTCCGGCCGCATGGGCCGCTCGCCCGGTGACGTCGCGAGGATCAGCCGGATCGACTCCTCCAGCTCGTGCTCGCCGCGCACCAGGGCGATGGAGCCGGTGGCGTCCGTACGCGGGGGAAAGGCCCAGCCCGCGCCGATGAACTGCTGGCCCATGGACGCTCAGCCTCCGATCAGCACCGTCGGGCAACCGGACACGACGGGTGAGCCGCAGGCGGCCAGGTCCCCGACGCGGGCGGCGGGCTGCCCGCCGATCAGCACCGTGGTGCTGCCGGGCGGCGCGAGCGCGGACGGCGGGTGCACCGCGGGCGGCGGCCACGCGCACAGGTGCGGGGTGCCGACCGTGGCGGCGGGGAGGCCGCCGATGAGCACGGACGGGACACCGGGCGGCCCGACCGTGCCCGGGTGTCCGGTGGGGTCCCCGACCCGTGCGGCTGCCGCCGCGGCTGCTGACATGGAAGTCCGGTCCTCTCGTTCGGCTCGCTCAGTCCGTTCGGGTCGTACGGGTCGTACGGGTCACGCCGGTCACGCGGGTCGCTCGGTCCGTTCGGGTCGCGCAGTTCGTCCGGCCCGCTCGGGTCGTACGGGTCGCGCGGCGCTTCCGCCCGCCGTCAATTGATCTTCACCAGGGGTGCGTTGATGGCCAGGGAGCTGCCGCCCCTGATGTCCGTCCGCTGCGTCCCGTTGACGGCGACCTGCGCACCCCGGACGTCCACCGTGCCGCCGGTGGAGAGCTTGACCTCGCCGTTTCCACCGTCGACCCGGACGCCGCTGCGGGACGTCAACGTGACGCTGTCGCCGCTGAGTTCGAGCGTCCCCTGACCGCCGTCGAGGGCCACTCCGCGGGCCGCCTTGATGGACACCTGCTGCTTGGCCTCGATGTTCACGCTGCCGTCGCTGTTGATCACGATCACGGTGCCTCTGCGGTCGAGGTCGATCTTCAGCTTTCCGTCGCCGGTGAGCAGGCGTACGCCCTGCGGTCCGTTGGCGCCGTCCAGGAGTTCCAGCTGGTTTCCGCTCCTGGAGGCGACCGAGCGCCGGTTGACGGCCCCGCTGGTCGGGTCGACCAGCGGATCTCCCGGGGCGGAGTCGGCGGTGGAAGCGGTCGGGGCTCCGGTCACGGCTCCGGTCGCTCCTGCTGCCCCGGCGCCGCCGCTGCCACTGCTGCTGTCGCTGCCATGGCCGCCGGCGCTGCTGCTGCCGCCCCCGCTCCCTTGTGACGGCCGGTCCTTCCCGTTGTACAGACCGGCGAGGACGTACGGACGGTCCAGGTGCCCGTGCTCGAATCCCACCAGGACCTCGTCGCCGACCTCGGGGATGAACGCCTCGCCGCCGCTCGTCCCGCCCGACTGCGCCGTACGGGCCCAGTCGCTCGCGTACTCGTCCGACAGCCAGGGAAACCGCACCTTGACCCGGCCCGAACCCTCCGGGTCCTGGGTGTCCGTGACCGTCCCGCTGACCAGGCCCGCACAGCGCGACCCGCCACCGGCCCCCGCTCCGGACCCGCCGGACCCCGGTCCTCCGCCGGTCAGCCCGAACAGTGAGCGCTCCTGCTGCCCGGAGACGGTGAGCCAGGTCTCGTACCCGCGCAACGGGTCGAAGACGTGCCGCGACGACGTGACCGTGTACCGGCCCTCGAAGGGCGCCCCCACCGCGTTGAGCGCCACCGCACTGCCCGCCCGCACCTCCGGGTTCCCCCGGATCACCGCCTCCAGCTCGGCGAACGATCCGGCGATCCGCTCCGCCAGGGCCTTCGCCGCCTGGTCCACCTGCGCCTGGGCCCCGTACGCCGCGTCCGTGACCACGAAACGCGCCTCGCCGAACGGCGCGGACACCTCGGCCGCGCTCACCCCCAGCTCCAGCGTCGCCGACTTGCCCGCGGGCGCCCGCCCGACCAGCGGCTGCTTGGTCTTGACGTCCCAGCCGCGCACCTCGACCTCGGAGACCTGCTCCGCGGAGGACACCCCGGCCCGGCAGCGCAGCAGGTTGCTGCCCATCTCCAGGACCAGCGGGTTCCGGTCCGCCCGCGCCGAGCCGTCCGGTGCACCGCTCGCCTCGGCGGGTCGGGTGATGTGCAGTTGCCCGTCGAGCACGTACGCCTGGGCACCCGCCTCCTCCGCGAGGTCGCGCACGAACTCCCAGTCGGTGACGTTGGGCTGAGCGATGTGTTCGAGTACCGGGCCGGCCACGTCGACCGTTCCCGGCTTCAGTCCGGCGCGCTGGGCCACCTGGGCGCAGATGTCGGCGAGCGTCATGTTCTGGTAGCTGGCCACCCGCCGCCCGCGGAACAGCCGGTGCGACTCGTCGAGCCCGCGTACGACGGTGAAGGTGCCGGTCTCGTCGAGCTCCACCTCCAGGGCGGTGACCACCCCTTTCAGCAGCGGCTTCGGCGCCGTGTCGCCACCCGCGCGGGCCAGCAGCCGGGCCTCGCTGCCGATCTTCAGTCCGGTCTGCTCCAGCAGCACCCGGTCCGGATCGCGGAAGCGCAGGAGGAACAGGTCGGGGAGCGTCCGGCTGTCGTCGACGTACCCCTCGACCAGCGTGTTCACGAACTTGGGTGGCAGCGGCCGGCCGCCGAACTCCACCACCAGCGCCGTCGCGACGCCCGGTTGCGCCATCAGGACCGCCCCCTGTCCCGTTCCTCTTCGAGCCGGCCCAGCTCGTCGAGCGCGGGGAGCAGCAGCTGCTGCCCGGGGGCGAGGCGCATCGGGTCGTCGATCCCGTTCGCCTCCGCGATCACCCGCCAGGCGGCCGGGTCGCCGTACTCGCGCTGGGCGAGCGACGGCAGCGAGTCCCCGGCGTCCAGCCGGTGGACCCGACGGGCCGCGAGCGCCCCGGACGTCGGGTTCTGCCCCGGGGTGTCGCCGCTGATCTCCTCCATCGTCACCTGGCAGACGGCCCGGATCGGCACCCCCGAGGTGGTGAACAGGGTGTACTTCGCCTGTACTTGGCTCACATAGCCGGGGAACCCGGTCAGCCCGCCCCAGTGGAAGACCACCCACGGCGGCGACGAACGCTGCTGCTGCCGGGTCTCGCTCGTCGGCACGCAGCAGGCGAAGAGCTGCTCCACCGAGGTCACCACACGGGTGTCCTGGGTGTCGCTGGCGTCGAAGAACATCTCCACGGTGAGTTTGCTGGGCTGCGAGCCCTGGTACTCCGGCGGTCCCGAACTCTTGGCGCCCTTGGCCGGACTCCGCTTCCAGGAGGCGGCCTTGGTGAGGCTCAGCTCCTTGGGGTTGAACTGGAAGTCGATCCGCCCGCACGGACCGCCGGGCGTGAGGCCACCGCCGGTCGGCGGCGTCCGCAGCTCCAGATAGGCGTGCTCCAGCTTGGGCCGGGCCGAACCTCCCTTGCCCTTCGCCCCCGCCGACGCCCCCGACGTACCGGCGGCGCTGAACGCGATGGGACCCGCACCGCTCACGACGGTCAGCCCTCCATCACATAGCCGTGATGGGCGATCTCGATCGTCTCCATCGCGACCTTGGGCGATTCGGGGGTGAAGGAGGGGCCGGTCCAGCGGACGGGCACGACCTCCAGCAGCCCCCACTGGGCCACCTTCTGCCCGTCCCCGGTCCGTGCCTCGATGTGCGCCGTCTTGCGGCTGAACCCGGTCGTCATGGTGGCGAACCAGCGGGCCACCTTCTCGGTCTCCTTGGTCAGCGGCCTGGACAGCTTCACGTTGGAGTACTTCAGGCGGGTCGGCAGCTGCCACAGATGCCCGTTGTTGCCGCCCTCCTCACGCGTTTCGAGCACCACTTCACAGCCCAGCCCGTCACATGTGTTGAACGACCCGAGTTCGATGTCGTCGATCGTGACGACGAAGCAGACGCTGACGGCGGGATCGTTGTCCTGGGCGGTGGCCATGGCGCGTACCTCTCCATTCCCTGTGGTGTCGCCGCTGTTCGTCGGCGCTCATGAATGCCGGGTGTCGATGAGGAACCCGGCACGTTCGCGTTCCAGCCGCAGATCCGCCTTGAAGAGCCTGCTGAGCGGCGGGTAGAGGGCACGCACCAGCTCGTCGGTGACGACGGGCGGGCCGCCGGGGGCGGTGGCGGGGGTGGGGGATCCCGGCGCGCCGTGCTCCTCGGCCGCGGGCCCGGGAACCGGCTCCGGCTCCGGCTCCGGCTCCGGTGCGGCCTCGGGTTCCCGGGGTGGCTCCGGAGGCGGTGGTTCCGCGGTCTCCGCCTCCCGTTGGACGACGGCTGGCGCGTACGGCGTGGGCGGCGAGCCGAAGACCACGCTGCCGTCGGCCATCCGCTGGGCCACCCCCGCGGCCACCGCAACCGAACCGGCCGTCGGAAAGGGGAGAGCGGCAGGCACCCCGGCGGGCGGGGAAGCCGCGGAGGACGCCGTACGGCTACCGGAATCCGGCAGCGAACGGGGCACCGGCGGCCCGCCGACTGCCTGACGCTGGAGGGCGGGACGTGGCGGAGCGACCGCCCCCGGCGCCTGCCCGGACGGGGCGACGGTCCGTTGCAGAGCTGTCGGCACGGGGGCCGTCGCCGCCACCGACGGCACCCCGGTCCCGGCCGGCGTCCAGCGCACCGGAACGGCGTCGGGCGGGGAGCCGTGCACGGTCCCGGCCGACGGAGCCGCCGCCCCGCCGCCCCCGATCGACCGCTGAACGGCCGCCGCCCCACCCGCTTCACCGCTCTCCCG
Source organism: Streptomyces sp. NPDC057963 (assembly GCF_042887155.1). Lineage (NCBI taxonomy): Bacteria > Bacillati > Actinomycetota > Actinomycetes > Kitasatosporales > Streptomycetaceae > Streptomyces > Streptomyces sp. NPDC057963. The sequence continues at coordinate 57,827 of NZ_JBHVPX010000002.1, forward strand.
GGAACGGAGCGCCAAGGGCCGGTCGGCCAGCAGCGGCGCGACGGGGCCGGTGGCCGGGGGCGGCGCCAGGGGTGTGTTCCCGGGCACGACGGGGGTTCGCTGCACCGCCGGGCCGGAGATGGGTACGGGTGCGGACGCGGGCACGGGCGCGGGCTCCGACGGGGCGGGGAGCAGCGGGTCGTCGCCGAGCAACGGGGCGGTGGGCGCGTGGGCGTCGGGCGCCGGATCCGGAGCCGCGGGCGCCTCCTGGGCCCCGGTGTCCTCGGTGACCCCGGGTATTTCGCCCGCCCCGCTGTCGTCCCTGCTCCGGGCAACCGGAACCGCCCCGGCCGTCACGTCCGGAACGGCAGTCTGCCGCTGCGCCGTGGGCGGCAGGGCGGACATGGGCGCCCCGAGGCCGGGCGTCCGCCGGGACCGCTCAGCGGCCGGAGGCGTCACGGCGCGCTGAACGGCCGCGGGCGCGGGCGTGGCTGTGGACGCGGATGCGGACGCGGACGCAGGTCCGGATGCAGAACTGGGCAGGGGCACGGACATGGGCGCGGACTCGGGCTGGGGGCCGGGCGCGGTCGAAGCCGGTACGAAGGGCTGCTCGCCCACCAGTTGGCGTACCGGCCATTCCGCGGCGGCCGCTTCCCCTGCCGACGTCATCGCGGGCGCATCACCGCCCTCCGCACGTTGCACGGGGACGGACACAGGCACGGGCCCGGATACGGACCCGGACACGGACCTGCCCCGAACCGGAAACTCCACCGACCGCTCCACGGCCCGCTCCACGGCCCGCTGCACCGGCGGAGTCCGCTCCCCCGGCGCCGGGGTGGTGATCCCGTGCACCAGCCCCGTGGGCGCGTCCGGACTGACCAGATGCCCGAGGGGCGTACCGAGTGCGGGGTCCTGCCGGGTGGCGAGCGATCCTTGGAATCCGCGAGGGTCGATGACCAGGTCCTGCTGCCCCAACATCCTCTGAAGGGGCGGCAGTTCACCCAGATCGATCCGCTCACGCGGAAGGGCGAACGGAACGGGGTTCTCCCTGGGAACCTCCGCGCTCGCGCCCGTCCCCGTCCCCGTCCCCGTCTCCGTACGCCCGCCACCGCGCAGCCAGGACATCAGGCCCATGGATTCTCCCGCCCTCCCTGCGCTCTTCGCTACTGCCCGTTGAGGCGAGCGATCTGTGCGACGAACTTCAGACGTTCCGGGTGCTCCAGATCCAGCAACTCATCGAGCGGCCAGTGGAAGTGGTAGGCGAGGTACGCGATCTCCTCGTAGAGCAGGTCGGCCGCGTACGTCACGATTCCCCCAGGCGGCCACCGGCGAGATCCACCGCAAACTCCTCCTGGCAGGACGGGCAGGAGACGGCGGCCCGGGTGTGGCCCTCGGCGTTGATCCGCCGGTAGAAGTCCTGCAGAAAGGCCAGGTCGGAGGCGAAGAGGTCCTCGATGACGCCGGGGTGGATGTCGTCGATCGTGCCGATCCGGGTGACGACCCTGGCGATGAGCACGACCGACAGGTACGCGGAGTTCTCGCGCACCCGGTCGTCCCGCAACGGCACGAGTTCGTCGCGCGCGGTCGCGAGCCGCATGACTCCCGTACGGTGCACGGCGCCCGACTCGTCGACGTACCCGCGGGGCAGCTCGAAGGAGAACTCCGTACGCAGGGTGTCGCGCGGGCCGTGCCCCCCGCCTCTGCCGGCCGGCAGCTGCCCGTCCGACCGCCCCGGGGCCGCGGGCGCGGTCGCAGCCGGATCCGGGGCCGGTGCCGTACGGCGCATCAGTCGACTTCCATGCTCTCGTAGGTGATCGCGAGCTTTTCCGTCAGGACCGAGGTGTCACCGGCCTTGAGGGTGCCGATCTCCAGCGACTTCGGCCAGGCGTTGATGAGTTTGTAGCGCTTGATGGCGACGCCCTCGTGGTCGTACACGATGACGGCACCGTTGCGGCGGGCCGCGGTCATCCGGCCGAACCGGGAGTCCTTGATCCACCGCTCGAAACTGTTGTCCTCGGTAAGGCCCCGGGTCACGGTCACCTCACCGGCCTTCGGCCGCCCCGGAAGCTTCTTGATGGCGTAGCGGCCGTCGGCGGTGTTCTGCTTCAGCTCGATGACGTCCTGTTCCATCTTCAGACCGCTGACCTCGGTGATCTGCTTGATGACGACGCTGTCGAATTCGAGGCCGAAGGAGGCCCCGACGGTGCTGTCGAGATCGGGAAGTGGCACAACAGGCTCCTTTACCGCTTTCAACGCGTTTGCCGCTCGGAGGACCTCAGGACGTCCGCACTCTGCTCGGCCCGGACCCTGCTCGGCCCGGCTCCCGGCGCGCTACTCGTCGACACCGCCGGTGCCGCCGGTCAGCTGGGAGAGGCGGAAGACGACGAACTCGGCCGGCCTGACCGGCGCCACCCCGATCTCGCAGATGACCTGACCCGCGTCGATGCTCTCCGGCGGGTTGGTCTCACGGTCGCACTTGACGTAGAACGCCTCTTCCGGAGTGAGCCCGAACAGCGCCCCCTTGCGCCACTCGTTGACCAGGAACGCCGAGACCGTGCGCCGGATACGGGCCCACAGGGCGTCGTCGTTCGGTTCGAAGACGACCCACTGCGTCCCGGCGAGGATCGACTCCTCCAGGTAGTTGAAGAGGCGCCGGACGTTCAGATAGCGCCAGGCCGGGTCCGAGGCCAGCGTGCGCGCGCCCCAGACCCGGATGCCGCGGCCGGGGAAGGACCGGATGCAGTTCAGCCCGATCGGGTTGAGCAGATCGTGTTCGCCCTTGGTCAGCTGCGTCTGCAGGGCGACCGCCCCTCGTACGACCTCGTTGGCGGGGGCCTTGTGGACGCCGCGCGACTCGTCGTTGCGCGCCCAGACCCCGGCGATGTGACCGCTCGGCGGGACCAGCTGCGCCCGCCCCGAGGACGGGTCGGCGACCTTGATCCAGGGGTAGTAGAGCGTGGCGTACTTGGAGTCGAAGTTGGCGCGGCCGGTGCGCCAGGCGCGGATCTGCTGCGGGCTGAGTCCGGGCGGCGGGTCGAGGATGGCGACGCGGTCGCCCATCAGCTCGCAATGGCTGATCAGCCCCTGCTGTACGGCGATGACCGATTCCAGGTCCAGCAGCCCGCGTTCGTACGCGCTCATCAGGTCCGGCACAGCGATCGTGGTGACCTCTTCGACGGCTTCGAGCCCGCCGAGCCCGGTCCGGCGGTCGGGATCGCCGACGTACACCTCGGGGGTCAGCGCTCCGGCTCCGGGGGACGCGGGCGCCGCGGGGGCCAGGGCGACGCTCTGCGGCTCCGGTTTGGCGGGCGCGGCGCCGCGCCCGGACTCCCGCATCTCGATGAGTTCCGACGTGGCGTTGACCCGGGTGGCGACGTTCTCCTTGCTGCGTTTGGTCGTGACACTCGGGTAGGTCTCCGTCACGTGCCCGTCCCGCTTCACGATCAGCTGGAAGACGTCGGAGGGCGGGTCGTCCCCCTCCGCCTCGGCCACTTCGACGGTGATCTCACCGGCCACGCCGGGGCGGGGCCGCACGGCGTACGGCCCGAGCTGTGTCTCCGACCCGGCGGGCAGCTGTCCGCCGTCCGGGCGGCTCCCGTCCCCGGCCGGGGGTTCCGTACCGTCACCGATGCGCACCACGTAGCAGACGCCGCCGCCGTTGGTGAAGAAGCCGTAGACGGCGGAGGCGAGATACGCGCCGGCCACGAAGTCACCGAACGTGCCGGCGAACTGGCTCCAGTTCGTGATCAGCGTCGGCTCGTCGAACGGGCCCTTCTGCGCGAAGCCGACGAAGGCGGCGACCGAGGTGCCCACCCCTTCGATCGGCCGGGATCCGGACTCGATCTCTTCGACGTAGACGCCCGGGGACAGGTACGACGGCATGTGAGTCTCTCCTTGGCCGGGGAACGCCCGCAATTCTCGCGACAGCCGCGATCACCGGGAACGGACACACGGCCGCCCACCCGTGCACCGGCCGCTGCCCGATCAGGCAACGCTCTCGCGCTGTACGACCCCGTGGGCCCTGCCCCCGGTCGCGTCCCCGTGCGCTGCGTACGCGATCCACCGCCCCCGCATTCTGGGGCGGCGGCAGGGCCATGCGTATCGAGTGCCGACTGCCCGGGGACGGGGCGGGCCGGGAGGGCGGATGAAGGCGGTTCCGGAGAAGGACCCCATCGCGTCCGCGTCGGAATCCGGCCGTGGAGGTACCCCTCATCGCGACAACGTGACACTCGTGCCCGAAGTGTCACGTTCGCAATCACCCCCACCTCACCACCCCGGCGATACCCGCCCGTCCGGAGACCGCCCCGCCCCCGACCTCCGCAGCCTGCAGCGCCTGCAACGCGCGGCCGGCAACAGCGCCGTCTCCCGCCTGGTCGCCCAGCGCTACACCGCCCCCGTCAAACCGTCCCCCGCCCAGGCCCCCGGCTTCCGCAGGGTCAAGGCCGACGTCGCGGCGAAACGAACCAGGATCGCCGTCCACGCTCCGGCCACCGCCGAATCGAAATCCGCCCAGGACGCCGCCGTCGCACCCCCCGACGACAAGGAAGCCCAGGGCAAGGCCGCCAACGCGGAAAAAATGAACGCGGCCAAACCCGGTGAGTTCAACAAGCAGGCCTTCATCGACGCCGTGAACAAGGCGATCGACGCCCAGGCCCCCAAGAACCTCGACCAGGCCGACAAGTTCTCCACGTCCGGCAAGGCCGACAAGATCAAGGACGAGGTCGACGGGAAGGTCACCGACGGCAAGGAAAAGTCCGCCAAGGACATCGACACCGCGACCAAGGCCCCGCCCGACACCGCGGCGGCCAAGGACAAACCGGTCACCCCGATGACCCCGGACCAGCCGCCCGCCAACCCCGGCGCTCCGTCCGCACAGGACGCCGTCCCGCCCAAGCAGCCCGACTCCGTCACCGACTTCTCCCAGGGCCCCGCAGAGAACAACAAGGCCATGGCGTCCGCCGAGGTCACCGAGGACCAGCTCGCCAAGGGAAACGAACCCGAGTTCGACCAAGCGCTCTCCGCGAAGAAGACAGCGGAAAAGGACTCCGCGAAGGCCCCCGCCCAGGGCAAAGCGGCCGAGAACCAGCACCTCACCACCGCGAAGGCGGGCGCCGCGGCCTCCGGCGCCCAGGCCATGAACGCGCTGACCGCCACCCGCGCCTCGGCCGGCAAGCACGTCGACAGCGGAAAGGGCGAGACGAAGTCCAAGGACGAGAAACGGCGGGCCGAGGTCACCGCGAAACTCCAGAAGGTCTACGACGGCACGAAGAAGGACGTCGAGGAGACCCTCTCCGGCCTGGACAAGAAGGTCGACACCGCGTTCACGCAGGGCGAGAAGGCCGCCCGCGACGCGTTCACCGCCGACCACAAACGCCGGATGAAGAAGTACAAGGACAAACGCTACTCAGGCATGCTCGGCCCGGCGAAGTGGGCCAAGGACAAGCTCATGGGCATGCCGGAGGAGGCCAACGGCCTCTTCCAGGAGGCCCGCAAGCTCTACGTCGCCAAGATGCAGACCGTCATCTCCTCGGTCGCCGACATCATCGGCACCGAACTCGGCAGGGCCAAGACCCGCATCGCGAAAGGCCGCACCGAGCTGAAGGCCGAGGTCGACAAACTCCCCGCCGACCTCCGCCAGTTCGGCCAGGACGCGGCCAAGGACTTCGCGGGAAAGTTCGACGACCTCGAATCCACCGTCAACGAGAAGTCCGAACAACTCGTCCAGGACCTCGCCCAGAAATACACCGCCGCCCTCAACAAGGTCGACGAGGAGATCAAGAAGCTCCAGGAGGCCAACAAGGGTCTGATCGACAAGGCGAAGGACGCCATCGTCGGCGTCATCAAGACGATCAACGAGCTGAAGAACCTCCTGCTCGGCATCCTCGCCAAAGCCGCCTCGGCCATCATGAAGATCATCAAGGACCCGATCGGGTTCCTCGGCAATCTCGTACGAGCCGTCGGCGCGGGCCTGAACCTCTTCATCACCAACGTCGCCGAGCACCTCAAAACAGGCGTCGTCTCCTGGCTGCTCGGCACGGCGGTCAAGGCCGGCCTCGAACTCCCCCAGAAGTTCGACCTCAAGGGCATCATCCAGCTCATCGGCTCCCTTCTCGGCCTGACCTGGGCCAACATCCGTGCCCGCATCACCCGCAAGGGCATCCCCGACCAGGCCCTGACCGCCGTCGAACAGTCCGTCCCGGTCGCGAAGAAACTCGCCGCCGAAGGCCCCGCAGGCGCCGTAAAAGAAATCGAGTCCGAGGCCGGCGACCTCAAGGCCACCATCCTCCAAAAACTCACCAGTTACCTGATCCCCACGGTCGTCATCGCGGGAATCACCTGGATCATCTCCCTCCTCAACCCCGCCTCCGCATTCGTCCGCGCGGTCAAGGGAATCATCGACATCGTCACGTTCATCGTGAACCAGGGCGCCCAGATAGTGGAGTTCGTCAACGCGGTCCTGGACGCGGTGATCGCCATCGCCAACGGGGGTTCGGCAGGCGTCCCCAAGATGGTCGAGGCAGCCCTCGCCGCCAGCGTCCCCCTCCTCATCGGCTTCCTCGCCTCCCTCCTCGGCATCGGCAACCTCGCCGGCAAGGTCAAATCCGTCTTCCACGCCGTCGCCAAACCCGTGAACAGGGCCATCGACAAGATCGTCAACTTCATCATCAAAAAAGGTAGAGCCATTTGGGCGAAGCTCAAGCCCGGAAAAAACAAGGGCAAGAATCCAGAGAAAAAGAACGACAGCCCGTCCAAAAAGAGGAGCAGGCTCGACAAGGGAGTCAGAGACGCCATCAGGGTTCTGAACTCCTACGAAGGCAGGCTGCTTCCCGAGACTGAGGTCCGGGAAAAGCTGAGCAAAATAAAATCTCGCTATTCCCTGACCGAGGTGAGAGCCGTGGACGGCGGCTCCGCATGGCGGGTCGAAGCCGCCGTGAATCCCAGGGGCGGCGGCCCGACAAAAGCCCCCACGCTGCGGACGGTAGTGGAAAGCATGAAATCCGTCCTCGCCGCTTACGGTCCCGAGCGAGTGAAACAAATCCACAAGGTATGGGGAAAACAGCTGGAGCGGGCAAAGGTCGGCGGGGTCTCCATCTGGACGTCCGCCGACTTGAAGGGTACGGAGAAAGAAGCTCTCGGGGCACTGAATAAGCCCCAGACAAGAAGAATGCTCATCAGTTATTTCGCACAGCCCCGTGACAAGAAAAAACTGGCTGACACGGAAATATTCCGAGAGCACTCCCTGGTCAACACAAAACCCGACCCTCCACACAGCGTCCGAAATGAGTTCAATAGCCTACTGGGACAGGCGGCACTGGCCCATATAAAGGGGCCGAAAGGTGCGGAAAGAATACGATCGCTCGCCAATGAAGAGGGCGACGAATCTCTCGTGAACGAATTACCGGGGATCGGTTTCGATCTACGCGCCGGCGATCTCGGAACGTTCACAGGGCTGCCGGGCGCGCACCCCAAGGCAGATACCACTCTGAAGGATGCAGTAGAGAAGTCGAGGGGAATCGGTCCAGATAAGCCGATCGTCAACTTCCTCAAGCGAATGGTGGCGCCCAACGGTGAGGTCGGAGGCATAACATCCGCAGAATTCTTCAAATTATGGGCGGTAGGAGTAAACGCCGACTGGGTAAAGGACAGGTTCCGCGAGGTGGCACCCGGCAGACACGAATGGATTCCATCCAACTACATTGGCCGAATTTTAGAGACCGCAATAGCAGCAAGAAGTTCTCACGGGCTCAAAAATGCCGAGGGATGGGTAACCCTTCAGAGCTCCCTGAGGTCGTTCACCTGCGACGTGATATGGGATCTCAAAGTGCATAAAAATACGACAGAAGTGTCGAGCGATATCCTACACACCCATACGGGCGCATTCTCTGAGAACACCTACAGCGCCACGGCCGATCCGTTCTACCATGGCGACCCAGACAAAAGGAACGATATACCTGATCCAGAATCCAGGATAGCTCCTGGGGGTCTCCGAGGAATATTCGAGCAGTATTTGGATACAGAGGGAGTAGAGGGGGCAACCCCGCAGGGATTCTTGCGACATCTTCGCGAGCTTCTCAAAAATGGCAACATAATGTGGAACGGACAACTCGACTCAGACCTACCCGCGTCGGTGCGTAATTTGCCGATCGCGGGAACCTACAAGAAGAAGACTGTGAAGGTCGGAGACCAGAACACGACTTCCAATGTCACGGTCGAGGAGGTCACCGGCCTGACCGTCAGCCGGCTGGCGGAATTGCAGCGCGAGAACTATTTGCGAGTCCTCGACAATTTCAACTTTGCCGCACAGCAATTGAAATAAAATGCGATGGAGGGTTGGTTGAATGTTGGATCCGGCCGTTCGAGAAGCAATTCGCGCTAAGGTGGGGGAACGGGAGGCGGATCCTGTCGCGCTCCTCGGTCTTGACATACTGACTGTCAACCATGCGCACGGACTCACCGGAATCGACGCATGCGAGAATCTCAGAATTCTCGTTCTGGCCGGTTGCGAGCTGGATTCCCTCAATGAGGTGGCCAACCTTCACGGACTGGGCACCCTTGCCGCATCGGACTCGACGATCGGTAGCATCGAAGGGCTCGCCAACCTCAACGTCCATACCGTTCTCGCCGAACGCTCTGAACTGCTTGATATCTCACCTCTCCTTCGTTGCCCGGGACTCGTCGAGGTACGACTGGAAGGCACCGCCCTGTCCAAGGAGTCATACCGAAGGACAATCCCAGAGTTGGTGAGAAGCGGATGCGATGTGTCTTTCCCCAGCGTGCTCGAATGGGAGCTGATGACGGACATGCGAGAGTCCGGCCTCTCCTTCTCCTACTATGAGAGCAGAAACGGGTATCGCCTCTGCCGGCCCGGACTCAAGCACACAGAGACACCCGAAGTGAATCATCCGGTGATCTCTCCTGATGAGCTCCGAAGGATGCTTTCGTTCGACCCTCACGGAATCCGGGACTTGTTCTCCGAATCGATCTGAGGATGGCGGGCTCTGTACCGGATGCCCTTGAAGCAGTCGAGGCGCGACGCCCTCCTGTAGGCACGGCAGTGCGGCATACACCGCGTGTGAGGTGACGCCACTCCGGCACCCGCCCACAACCATGAACCTCGGCCCGCGCGCGGTCGGCTCATCTCCAACTGCACCACCATCTGACTTTCCTGTTGATGCACCACCCGTCCGGAACGGGAGATGTCACGAAGCACCGGTGCCACTGCCAGGATGTCGATGCGGGCAACGTCCAGTTGAACGGCGGCTGGTCCTGGCCCCGGCAAGGCACTCTCCGATGCCCACGCCCATCCGGGGTGTTCTGTTCGCCTCCGCTCAAGCGTATGGACATGACGCTGAGAAGCCGACCGGGCAGGTCGCTTCATGCGTCGGCCACCCGCACCGGCAACGACTTCAGCCCGTTGATGAAGTTCGAGACCAGGCGGCGCGGTGGGGCCGCGCGTTCGAGGGGGGTCGGGAGGGCGCGGCACGTCTCCTCGTACAGGGCCCGTAGTTGCAGGCGGGCGAAGTGCGCGCCCAGGCAGACGTGGGGGCCGTCGCCGAAGGAGATGTGGGGGTTGGGGGTGCGGGAGAGATCCAGGGTGAACGGCTCGGGGAAGACGCGTTCGTCGTGGTTGGCGGAGGCGTGGAAGACGACCACCTTGTCGCCGGCGCGGATACGGGTGCCCGCCAGCACCGTGTCCTCGCGGGCCGTGCGGCGGAAGGTCAGGACCGGGGGGTGGCGGCGGAGGAGTTCGTCCACGGCCGACGCGAACTCCACCTCGCCGTTGCGCAGGCGGCCGTACGCCTCGGGGTTCTCGGCCAGGAGGTGCAGGCCGCCGGGGGCAGCGCTGCGTACCGTGTCGTTGCCCGCGACCACCAGCAGGAAGAAGAACATCTCCAGTTCGGGCGCGGTCAGTTCGGGGTCCGTGGCCAGGGCCGTCATGACGTCGTCGGCGGGGTGCCGGCGCTTGTGGGCCGCCAGGGCGTGCGCGTAGTCGAACATGTCGCGCAGTGAGGCCGGGGAGCGGGGGTTGACCGGTTTGCCGTCCGGGCCGAGTTGCGGCGTTCCGGCCTCGTCGGGGTCCTGGTAGCCGATGACGCGCCGGGTCCAGTGCAGGAGGAGTCCGCGGTCGCTGTCCGGCACGCCCAGCAGGTCGGTGAGGTTGAGCAGGGCGTAGTCGTCCGTGACCTGAGTGACGAGATCGCAGGTGCCGTCGCCGGCCCGCGCCTCGGTGACCGCCGCGGTGAGCAGGGAGCGGGCGCGTTCACGGACGACCGTCCCGAACCGGTCGATGCGCTTCGGGGTGAAGGCGCGGCTGACGAGTACGCGCAGGCGTCGGTGGTGCGGCGGGTCCTGGTTGAGCATCATGCGGCGGATGAACGGCAGGTCGGCGGGGTCGGGGTCGCGGATCTGGGTGGCGCCGAGGTACGAGGAGTACGCCGACGAGTCCTTCAGGACCCGGACGGCGTCCTCGTGCCGGGTGACCGCCCAGAAGCCGGGGCCCGCCGGCCAGCCCAGCACCTCCGGCTCCTCCTGCCACGCCACGGGGTGATGGTCGCGCAGGTGGCGGTAGCGGTCGTGGGGGATGCCCCGCCCGTACTGCCCGGGATCGAAGACGTCCGGTACGGGTGTCTGCTCCGGCGCTTCGGGGGCGGACCCGCTCATGCCTTCGCCTCGCCGTCCTCCGTATCGGCCCGCAGGAAGTCCTCCATCACGCGGATCAGGTCGAGCGGGGCCTCGTCCATCGCGTAGTGGCCGCAGGAGGGCAGCTCCACCAGTTCGGCCCGCCGGAACCACCGCATCCAGGTGGCGCGCTGCACCTCGGCCGACAGCGCCGGGTCCAGCGCGCCCACCACGGCCAGGGCCGGCACGGGCGAACCGTCGATCCGGTCGTGGAAGTCCTCGCCCGCCCAGGAGTCCAGCCAGGCACGGAACGCCGTCGCGTCGCTGCGTTCGAACGAGCGGCGCACCATGCGGTCCAGCCAGCCCGCGGGGCGTCGGCCGCCCGTGGTGATGTCGAGGATGGTCCGCCGGTTCTGCGGGGTGTGTGCCGCCCCGGAGAAGAGTTCCCACTGGTCGGGCGGGAGGGGCAGGCCGGACGCGGGGACGGGCGACACCCCGACGATCCTGCGCACCCGTTGCGGCGCGGCGGCCAGCGTCCGCTGCGCGACGGAGCCGCCCATCGAGTGGCCGATCAGCGAGAACCGCTCCCAGCCGAGCCGGTCGGCCAGCGCGATCACGTCCGCGGCGCCCTCAGCCGTCGTGTACGTACCGCTCGCATCCCTGGCCTCGCCGTATCCCCGTAGATCGACCACCGCGTACTGGAACGAGCCGAGGTCGAGATCCGGCAGCACCGGACCGTACGCGGACCGGTCGGCCAGCCAGCCGTGCACCGCGATCACCTTGTGCGGGCCGTCGCCGTGCAGTTCGTGGGGCAGAACAGGCAATGCGGTCACGCCGACTCCCGTCACCGTACGGAGCGGACCGGTCGGTCACCGGCCCGGCCCCGACCACGGTGGCGGCAACGCCGGGTCCGCGCAAGGGCCCACGCAGGGCTCGCGGTCTCCGGCCGGCGGCCTCACGCCAGCAGCCCCAGGTACGGGCCGAACTCCGACGCCAGCGTCAGGCGGCCCAGTTTCTGGTACTCGCGCTGGATCGCGTGGATCAGCGTCGGCATCGTCACCGGCCCGCCCGTGTCCGCCGCCAGGTACGCGGCCGTCACCGCGATCGAGCGGATGTTGCCGCCCGCCAGCTCGAAGTTCTCCGCGCAGAAGGGGAGGTCCAGGTCCCTGCCCCGGGGAAGTACCGGGCCCAGACAGCGTTCCCACAGCAGGAGGCGCTGTTCGGGGTCCGGGACCGGGAAGTCGACGACCAGGTCCAGGCGGCGGGTGAAGGCGTCGTCCAGGTTGGCCCGGAGGTTGGTGGCGAGGATGGCCAGGCCGTCGAAGGACTCCATGCGCTGGAGGAGGTACGCGCTCTCGACGTTCGCGTAGCGGTCGTGGGCGTCCTTCACGTCCGAGCGCTTGCCGAAGATCGCGTCCGCCTCGTCGAAGAGGAGGACGCCGTTCACGCCCGCCGCTTCGGAGAAGATCCGCTCCAGGTTCTTCTCCGTCTCGCCCACGTACTTGTCGATCACCGTCGCCAGGTCGACCGTGTAGAGGTCCAGGCCCAGGTCTGCGGCAATGACCTCGGCGGACATCGTCTTGCCGGTGCCGGAGTCGCCGGCGAAGAGGGCCGACACGCCGCGGCCCCTGCCGCCACCGGGGCGCATGCCCCACTCCCCCAGGACCCGGTCGCGATGGCGCGCGCGGGCGGTCAGTTCGCGGAGTTGGGCGTGGGTGCCCGGGGGGAGGACCAGGTCGTTCCAGCCGACGGTGGGTTCGATGCGGCGGGCCAGCCGGTCCAGGCCCGCCGCGTTCTGGGCGCGGGCGCCCCGGCGCACGTGGTCGGGGGTGAGGATGCCGCCGTCCAGATGGGTGGTCTGGGCGGCGCTCCGGGCGGCGCGGGTGATCTGTTCCGGGGTGAGGAGGAACGGCGAGAGCAGGCGGTCCACGTCGATGGTTTCGGGGAGCGGGGCGTCGTACGCGTCGGTCCAGAGGGCGGCCCGGGTCGCGGGTTCCACGCGTGGGGCATACAGGAGGAGGGGCGGGGCGGTGGACCAGGCCGCGTCCCAGGGGGCCCGGCCGACCAGGACCGTGGGGACCGGGGTGGAGGCGAGCAGCCGGAGGAGTCCCGGGTGTTCGCGGGAGACGGCGTCGAGCGGGGCGCAGACCAGACCGGCGCCGGTCAGCCGGGCCTCGCGGACCAGAGAGCGGACGGCCTCGGCGGGTGACGGGTCTTCGGCCAGTCGTGCCAGGTCCAGGCCCAGGACCCGGTGGCCCGCGTGGGTCAGCGCGGAGGCCGCGAGGGCCGTGCCCGCGCCGCCCTGGTCCTCCCGGAGGTAGGCGAGCGGGACGCCCCGGGCGAGGGCGGCGGCCAGCGGGGCCGGATCGCCGACGCCCGGTACGGGGTGCCAGGGGGCGAGGAGATCCGCCAGGCGCGGGTCGGGGGTGTCGCCGCCCAGGAGGTGCGCCGTGACCCGGTCGGGGACGCGGAGCGCACGGCTCAGGAACGGGCGGTCCAGGTCCTCGACCAGGAGGAGGCGGCCCTCACGGAGCGGGGCGAGGGCCGACAGCCGGCCGCGCGCCGCCTCGTCGGCGGGGGACAGGCCGCAGAGGCCCAGGACCAGGCCGATGGACGGGCGACGGCGGGTGACGTCGTCGTTCAGGTAGCCGTAGAACGCCTCGAAGCGGTCGTCGAGATCCGGGACGAGCGTGATGAGGAGGATCTCGATGTCGAGGGCGGTGAGGCCGAACTCCCCTGCCAGGGAGGTGAGTCTGGCGGGCCCCGTCGGCATCCCGTCGCCGTCCGCGGCAGAGGGCGGCACCGGGGACGGGAAGGCGCGGGCCTCCTCCTGGTCCAGCAGACGGGCGATGTTCTCGTCCGTGAGGTAGAGGCCGCGGAAGGCGTCGTCCGGGTCCGGGTCCGTGCGCTGCCGGACCTCGACCGCTTGTCGGATGCGGTGCTCCACCGCCACCGCGCGGGCGAGGAGATGGCGCAGATTCGGGTCGCCCGAGCTCGTCATCCGGCGCCGTCCTCGGTCGCCGTCCGGCTCTCCGCCTCCGCCTCTGCCTCCGTCGCCCTCCCGGTCTCCGCCTCCGTCGCCGTCGCCGTCTTCATCTCCTCCGTACGGTCCGCCCCGCTGCCCCGCACGGGGTCCGTCGCGGTGGCCCTCCGGTTCTCGGTGATACGGAGCGACAGGCCGCGCCGCCGTTCCCCGTCGGGGGTACGGGGGACGCCCCCGCCAGGACCACCGGAACCAGCAGAACCACCGGAACCACCGGAACCAGCAGAACCACGGGAACCACCAGGACCACCAGAACCGCCGGGCCTGCCCGGACGGCCTCCGTACACCGGAAGCCCGCCGCGCCCCGGCATCGGTTCCGACAACGGCTCGGCCTCCTCCGGTACGTCCCCGAAGCGGGCCTGCAACCCCTCGTCCCCCACCGGTGGACCGACCACATAGCTCGGGGACGCCGTCACCGGCACGCTGATCACCAGGTCCAGCGAGGGTTTCAGCTCACCGCCCAGCGCGCTCCACACGTCGGCGAACGAGCGGTCCTCCGGCGGCGGCAGCGCGATCGACATCGGTACGGCCGCCCCGATCTCGGCCAGCGTGCCCGCCAGCCGCTCCGGAGGCAGCGCCTCGTACCGCAGCAGGCAGCCGAGCAGCGACGAGAGCAGCCGGTGCTCGTCCTCCGGACGCTTCGTCCATGCCGTGATCAGGTACGACAGCTTGAAGAACCGGGGCGGGCGGCGGCGCGCGACGATCGTGCCGCGCCCGTCGTACTCGTTGTGCAGACCCCGCTCGCGCCTGCGCATGTCCTCGCGGATGTCGTAGAGGTAGAGGTTGACCATCGGCGCGTTGACCTTCGCCGCCCACTCCCGGGTCGGGGCGTCGAAGACCACCGCGATCTGGCCGCCTTCGAGCACCTCCGTCCTGATCAGGGCACGCAGTACGTCGTCGACCTCGTGGATCACCCGATCACTCCCGTACGGTCGTCGGCGCTCACGCGCGGCCCGCGAAGTCCGGTGGCTGGAGGTTCCGCTGCACCACCAGGACCGGTTTCTTCAGCCGGTCGAGGTCGCGCGAATCCGCCCTCAGCTCGCGCGGGCCCAGCTTGTCCTTGCGCAGGACCAGGACCTGCACCTCGAAGGTGCCGTCGCGGCCCACCGTGGCGACCGCTCCCCTGGGGGTGATGCCGGTGTTCCACGTGAAACGTACGGTCGCGCCCGGCGGGTAGTCCTTGCCCCGGGCCAGCACCGGCTGGCCCGGTTTGGCGACCTGCGGCGTGACGGTCAGCGAGGGCTTCAGAACGCGCAGCCGGTCGGTGTCCTGGTTGTTGGCCTTCCGGCGGTCGGGCAGGGTGCCGCGCACGGTGGCCCGTACGTCCCCGGTGACCGCCGCGCGGTACGTCGCCGTCTGCGTCACCTCGATGCGGCCACCGGCCGGAACGGTGCACGGTTCGGCCGCCGTGCAGCGGGTCAGGCCGGGCAGGCTGCGGTCCTTCGCGCTGGACGGTTTCGGCCAGCTGGAACCGATGACCACGCCCGTCGCCGCGTCCGGGCCCGCGTTGGTGACGGTAAAGCGGGCACGGGCAGGTCGGCCGGTGTAGGTACGGTCCGGGCTGACGTCGACCTTCATCGCCACGTCCGCCGAGGGCGGCACCGGAGCCTTGAGGACCTCGATCTGCGCGGTGTCCGTTCCCGTGTTGCCCGCCGAGTCGGTCGCCGAGCAGGTCACCGTGGTGATGCCGAGCGGGAAGAGCGAGCCGGAGGGCGGGGTGCAGGTCACGGGGAGGGTGCCGTCGGTGGAGTCCTGGGCGGTGGCGTCGTACGTCACGCGCGCGCCCTTCTTGTCCTTGGCCCAGACGGTCAGATCGTCCACGGTGACGACGGGCGCGTCGACGTCGTTCACCTCGATCCTGATCTGCTCCTGGAAGTCCGGATCGGCGGCCGCGGCCGGACCGATCTCATCCGTGCCGGGGACCCGGGTACCCAGCAGGAACTGGACCGTGCAGGTCAGAGTGGTGCCCTGCGGCGCGTCCGCGGCGACATCGATGTTCTCCGCGAACAAGGCGGTGTCGCCGCTGGTGACGTCGCGCGTGGGGGGATCGAGGGAAACGCTCAGGGACGGGTCGCAGTGGTCGAGCCGGTAACCGACCGTGCTGGGAAGGTTGTTGAAGCCCTCGGCGATCGCCTCTGCGACCTTGTCGCCGTCGATCCCCTCCAGCAGCCGGCCGTTGGTGGCCTTGATGATGCGGGTGGCCTGGTCGGGGGTGGTGAGCGGATCCTCGACGTATTCGGGATCACCGGCGTCACCGTTGCCGTTCAGGCCGTCGCCGATCTTGCTCGCCACATCGACACCGATCACCCGGACGCTCCGGTCCTGAAGATCGAAGATCGTGTCGTCAATGCTGTGGCCGTTGCTCGGGGCGTGGCTGGAAGCGTCGCCGACCAGCACGACGACCGGACTCGCCCCGTCACGGAAAACGGTCTGGCCGCCGGCCCCGTTCGCGATCTGCCACAGCCCGTTGATCCAGTCCTCGGACGGGCCTCGGCTCTTGCCGCCCAGCGCGGTGTCGAGTTTGTCGACGCCTTTCTGCACCGCGTCGAGGTCGTCCGTCAGCCCCTGAAGCACGCTGAAACCGGCGTCGGGGTCGCCCTCCTGATCGCCGAACGTGGCCACGGCGAACCGGGATTCGGGCTGCTCGGCGAGGATCTTGTCGGTGATCTTGGGCAGGTTGTCCTGCACGCTCTTGATCGGGTCGGCCATGCTGGCGGTACCGTCCACCAGCAGCACCACATCCGGCTTCGGCGGAATCGCGGGTGTACGCACCTGCTTGGCCACGCCCGTGGAACCACCGGGATCGACCGTGTCGGTGAACTCGGCGGGGGTGACCCAGGGTTCGGGTACCGCCGCCGTGGGCGTCCCTGAGGTCACGGCCGAGCCGGGCGCGATGCCGGAGACCACGAGGAGCAGGGCCAACGCCGGGACACGGAGCACGGTGAAGGTCCTGCGCGAGGCCGAAGCCCGGGGCCGCGCCGCCCCCGGCCGAGCCGGCCGAGCCGACCCCAGCCGGACCGAACCCGGCCGCGCCGATCGGGACCGGGCCGACCCCGGCCGGACCGACCAGGGCCGGCCGGACCGCTCCGGCCGCGACCGCGCAGCCCGCTGAAACGGCTGGAACCAGCGCACGGAAGTCCTCCCCCACCCTCGGCCGATCGGCGTACCGGGCCCCACCGTCCCGTACGTACGACCGGCCCGCAGCGGTGCGGGAGTCACACCCCCGGGAAGCCGTCACTGCCCTTTCGGGCAGGCACCGCACCCCCGGACGCGCGCGTACCGGACCGCTCAGATCAGCCCTTGCCGCATTGCGTACGCCACCGCGTGCGAGCGGTTCCGCAGCTGCAGCCGGGTCATCACCGAATGCAGCACGTTCTTGATCGTGCGCTCGGAATAGGCCAGCTTCGTCGCGATGTCCGCGGTGTCGTACCCCTCCGCGACCAGGCGCAGCACATCCACCTCGCGCGCCGCGAGACCGGTGAAGTGCAGTCCGCGCGGACCGAGTACCTGCCCCTGGAGGCGACCGACCTCCTCCAGCAGTCTTCCCAGCAGGTCGGAGGGGAGATGGCCTTCGCCCCGCGCCACCGTCCCGATGACCTGGACCAGATGCTCCGGGGTCGACTCGGAGCGCCTGACCACACCGGCGACACCGCACTCCGCGGCGCTCACCAGTTTCTGCTCGTCGATGTCCGTGGTGACGAGGACGGTGCGTGAGGTGCTGGTGCGCTGGATGTGGCGCAGCATCGTCAGCACCTCCTCGTCGACCGCGTCCACGACGACGATCACGATCTGAGGTGAGGCGTCGCCCTCCCCCCACTCCGTCACGCTGATCTCGGGCCGGGCTCGTAACTGACTGGCCACGCCCGCCCGCGAGATCGGATCCTGGGCCCGTAATGCGACAGTGGTGCGCTCCATGGCAATGCTCCCCCTGGGCAACAGCCGATGGCATCACACTGAACACAACCATCACGGCTGCTTTCGTGTGCCTCATTCGTCCTGAGGCGGTCAAACGATTCCCGCGTATACCTACAGGGAAACAAGAAAGCCGATCCGGGCACAGAATCTGCCCGGAAGTGTTCCTTCGCGGCCGATGTCGGCGTTCGGCACCGCCCCTACGGTGCGCCGTATGAGTCTCACGGCAAGCCTCGACGAATCGTCCGTCACTGCCGCACCGGGCGAGGAGACGGCCCTCCCTCTGCGGATCCTCAACTCCGGCAGCACCGTCGAGGAGTACCGCTTCGAGGTGATCGGCGCGTGTGCCGCCTGGTCGGCGGTGGAGCCGGCGAGCCTGTCCCTGTATCCGGGCGACTCCCAGACCGTCTCCCTGGTACTGCGCCCGCCCCGTGACTCGACCGTACTCGCAGGGGAGACCCCCTTCGGGATACGGGTGGTACCCACCAGCGAGCAGGGCGACACGGTGGTACCCGAAGGGCGGGTGACCGTACTCCCCTTCACCGAGACGACCGCCGAGCTGGTACCGCGCAGCTCGCACGGCGCCTGGCGCGGCAGGCATCAAGTCGCCGTCGACAACCGGGGAAACAGCCCGGCGACCGTGCGGCTGGGGGCCCGGTCGGGTACGGAGCGGGCCCGGGTGGTGTTCGCGGCGGACACGTTGCAGATCGAGCCCGGCCGGGCCGGGTTCGGCAAGCTGCGGATCCGGCCGGCGAAGCGCGTGTGGCGCGGTACGCCGGTCACCCACCCCTTCCAGGTGGTCGCCACACCGGATGTGGCGGAGGGTCAGCCCCCGGTCGCACCGGTGGTCCTGGACGGTTCGTACCAGCAGGAGCCGATCCTGCCGCGCTGGCTCCCCCGGGCGCTCATCACCGCGGCTGTTCTGCTGATCGCGCTGGTCGGGCTCTGGTACGCACTGCTGCGACCGGCCGTGAAGTCGGCGGCCCGGGAGGCGATCACGCCGGACGCGGTCCGCTCCGCCGCCGCCGCCGACAAGAGCAAGGCTCCTGACACCGGTTCGACAGGTGGAGCGGATGCGGGCGGCGGCGCCGCCTCGGGGGCGAACGGCGGCTCGCCGAAGCCGAGCCCCTCACCGAGCCCCGGCACCTCCGACGGCGGGTCCGGCGGGGCTGCGGCCGCCGCCCCGACCAGCGCGCAGGTGCAGGTCAGGGACTCGGTGGGCGGCGGGTCGAACACCTCGACCGCCCTCCAGGTACCCCGCGGGCACACCTTCCAGCTGACGGACATCGTGGTCCAGAACCCGCAGGGCGACGCGGGCACGCTCGTGGTCTCCTCCGGGCGGAACACGCCGGTGCTCCGCCTCGCGATGGAGAACTTCCGGGACTCCGACTACCACTTCGTCACGCCGATCCTGGTGCCCGCGGGCGGCAAGGTCACGATGACCGTCGACTGCCGGAAGGTGGGCAAGCCCGTGAACGCGCCGACGCCTTCGCGGTGTGCGGAATCGCTGTTCCTCGGTGGCACGATGCGGACGGACACCGCGGGCTGACTCCGGCTCAGGCGGGCGGGGCCTCTTCCTCCTCCTCGGCCCCTTCCTCCGCCCGTTGGACGAAGGAGCCCTGGACATCGGCGGGTTGCTCGTCCTCGTCCTCCGTCGCCGCCCGTTGCACCGCGGGCGTCGCGGCGGGGGAAACGGCGGGCGACGCGGTGGCGGACTCATCGTGGCCGGCCGCGCCCGTCGCCGCCGTAGTCGCCGTCGCCGTCGCCGTCGCCGTCGCCGTCGCCGTCGACAGATCGGAGGCCGGGACCCCACCCGCAGCCGAGTCCGCAGCAGGAGCCGGGTCCGAGGCACGATCCGGGTCCGAGGCGCGAGCCGGAGCCGGGTCCGACAGCACCCGGTCGGCATTCGCGACGGCCTCCCGCTCGAAGCGGTCGGACGGATCGCTCACCCGGATCCCGCCCGGCGCCTCGGTCCCCTCCACCGGGCCGTTGCGCTGCTGGATCACATGGGTGAGCTCATGGGCCAGCGTGGTGCGGCCCTGCGGCGAGGACGGATCGTAGGCGTCGCGCTGGAAGACCACGTTGTTGCCGACCGTGTAGGCGTGGGCGCCCACGCCCTTCGCCGACTCGTGCGCGGCGGAGCCGGTGTGGACGCGCACGTCGGAGAAGTCCGCGCCCATCCGCCCCTCCAGATCGGTGCGGGTATCGGTGTCCAGGGGCTGCCCGCCGCCGGACGAGACCACGTCGTGCACGGGGGAACGCTCTTCCTCCCCCTGCCTCTGGAGCATCGACCCCACGGCGCTGTTGCCGACCGCCCGTTGGAGCACGCTCATGCCGCCGGCCCCGACCACATCGGCCCGCCCGGTGGCCGCCGCGCGGTAGAGGTGCGGGGTGCCCGCCGCCTGCAGGCCATCGGCCGCCCCTGCGGCGTGCGCGGCTTCGTCGTGCACCTGCTCCTGGCCATGCCCATGCCCGTGGTCATGCTCGTGGTCGTGCTCCCGGTCCCATTCCTGTGCGTGCATCGTCATCTCCCCTGACCGCGCCCCGGTCGAAGGCGCGTCGTGATGGCCCCACCACTCCACCTTCACGACGGGCCACTGCCTCGTCCAGCCCGGACCCCGCCGGCCAGGGGCAGCCGGCACTGCCCCTTCGGGCACCCGGGCCGTTCGTACGGCCCCGCCGCATACAGCCCCTCATACGGTCCTGCCTCACGTCCTGCCCCCCGCCCCGCTCCTCTCCCCCTCTCCCCGCCTCCCTCCCCTCCCCGAACGGAATCCGGCAGCAAACGGCTGCATCGGCGGGCAGCGGAGTGGCCGGGTCACGCCGCCGTCGGGATGATCGAAGGCATGACGAAGACCGACAAGGACCCGGACATCACCCTGCGAATCGCCCAGGCACCGGCGGCGGACGAACTCCTCGCGCGCAGCCCGCTCGCCGCTCTGGTCGGCATGCTGCTGGACCAACAGGTGCCGATGGAGTGGGCCTTCTCCGGCCCGTACACCCTGGCCGTGCGGATGGGCGGAGACGACCTGGACGCGCATGAGATCGCCGCGTACAACCCGGAGGTCTTCGTCGAGCTCTTCACCGCCAAGCCCGCCCTGCACCGCTATCCCGCCTCCATGGCCAAGCGGGTCCAGCAGTTGTGCCAGTACCTGGTGGCGGAGTACGACGGCGACGCGAGCGCGGTGTGGAGCGACGTCCCCACTGGGGCCGAGCTGCGGAAACGGCTGACCGCCCTGCCGGGGTTCGGCACGCAGAAGGCGCAGATCTTCCTGGCTCTGCTGGGCAAGCAGTTCGGGGTCCGGCCGACGGGCTGGCGGGAGGCGGCCGGACCGTACGGCGAGGCGGGCTCGCGCCGGTCGGTCGCCGACATCACCGGTCCGGAGTCACTCGCCGAGGTGCGCGCATACAAGCAGCAGGCCAAACAGGCGGCCAGGGCGGCCAAACGCGTAGCCGACAAGTAGCCGACGAACACCCGCACCGCGCACCTGCCCCCTACGCCCACGGCCCAACGCGCGCCTACACGCACGCCCCCTCGACCGCCACACACCCACCGAACGCTGCCGCACGCCCTCCGAACGCCACCCCCGCCCGCCGCACACCCACCGCACACCCACCGCACGCCCACCGTTGGGAACTACCGCCGGCGGCGGGCCGTGCCGAAGAGCGACCGGGAGATCTCCCGCCCCAGCTGCGTCCCGACGGAGCGTGCCAGCGACCGGAACATCCCGCTCGCCACCACCTGCCCGGCCCGTTCGGCGACCCGGCCGCCCGCCGCACCACCACCGCCCGCCGCCACATCCGAACTTCCCGCCGCACCACCACCAGGTGCCACACCCGCACCCGACGCCACGCCGGTGTCCCGCGCCACGCCGGTGTCCGAACCGCCGCCGGCGTCCGGACCCGCGCCTCCACCCGTGCTGTCGCTGTCACTCATCTCGGCCACTGTTCCGAAATGCCCGCTTTTGTGGCGTTCTTGCCAGCATGGCAGTCCCGCCCCATGGCTGCGCCCGGAGGCTCTTGCCCGGTAGGCTTTCCGTGTGATCTTCAAGCGCATCGGAAATGGGCGGCCTTATCCCGACCACGGCCGGGAAAGCACCCGGCAGTGGGCGGATGTCGCGCCGCGCCCGGTTCGCCTCGATCAGCTGGTGACCACCAAGGGCAATCTGGACCTGGAGACCCTCCTCGCCGAGGACTCGACGTTCTACGGCGACCTGTTCGCGCACGTCGTGAAGTGGCAGGGCGACCTCTACCTGGAGGACGGGCTGCACCGCGCGGTCCGCGCCGCGCTCCAGCAGCGCCAGGTGCTCCACGCCCGGGTACTCGAACTCGGCTGACGAAGCCTCACGGGTTGCCCGCAGGTCCCCGCGGATCCCGTACGGGTTTCTCGTACAGGCTCCTCGTACGGATTCCTCGCACGAGGGCCCGTACGAGACCCGCAGACCCTGCGGGCCCTGTCCGGGTTCGTTCGGGTGCTTTTGCACCCGGACGGGTGCGATCCATTGATCATTTAGTAGGCATCATCACCGGGCCGCACTACGCTGCGCCCATGAGCATGCTCACTCCCCCCGGCATGGGCGGAAAGTACCGCATCACGGGCGACAAGTACCCGCGCATGAGCCGCCCCCGGCGTCGCAGCAGGCTGATCCTCGCCGCCGCCGCGTCCGTGGTCGCCCTCGGCCTGGCCGGATGGGGCGCATTGCAGCTCATCGACGTCTTCACGGGCAACAACCGGAAGGCCGGCGCCGCCGACCACAAGACGGACTGCCCGTCGGGCAATCCGTCCGCGCCCGTGAAGGCGTTGCCGAAGCCCGCGAAGATCACCGTCAACGTCTACAACGCGACACCGCGCAGCGGCCTCGCCAAGCAGGCCGCCGACGAGCTGAAGAAGCGCGGTTTCACCATCGGCAAGGTGGGGAACGCCCCGGCCGCGTACGACAAGAAGGTCGCGGGTGCGGGGGTGCTGCTGGGCGCCCCGTCGGCCACGAACAACTCGCTGCCGGTCCTCGGTACGCAGTTGCAGGGGGCTGTTCCGAAGACCGACGCCCGCAGGACGGCGGACGTCGATCTGATTCTCGGTACGAAGTTCAAGGCGTTCAGCACGCCCCAGTCGGCTGCGGCGGCCCTCGCCGCCCTGGCGAAGCCGGCCCCCGCACCGTCCTGCTGACGGCTGCCGGGTCGGTCCCGGCAGCCCAGCACAACCCGCTCGGCCCGAGGGCCTCTCGTTCGGATCACGCCGGGCTCGCGGGGTACGGCACGCACCCTGATCCGGCTGATCCGGCCTGATCCGAACGGAAGACCCTAGTCGACCGTGCCGTACATCCGGTCGCCCGCGTCGCCGAGGCCCGGGACGATGTAACCGTTCTCGTTGAGCCGCTCGTCGACCGAAGCCGTGACCACGGTCACAGGCGTGCCCGCCAGCTCGCGCTCCATCACCTCGACGCCCTCGGGCGCGGCGAGGAGCACGACCGCGGTGACATCGTCCGCACCGCGCTTGATCAGTTCCTGAATGGCCGCGACCAGCGTGCCGCCGGTGGCCAGCATCGGGTCCAGGACGTACACCTGGCGGCCCGAGAGGTCCTCCGGCATCCGTGTCGCGTACGTGGACGCCTGGAGCGTCTCCTCGTCGCGGATCATGCCCAGGAAGCCCACCTCGGCGGTCGGCAGCAGCCGCACCATGCCGTCGAGCATGCCGAGGCCGGCCCGCAGGATCGGCACGACCAGGGGGCGCGGGTGCGACAGCTTCACACCGGTCGTCGGTGTGACCGGGGTCTCGATGTCGACCTGTTCGGTGCGCACATCCCGGGTGGCCTCGTAGGCGAGCAGGGTGACCAGCTCGTCGGCGAGCCGCCGGAAGGTCGGGGAGTCGGTGCGCCTGTCGCGCAGGGTGGTGAGTTTGTGCGCGACCAGCGGGTGGTCGACGACGTGGATCCGCATGGGCTCAACAGTAACCGGGCCTCCCGCACCCGTGCGCTGGCATCAACCGCACGTTCGGAGGGAAGGTGGTGGCATACGGACCCAGCCTTGGGGTGATGAGCCGATGCCGGACGGGGAACAGCGGGAGCGGGACCGGCCGGACACGCCGGCCCCGCAGGACGCGGAGGACGCGGAGATCCCGCAGGACCCGCAGGACCCGCAGGAGACCGAGGCGGCGCGCCGCAGACGGCGCGCCCAGTTCCTGCGCGAGCTTCATGAGGCGAAGGCGCTGCGCGACCGGGTCCAGCCGCGCCGGGCGCGGGCGGCCCGAATGCGCCAGGCGATGCGGATGCGAACCTTCCGCTGGTAGGTCGGACGGCGGCCCGGGGTCCCCCTGGTGGCGGCGTCCAGGAGAACTGATGGCCGACGCAACGGCCGAACTCCTCTCGTGAAGGCCTTGTTTCTGCCACGATTCCGATGGGCGGGACTCAGGACAGCCGGGCCACCGACTGCCCTCCCGCCGGACCGACACCCCTATGACCAGTGGGAGAGTCACGGTGTACTTCGCCGCACTGCTCGCGCGCACCGAAGACGGGTGGGAAGCGAGCGACACGGAACTCGACGATGTGGAGACCCTGTCCGACCTGACGGATCTGGCCCGTGAGGCCTCGGTGGACGAGGACACGGTCCTCGTCTTCATCGAGCAGGAGGACGCCTGGTTCGGCGTCGTCCGAGTGGATGGCGAGGAGGACCCCCGTATTTTCATCTCGGACGCCACCGCCGCCGCCCGCTCCTCGTACGGGGAGATCCTGCTCACCGATGAACTGCTCGGCCGCGAACCCGGGGCCGAGGACACGATTGCCGCTCTCGAAGAGCTCGTCGGCCTCGACGGTACGGAGGACGGCGAGCCGGACACCACCCCCGACAACGACAACGACGATGACGACGACGGACTTGATGCCGACGCCGTACCGGCGGGCCCGCTCGGCGACACCGGGGTCCTGGCCGACCTCGGGCTCCCCGAGGCGGAGCTGCTGATGCTGCGTACGGACGCACTGGTGGAGATCGCGGACGCGCTGGGTGCGGCCGAGGTCCTGGAGACCGTCCGTTAGGGTCCGCGGGTGAGCGAACCACCGCACCCGCAAGGACCGCAGGCACAGCACCAGCCGTGCCGACCGTGTGAACCGTGCGAACCCACCAGAGATCCGCACGACCCCGTTAAAGACCCGTGGCGGGCGCACATGCGCCGCGCCCTGGCCGAGGCCGACCTGGCGGCGCGGGCCGGCGATGTGCCGGTCGGCGCCGTCGTGCTCGGCCCGGACGGCACTCTGCTCGCCACGGGACACAACGAACGCGAGGCGACCGGCGACCCGACCGCGCACGCCGAGATCCTCGCCCTCCGCCGGGCCGCAGCGGCGCTCGGCCGGTGGCGGCTGTCCGGCTGCACCCTGGTGGTCACCCTGGAGCCCTGCACGATGTGCGCGGGCGCGCTGGTCCAGTCCCGCGTGGACCGGGTGGTCTACGGAGCCCGCGACGAGAAGGCGGGCGCGGCGGGCTCGCTCTGGGACGTCGTACGCGACCGCCGGCTCAACCACCGCCCCGAGGTGATCCACGGCGTCCTGGAGAACATCTGCGCCGACCGGCTGACGGCGTTCTTCCGCGAGCTCTGACATTGGATTTCTATCCACGCCCCGGGATGGTCTAAGCTCTCTCTCGGTAGCGTGTCCGAGCGGCCGAAGGAGCTCGCCTCGAAAGCGAGTGTGGGGAAACTCACCGAGGGTTCAAATCCCTCCGCTACCGCCATCGACGCCCTCCCGAACTGCGGAAACGCAGAACGGGAGGGCGTTCGCGCGTTACAGGGACAGTGAGGCCACCTTCCCACCACGCACCGACTACCGTGTGGGCGGAGGGCGCCCCCGGGGTCTTGACCACTCCGGGGACGCCCCGTTTCAACCGCCCTATCGAGGCGCCTTCGGGCGACACTCACACGCGCCCCCGTCGCACACAGATGCTGTTGCGCATCCGCCATGCTCCCCAGGGCCGTTGATCCCATCCCCAGCACGGGGCGAACCGCCTCCCACGCACCCGAGCGCGGGATCAGCTCCAACCGACCGGATCCGGGCCGTGATGCGTGCGAACCCCCGCAGCCGCCTCAGGTATGAACACGGACCGGCCCGACTGCATGTGTCGCACAGCACCGTGTGGTCGAGAGCGGCTCGGTGCAACACCTCGTCGTCGGCCACCTGCGACCGCCCGGCCCCCGTCACCACATGACCACCACCCACACGACCTTCCCGAACGGCCGTTCCGCGACGCCCCATTGCGCGGCCAGGGCCTGAACCAGATGCAGCCCCCGGCCACGGGCACGCTCGTTCGAGACCGGCCGGGCCCGCGGCTGCCTTCGGCGAGTGTCATGCACCTCGACCCGACACCGCCCAGGCGACGCGTCGACGGTCACCTTCAGCGAATCGCCGGGCTCCTGCCCGTACCTCACCGCGTTGGTCACCAGCTCACTGGCGAGCAGTTCGAGCGTGTCGAGCGCGTCCTCGGGCACTGACGGTTCCTGATGAACGGCCGCCTCCCGGACGTACCGCCTCGCGGGACGCACTGATTCCGGCTTGGACAGGTAGATCGCTTCCGGGGGCACGGCAGGTGCCCGGGAGAGCTGAGCCGACGGTAACGCGTGTGAACCCATACGAACCCCTCAAGGTATGGCCGACGCGGGCCTGGATCCCGTGTCGACAGCGATGGAACTCTGACATCAGAATGCATGCCATACGATTTGAGGTGCAAGCATCTTACGAGTGAAATGAGAATTTGCACATCACGAAGAGAATGCCTGTAGGAAGGGGTGCGCGAAGGTGACAGAGCGCCACAAGGCGCGGCAGACTGATCCCGACCAGACTGCGAGAGGACCCGAATTCGTGAGCGCACCCACAGTGCGGAGGCGGCAGCTGGGCCGCACGCTGCGGGCCCTTCGCGAATCACTCGGCCTGAAACAGGACGAAGTAGCGGCCCGCTCCGGGGGCAAGCTCAACGGGGCGAAGATCAGCCGTATCGAGACGGCCGTAACGGCAGCGACAGCCGCAGACGTGTCGCTCATCCTCGATTCATGTGGCATCACCGACGAGGAGACGCGGTCCGGCCTGCTCCGGCTCACGCGCGAGGGCGCCCGCCGCGGGTGGTGGCAGTCGTATCGCAGCGTTCTCAGCCCTGCTTACGAAGATCTCATCAGCCTCGAATCCGAAGCGGAGCAGATCAGCACCTGGCAGCCAGTCATGATTCCGGGCCTCCTTCAAACCGGCGAGTACGCCAGACACATAATCTCGGCCACTGCCATGGGCGACGCCATTGCGGACCGCGTAACCGCCCTGGTCGAGGTGCGCCTGGCCCGCCAAGCTGTGCTCACCCGGCACGATCCGCTGACCCTGCGAGCAGTCATCGGCGAGGCCGCACTGCGCACCCGCACCGAAGACCCGCGGATCATGTCCGAGCAGCTCACCCGGCTCCTCGCAGCGGGCCGCTGGCCAAACGTGACGGTCCAGGTACTGCCGCTCAGCCACCCACCACACGTGGGTCAGACCGGCGCCTACTCCATCCTTGGCTACGGATCTCACGCCAGCCTCGACGTGGTTCACATCGAGTCGCTGACACAGGCTCTCTACGTCGAAGGCAGGGAGAACGTGGCTGCGTACCAAGACGCCATCGAAACCCTCAAAGCCAGTGCGTTGTCAGCAGCCGACTCGGCAGATTTGATCACTGAGATTAGGGACCAGATATGACCACATCTTCCGCAGCACGCACCGTTCGTGACTCTTCCACCCTCCCCGTGACGTGGTGGAAGTCGTCGCAGTCAGCTGCCCAGTCCGACTGCGTGGAGTGCGGCATCATCGACGCCGAAAGCGTCGCGATCCGCGACAGCAAGGTCCAGAACGGGCCAGCCCTGATCTTTGATCACGACGCCCTCTCCGCCATGGTCGACGCGGTGGCTGCCGGCCTCGTGTGAGCCACCTTTTGCTCGCTCAGGGAGACGAAGGCGCAGGGGTGAGCGATATGTCCGAATCTCAAGAAGTAGGTAAAAACAGAGCTGCCCCTGCATAAACCAGCAGGTCAGCAACTGTGGTCCCCGCGCATGCGGGGTTGGTCCCGGGCGAGCGGGCTGATCCGGCAACCGGTGCCGTGGTCCCCGCGCATGCGGGGTTGGTCCCCCGCCACGGGTCGAGCGTCGAGGAGTTACGCCGTGGTCCCCGCGCATGCGGGGTTGGTCCCCAAGGAAACGGCGGGAGTGCTGGAGTTCTTGAGTGGTCCCCGCGCATGCGGGGTTGGTCCCCTGGCGGCGTGCGGCGAGCAGGCGGAGGACCTGTGGTCCCCGCGCATGCGGGGTTGGTCCCGTACTCAGACCTTCGCTCGACGGCAGAAATGAGTGGTCCCCGCGCATGCGGGGTTGGTCCCTGCCCGTACGTGTCCTCCTTGTTGTGATGGTGGTGGTCCCCGCGCATGCGGGGTTGGTCCCTATGCCTCACTGTGAGGCAAAGTGCTAGGGGGGTGGTCCCCGCGCATGCGGGGTTGGTCCCCGCGCCGCCGCCCGGCACACCGGAGAGGACCAGTGGTCCCCGCGCATGCGGGGTTGGTCCCCCGGTCCAGGTCGGAGAGGCGTGGGACGCAATGTGGTCCCCGCGCATGCGGGGTTGGTCCCCAGGAGGTGGCGAGCTGCACGACGAACCCCTCGTGGTCCCCGCGCATGCGGGGTTGGTCCCTTGCGCTTCCGCGGGCCGCCGGGGCCCGACGAGTGGTCCCCGCGCATGCGGGGTTGGTCCCGGCTCCACGGTCATCCCGAACCATCGGCTCGGGTGGTCCCCGCGCATGCGGGGTTGGTCCCCCGAGCCCGAGAGCATCCGCTACACCGCCGATGTGGTCCCCGCGCATGCGGGGTTGGTCCCCCGAAGCAGTGGCGCAAGGCTGAGCAGATCCGGTGGTCCCCGCGCATGCGGGGTTGGTCCCTTGGTGGCCCGGGAGCCGAGGGAGCTCTTGATGTGGTCCCCGCGCATGCGGGGTTGGTCCCCCCACCCTCACCGACCCGGGCACCACCCTCATGTGGTCCCCGCGCATGCGGGGTTGGTCCCTCCCACAGCAGATCCGCAACGGTGTGGTGGTAGGTGGTCCCCGCGCATGCGGGGTTGGTCCTCGTGAGCTTCGCACGCACATTGACAACCTGATGTGGTCCCCGCGCATGCGGGGTTGGTCCCGCCGATGCGTAAGTGGAAACGGGGGGCATACCGTGGTCCCCGCGCATGCGGGGTTGGTCCCCGTCACGGTGATCTCGCCAACGCGTGGGAGCAGTGGTCCCCGCGCATGCGGGGTTGGTCCCAGCCAGGACCAGCCGTGTTGCCAGACCAGTGTGTGGTCCCCGCGCATGCGGGGTTGGTCCCTGGGGCTACGAGCTGCGCGAGCTACGAACGCTGTGGTCCCCGCGCATGCGGGGTTGGTCCCTCGCCTTCCAGGTCGGTGTCGTTGTCGGTGCCGTGGTCCCCGCGCATGCGGGGTTGGTCCCGTCCGGCCTGGTGTCGAGCGTCCCGGAAGCCGGTGGTCCCCGCGCATGCGGGGTTGGTCCCCACACTCTTCAGCATCGGATCGTAGGTGCTGACGTGGTCCCCGCGCATGCGGGGTTGGTCCCCGAGGGCGACCCCCAATCCACCAAGACACGGGGTGGTCCCCGCGCATGCGGGGTTGGTCCCGGCCGCCTCCGCAAGGTCGACGCCGAGTACAAGCAGGGTGGTCCCCGCGCATGCGGGGTTGGTCCCGTGGCCTGGGACATGTCCGCCCAGACTTCGGGGTGGTCCCCGCGCATGCGGGGTTGGTCCCCGTGCGGCTGTGGGACGCAGCGACGTGCCAGCGTGGTCCCCGCGCATGCGGGGTTGGTCCCGAGGGGACGTCCCACTGAACGGTGGCGCAGGCGTGGTCCCCGCGCATGCGGGGTTGGTCCCGCAACGGAAGCCGCTGCCACAGGCCAGCCCGGGTGGTCCCCGCGCATGCGGGGTTGGTCCCTTCTTGACGCTGCCGTTGCCGGCCGTGGCGCGGTGGTCCCCGCGCATGCGGGGTTGGTCCCGGCTCGCACCGACCAGACGAAACCTTCGGGGAGTGGTCCCCGCGCATGCGGGGTTGGTCCCTTGATCCTGCGCTGTGCCCGTGCGGCCGGCCTGTGGTCCCCGCGCATGCGGGGTTGGTCCCAGGCCGGTACGGGCCTCATGACCGCGGCGTGTGTGGTCCCCGCGCATGCGGGGTTGGTCCCGTGAGTCCGGCGAGCGTCTCCGTGGTGCCGTCGTGGTCCCCGCGCATGCGGGGGTGGTCCCTCCTGCTCCCGGATTGTCCTCTACGGGGTTGCGTGGTCCCCGCCCATGCGGGGTAGCCCTCAAGCTGCTCAGCCATGAAAGCCCGATCGTGATCCCTGCGCCCCCCTTGCCCATCACTGGCGGTTTGATCACCCGGCGGCATTATGTGATCGAGTTCGCTCACTTCAGAACCATTTCGGAACATCACGCATGACCACCAACTCCTTCCTGTCGAATGCCTCCATGGGCCACGATCACCCGGAACTCCGCACGGCTTACACCGAGTTGTCCCCCGCAGCGCGGACGGCCTGGGGCAAGCACGACCGGGCGACCGAGGAGTGGCTCCCGTTGTGGCGGCACATGGCCGACAGCGCCGCCGTCGCGGGCAAGCTCTGGGACGCGTGGGTGCCCGAGAACGTGAAGGCGCTCGTCGCGGCCCCCCTCCCCCAAGGTGCGGTGGATGCCCGCCGGCTCGCCGTCTACCTGGCCTGTGTCCACGACATCGGCAAGGCGACACCCGCGTTCGCGTGCCAGGTGGACGGGCTCGCCCACCGGATGCGGAGGGCTGGGCTCGACATGCCGGACCAGAAGCAGTTCGGCGAAGACCGCCGCATGGCCCCGCACGGGCTGGCCGGGCAGTTCCTCATCCAGGAGTGGCTGGGTGAGCGGTTCGGCTGGAGTGGGCGGGCGTCCGGGCAGTTCGCCGTCGTGGCGGGTGGGCACCACGGGACGCCTCCGGATCACCAGCAGATCCACGACCTCGGGCTTCATCCCCGGCTGTTGCGCACACAAGGGGACAGCGAGGCCGTCTGGCGCTCGGTGCAGTACGAGTTGATGGACGCGTGTGCGCGGCGGGCCGGGGTCGAGGGACGGTTCGCGGAGTGGCAGTCCGTGCGGCTGCCACAACCCGTCCAGGTGGTGCTGACGGCGATCGTGATCGTCTCCGACTGGATCGCCAGCTCCTCCGAGCTGTTCCCGTACGACCCCTCGTCCTGGTCGCCGAGGGAGGGAAAGGACGGTGAGGCCAGGCGGCTCGATGCCGCCTGGACGGGGCTGGATCTGCCGGGGCCGTGGCGGCCGGAAGCGCCGGAGCAGAGCGCGGAGGAGTTGTTCCGGGAACGGTTCGACCTGCCGGGCGGCGCCCGGATCAGGCCCGTGCAGGAGGAAGCCGTACGGATGGCGCGGAGCATGCCCGTGGCCGGGCTGCTGATCATCGAGGCGCCGATGGGCGAGGGCAAGACTGAGGCGGCGTTCGCGGCGGCGGAGATTCTGGCGGCGCGCACCGGAGCGGGAGGCTGTCTGGTCGCGTTGCCGACCCGGGCCACCGGCGACGCCATGTTCCCCCGGCTGCTGAGCTGGCTGGGGCATCTGCCCTCGGACGGCCCGCTGTCCGTCGTCCTCGCCCATGCCAAGGCCGCGCTCAACGAGGCGTGGGCCGGGATGACGAAGGCGGGAAACCGTACGGTCGCCGCCGTCGAACTGGACGGTTGCGAGGAGATGTCCAGTCCCGGGGCGGCCGACCCCGCCCACCCGGCCGAACTGCACGCCCACCAGTGGCTGCGCGGACGCAAGAAGGCTCTGCTCGCCTCCTTCGCGGTGGGCACCATCGACCAGGTGCTCTTCGCGGGGCTCAAGAGCCGGCATCTGGCGCTGCGGCATCTGGCCGTCGCGGGCAAGGTCGTCGTGATCGACGAAGTCCACGCCTACGACGCGTATATGAATACGTACCTCGACCGCGTACTGGAGTGGCTGGCCGCCTACCGGGTGCCGGTGGTGATGCTCTCCGCGACCCTTCCGGCGGTCAGACGGCGGGAGTTGGCCGCCGCCTATGCCGGGGAGGAGACGGCCGAGCTGGCCGATGCGCTGCATCTCCCGGATGATGCCTACCCGTTGATCACCGCCGTCGCGCCCGGAGGCGCCGCCCGCACCACCCGGCCCGAGCCGGCCTCGGGGCGCCGCACCGAAGTGATGGTGGAACGACTCGACGACGACCTCCCGGCGCTGGCAGGACGGCTGGAGCGCGAACTGCGGGACGGGGGATGCGCCCTGGTCGTGCGCAACACCGTCGACCGGGTACTGGAGGCCGCCGCGTATCTGCGGGAGCGCTTCGGCGCGGAGGCCGTGACCGTCACCCATTCCCGGTTCCTCGCCGCCGACCGGGCCCGCAAGGACACGGACCTGCGCGAACGGTTCGGGCCCGGCGGCGACCGGCCCACCGGGCCGCACATCGTCGTGGCCAGCCAGGTCGTCGAGCAGTCGCTCGACATCGACTTCGACCTCCTGGTCACCGACCTGGCGCCCGTGGACCTGATGCTCCAGCGCATGGGGCGGCTGCACCGCCATCCCCGTACGCGTCCGCCGCTCCTGGCAAAGGCCCGCTGTCTGGTGACGGGGGTGGAGGACTGGGGCACCGACCCGCCGGTACCCGTACGCGGCTCGCTCGCCGTGTACCAGGGAGCGCACACCCTCCTCCGGTCGCTCGCCGTGCTGGGCCCGCACCTCGACGGCGCCCCGCTGGTGCTGCCCGACCACATCAGCCCGCTGGTGCAGGCCGCCTACGACGATCGGCCGACCGGGCCGGAACACTGGGCACCCGTGCTGGCCGACGCCCGGCGGAAGTATCTGAAGCACCTCGCGGAGAAGCGGGAGCGCGCGGACGCGTTCCGGCTCGCTCCGGTACGGCGGGCCGGGCGGGCGGTCATCGGCTGGCTGGACGGCAATGCCGGCGACGCCGACGACAGCCGCACCGGACGGGCCCAGGTACGGGACAGCGAGGAGACCCTGGAAGTACTCGTCGTCCAGCGGCGGGACGACGGCCGGCTGACCACGGTGAGCTGGCTCGGCGACGGACGCGGCGGACTGGACCTCCCGGAGCACGCACCTCCGGTACGCCGGGCCGCCGAGGCGGTCGCCGCGAGCGCGCTGACGCTGCCTCGCTCCCTGACACATCCGGGCGTGATCGACCGGACCATCTCCGAGCTGGAGCGATTCGTCGTTCCGGCCTGGCAGGTGAAGGAATGCCCCTGGCTGGCCGGTGAGTTGCTGCTCGTACTCGACGAGCGTTGTCAGACCCACCTGTCAGGCTTGGAGATCCACTACAGCGCCGATGACGGACTCCGGGTGGGTTCCGTCGGCACGCGCGGAGCAAAGAGGCTCGAACCCATGACGCCCTCCTTCGACCTGGTCTCCCGGCCCTGGCTGCCCGTACAGCGCGAAGACGGCACCACGGACGAGTTGTCGCTGACGGACGTCTTCGCGCAGGCCCACACGCTGCGGCGGCTGGTGGGCGATCTGCCCACCCAGGAGTTCGCCCTGCTGCGGCTGCTGCTGGCGGTCCTGTACGACGCTCTCGACGAGGCGGAGGGTGGGAGATCCGGTGCCCCGGCCGAGCTGGAGGACTGGGAGGAGCTGTGGCACGACGAGAAGTCCCTCGCCGTCGTCGCGGACTACCTCGACCGTCACCGTGAGCGCTTCGACCTGCTCCACCCCGAGCGTCCGTTCTTCCAGGTCGCCGGATTGCACACGGCGAAACACGAGGTCGCCCCGCTGAACCGGATCGTCGCCGACGTACCCAACGGGGAGGCGTTCTTCTCGATGCGCCGGCCGGGTGTGGACCGGCTGAGCCTTGCCGAGGCGGCCCGGTGGCTGGTGCACACCCACGCCTACGACTCGTCCGGCATCAAGTCCGGAATGGAGGGCGACGGCCGGGCCAAGGGCGGGAAGGTCTATCCCCAGGGAGTCGGATGGGCGGGCGCGCTCGGTGGCGTCCAGGCCGAAGGGCACACGCTGCGCGAGACGCTGTTGCTGAACCTGGTCCCGACGCAGGAGGACATTCTTGATTCGGTGGCGGACCGGGAGGCCGACCTCCCGGTCTGGCGCCGCGAGACGCCTCCTGGCCCCGGGGTGCTGGCGGACGACCCGTCCGTACCCCGTCCCGCCGGTCCGCGCGACCTCTACACCTGGCAGTCCCGGCGGCTGCTCCTGCACACCGAGGGCGATGACGTCACGGGGGTCGTCCTCGGATACGGCGATCCGCTCACGCCCGCCAATCGGTGGAAGGCGGAACCCATGACCGGTTGGCGGCGCAGCCGGGCGCAGGAGAAAAAGCTGGGCCGCCCGCTGGTCTACCTACCGCGTCAGCACGATCCGAGCCGAGCCGCCTGGCGGGGTCTCGCGAGTCTGCTGTACGCGCAGGGGTCGGACTCCGGGACATCGGGCCGGGGTACGGACGAGAGCAAGCCGTCCGGCGTGGTGCGGTGGCTGTCCATGCTCTCCAACGAGGGCGTTCTGCCCGAGAAGTCGCTGATCCGGACCCGGCTCGTCGGCGCGGTGTACGGGACGCAGCAGTCCGTGGTGGACGAGGTGGTCGACGACGGGGTCACCCTGCCGGTCGTTCTGCTCCACGAGCACCGCCCGCTGCACGGCGCGGCGGCGGTGGGCGCGGTCGCGGACGCGGAGCGGGCCGTGTCGGCGCTGGGGCACCTGGCCGGGAATCTCGCGCGCGCGACGGGTTCGCCGCCCGGTCCGGCCACGAACACCGTGCGTGATCTGGGGTTCGGGGCACTCGACGGACCGTACCGACGCTGGCTGGTGGACCTCGGGAAGGAAGCTGACCCGGATGCCGCGCGCGCGGCGTGGCAGGCCGACGCCCGTCGCATCGTTCTCGACCTCGGCCGAGAGCTTCTCGACAGCGCGGGCCGGGCGGCAGCGGAAGGCCGGGTGGTGGAGTTGCCTGGGGTCGGGAAGCGCTGGATCGACAGCTCACGGGCGGATCTGTGGTTCCGGACCCGGATGAACAAGGTGCTGCCGAAGGCGCCTGAACCGCCACTGCCGTACCAACAGCCGGGCCCGTCCGGCGGCCCGTATCCCGACGACAACCCTCCGGGGGGAGTCTCATGACCACCACTTCGGGCGAACAACTGGGCAAGCAGACGAAGGAACCATCGATCCAGAAACTGGTCGAACAAGCGACGCGTACATACATCGCGCAACTCCAGCCCCGCTATCTCGGAGATCAGCCGGCGGCCGTGGCAGAACTTGCCCGACTCCGCCGCGGTGCGGGAAAGAGGGCGCACCAGGTCAAGGACCTGTGGGGAATCGGCGCTCTGGAGGATCTTGCCGAACTGCTGGAGGGGAGGCACGACTCCGACCGCCTTGAGAAGGCCGAGGAGGCGGTCTTCCTCACCTCGACGCTGTGGGCACTGCATCAGCAATCCCGCCGTGACCAAGGCATGTATGCCAGGGGTCGCAGCCTCGGTGGCGCGGTCCGCTCGCTGATCCGGCTGAAGGACTCACCGGGGACGGACGACGAGGAATCCCCCCTGCGCAAGCGCCTGGTCCGCGTCGGTACGGCCGAGTCGCTCGACTCGGTCGCCGTACGGCTCAGGGAGATCGTGCTGCTCCTGCGCACCGCACCGGAGCCGCTCCCCCTCGACTACGCGCGCCTGGCCGGTCAGCTCTACCGATGGCAGCACCGGCCCGAGCGTGCCGGTGTGCAGCGCGAGTGGGGGCGCGAGTTCCACCTGGCTGCCACTGCCTCTCGCGCCAAGAAGGGGCAGACCCCCGGCGCCGAGGGGGACGACGTGATCGACCCGAATTTGGGTGCGGACGAGGAGGGAACGTACGGCGGGTACGCGGCCGGGGAGTGACGGCTCCCGACGTCACCGCCCTCACCTCCCTCACCGCGCCTCGGCGACGCCCTCACCTCCCTCACCGCGTCTCGGCGACCGACCCGCCCTGCCTCGGCAAGACGCCTCCTACTTCACGAACTGCCCTACCGAACAGAGGATTTGAAAACGCGTGACCAGGACGATTCTCGACATCCATATCCTCCAGACCGTCCCGCCGAGCAATCTGAACCGCGATGACACGGGGGCGCCGAAGTCGGCAACGTACGGCGGTGTGCAGCGTTCCCGGGTGTCCAGTCAGGCATGGAAGCGGGCCACCCGCGCGGCGTTCGCCGAGCTGCTCGACAAATCCGAACTGGGCATCCGTACCAAGAAGGTCGCGGAGGAGCTCGCGGGGCGCGTCCAGAGACTCGACCCGTCGCTGACGCGCGCCGCCGCGCTGGAGCTGGCCGCCGAGACGATCTCCACGGCGACCGGTTCGAAGATCGTCGTGCCCAAGCGCAAGAGCAAGGACGATGACGGCGGGGAGCCCGCCGGGGAGTCCGGGTACCTCATGTTCCTGAGCGATCGGCAGTTCAACGCCCTCGCTGCTCTCGCGGTCGAGGGAGGCAAGGGCGGTGACGTCAAGGCGCTCAAGGACTTCTTCAAGGTCAAGGCGAACAAGGACCGGGCCAAGCAGGCCGCCGACACCGAACACTCCGTGGACATCTCGCTGTTCGGGCGCATGGTCGCGGACTCGGCCGACCTGAGCGTGGACGCGGCCGTGCAGGTCGCCCACGCGCTGAGTGTGCACCCGGTGGAAGTCGAGTCGGACTACTACACGGCGGTCGACGACAGGAACACAGCCGCCGAGCCGGGTGCCGGGATGATCGGCACAGTCGACTTCAACTCCGCGACCCTGTACCGGTACGCGGCCGTCGATGTGAACCGTCTCCAGGAGAACCTGGGCGGTGGCGGAGACGATGAGGACCGGCGGGTGGAGCCCACGCGGCGAGCGGTCACCGCGTTCCTCGAAGGTTTCATCACCTCGCTCCCGACCGGGAAGATCAACACCTTCGGCAATCAGACGCTGCCGGCCGCAGTGATCGTGAAGGTCCGTTCCCGGCGGCCGATCAGCTACGTCGGAGCCTTCGAACGACCGGTTCCGATGGGGGAGAGTGGCGGATACCTCCAGGATGCCTGCGAGCGGCTCGCCACGTTCGTACCGGATCTGGAAGACCGTTACGGCCTCGCCGGGAGCAGGCAGGGCTGGGTGCTGCGGGTGGGCGACGAGACGAGCGCGCTCGACGGGCTGGGCACCGGGGTGAATCTGCCCGAGCTGCTGGCCGCCGTGGGGGACAGCGTGGTCGATCGGCTCCAGCCGGAGACGGCGGACTCCGGTCGGGACCGGGCCGCGGTGGAGCCCGGGGCATGAGCGTGCTGCTGATGCGGCTCGCGGGCCCCCTGCAGTCCTGGGGGTCCACGGCCCGCTTCGTGCGCCGCACCACCGAGACCGCGCCGACGAAGAGCGGAGTGGTCGGGCTCCTCGCCGCAGCCCAGGGGCGCAGGCGGGATGCCGACCTCTCCGATCTGGCGGAGCTGGAGTTCGGCGTCCGTATCGATCAGCCGGGCACCCGGCTGCGGGACTTCCAGACGGCGCATCACAGCGACACGCTCAAGGCCATGCCGCTGTCGGAGCGTTTCTACCTGGCGGACGCCGTGTTCGTGGCGGGTGTGAGCGGCGAGGCGGCGCTCGTGCAACGGCTGTACGAGGCGCTGCTGGAGCCCGTCTTCCTGCCGTACCTGGGGCGCCGCTCCTGCCCGCCCTCGGAGCCGATCACGATCGGGGAGCCGCTGGACAAGGGCCTTGAGCAGGCCCTGCGCGAGGCGAAGTGGGAAGCGTCCGAGCGATATCGGGAGCGCCGCGCGGCGTCCCTCCGGCGCACGGGCGGGACGGCGCCCGACGCGGCGCGTCTGGATCTGCTGCTGGACAGCCCGCCCGAGGTTCGGCCGGACGTCACGCTGCGCGATCTCCCGGTGAGCTTCGATCCGCGTCACCGGCGGTACGGGCTGCGCGGCATCCGGTCGCTGCATGTCTCCGTACCCGTCGGAACCGAATCACCCCCGCCCCCGCCCCCGCCGCACGAGCCCACCGCCCTGCTCACGCCCGTCACACCGAGGACCGACTGATGTACCTCACCCGCTTCCGCGTGAACACCGGACGATCCGACGCCCGGCAGTTGCTCGGTTCACCGCACCGCATGCACGGGGCGGTGAACATGTCCTTTCCCACGCCACCCGCCCGGGACGGATCGGGCCCCCGGGTGCTGTGGCGGGTGGACCGCAACGGAACCTCCGAGACACTGCTGTACATCGTCAGCCCCACCCGCCCCGATCTGACCGGCCTGGTCCAGCAGGCGGGCTGGCCGGCCTCGGACGAGCCGGGCTGGACGACGTTCGCGTACGAGGACTTCCTCGCCGCTCTCCATCCGGGCGACACCTGGGGGTTCAGGCTCACCGCCAACCCCGTGCACAACATCCGCCACCAGTACGTCAAGGAGGGTGAGCGGACGAAGCGCGCCGCGCACCGGACCCCCCGTCACCAGATGGACTGGCTGCTGAAGAGGCAGGAGGACGCGGGATTCGAGATCGTCCAGAAGCCGGTGGAGCGCCGCCTGCTGCCCGAGGGGGACGAGTACGAACTGATCGTCCGCGACCAGATCCCGTTGCAGTTCCGCCGGCCCCCGGCGAAGACGAGCAGGAACGACGTACGGATCACGAAGGTCACCTTCGACGGCCGCCTGCGCGTCACGAAGCCGGACCTCTTCCGCCGCACCCTCACCCACGGGCTGGGCAAGGCGAAGGCGTACGGCTGCGGCCTGATGACGCTCGCCCCGGTACGGGAAAAGGCATGAGCACGGTCGGCCGCAGAGGAGCATCCTCACCGCGTGAACTCACCCGGATCGCAGACCGTCTCTCATTCGTCTACCTGGAACGTTGCACGGTGCACCGGGACTCCCACGCGATCACCGCGGAGGACGCGGACGGCGTCACGCACATCCCGTCCGCCACCATCGGCACGCTGCTGCTCGGCCCGGGTACCCGCGTCACCCACCAGGCGATGGCGCTCCTCGGCGAGTCCGGTGCCGGTGTGGCCTGGGTCGGTGAGCACGGCGTGCGGTATTACGCAGGAGGGCGGGCCCTGACGCGTTCCTCGGGCCTGATCGAGGCACAGGCCACCGCCTGGGCGAACCGGCGCACCCGTCTGGACGTGGCGCGTGCCATGTACCGTCTGCGCTTCCCGGACGAGGACACGGCGGGCTGCACACGGAAGGAACTCCTCGGCAAGGAGGGCACACGCCTGCGGGACTGCTACAAACGGGAGTCGTTGCGTACGGGCGTCCCCTGGCGCCGCCGTGAGTACCACCGCGACGACTTCTCGGCAGGGGACGCCCCCAACCAGGCCGTCACGGCCGCGGCCCAGTGCATGTACGGAGTCTCCCACTCCGTAGTCGCAGCTCTTGGCTGCTCGCCGGGCCTGGGTTTCGTGCACTCCGGGCACGAGCGGTCCTTCGTCATGGACGTGGCGGACTTCTACAAGACGGAGATCGCCATCCCCGCGGCGTTCGACGCGGCTGCCGAGGGGGAAGAGGACGTCGCGGCGCGGACCCGCCGGATGCTCCGCGACCGCATCAACCACACGAGCCTGCTCGACCGCTGCGTCCGGGACATCAAGAACCTGCTCGGCTACGACGGCACCCGCGACACGACCGAAGCGACCGGCACGTCAAAGGACCGGGTCACCCTCCAGTCCGACGGAGACCTCCACGTCGAGAGCGGCCACAACCACGGGGGCGAGATCATCTGGTGACCGTCATCGTTCTCACCAACTGCCCGGTCGGTCTACGGGGCTTTCTCACCCGCTGGCTGCTGGAGATCTCGCCCGGAGTCTTCCTCGGCTCCCCGTCCGCACGCATCCGCGACGTCCTGTGGAACGAGGTCCGCCAATACGCGGGCCAGGGACGCGCCTTGCTCGCTTACCAGACGAACAATGAGCAGGGCTACACCTTCGAGACCCACGACCACGCCTGGCATCCGACCGACCACGAGGGCCTCACCCTGATCCACCGCCCCAACCGCAACCCACCCCACACCTCCCAGAAGCCGGCCGACGTTCCCCGCCGGGGCTGGAGCAAGGCATCCAAGCGGAGAAAGTACGGCGGGCGGTAGGCGAGGTTACGGGTCGGCGTCTGCCAGGGCGCGGCAGGAAGATCGCTGATGCGCCTCGTTTCTCGCCCAACGGACAGAAAGGGAAACCATGTCGGTTATGCCGGAACCCAAACAAGTGGGCAAGAACAGGCCCCTGCCCGCATAGAACCGCAGGTCAACAACTGTGGTCCCCGCGCGTGCGGGGGTGGTCCCATGTGCGAGAGATGGTTCTGAGTGGCCCGCTTGTGGTCCCCGCGCGTGCGGGGGTGGTCCCTGGCCGTGCCGGCCGCCGAGGCTGTAACTCCGGTGGTCCCCGCGCGTGCGGGGGTGGTCCCGACAGACCGGCCAATGCGGCGGCCGATCGCCGGTGGTCCCCGCGCGTGCGGGGGTGGTCCCTCGAAGTCGGCCAGCCACGCCGCGTAGGTGCCGTGGTCCCCGCGCACGCGGGGATGGCCACGCCCGGGAAGGCCGTGGCGGGGGGCGATCGGGTCGGGGGAAGCGGCGTCGGGGGACAAGCCGCTTCCCCCGATGAGAACAGGCCGCTCAAGCCCTCGTCGCGGTCAGGGGGGAAGCTCGCGGCGAGGGCCCCACAGTGAGGTCCTGTTCCTCGCCCCTCGGATTTCCTGCCGGATCCGCGGGGCTCACCGTCCATCCTGGGGCTTCGCAGAGGCCCCGCGAGCAGGCAAAGGGCCCCGATGACCGGGCCCTTGGTCCTTAAAGGCGAGGTGAGTGATCGGAACCATCAGGGGATGCGGCCATACGTGCGGATAGAATCGGTCGACTGCACAGGGGATCGAAGGGGAGGCAGGGGCTGATGGTGCAAGCGAAGAAGATAGCTCTCTACGTGGTAGTCGTCTTCGTGCTGTACACGATCATCACGTCCCCGGCCCGGGCGGCGGATCTTGTCCAGGTAGGGTTCGAGGGCGTTTCGAGTGCCGCGCAGGGCGTCGGAGACTTCATGTCCGAGCTCGTGAAGTAGGAGTACCCCCATGATCCGCCATCTGGTCCTGTTCAAGCTGAACGACGGCGTCGAGCGGGACGACCCGCGGGTCGTCGCCGGGGCGAAGGCCTTCCGGGAGCTGGAGGGGCAGATCCCCGAGCTGGAGTTCTGGGAGTGCGCCTGGAACATCACCGACCGGCCGATCGCGTACGACTTCGCCATCAACTCCGCGGTCGTCGACGAGGACGCGCTGAAGCGCTACGTAGGGCATCCGGCCCATCAGGCGGTCGCCGCCCAGTGGCGCGAGTTCGCCACCTGGGTGATTGCCGACTATCCGTTCTGATCCGCCCGCTCGGCCTGCTGTAGTCGGTCCCCCGAGCCCCTCACCATTGCGGTGAGGGGCTTTTTTTAGTGTTTAAACCAAGTTGAACCCAACACGACGCTATACGGTGCTTGCGCACAGTGGACATGTCTTGTGATGCTATGACCGCTTTTGACGGATGAGTTGACCGAAGTTGACCGCAAAGGGGTGGCCTCACCGTGCCGGCCAGTACAGCGCCTCAAGTGCCTCCCCAGACCGTCCAGAGTGTCGAGACGGCCCCAGCAACCCAGACGGTCCAGACGATCCAGACGATCCAGACGATCCAGACCGAGACTCCCGACAGCACCACGGCGACGCCCGCCAGGACCAGGGGCGCGGACACCAGGGCGCTCACCCAGGTCCTTTTCGGGCAGCTCAAGAACCTGGATCCGGGGACTCCCGAGCACGGCCGGGTGCGGGCTGCGCTGATCGAGGCGAATCTCCCCCTCGTGCGGTACGCGGCGGCGCGTTTCAGGAGCCGCAACGAGCCGATGGAGGACGTCGTCCAGGTCGGCACGATCGGCCTGATCAACGCCATCGACCGGTTCGACCCCGAACGTGGTGTCCAGTTCCCGACCTTCGCGATGCCGACCGTCGTGGGCGAGATCAAGCGGTACTTCCGGGACAATGTGCGCACCGTCCACGTCCCCCGCCGGCTGCACGAGCTCTGGGTCCAGGTCACCGGCGCCACCGAGGACCTGACAACCGCTCACGGCCGCTCGCCCACCACCGCGGAGATCGCCGAACGGCTGAAGATCTCCGAGGACGAGGTGCTGGCCTGCATCGAGGCGGGCCGCTCCTACCACGCGACCTCACTGGAGGCCGCCCAGGAGGGCGACGGGCTGCCCGGACTGCTGGACCGGCTCGGCTACGAGGACCCGGCCCTTGCCGGGGTCGAGCACCGCGACCTGGTCCGGCATCTACTCGTACAGCTGCCCGAGCGCGAACAGCGCATCCTGCTGCTGCGCTACTACAGCAATCTGACCCAGTCGCAGATCAGTGCGGAACTGGGTGTCTCCCAGATGCATGTGTCAAGGCTGCTGGCCCGCAGCTTCGCCCGACTTCGATCCGCAAACAGGATCGAGGCCTAACCGGATCGGGTAGAGCACTCGAAGTCCGGTTCGGACGGCCGGAATTGCCTCACACCCCCTGTTAACTGCACGGATGCCGCAAAGACTTGTCGACATGTCACTACAGCGTGTTGCCGACATGTGACATTCTGCGGAAACCGCGTTTGCCGTGGCCTCGCCTCCGGTATTCAGGTGGAGGCTGCGTTCCTCCGATGGTCGCGGCTCCACGCGACCGTCCGCGACCTCAAGGGGGTGGCATGTCCGCAGAACAGGGCAGCTCGAAGGTGCTCACGCTCACGAAGAGCGCACCCGCACCCGTTGTGCTCACCAGCTCGTCGGAAGCCATCGACACCCGCACGCTGTCCCGCTCGCTGTTCCTGCGGCTCGCCGCGCTGGGGCCCGCACCGGGCCCCGACGGAACGGACAGCCCGGAGCGAGCCTACGTACGGGACACGCTCATCGAGCTCAACCTCCCGCTGGTGCGGTACGCGGCGGCGCGGTTCCGCAGTCGCAACGAGCCGATGGAGGACATCGTCCAGGTCGGCACGATCGGCCTGATCAAGGCGATCGACCGGTTCGACTGCGAACGGGGCGTGGAATTCCCGACGTTCGCGATGCCGACCGTCGTCGGGGAGATCAAGCGCTTCTTCCGCGACACCTCGTGGTCCGTGCGCGTCCCGCGCCGCCTGCAGGAGCTGCGCCTCGCGCTGACCAAGACCAGTGACGAGCTCTCCCAGAAGCTCGACCGCTCGCCGACCGTGCCGGAGCTGGCCAAGGCGCTCGGCGTCTCCGAGGAGGACGTGGTCGACGGCCTGGCCGTCGGCAACGCGTACACCGCGTCCTCGCTGGACTCGCCCTCGCCCGAGGACGACGGCGGCGAGGGCTCCCTCGCGGACCGGCTGGGGTACGAGGATTCGGCGCTGGAGGGCGTCGAGTACCGCGAGTCGCTCAAGCCGCTGCTGGCCAAGCTTCCGCCGCGCGAGCGCCAGATCATCATGCTGCGGTTCTTCGCCAACATGACCCAGTCGCAGATCGGCGAGGAGGTCGGGATCTCGCAGATGCACGTCTCGCGCCTGCTGACCCGTACGCTCGCCCAGCTCAGGGAAGGGCTCATCGCCGACTGATCGCCATGGACCGCCGTACCGTGGCGCGAGGGTTCCGATTTGACGGGCCGTCAGCCACACTGGCGCGATGCGACGTCAGATACTCGACTCGACCGGCCGCCGGGGCACCGTGATCGTCGCCTCGGCGGCCGTGCTGTGTCTGGGCGGTGCGCTGGCCGCCTGCGGCGGCGGTGCGGCGGACGACGGCTACGTGGCGGTCGGCGCGGCGGGCACCGGCCCGGAGGGAGCGCTGTCCGGTGCGGTGCCGCCGTCGGGAAAGGTGACGCTGGTACCGCTGGACAGAAACGACGGGCGCGGCGGGGGCGGCAGGGGCGGCGAGGACGGCAGCGGCGGCAAGGGCGAC
Organism: Streptomyces sp. NPDC057963; assembly: GCF_042887155.1. Classification (NCBI taxonomy): domain Bacteria; kingdom Bacillati; phylum Actinomycetota; class Actinomycetes; order Kitasatosporales; family Streptomycetaceae; genus Streptomyces; species Streptomyces sp. NPDC057963. The sequence goes on from NZ_JBHVPX010000002.1 coordinate 101,279, forward strand.
GGGGCCGGTGGGAGTACTGGGGGCCGGGCGGGCGGCGACGCGGCGTCGTCGGGAACCTCGGCCGACCGTGGCCGCCACCGCGACGGCTCCGGAGGCGCGGGCGACGGGGCAGGCGGGCCGTCCGGGACCCCTGGTGCGTCCGGCTCCGGCGGCGGGGGTACCGGCGGCTCGGGCGGTACCGGGGGTGCGGGCAGCGGCCCCGCGGATCCCTCGGCCCCCTCCACACCCGGCCCCGGCACCACCCCGCCCGCAGGGCCTGCCGTGCTGGTGGTGGGCGCCCCGGAACGGGCGGGCGCGGACGAGCGCTGGTGCGAGAAGGTGACGGTGGAGTTCCGCAACACCGGAGGATCACCGGTGCGGTCGGGGACCGCCACCTTCGCCACGCATATCATCGGCGGGCTGGGGATCGACTGGGCGACCGTCGAGACGTCCGCGCCGCTGCCCGCGCCGATCGGTGCGGGAGCTGCGCGGACGAAGACGTACACCGTCTGCGTGGACGCCTGGCGGGTGCCCCTGGGGATGCATGTCGAGACCCGGGACGTCACCGCCGTATCGAAGTGACGGGTGGAGGCGGGGCGGTACGGGGAACCCGTGCGCCGGTCAGCCGAGCGCGAGCCAGGCGACCGCCGCGAGGACGACGAGCACCGCGACGACGGTGACGATCACCCCGGTCTTCGGTCCGGACGAGGCGGCCGGCTGCTGCCGGCGCTGCGGCTCGCCCTCGTCGACGAAGGCGCGGAACATCTGGGTGCTGCCGGCCGGGTCGTTGTTGCCCTCGGGGCCCTGCGGGGCGTGGGGGTTGTGTGCCATGTGCCAGGACCCTAGCGAACTCGGCGTTACGGCCCAACCCCCGGGTCGCCGAAGGGCCGTGGCCGGTGCCGGGGGATCGGGTCGGGGAGAGACGCGCACCCCGCCGCAAGGCCGCTGCGAAGCCCTCGTGGAACCGGTGCGGAGCCACCCGCAGGACCGGTGCGGAGCCCCCCGCGGAGCCGCCGCAGAGCCGGTGTGGAGCCGCCGTGGAACCATCGCGGAGCCGGTATGAGCCGGTATGAGCCAGCGCGAGACGATGCGAACCGGCGCGAAAGGGGCGGCCCCCTCGCGTACCGGCGCCCGGACGCCCCCCGTGCCCGCGCACCTCTGTATACGCGTCCGTATACACGGCCACCTACACGGCGGGGCCGTCCCGCACGCGCCGCAGGCGGGGTAACCGACCGCCCCGGCTGTGGCAGGAGACACACCCGTCCCGGCCCGCCCCCCACACGCTGGGCGTTTGACCCAAGCCCTACGCAGCCTTTTGCGTTCCTTTACTTCTGCAAGCGCCCTTTCGTTTGCCTTCAGCAACCATCGGCTTCTATGGTTGCCCTAAGCAACAAGATGACAACAAGATGAACCGATGACATGCCTGGGGGGCCCGTGGCCGTACGAGGCCAGTACGAAGAACTGGCCCGGCAGCTCAGCGCCGTCGGAGCCGTCAAACGGGGGCTCGCCCGCATGCTGCCCGCCGAATGTCCCGCCGGCTCCGCCGCCGTACTGGCGCTCCTGCGCGAGCACGGCGAAATGCGGATCAGCAGGCTGGCCGAACTGATGGCCGTCGACATGTCCGTGACCAGCCGTCACGTCGCCCACGTGGCAGAACGCGGCTGGATCGAGCGGTCTCCGGACCCGGCGGACAAGCGGTCCCGCATCCTGCGGCTGACCCCCGCCGGACGTCGCCTGCTCAGTGATCTGAACCAGCGGGTCACCGAACTCTTCGTCCACAACCTCTCCGACTGGTCCGACGACGAGGTCGGACAGCTCAACACGCTGCTGGCCCGGCTGCGCGACAGTTTCGCCTGCCGCGGCCCCGGGGGGTGCGCCCCCGGGAAGCACATCGGCGACTGCCGCCCGCGGCCCGCCGACAGCGACAACGACTTGCACACCCGTACACCTGTGTAACAGAAGCAAAGACAAGGAACTCAATGGCTACGACCACACCAACCGGTGTGCGGGGCGGCCACGCCAAGCACGGGGCATCACCCGATGCCTCGTCCGGCGCGCCGATGACACACCGACAGATCATGGAGGCACTGGCCGGGCTGATGCTCGGCATGTTCGTCGCGATCCTGTCGTCGACGGTCGTCTCGAACGCCCTTCCGGAGATCATCTCCGACCTCGGAGGCGGCCAGAGCGCCTACACCTGGGTCGTCACGGCCTCGCTGCTGGCGATGACCGCCACCACCCCTCTGTGGGGCAAGCTCTCCGACCTGTTCAGCAAGAAGCTGCTGGTCCAGATAGCACTCGTCATCTACGTCGCGGGCTCGGTCGTCGCGGGTCTCTCGACCAGCAGCGGCATGCTGATCGCCTGCCGTGTCATCCAGGGCATCGGCGTCGGCGGTCTCTCCGCCCTCGCGCAGATCGTGATGGCGGCGATGATCGCCCCGCGTGAGCGCGGTCGCTACAGCGGATACATCGGTGCGGTGTTCGCCGTCGCCACCGTCGGTGGTCCGCTGCTCGGCGGTGTCATCACCGACACCAGCTGGATGGGCTGGCGCTGGTGCTTCTACGTCGGTGTGCCGTTCGCCGTCATCGCGCTGGTCGTGCTCCAGAAGACGCTGAAGCTCCCGGTCGTGAAGCGTGAGGTCAAGGTCGACTGGTGGGGTGCTCTCTTCATCAGCGCCGCCGTGTCGCTGCTCCTTCTCTGGGTGACCTTCGCGGGCGACAAGTACGACTGGCTCTCCTGGCAGACCGCCGCGATGCTCATCGGCTCCGTCGCGCTCGCCGGGCTCTTCATGGTCATCGAGTCCAGGGCCAGCGAGCCGATCATCCCGCTGCGCCTCTTCCGCAACCGCACCATCACGCTCGCCTCGATGGCCTCGCTGTTCGTCGGTGTCGCGATGTTCGCGGGCACCGTCTTCTTCAGCCAGTACTTCCAGCTGGCGCGCGGCAAGTCGCCGACGATGTCGGGCGTCATGACGATCCCGATGATCGCGGGTCTGTTCATCTCCTCGACGGTCTCGGGCCAGGTCATCACCAAGACCGGCCGCTGGAAGGCCTGGCTCGTCACCGGTGGCTTCCTGGTCACCGCCGGGCTCGGGCTGCTGGGCACCATCCGGTACGACACGGAGTACTGGCACATCGCGATCTTCATGGCCGTCATGGGTCTCGGCATCGGCATGATGATGCAGAACCTGGTGCTCGCCACGCAGAACCAGGTCGCTCCGTCCGACCTCGGCTCGGCCAGCTCCGTCGTCACCTTCTTCCGTTCGCTCGGTGGTGCGATCGGCGTCTCGGCGCTGGGCGCCGTCATGGCGAACCGCGTCACCCACTACGTCAAGGACGGCCTCGCGGACCTCGGTCCCCAGGGCGCCGCCATGGGCCACGGCGGCACCGGCGGCGGGGGCATCCCCGACCTGGACAAGCTGCCCGCGCCGTTCCGCACGGTCGTGGAGAGCGCCTACGGGCACGGTGTCGGCGATGTCTTCCTGTACGCCGCACCGGCCGCGCTGATCGCCTTCGTGATCACGATCTTCATCAAGGAGGTCGCGCTGAAGACGAACGCGGCGAACGACGCTCCGGCCACGGCCGAGTCCCCCGTCGCGGAAGCGGTCGATGCACCGGTCACCACGGCCGCCACCGCCGCCGTCACGGCCGCGCCGGTCTCCGGGGGAACGGCCGGGGCCACCCCGGCCGACACCCTGGAAGCCCCTGTCGCCACCCTTCAGGGCACGACCGTGCACGGTGTGGTGCGCGGCGCCGAGGGCGCCCCCGTCGCCCGGGCCGCCGTCACGCTGATCTCGCTGGCCGGCCGGCAGCTGGGACGCTCCGTCGCCCAGGCCGACGGCGGCTACGCACTGGACGCGCCGGGCTCCGGCAGCTACGTCCTGATCGCGTCCGCCGACGGCTTCCAGCCGCAGGCGTCCACCGTGGTCGTCGGTGACGAGCCGCTCTCGTACGACATCCTGCTCTCGGGTACGAGCGGCCTGGCCGGGACGGTGCGGACCGCCGAGACCGCCGCGCCGGTCGACGGCGCCATGGTCGTCGTGACCGATGTGCGCGGCGATGTGCTGGCCACCGGCAAGTCCGGCGAGGCGGGCGAGTTCGCCTTCGGTGAGCTGGTCCCCGGTCCGGTGACCGTCGCGGTGAACGCCGCCGGGTTCCGTCCGCTGGCGCTGCCGGTGGAGATCGGCGGCCAGGGTGTCACCCGGATCGAGGCCGCGCTGCAGGCCGGTGCGCTGGTGCAGGGTGTCGTGCGGGCCGGTTCCGGCCGGCGGCCGCTGCCGGACGCCCGGGTCACACTGGTCGACGCGGCGGGCAATGTCGTCGCCACCTCGATGACCGGGGAGGACGGGGCGTACGCCTTCACCGACCTGGACGCGGGCGAGTACTCGGTCGTCGCGACCGGCTACCCGCCGGTGGCCGGCGCGCTGACCGTGGCCGGTCGCGGGGTCGACGGCCACGACATCGAGCTCGCCCACCCCGGCGAGTAACCACAGACCCCTGGCGGGTCGGCGTTTCGAGCGGAGACGCTGTACCGGCCGGTGGAAATGGGCCCCGGTGGCGGGGGACGGCAGGCAGGGGACGGCCTGCCGTCCTCGCCCCGGGGCCCGACTCATTGAGTCGTTGAGCAAGGAGAGAGAACGGGATGGGACTTCGCGCACAGGTACGGACGCGGGACGGCTGGGCGGTCCAGCACGCGGTCGTGACGGTCACCGACATGTCCGGCACGCAGGTGCTGCGGGCCACTGCCGACGAGGACGGGACGGTACGGACCGACACCCCCCTCCAGGCCGGCGCGTACACAGTGATCGTCACGGCGGTCGGGTACGCCCCCGCCGCCTCCACCGCCCTCGTCACGGCGAGCGGGCGCGCCGAGGCCGGCACGGTGGTACTGGCCCGCCAGGGCGGTGTGGAGCTGCCGCCGCCGGGCGCCTGGTCGCTGGATCCGGCGCACTCCTCGGTGGGCGCGGTCGCGCAGCACCTGGGGATCTCCAGCGTGCACGGCCGGTTCACCGAGTTCGGCGGCCGCATCGAGATCGCGGAGGAGGTCCACCGGTCCCGGGTCGACGCCGTCATCAACGCGGCCAGCATCGACACCGGCAACGGGATGCGCGACAAGCACCTGCGCTCCCCGGACTTCCTGGACTCGGACCGCTTCCCGGAGATCACCTACCGCTCCAACGGGCTGACCCCGGCGGGCCCCGACCGCTGGCTGGTCCACGGTGAGCTGTCGCTGCACGGCGTCGTGCGCCCGGTCGACCTGAACCTGAGCTACCTCGGGACCGGCCCGGACCCGTGGGGCGGGGTGCGTGCGGCGTTCAGCGCAACGGCCGAGCTGCGCCGCGAGGACTTCGCCATGAACTACAACCAGGTGGTGCAGGCGGGCATCTCGGCGATCGGTACGACGCTGCGGATCGAGCTGGACATCCAGGCCGTGCAGGGTGCGTCCCTGCCGTCGTAGTCTGCGGACATGGCACCCCACATCGCTACGAACACCGCTGTGGAACTCGACGAGCTGCTTGCTTTCGTACGGCCCCGGCACCGGGCGATCCTGCTGACCACCCGGTCCGACGGCCGTCCCCAGGGCTCCCCGCTGACCTGCGGGGTCGACGACGCGGGCCGGATCGTCGTCTCCACCTACCCCGAACGGGCCAAGACCCGCAACGCGAAACGGGACGCGCGGGTGAGCGTCATCGTGCTGTCGGACGACTGGAACGGGCCGTGGGTGCAGATCGACGGCACGGCCGAGGTGATCGACTCGCCGGATTCGGTCGAGCCGCTCGTCGAGTACTTCCGGAACATCTCGGGTGAGCACCCGGACTGGGACGAGTACCGGGCGGCGATGGTGAAGCAGGGCAAGTCGATCATCCGGATCACTCCGGAGCGGTGGGGTCCGGTCGCCACCGGGGGCTTCCCCGCGTCTCTCGCGTCCGGCAGCTGACGGCCGCTCCCGGCTGCCCTTCCGGATACCGGCGCACCTTCCGTCGCCGGGCCTGCTCGCGCGGGCCCGGCTGCCGGCCGCACCGACGGCAGGGTCCTTCGGGCCGGGGACCGGCGTACAGGCCGAGGACCGGCGTACAGGCCGAGGACCGGCGTACAGGCGGGCCGGAGCTCAGCGGTCCCGCATCGCCTCGATGCCCGCGATCAGCAGGTCCAGCGCGAAGGTGAAGTCCCGGTCGCGCATCTCCTCGACCGTGTCGCCGCCGCGGGCGACCATCAGGTCCTGCGAGTACTCCACGATCCGCCTGAGCTGCGGCTGGCTCCGGATGGCGCCCAGGGACTGCCGGAAGAACTCGTCCTGACTGATCCCCGACTCGACGCTGCGCTGCACGAAGTGGCCCTCGATGGTGCCGAATCCGTACACGAACTGGAAGACCGCGGAGAGCGCCCCCGTCTGCTGGTGCAGCGGCAGGCCCGTCGCCCGGATCACGTCCTGGACGGCGTACGAGAACAGCATCGAGTGCGGGCCCATGTTGAGGAAGTGCCCGGCGAGCGGCGACACCCAGACGTGCCGGATCAGCAGCTGCCGGTAGGCGGTCGCCAGTTCGCGCAGCCGGTCGTGCCAGTGCGCGTCCTCCCGAGGAGGCGCGATCTCGTTGTAGACCGAGTCGAGGGCCAGCTCCAGCAGATCGTCCTTGGTGTCCACGTACCAGTAGAGGGACATCGCGGTGACGTCCAGCTCGGCGGCGAGCCGGCGCATGGAGAACTTGGCGAGGCCCTCGGCGTCCAGCAGGCGGACCGAGGCAGCGGTGATCCTGTCCCGGTCGAGACCGGCCGGCTTATCCGGTTTGCGGGCGCGCGACGGTGCCCGCTGATCCAGCCACACACTGGTCCTGGCAGGGTTCTTCATGCGGTCGGCCGCGGACACCATGGCACTCTCCTCGTCTTGCCGGCGGGACGGACCGGACGCGTACCCGTGCGCAGGAAGCGGATTCGTACGGTCCGATGCGCCCCGTCTCGATGCTATGCCGCCGCCCCGGCCCCGGCCGAGTCCACCCGGGCCGATTCTGCCCGCTCCGCACGGCGCAGGAGCGCCGCGGCCAGCAGGCCGCCGGCCAGCACCGCCACCGCTCCGACGAGCTGGCTGGTCTCCAGCCCCGAGGCGAAGGCGTCCGTGATCCGCGCCCGCTCCCCGTCGTCGGTGGCCGAGGCCAGCGCGGCGGGCAGTGAGGCCGCCCCGACGGCGGCCGGTACGAGCGCCCCGAACCGGGAGTTGAGCACCGCGCCGAGGACGGCGACCCCCAGCCCGTTGCCGAATTCGGCGAGCGTGCCGTTGACCCCCGCGCCCACGCCCGCCTTCTCCGGCGGAATGGCGCTCATGATCGCGTTGGCCATGGCGGGCATGGCCAACGCGATGCCGGCGCCCATCACGACCAGGCCGAGCAGCATGCCGCCGTAGCCGTCGCCGCCGAGCAGCGCGATCGCGGCGAGACCGGCGGCCAGCAGGCTCATCCCGGCAGCGATGGTCACCGGAGTGCCCAGCTTGGGCACCAGCCTGGCGCCCAGTCCGGTGAGGTTGAGGGCGACGACGCTCAGCGCCAGCGGAGCCGTCCGCAGACCGGCCTCCAGCGGCCCGTAGCCGAGGACGAACTGGAGCTGCTGGGTGAGCAGGAAGAGCGAACCGCCCATCCCGAAGGCGACCAGGACCGCGCCCGCGACCGCCCCGATGAACTTCTGGTCCCGGAAGAAGTGCATGTCCAGCATCGGATACGGGATGCGCAGCTCCCACAGCACGAATCCGGCGAGGACGGCGATCCCGATGAAGGCGGTCAGCAGCACCCGGCCCGACGTCCAGCCGTGCTCCGGGCCGGAGATGATCGCGTACACGACGGAAGCCATACCGATGGTGGACAGCAGCGCGCCGAGCAGGTCGGGGCGCTCGCCGCTGGAGTTCCTGGACTCCGGGACGAGCCGGGTAACGGCGGCCAGGCCGATGACGGCGACGGGGATGTTGATCAGGAAGATCGCGCCCCACCAGAAGTGGTCGAGCATCACGCCGCCGATCAGCGGTCCGACGGCGAAGCCGAGCGAGCTGACGGTCGACCAGATGCCGATGGCCTTGACCCGCTCGGAGTCGTCGAAGATCTGCACGATGACCGCCAGGGTCGTCGTCATCAGCAGCGCGCCGCCGATGCCCATGCCCGCACGGGCGGCGATGAGCTGCGCGGACGTCTGGGCGAGCCCGGCCACCAGTGAACCGATGCCGAACAGGGCGAGCCCGGCGACCAGCATCTTCTTGCGGCCGTAGCGGTCGGCGGAGCTGCCGGCCGTGAGCAGCAGACCCGACTGGACCAGCGAGTAGGCGTTGATCATCCACTGCACATCGGCGGTGGAGGCGTTCAGCTCCTGGGTGAGGGAGGGGATCGCCACGTTGAGCACGGTGTTGTCGAGCAGCACGGTGAGCTGAGCGAGGCAGATGACGCCGAGGATCAACCAGCGTTGCGGATGTCTCGGCGGCGAGAGGTGGTTCTGCTCGGCGACGGTCGCCGTCATGCGGACTCCTGCGTTCTGTTTCTTATACGGCGTACAGGGATAAGACGTACACCGTATAGCTCGCCTTATACGGTGTACAACTCATTTCCGCGCGATACCGTGCTCGCCGCTGATTCGACAAGGACTGGAGTGGTATGTCACTGCGTCGTCGTACGGTGGACGTGCTCATCGCAGCGGGCCTGTCGGGGGCCGTCCTCGCGCCTCCCGCGTCGGCCGCCGGGCAGGGGCACGCGGTGCCGCTGCGCGTGGCCACCTACAACATCCATGCGGGCGCCGGCATGGACAACGTCTTCGATCTCGACCGGCAGGCGGCCGAACTGCGCGCGCTGGACGCCGATGTGATCGGCCTCCAGGAGGTCGACGTCCACTGGGGCACCCGCAGCCAGTGGCGCGACCTGGCGGGTGAACTGGCCGAGCGGCTGCACATGCACGTCTCGTTCGCCCCGATATACAGCCTCGATCCCGGGACACCCGGTGCGCCCCGGCGCGAGTTCGGGGTCGCGGTGCTGTCCAGGTACCGGATGACGAGCACCGAGAACCACGAGATCACCCGGCTCTCCACCCAGGACGCGAACCCGGTGCCGGCCCCCGCGCCCGGCTTCGGCGAGGTGGTCCTCCGGGTGAAGGGACTGCCCGTGCACGTGTACGTGACGCATCTCGACTACCGCGCCGACCCGTCCGTACGGACCGCCCAGATCGCCGACACCCGCCGGATCATGGCGCAGGACGGGGCACCGGGGCCGGGGGCCGGGCGGCAGAAGGTGCGGCAGATCCTGCTCGGCGACTTCAACGCGGCCCCGGACGCTCCCGAGCTCGCCCCGCTGTGGGAGCGGCTGACGGACGTCGAGCCCGGCGGGCCGACGTACCCGGCGCAGGATCCGGTGCAGCGGATCGACTACGTGGCGGTGTCGAAGGATTCCGTACAGGTCCGCGACGCGGCGGTGGCCGAGACGCTCGCCTCGGACCACCGCCCGGTGGTCGCCGACCTGCTGCTGCGGCGCTGAGCCTCAGCTGCTCTGCTTCGGCCGGGTCAGGTCGTAGAAGGTGGCGCTGCCGACCGTGACCTCCTTGAAGTTGTCCTCCACCCAGGAGGAGATCTGCGAGGAGGGGCCGGTGCCGCCGCCCCCGCCCATTCCGCCCGCGATGAAATAGTGGATCCTGCCGTCCTCAACGTACTGCTCGAACCGGTCGAGCGTCGGGGACGGGTCGCTGCCGTTGAAGCCTCCGATCGCCATCACCGGTTCTTCGGTGGCGAGTTGGTAGCTCGCGGCGTTCTGGGATCCGATGGCGGCGGCGGCCCAGGTGTAGTCCCCGGCGTTCTCCTCCAGGATCTTCCTGGCCTCGGCGCCGACGGACGCGCCGTTGAGCAGCCCGCCCATGCCGCCGCCCCCGAAGCCTTCGCCCATGCCGGGCATGCCGGGCATGGCGCCGGGCTGCCGGCCGTTCTGCGAGGTGCCGGGCCGGCCCGGCACCTGGCCCTGGATCTGGCCCTGGCCCTGGCCGGGCGGGGTGCCGGTCGGAGGCTGCCCCATGCCGCCACCCTGCTGATTGCCCTGCTGATGGCCCTGCCCCGGGAGACGCATCCCGCCGCCGGGACCACCGCGTCCGCCGCCACCCCTGCCGCCGGGACCGCCCATGCCGCCCGAGGACGGGCCGGCCGTCACGATCGAGCCCTGGTGCCCGGTGTTCAGTGTGCTCGCGGCGTACGCGGACGGCCCGGCCAGCGACGCGGCGAGGCCCAGCCCCACGACGACGAGCGCCGACCGGCGCCCCAGCCGGGACACGAGCAGCAGACCCAGCGCACCGGCGATCCCGGCGGCCGGCACGGCCGTGCGCAGCCACGGCAGGTAGTCCGGGGTCCGCCCCAGCAGCACGTACGCCCAGTACGCCGTCACGGCGACCGTGACGCCGAGCGTGGCACCCGCCCACCAGCGGGACCGCTCCTCCCACAGGACCGTCGCGCCCATACCGGTGAGCGCCGCGAGATACGGCGCCAGGGCGACCGTGTAGTACTGGTGGAAGATGCCGGCCATGAAGCTGAAGACGACCGCGGTCATCAGCAGCGAACCGCCCCAGGCGAGGAACGCCGCACGGGCCGTGTCGGTGCGCCCGGCCCGCCAGGTCAGCCAGACACCCGCGACGAGGAGGATCAGCGCGGCGGGCAGCAGCCAGGAGATCTGGCCGCCGATCTCGGAGTCGAACATCCGGCCGACGCCGGTCTCGCCCCACTGGCCGCCGGCGCCGCCGCCGCCCCCACCGCCTCCGACACTGCCGGTCTCGTCGCCGTTGATCCGGCCGAGACCGTTGTAGCCGAAGGTCAGCTCCAGGAAGGAGTTGTTCTGCGAGCCGCCGATGTACGGACGCGACGAGGCGGGCCACAGTTCGACGATCGCGACCCACCAGCCGCCCGCGACGACCGTCACGAGGGCCGAGAGCGCGAGTTGGCCGAGCCTCTTGCGTACGGGTACCGGCGCGAACACCGCGTACAGCACGGCCAGCGGCGGCAGGATCAGGAACGCCTGGAGGGTCTTGGTCAGGAAGGCGAACCCGACCGCGACGCCCGCCCACACCAGCCACTTGGTCCGGCCGTTCTCCATGGCGCGCAGCACGCAGTAGACGGTGGCGGTCATCAGCAGCGCCAGCAGCGCGTCCGGGTTGTTGAAGCGGAACATCAGCGCGGCGACGGGCGTGAGCGCGAACACCGCCATCGTGATCAGCCCGGCCACGGCGTTGAACCGGCGGCGCACAGCCGCGTACAGCACCCCGGCCGTCGCCACCCCCATCACCACCTGCGGCACCAGGATCGCCCAGGAGTTGAGGCCGAGGATCCGTACCGACAGGGCCATCGGCCAGAGCGAGGCCGGGGGCTTGTCGACGGTGATCGCGCCGGCCGCGTCCAGCGAGCCGAAGAAGAGGGCCTTCCAGCTCCGGCTGCCCGCCTGGACGGCCGCGGAGTAGAAGGAGTTGGCGTATCCGGAGGCGCTGAGATTCCACAGGTACGCGGCCCCGATGACCAGCAGCAGGGCGAGGAAGGCGGGCCGCGCCCAGCGCGGATCCTCGGGCCTGCCCCGCCACACGCGGTGCGCCAGGGACCTGTTCGGGCGGCCGTGGGCCGGCGCGGTGGACGGCACAGGGGCCGGCGCGGTGGACGGCGCGCCCGGCGGGGCCGGGAGGTGGTCGGGATGCGGCGTGGTCATCGGGCATTCCCCAGTTCGTGGTGGGTGTCGTCGGCGTGCCCGGCCGGGCGGGCCTGCGCCGCGGCCCGCTCCGGGAAGACCCAGGCGCGGAAGAGCAGGAAGCGCAGCACCGTCGCCGCGAGGTTGGCCGCGATCAGCACGGCGAGTTCCGTGGCGTGCGAGGGCGATCCGGAGGCCGCTCCCAGCGCGGCCAGCGAGCCGCTGGTCAGCGCGAGACCGATGGCGAAGACGACCAGGCCCTGCGCCTGGTGGCGTACGGCCCCGCCCCGGCCGCGTACGCCGAAGGTGAGCCTCCGGTTGGCCGCCGTATTGGCGACGGCCGACACCAGCAGCGCGCCGCCGTTGGCGAGCTGCGGGCCCACGCCCAGCCGGAACAGCGAGTACAGGGCGAGGTAGCAGAGCGTGGAGAGGGCGCCGACGACACAGAACCCGACGAGCTGGCGGGCCAGTCCGCCCGGCACCCCGCTCAGCGCCCGGTCGCGCGGATCGTCCCCGAAGGGCCGCGCCAGCCGGTCCAGCGGCAGCGCGCCGACCGCCAGCGCCCGCCCCACCCGCCACACGCCTTTCAGGTCCTCGGCCGCCGTCCGCACGATGTGGACGGTGGAGTCGGGGTCGTCGACCCAGTCGACCGGCACCTCGTGGATGCGCAACCCGGCGCGTTCGGCGAGCACCAGCAGCTCGGTGTCGAAGAACCACCCCGAGTCCTCCACCATCGGCAGCAGCCGCTCCGCGACATCGCGCCGGATGGCCTTGAACCCGCACTGCGCGTCGCTGAACCGGGCGGCCAGCGACGAGCGGAGGATGAGGTTGTAGGCGCGCGAGATGAACTCCCGCTTCGATCCGCGCACCACCCGCGAACTACGGGACAGCCGGGAGCCGATGGCCAGGTCGGAGTGGCCCGAGATGAGCGGCGCGACCAGCGGCAGCAGCGCGTTGAGGTCGGTGGACAGGTCGACGTCCATATAGGCCAGCACCGGGGCCTCCGAGCCCGACCAGACGGTACGCAGCGCCCGCCCCCGGCCCTTCTCCTCCAGCCGGTGCGACCGCACCCGGGGCAGCCGGTCCGCGAGCCGGGCCGCCACCTGCGGTGTGCGGTCGGTGCTGGCGTTGTCCGCGACGGTGATCCGGAAGGCGTACGGGAAGGTGCGCGCCAGATGGTCGTGCAGGCGCAGCACACACGGTTCGAGGTCCTTCTCCTCGTTGTGGACGGGTACCACCACGTCGAGTACGGGGGCATCTGCCGCATCGACCGCTCCGGCGAGGAGGTGGTCCCGGGCCGGCAGGGTGCTCCAGGGAGTGTCGGTTCGCATGGGAACGACACTCGCCACCCCCGCTGTCACGCCGGTGTGCTGAGCCTGTCCCCATGCTGTGAGTGCGACGCGGCCGGAGGAAGGGCGGGCAGACGGACGGCGAACACCGTGCGTCCCGGCACCGATTCGACCTCGACCCGGCCGCCGTGCGCGGCGACGACGGCCTGCACGATGGCGAGCCCGAGCCCGGTGGAGCCCGCGCCGCGGGAGCGCGAGGCGTCACCCCGTGCGAATCGCTCGAAGACGTGCGGCAGCAGCTCGGGCGGGATGCCGGGCCCGTCGTCCGCGACCTCCAGCACCACCCAGGGCCTGCCGGCCGCGGACCGCACCCGGACGGTGACGGTCGTCCCCGGCGGGGTGTGGGTGCGGGCGTTCGCCAGGAGATTGACCAGCACCTGATGGAGCCGGGTCGGATCGCCGCGCACGGTCGCGGGCTCGTCCGGCAGTTCGAGGCGCCAGTGGTGGCCGTGCTCCCCGGCGGCACGGGCATCGCTCACCGCGTCGACGACGACCGGGGAGAGGTCGGTGCTCTCCAGGCCGAGCGGGCGGCCGGCGTCCAGCCGGGCGAGCAGCAGCAGATCCTCCACCATGCCCGTCATCCGCTCCGCCTCGGACTCGATCCGGGCCAGGGCGTGCCGGGTGTCGGGGCCGGTCTCCTCGTGGCCGCGCCGGGTCAGTTCGGCGTATCCGCGGATCGAGGCCAGCGGGGTGCGCAGCTCGTGGCTGGCGTCCGCGACGAACTGCCGTACCCGTGTCTCGCTCTCCTGCCGCGCCTCCAGTGCCGAACCGACGTGGCCCAGCATCCGGTTGAGCGCCGCGCCCACCTGGCCGACCTCGGTCCGGGGGTCGGCCTCGGCCTCCGGAACCCGTTCCAGGGGGGCCACCTCGCCGCTGTGCAACGGGAGTTCGGAGACCAGGGTCGCGGTCGCGGCGACCCGGCGCAGCGGGCGCAGTGCGACGCCGACGATGGCGGCGCCCGCGAGCCCGGCCGCGATCAGACCGGCGCCGGTGACGCAGACCTCGACGAGGATCAGGGTGGTGAGGGCGGAGCTCACCTCGGTGGCGGGGATGCCGACGAGGACGGTCCTGCCGTGCGGGTCCGTGACCGCCTCCACCCGGCTGGAGCCGAGCCCGGGCAGATCGACGGTGCGCGGTTCCTCCCCGGCGGAGAGCTCCGCCGCCTCCAGTGCCGTGCCCTGGGCCGCGGTCATCGGCTGCCCGGCGTCCTCGGCCCAGGGCCCCGGCGTGGTGGTCTCCACGACGACGCGCGAGTCGGTGACCGCGCCGTCCGCCACCACGGCCCCGAAGGCGTCGACGGGCAGCCCGCGCGCGTCCACGAAGGCCAGCGGGTCGAGGCTCTGCGGGACACCGCCGCCGGGCATCGGTCCCCCGCCGGGCGGCTTCGCGGCCCGTACGGCGATGGCGGCCAGCTGGTCGTCGAGCTTGCCGTACATGTAGCTGCGGTAGGCGATGGTGGTGACCGTCCCGATGACCGCGGCGACGACGGCGATCAGCGTGACCGCCGAGACCACCAGCCGGGTCCGCAGCGTCCACGGCCCCCGCCACCCGCGGGGGTGCCTACTCACCGGGCTTGATGAGATATCCCGCCCCGCGCCGGGTGTGGATCATCGACGACCGTCCCGCGTCGATCTTCTTGCGCAGGTACGAGATGTACAGCTCGACGACGTTCGCCTGCCCGCCGAAGTCGTAGTTCCAGACCCGGTCGAGGATCTGCGCCTTGCTCAGCACCCGCCGCGGATTGCGCATCAGGAAGCGCAGCAGCTCGAACTCGGTCGCGGTGAGGTGGATGGACGTCCCGCCCCGGCTCACCTCGTGGCTGTCCTCGTCCAGGGTCAGATCGCCGACCACGAGCGTCGACTCGCTGCGTACGGCCGTCGTGCCGGAGCGCCGGATCAGCCCGCGCAGCCGCGCCACGACCTCCTCCAGGCTGAACGGCTTGGTGACGTAGTCGTCGCCGCCCGCCGTCAGCCCCGCGATCCGGTCCTCCACCGCGTCGCGCGCGGTCAGGAAGAGGACGGGGACCTCGGAGAGCTCCCGCCGGAGTCTGCCGAGCACGGCGAACCCGTCCGTGTCGGGCAGCATCACGTCGAGGACCACCGCGTCGGGCCGGAAGTCGCGCGCCATCCGTACGGCCCCGGCACCGTCCCCGGCGCTGCGCACCTCCCAGCCCTCGTAACGCAGCGCCATGGACAGCAGCTCGGCGAGCGGGGCCTCGTCGTCCACCACCAGCACACGGACGGGGGTGCGGTCCGCCCTCAGCAGTTCGGTACGCCCCTGGGGCGAGGTCGTCGTCGTCATGCCCCAACCCTGTGAGGCTCCCCTGAAAGGGCCCTTACCCGAATCTGTGAATTCCCTGAGAAAGTGACACCCCCGACGGGCCGTCAGCCGGCCGCGAACAGGGCGCGCGCATTCCCGTGACAGACCGCCCGCAGCCAGTCGTCGCCCAGCTCCAGCCGTTCCAGCGCGTGCAGTTGGTGCGCGTACGGATACGGGATGTTCGGGAAGTCCGTGCCCAGCAGGATCCGGTCCCCGAGCGCGGCGAGCCGCCCCCGCTCGGCCACCGGGAACGGGGAGAAGTCCTCCGTGAAGTCCGTGAACGCCATCGTCGTGTCGAGCCGTACCTCGGGGTACGTCTCCGCCAGCGCCAGGAACTCCGCGTACTCCGGCATCCCCAGGTGCGCCACGATCAGCCGCAGCCGCGGGTGCCGGGCGAGCAGCCGGCCGACCGGTTCGGGCCCCGTGTACTTGCCGGGCGCCGGCCCCGAACCGCAGTGCATCACCACCGGGATCCCGGCCTCCGCGAGCAGCCCCCAGACGGGTTCGAGCAGCGGGTCATTCGGGTCGTACGCGCCGACCTGGAGGTGCGACTTGAAGACCCGCGCCCCCGCCTCGACGGCCTCGCGCACATACCGTTCCACGCCCTCCTCCGGGAAGAACGTCGCGGTGTGCAGGCAGTCCGGCACCCGGCGCGCGAAGTCGGCCGCCCAGCCGTTCAGCCAGGCGGCCATCCCCGCCTTGTGCGGGTAGAGCATCGAGGTGAACCGGAGCACGCCGAACGACCGCAGCAGCCCCAGCCGTTCGTCCTCGTCGTGCCGGTACTCGATCGGCCACTCCATCCCGGTCAGCGGCCCCGCGGAGTCGAAGTACGCCCAGACCTTGGCCAGCACCCGCTCCGGCATGAAGTGCGTATGGACATCGATGATCCCGGGCAGCCCCAGCCGCTCCCAAAACCGCACGACGTCATCGGCGTCACCGCTCATCCCACGTCCCTCTCACCGTTCACCACCCGGCCGGTCCGACGATCGACGATCTCAGAACAACCCGTCCTGCACGCCACCGCCCCCGATGTCCGCCACCGGCACCCCCACCCCGGCCCGCGGGTCCGCGGCCACCAGCCCCCACCCGGTCATCAGCCGGGTGTCCAGCACCACCACCCCCGCCGTCTCCGTCGCCAGATGCAGATCCGGCCCGGCCGCCGCCACCAGCCGCCCCGCGACCGTGCCCCCGGCCACCAACTCGGTCACCGCCGAGGCCACCTCGACCACCCCGTCGAGCCCGAACAGCCCGGCATGATCGACCGCCTCGAACGGCAGCCGCTCCAGCGACTCCGGCCACCCGGCCCCCTCCAGCGCCACGGCCCGCCCGTAGAGCTCCGCCACCTCGGCACGCCGCTCCGCCGCCCCCGGCAGCGCCCCGCGCACCGCCCGCTTCCTCGCGTACGGAATCCGGTCCGGCACCCCGAGTGCCGACCGCAGCAGCTCCTCGGTCCGCCGGCACGCCATCAACGGCCCCCGCCCCAGCCAGCTGAACACCACGGCCCCCTGCTCACGCAGCCGCGCCGCCTCCCGCTCCTCGGCGGTGATCCCGACCTTCACCATCCCCGGCCCGAACCAGGCCAGATACACGCGGTACGTCCTCGGGTCGTCGGCGATCGTGTCGGCGGCCACCGAATGCGCCCGGTCCAGCCGCGCGCACTCCGGACACCGCGCCCCCGTGCTCCGCCCCGACACCACGGCCCCCACCGGACACGCATTCCCGCGCGCCCCGACGCACCGCCGCGCCCCCTCGGCCCGGAACCCGAACTCCGTCCCGTACGCCTGCGCACTCACCCGCACGACCGCGCCCCGCCGCCAGCCCAGCACGGGCGGCCCCTGCGCGTCGGGCCACCGCAGCCCGGTGCACTGCCATCCCATAGCCATGAACACCCCTCAGAAAGACGTTGGCGGACGGCAGTGACAGCCCCGCCCCGAGACGGCGGCTCCGCCGCAGCGGTCACGGTCCCGGAGGGCAGCGTCCATTCGGGCCGGCAGCAGTCGCTCGAAGTCAGCGGCCCGGACAGCAGCAGGCCCACCGGCACCCGTCCACGCAGAAGCGTCCTCAGTCGGATGCGAGGAACTCGGCCAGCCGAAGGGTGTCTTCGAGGTAGCGCTCGTAGGGAAACCCGGCCGCGACCAGCCCGGCGCGGAGCTCGTCGTAGAGCGGCTTTCCGGCGGTGTGGAAGGCTTTCCGGCCGGCCTCGGTGAGGCGGACCAGCCGCCGCCGCGCGTGTTCGGGGTCGACGGTGATCTGCACCAGGCCACCCGCTTCGAGCGGTCGTAGCGCCCGGCTGATCGCCGGGTCCGACACCGACAGCGCCTGCGCCAGCCGATGCTGCGTCGCCGGCTCGATGTCCTCCAGCGTGCCCAGAAGTCGTATCTGGCTGTAGGTCAAGCCGTCGGGGTCATCCGTGCGCTGCCGGGCGGCCTCGCCCAGCAGCATGACCACGCGGTGCAGCAGGTCTGCGAGTCCATCATCCACACCACCACTATACCTAACTCTTGACCGGTTAATATTAACTAGGTAAGACTGAGGCATGGATACCTTCTCCTATCTCGCCCAGTCCGCGTTCCCCCTGGTCTGGATCGTGGTGCCGGCCGTCGGAGCCTTCGTACGGACCCGCCGCGCCCAGTCACCCCAGCAGGCGCTGGAAACCTGGCAGCGCTGGTGGGCCATCGGCGCCTTCGGCTGCGGCAGCCTGTGGATGACGGTCGCGTTCCTCGCCTTCCCGGACGTCATGGCCACCGCGATCGGCTTCGACCGGACGCCTTTCATGTTCGAGATCGCCTTCGCCAACCTCGGGCTGGCCGTCATGGGCTTCCGGGCCGCCTCGGCATCCGCGCGCGAGCGCATCACCATCGGGCTCGGCGGCGGGATGTTCCTCTGGGGAGCCGCGGCCGGCCACGTCCACCAGTGGTTCGCCCACGGTGACCACGCCCCCGGCAACACCGGCGGAGTCCTCGTCAACGACCTCCTGATCCCGGCGGTCATGATCATCCTGGCCATGCGATCCCGACGCCTGGCGGCCACACCCCGGCCGACCGCGGACATCGCCACCTGACCGACCTCACCCCCGGCACGGCTGTTCACACGGGCACGGCTGTTCATGCGGGCCCTGGCCCTGTAGCCGCCACCAGCAAACAGCTCTCGCCGCCGCCCAGGCATGGCCAGACGCTCGCCAACGCACAATCCGGCTTGGCCAGGTGGCAATTCCACCCTGTCAGCGATGCTGGAGGTCGATCGGGAGGGGCCACAGCGATGCGGTGGAAGATCCAACGGGGAACGTCCGATCTACGAGAACAGCCGGGTGAACCGGTGGCTCACCGACGTCGAGACGCCGGACGGAAACCGCTGGGAGCACCACGTCGTCAAGCTCCGGCACCTGGCCGTGGCCGCCGTGATCAACGAGCGGCGCGAGGTTCTGACGACGCCGGCACCTGGCGGGCCCGCCACCACCCCCGCTTCGTCGCCGACATCACCGGTGACGGACGCGTCGACGTCATCGGCTACGGCGGCCCCGGAGTGAACGTAGCCCGAAACCTCTACCGCCGCTTCAGCACCCGATAGCCCAGGCCACGGACTCCTGGTCCGAAAACCACCACCCCGGCACGGCAGAGCACCTTCATCTGTCTTCCCGACCGCCTCGGCGGCAGGACGGGGTCGGCTGGCGGGCTCTCGTACTCAACTGTCGCCAGTCCTCAGAGGCGTCCGGCCGACTGGTTACCTTGCGTGATCGTCAGCGGCGTACGGCCCCGGGCCCCGCCGCTCTCCTTGAGGGGCGGCCGGTGTGCGCGACCAGGTCGGGCCCCGTCGTCCCGGGTCAGCGTCTGACGATCCGGTCGAGGACGGTGGCAATGCCGGACTTGATCGCGTCGCGGTGGTGGAGGGGTTCCGCGGGCAGTTCGCTGGTGGGGCGCACGCCCCGGTCGGCGAGGATGTAGAGCAGGCGCAGGGTGCGCAGGCAGTTGCTGATGTGGGCGGGCACCGGGGTGCTGATGCGGTCGGCCCCGAAGCGGTCGGCGATTGGATCGAGCCAGCCGACGGCGTCGCGTTCACTCAGGTCGGTGCGGGTGAGGACGCGCGCGATCGCCCGGGCCAGGCGGTCGTCCTCCAGTTGGTCGTAGACGTGGTCGGTGTGCGCCGTCAGCCTCGCGGTGGCGAGGTTCAGCATCCGCACCGGCGCCACCTCAAGGTGGCAGCCGAAGGCGGCGAGCAGGTCCGCGCCGTGCGCCACCGCGTGAAGCCAGCCGAGGGTCTCGTCGTGACCGCGCAGATCCCGCTCGGCCGGGTACCAGCGCTCGAACGCGTCGACCCAGCCGGCCTTGAAGTCCCCCGCGGCCACCAGCATGTCGAGCACGAGGGGCGCGAAGGTGCGGGCCTCGACCCGCGGGTCGGTGAAACGGGCGGCCATCTGGTCCCCCAGTTCCAGCCGCCGTGACTTCTCGATCGTGCCGCGGGCGATCCAGGTAGCGAGGACGGCGTAGGGCGCGCCGTCCCGGACCAGCGGATCGGGATCTGCCAGCGCACGGGACAATTCCCGGACGAGGTCGTCCATGGGGCGGTCGAAGGGCACGGCGCAGTCGGCGGCCTCGACACTCTTCCAGTCGGTCATGACGGGCAGAATAGGTTCTCGTTGTCGTCGTACGCCTGCGAATTATGTCCGGGCACCCGCTTTGACCTGGCAACTTCCGTGCTGGACCACGTAGTTCTGGCGACAAGGAACGGGCCGCCCTCGAAAGGCCGGCCGGATCGTTCATGAGGTCGGCCGCCAGGACGACGCAGGCCCGGCAGATCGCCCCGGTCCAGCACGCGGACACGGCGGATCGCCTCGGCCCGCGACCCCTCAAGTGGATCCGCGTAACACTCCACCGACTGCAGAACCCGCCGCGGTATCCAGTACGTCCGCCCCTCCTCAGCCCCCTTGACGCACTTCGCCGCCAGCCGTGCTTCCCCCATCCGCGCGCTCCCCGATGCCGGGAGCTCGACGTCCAGGACGCCGGCCCACTCACGGACGCGCAGCCCGGTCCCGCACAGCCCGTCGACGAAGGCGCAGTCCCGGTCCTCGTTGAAGCCCCGCCAGCCTGCCCCGCGCACCACGATGGAGGTCTATGCCGAGGCGAGCGAGGAAGAAGTACGCGACGCAATCGGCAAGCTGTCCGACGCGATGGGCGGCACCGGCTGACAGGGTTGCTGTACTTCGCAGCTGTACGGGTAACGCGAGAGGCCCCCGGGATTTCTCCTGGGGGCCTCTCGCCTGTGTGCACTCGGCAGGATTCGAACCTGCAACCTTCTGATCCGTAGTCAGATGCTCTATCCGTTAAGCTACGAGTGCTTGTGCTTCCCGGTTTTTTCTCCCCGGTCGGCGTTGCGAGAACAACATTACATGACCTGTGCCGTAGCGCGAAATCCATTAGCCAGACCCGCCCCGGCCTGCGGAAACACCATGATCGGCGGGGTGCGTGGGCGGGGTGCCGCGCCCCCTGCGGGGCGGTCGGCGGACAGGGTGGGTCCGCATGCGGCCGGAGCCCCGCGCCGAGGGCTGCGGCACGGGGGCGCGCGTCAGCGGCCCCCTCTCCACGGACGTTCACGCGGTCGCCGCCACGGCGCCCGAGGCGTCAATTTCGACGGTGCCCGATTCACCCTGAGCAGGGGTGGGTGCGGGAGGCGCAGCGGAGGCTTCCGGCCATGACGGGGCGGGCGGGAGTGAACCAGGAGGCGGGTGCGACGGGCGCGGCGCACCGGTAGGCGGTGCGGGTGGCGGTGCGGCGGGAGTCGTCCGGGGGCGGGGTCGGCAAACCTGCCGCGCGGGGTTGGCCGAACCATCCGGCCCCTCGCTTTACGCGATCACGCGGATGCATTGCGCTACGGAGTGTCACGGCTCCGCCGCGGCGCGCAGCTGCGCGGCCCGACGGCGGTGCGTTCCAGCAGCGTCGACCTGAGGAGAAGAACCTTGTCCACACCTCCTGCTCCGCTCCGGGTTGCCCTGGCCAACGGCAGCTTCGAACAGCCCGTTGTCACCGGTGTGGAGATCCTGCCGGACTCCTCACAGACGCAGGCACCCAAGCGGGTCCCGGGCTGGCTCACCACCGCCACCGACCACATGATCGAGCTGTGGCACTCGGGCTTCAACGGAGTACCGGCGGCCGAAGGCGCCCAGTTCGCCGAGCTCAACGCCAATCAGGTCTCCACGCTCTACCAGGACCTGCCCACCACACCGGGTACGAAGCTGTACTGGCGGCTGTACCACCGCGGCCGCCAGGGGGACGACACCATGGCGCTGGACATCGGCGCGCCGGGCGCCGCGGTGCAGCAGAGACGCTTCACCGACGGCAACACCGCCTGGGGCTACTACACCGGCACCTACACCGTCCCGGCAGGCCAGACGCTGACGCGCTTCGCCTTCCGTTCCGTCTCCGCCGCCGGGGGCAACCAGAGCATCGGCAACTTCCTGGACGGCATCTTCTTCGGCACCGCCCCCTACCTGGTGCTCACCAAGACCGCCGCTCCCACGGGACCGCTGGAGGTGGGCGACGTCGTCACCTACCGCATCAATGCCAGGAACGAGGGCGGCGGCGCGGCCGAGAACCTCGTCCTGACCGACGTCATCCCGCAGGGCACGACGTATCTGCCCGGTTCCCTGCGCATCGTCGACGGCCCGAACGCTGGCGCGAAGACCGACGCGCGCGACGGCGACCAGGCGTACTACGACGCCGGGGCCGGCAAGGTCGTCTTCATGCTCGGCAACATCACCACGGCCGGGGAGGGCGGCAGCCTGCCCAACACCGAGACCCTCCCGGCGGGGACCACGGCCGAATACCGGGTCACCATCGACCGGGCCGCCGGCGGCAAGCAGATCAGGAACACCGCCACCGCCTCCTACGAGAACCGGCTCGGCGAGACCCCGGAGCCGCTGACGTCCACCTCCAACGAGCAGCTCACACAGGTCAACCCGGCCGCCGACCTGAGCGTGGTCAAGGCAGCCGACGCGACCACCGTCACCGTCGGCCAGACCGTGACCTACCGCGTCACCGTCCACAACTCGGGCCCGAACCGGGCCACCGGCGTCACCGTCACCGACCGGCTCCCGGACGGTCTCGCCTTCCTGTCCGCCGACGGCCCCGGAAGCTACGACCCGGCCACCGGACGGTGGACCGTGGGCACCCTGGCCGACGGCGCCGGAGCCACCCTCGTGCTGCGGGCCAAGGCCACCGAGGCCGGTCCGATCAGCAACACCGCCACCGTCACCGGCAACGAAAAGGATCCCGACCCCACCGACAACACCGACACCGTCACCATCTGCGTCGAGCCGGCCCCCTCCTGCTGCGACCCCTGCGCCACCCGGAAGTAGCCGGGGACCGGCCCTTGGTCACGTCACCCGTGCGATCAGGCGGGTGAGAACGACTCTGAGAACGGCTCTGAAAACGACTCAGGGAGTTCAGCCAAGATGGGCTGAACTCCCTGGTCAGAGAGCGGAGGCGGAGGGATTTGAACCCTCGATGGGCTTTAAGACCCAAACCGCATTAGCAGTGCGGCGCCATAGACCGGACTAGGCGACGCCTCCAGCACACCTCGCGCGAGCGCGAGTGGTGCGTGCAGATGATGTCACAGCTGAGCACTGCGCCACCAATCGCTGCCTACGGTACTAGGCAGTCGGGCACGAGGGCAAAGCGCCTGCCGTTGCGCAACGCCGTGGCGCGCGAAGCGTTAGTGAGGGCGGAGGCCGTTCGTCCCGCCGAGTCAGTGAGGGCGGAGGCCATTCGTCCCGCCGAAGTGCCCGAGCACAGGAGCCCGTATGTTGCGCCGTCTCGCCCTCACCGCCGCCGCGTCCCTCGCCGCGCTGACCGCCGCCGCGCCGGCCGCGACCGCGGCCGGCGGATCCTTTCCGCTGCCGCTGCCGCTGCCGCTGCTGTCCGGGGACGACGCCCGTACCCGGCTGACGGTGACGGTCTCGGGTTCGGGGGACCCCGCGGCCGAGGGCGTCTTCGAGCTGGAGTGCGGGCCGACGGGCGGCAGCCACCCGGCGGCACAGCCGGCCTGCGACCGGCTGGAGGAGCTGGCGCGGGAGGGCGCGGCCCCGTTCGCGCCGGTGTCCCGGGGCGCGATGTGCACCCAGCAGTTCGGGGGTCCGGCGACCGCCCGGGTCACCGGTACCTGGCGGGGACGGAGCATCGACACGGTCTTCGCCCGGAGCAACGGCTGCGAGATCTCGCGCTGGAACAATCTGCGGCCCGTGCTCCCCAACGTCCGATGAACGGGGGTCCGTACCCCTGTCCGGAGCACCGTATGCACAGAACCTTGGTGAGAGCTCCCCCGCATCCGCCGTCCCACGCCCCGCTCCTGCCTTTAGACTCCTTCCGTGACAGCCCGCGGCCCGAGGGGCAAGATGGGGCCCGCTGTCGGCAAGGTGCGGTAACCAGGGAGGAAGCGTCGTCGTGAGCAGCAGGCCATCCCGAGGCGCTGCTCGCCTCGCAGCCATACTCGATGCACTCCCCGACGGGCTGCTGCTCGTCAACTGCAACGGCACGGTCGTCAACGCCAACACGATCGCCCTCGAAATGTTCGAGACGCCGGGCACCGCACTCGTCGGGCGCGGGCTCCTCGACCTGGTGCCGGAGTTCGACTCCAAACTGATTCCGGGATCGATGCGCCGTCCCGAGTCCGCCGACGACCGGGTCCGCACGAAGCCGACGCGGATGACCGCGCGGCGCACCGACGGCACCGAGTACCCGGTCGAGGTCACCAGCGCCAGCCTGGAAGACGGGCAGGCCGCGTACAAGGACTTCCAGAGCAGCTACAGCGGCAGCTACACGGGTGACGAGCTGCTGATGCTCGTCGTACGGGACCTGTCGGGCACCGTCGACACCGAGGCCGAACTGGCCCGTTCGCAGCGGCAGACCGAGATGATTCTGCGAGCCGCGGCCGAGGGCGTCGTCGGTACGGACACCGACGGCCGGGTCGTCCTGGTCAACCCCGCCGCCGCGCAGATCCTCGGCTTCCGCGCCAGCGATCTGGGCGGCCAGGAGCTGCATCCGCTGATCCTGCACTCGCGGGCGGAGGGCGAACCGTTCCCGTACGAGGAGTCGCCCCTCGCCGACACCCTCAGGTCCGGCCGCAAGCACCGGGTGCGCGGACAGGTGCTGTGGTCCAAGAGCGGTGCGCAGGTGCCGGTCGACCTGACCACCGCCCCGGTCCGGGACGGGGACCAGCTGGTCGGCGCGGTCATGACGTTCACCGACCGCAGGCCGTACGAGGAGCTCGGCGAGCAGCACACGGCCGAGGTCGCCGAACTGACCGCGGGCCACACCACCGAGGTCACGGAACTGACGGAACGGCACAGCGCGGAACTGGCCGACCGGGCCGAGCGCTACACCGCCGAACTGGAAGCACAGGCCGAGCAGCTGGCCGCGCTGACCGCCCGGCACGCCCAGCTCACCGCCGTTCTCGGCGAGTCGCTGCGCGGGCCACTGGAGGAGCTGCGCGGCGAACTCTCCACGCTCGCCGCCGACCCGGCCGGCCAGCTGTGGCCGGAGGCCAACCAGATCCTGCACCACCTGGCCGCGGGCTATGCCCGGATGACCACGCTCGTCGACAACGTGCTCGGCTACCAGCGCCTGGACGCCGGCTCGGAGGACCTGGTCAAGGCGAACGTGCTGCTCGACTCGGTCGTGACGGCCGGTATCGACGCGTCCGTCGAGCTGATCGGTCCCGGGCGCGCCCAGTTCGCGGTGCACGCGCCGCCGATCGAGGCCGAGGTGGACGCGGCCCGGCTGGTGACCGCGCTCGCCCATCTGGTCGCGGACGTCGCCGGGGTCGACTCGACCGGCAAGGCCCGCGTGGTGCCCGGCGGCGGCTACGTCGACTCGACGGTCGTCGTCGCGGCGGCGCAGCGCGGTGAGGTCGTACGGATCGAGGTGCGTGGGCCGTTCGCCGGGGGAGACCCGGTGCACGAGCCGATCGTGCGCGGGATCGTGCGGGCGCACGGCGGCGTGCTCCAGACGCACGAGGTGCCGGGGATGAGCGGCAGCGCGTACGTGCTCGAAGTGCCGTTGGGCGCGGGCTCGGGAACGGTGATGCCACCGGCGCCCGGGGCGGAGCCCGAACCGGAGCCGGGGCCGGAGTCGGAGCCGGTGGCCGGTCAGGGCGGTCCAGGCGGCGGACGGCGGCGGGCGCGGCGGGCGTCCACGGACGCGTTCCTGGAGAGCCCCGTGGGCGGTTCCGGGGCGGGGGCCGACGACGGTTCCGGTGACCGTTCCGGTGACGGTGACACCGCGGCGGCCGAGCCGACGGGGCGGCGCCGGGCGCGCCGTGACCCCGCGGCGCAGGGCGCGCAGGAGACGCAGGGCGCGCACGACATGATTCCCGTCCAGCAGGGCGAGGGCTCGGGGCGCAGGCGGGGGCGGCCGAGCCCGGCCGAGACCGGTGCTCAGCATGCGCTTCCGGCTCAGCTGTCCCAGCTGTCCCAGCTGCCCGAGCAGGGCCGGGGACAGGGCCAGGGGCCCGGAGAACCCGCTGCCGAGCAGCAGCGGCAGGCGCTGGCGCTCCCCGCGGCTTCCGCACCGTCCGAGGGGGCGGTGGTGACGGCTGCCGAGGGCGCTCAGGGTGGCGGTGGCCGTGCGCAGCGTGGCCAGACCGTGCCGCCGCAGGGTGTTCCGGTCGAGGCGCCGGCGCCGGTGCCGACGGGTGGGCACCGGGCGCGCCAGGGCGGCGAGAACCAGTTGGCCCTGCCGGCTTCTCCCGCTGCTTCTTCCGCTGCTTCTTCCGCTGCTTCTTCTGCGGCTTCCCCCGCCGCTTCTCCCTCCCCCTCTCCCTCCGCTTCCGAGGGCCTCCCACAGGCCGGGGACAGGGACAGGGCCGGTGCCGGTGCCGCCGCGGCGCCCCAGCCGACCGGGCGGCGGGCGCGGCGGGCCCTGGCGGCCGCGCAGGAGCGGTCGGCCCAGGCCGAGCCGACCGGGCCCCGTACCCCGTTCGCCCTCCCGCCGGCGGATGCCGACCGGACCCCGGCCCCGGCCGCCGACGCGGACGCCTCGCTGCCCGGACGCCACGACGCCGTTCGCATCGCGCCGGACGAGGACCACACCCCGCCCCAGGCGCACCCCGTACCGACCGGGCGGCGCCGGGCGCGTCATGCGGACGCTCCCCAGCAGGCCGACGCCCCTCAGCAGGCCGACGTTCCCCAGCAGGCCGTGCGGGCCGACGACCTGCCCGGCGCCCGGACCGGCGAGCAGGCCGTCGATCAGCCCACCGCCCGGCCGGGCGGCGAACCGGACTGGCCCGAGGCCGGACACACGACGCACACCACCGGCACCACGGCCGTCGCGGGCGCCGCCGACGCCACCGGCATCGCGGAGAGCCGTCCCCGGAACGCCGCGCCCGGCCCGGACGCGCGCAGGCAGCCACTGCCCGCGGAGGCTCCGGTGCCCGGCGGTTCGTCGGACTCGACGCAGGGCCGCGCGTTCAGCGTGCGGACGCTCGGTCAGGGCGTGCCGTTCGCCCAGCACATCGCGCATCAGCAGAACCAGACGCTCGGCGGAGCCGGACGGCGCCGCAAGCTCGCCGCCCCGCCGGAGGACGAACCCACCCCGCAGGCCGCACTGCCGCAGTCCGCGCCGTCGCCGTCCGCGCCGTCCTCGTCCGGCGCCGGGCAGGGCCCGAACCCGGGTTCGGGGCAGTTGCTCTCCACGCCGGAGGCCGAAGGACGCTCGTACGCCATAGGCGCGCCCGACGAGGGCGCCGAGGGGCCGGAGCCGCTGGACGGTCCGGGTGGCGCGGTCGAGGTCGCCAACCGCCCGTTGCCGCAGCCGGTCGACGACGAGCTGCCCCCCGAGCCGCTGGACAACCCGCGGCGGCTGCTCGTCTGGCCCGCGCCCGACGTCTCCACCCAGCAGGCGCTGAGCGACCGCGGCTACCGGCCGGTGATCGTGCATTCGCGCGAGGAGGTCGACGCCCAGATCGCGGCGTTCCCCGCCGCGCTCTTCGTCGACCCGCTCACCGGTCCCATCACCCGCAAGGCGCTCCAGTCGCTGCGTCAGGCGGCGGTGGCGGCCGAGGTCCCCGTACTGGTGACGGCCGGTCTGGGGCAGGCGTCGCGGGAGGCGGCGTACGGTGCCGACCCGGCCGTGCTCCTCAAGGCGCTCGCCCCGCGCGACAGCGAACAGCACCCGCCGCGGGTGCTGTTGATCGAGGAGCACGAGGAGATCGCGCTGGCGCTGACGGAGACGTTGGAGCGCCGCGGCATGCAGGTCGCGCGGGCCTCCACGGACAACGAGGCGGTGGCGCTCGCCACCCGGATGCGGCCCAATCTGGTGGTGATGGACCTGATGCAGGTCCGCCGCCGCCGGGCCGGGATCGTCGACTGGCTGCGAGCCAACGGCCAGTTGAACCGGACCCCGCTGGTCGTCTACACCTCCGCCGACATGGCCGGGACGGAGCTGCCGAAGCTCAGCTCGGGCGAGACCGTGCTCTTCCTGGCCGAGCGCTCCACCAGCGACGAGGTGCAGTCGCGCATCGTCGACCTGCTCGCGAAGATCGGCACGAACTGACCGGCGGACAAAGGCGGAGTACGACGAGGGCGGTACGGGAGATCCCGTACCGCCCTCGTCGTACTCCCCGGCCCGACCCGCCCTGGCCCGACCCGACGCGACCCGCCCTGGCCCGACCCGACGCGACCCGCCCTGGCCCGACCCGGCCCGATCAGAGCCGGCCCGGCCCGATCAGAGCCGGGTGATGTCCAGCTCGCCCTCCGCGTACTGCTTGCGGATCACCTTCTTGTCGAACTTGCCGACGCTCGTCTTCGGCACCGCCGGAATGATCGTCCAGCGCTCCGGCAGCTGCCACTTGGCGATGCCGGACTCGGCGAGGAAGCCCTTCAGCGCCTCGTAGTCGGCCATGGCCCCGTCCTTCAGCACGACGGTGGCGAGCGGACGCTCGCCCCACTTCTCGTCCGGGACGGCGACGACCGCCGCCTCGGCCACGTCCGGGTGCGCCATGAGGGCGTTCTCCAGCTCGACACTGGAGATCCATTCGCCGCCGGACTTGATGACGTCCTTGGCCCGGTCGGTCAGCGTGAGGAATCCGTCGTCGCTGATCACACCGACGTCACCGGTCTTCAGCCAGCCGTCCTCGCTGAACTTGTCCCCGGGGCGCAGGGCCTCGCCGTCCGCACCCCCGTAGTACGACCCGGCGATCCAGGGGCCGCGCACCTCCAGCTCTCCGGCCGACTCGTTGTCCCACGGCAGCAGCTCGCCGCCGGGGCCGACCAGACGTGCCTCCACGCCGGCCGGGAAGCGGCCCTGGGTGACGCGGTAGGGCCACTCCTCTTCCCCGGTCAGCCCGGCGGGCGGGTTGGCCATGGTGCCGAGCGGTGAGGTCTCCGTCATACCCCAGGCGTGGCAGAGGCGGACGCCGAGCTTGTCGTACGCCTCCATGAGGGAGGGCGGGCAGGCGGCGCCGCCGATGGTGACGCGGGCCATGGAGCTGAGGTCGCGCGGGTTGGCGATGACCTCGGCGAGCAGCCCCTGCCAGATGGTGGGCACCGCGGCGGCGTGGGTCGGCTTCTCGCGCTCGATCATGTCGGCGAGCGGGACGGGCTGCAGGAACCGGTCCGGCATGAGCATGTTGATGCCGGACATGAACGTCGCGTGCGGCAGACCCCATGCGTTCACGTGGAACTGCGGGACGACCACCAGCGTGGTGTCCTTGTCGGTCAGGCCCATCGACTCGGCCATGTTGACCTGCATGGAGTGCAGGTAGATGGAGCGGTGGGAGTAGACGACGCCCTTGGGATCGCCGGTTGTCCCGGAGGTATAGCACATGGCGGCGGCCTGGCGTTCGTCGAGCTCGGGCCAGTCGTAGCTGGTCGGACGGCCGGCGATCAGTTCCTCGTACTCGTGCACCCGGGGCGCCGCGCCGTCCAGGACGGAACGGTCGCCCGGCCCCGTGACGATCACGTGCTCGATCGACGTCAGATGGGGAAGGAGCGGCGCGAGCAGCGGCAGCAGGGAGCCGTTGACGATGACGACCTTGTCGTCGGCGTGCTTGACGATCCAGATCAGCTGCTCGGCGGGGAGGCGGAGGTTGAGGGTGTGGAGGACCGCGCCCATCGAGGGGATCGCGAGATACGCCTCGATGTGTTCGGCGTTGTTCCACATAAGGGTGCTTATGCGCTGGTCGCCGTCGACACCGAGCTCGTCGCGCAGCGCGTTCGCCAGCTGGGTGGCCCGCCGGCCGATCTCGGCGAAGCTGCGCCGCTGCGGCTCGGGCTCGCCGGTCCAGGTCGTGACCTGCGACTTCCCGTGAATGGTCATCCCATGTTCGAGGATGCGGGTGACAGTCAGCGGTACGTCCTGCATGGTGCTCAGCACGGCGTCCTCCCGGTGGGCGCTACGCGGCAGTAGAGTTCCGCTGATTCTGCTCACATACCATTCGGTATGTCACTACTCCGGGCGTACGAATCGGCGCCGATCGGCAACATCACATCCCCTGGCACCGTCACACCCCCCGGCACCGTCACACCGGCGGCACGGTCACATCGGCCGACGCCCTCACATCCGCCGGCGCCCTCACACCGGCCGACACCCTCACCCCCGCCGGCACCATCCCACCGGCCGACACCTCACACCCGCCCGGCGCCCTCACACCCGCCCGGCCCGGCGTCAGCGGACCGGAGCCAGCTCCGGATCCTCCCTGAGCTTGCCGAGCGCGCGCGACACCGCGCTCTTCACGGTACCGACGGACACCCCGAGCACCTCGGCCGTCTGGGCCTCGCTCAGGTCCTCGTAGTACCGCAGGACCACCATCGCCCGCTGCCGGTCGGGAAGCTTCAGCACGGCACGCCACATCGCGTCGTGCAGCGTCTGATGCTCGGCCGGGTCGGGGGCCCCGGGGGCCTCCTGCTCGGGCAGTTCGTCGCAGGCGAACTCGTCGATCTTGCGCTTGCGCCACTGCGAGGTCCGGGTGTTCAGCAGTGCTCGGCGGACATAGCCGTCGAGCGCCCGGTGGTCCTCGATCCGTTCCCAGGCGACATACGTCTTGGTGAGCGCGGTCTGCAGCAGGTCCTCGGCGTCGCTCGGGTTCGCGGTGAGCGAGCGGGCGGCGCGCAGCAGTACGGGTCCCCGTGCCCGTACGAACGAGGAGAACGACGGATACGGGGCGTACGGAGCCCGTGAGGCGTACGAAGGGCGCGAGGCGAACGGCGCGTGCGCTACCTGCGCTGCGTGCGACGTGTGCGTCCCGTGCGCCGTGTACGTCCCGTGCGAGCTGTGCGGGATGTGTCCGGTGATGGCAGCTCCCCCGGAGGTGCCCGTGCAGACTGGCGTGGTCATGGCTCCACGCTAGGAGCGGGCACCGCCCCGGGGATCGGCCCCAGGTCCCGAAACGGCGTCCGCCTCAGGGTGTAGGGGTAGGGCCTGTTCCACCTCCTGTAGGTGGAGTCGTCGTCGTCAGGGCTCAGGGTCGGCCGCCGGGTCAGTCGTCCGCGCCCAGTATCAGCCCCGAGGTGGGCACGCCGGTTCCTGCCGTGACCAAAGTGCGGGCCACCCCGGAGACCTGGTTCACCGACGAGCCCCGGATCTGCCGGACCGCCTCCGCGATGCCGTTCATCCCGTGCAGGTACGCCTCCCCCAGCTGACCGCCGTGCGTGTTCAGGGGCAGCGCGTCGGCCGCGACGAAATCGGCCGCCTCGCCCGGTGCGCAGAAGCCGAACTCCTCCAGCTGCATCAGGACGAACGGGGTGAAGTGGTCGTAGAGGATGCCCACATCGATGTCGGCGGGGGAGAGGCCGGAGTTCCGCCACAGCTGCCGGGCGACCACCCCCGTCTCCGGCAGCCCGGTGAGACCGTCGCGGTAGAAGCTGGTCATCTGCTCCTGCGCCCGCCCGGCCCCCTGGGCGGCGGCGACGATCACGGCGGGCGGCTGCGGCAGATCCCGGGCCCGCTCGGCGCTGGTGACGACGATCGCCTGCCCGCCGTCGGTCTCCTGGCAGCAGTCGAGCAGCCGCAGCGGTTCGACAATCCACCGCGACGCGGCATGGTCGGCCAGGGTGATCGGCTTCCCGTAGAAGTACGCCGCGGGGTTCCGGGCGGCATGGCGGCGGTCGGTGACGGCGACATGGCCGAAGGCGTCCGGCGTCAGGTTGTACGCGTGCAGATAGCGCTGGGCGGCCATGGCGACCCAGGAGGCCGGCGTGAGCAGCCCGAAGGGGAGGTTCCAGCCGAGCGCCGTGCCCTCCGCGGTGGGCTCCCGCTGCTGCACTCCGGAGCCGAATCTGCGCCCGGAGCGTTCGTTGAACGCGCGGTAGCAGACCACGACGTCCGCCGCCCCGCTCGCCACGGCCAGGGCCGCCTGCTGGACGGTGGCGCAGGCCGCCCCGCCGCCGTAGTGGATGCGGGAGAAGAACGACAGCTCACCGATACCGGCCGCCTGGGCGACGGTGATCTCGGGGCTGGTGTCCATGGTGAAGGTGACCAGGCCGTCGACGTCGGCGGGCGTCAGTCCGGCGTCGTCGAGGGCGGCCCGCACCGCCTCGACGGCCAGTTTGAGCTCGCTGCGCCCGGAGTCCTTGGAGAACTCGGTCGCTCCGATCCCCACGACCGCCGCCCTGCCGCCGAGCGAGTCGGCCCTGTGCAGACTCATGCCGCCCCCTCCGGAACGCCGACGGTCACGGTGCCGGTGACATGCCTGCCGAGACCGTTGGTCCCGACGATCTTCACCTCGGCCGTCCCGTCCTCTCCGAGGGCGGTGACCGTGCCGCTCAGGACCATGGTGTCCCCCGGGTAGTTGGGCGCGCCCAGCCTGATGGCGACCTTGCGGAGCACGGCCGACGGGCCGAAGCGGTCGGTGACGTACCGGCCGACCAGGCCGTTGGTCGTCAAAATGTTCATGAAGATGTCCGGGGAGCCCTTCTCCCGGGCGAGTTCCGCGTCGTGGTGCACGTCCTGGTAGTCGCGGGAGGCGAGGGCGCCCGCCACGATCAGGGTGCGGGTCACCGCGATCTCCAGCGGCGCCAGCTCCTCACCGACCTTCACTCCGACCCCTCCTTCACCACCGGCCTTCACTCCGATCCCTCCTTCACCAGCAACCCGCCGAGTTCCTGGAGCACTTCGCTGCCGCATCCCAGGTAGGCGTCGAGCTGACGGCCCCAGAGGAAGTGGCGGTGTACGGGGTGGTCGAGGTCCGCGCCCGTTCCGCCGTGCAGATGCTGTCCGGCGTGCACCACCCGCTTTCCGGCCTCCGACGCCCACCAGGCGGCGGTCAGCGCCTGAGGTCCGTACGGCAGTCCCGTGTCGTACCGCCAGGCCGCCTCGTACGCGGTGACGCGGATCGCCTCGGTGTCCATATGGGCGTCGGCGGCGCGCAGCAGTACCGCCTGCTTGGTGGAGAGCGGGCGCCCGAACTGCTCCCGGGTAGTGGTGTGGGCGACGGCACGGGCGAGCGAACCGGCGCACACCCCGGCCTGCATTCCGGCGAACGCGATCCGGCTCGCGGCCAGCACTGCCTCGTACGCCCCGACGCCCGATTCCCCGCGCGCCCCGGCGCGTGACTCTTCGTGCGCTCCAGCACCCGCGATGCGTGACTCTTCGTGCGCCCCGGCGCCCACGACGCCCGGCTCCCCGCGTGCTCCGGCGCCGACGATGCCCGTACGCCACTCTTCAGGCGCCCCTTCACCACCGAGCCACTCCTCAGGCGGCCCTTCACCACCGAGCCGCTCCCCTCTCGCCCGGTCCAGGACGAGCCGCGCGGCCGACCACGGCGCCGTGGTCTCGACCGGCTCGGTCCCCACCCCCGGATCACCGGTCCGTACGATCCACAGCCCCCGGTCCGAGTCCGCGACGAGGACGAGGGACGCGTCCCGCAGCCACGGCACGTACGGCACGCTGCCGCTCAGCCGTCCCTCGTCGTCCGCCCGCATCCCCCCGCGCGCCGGGAACGCCCCGGTGGCGACGGCCGTGCCGTCCCGCAGCGGAGGCAGCAGCCGCTCCCGCTGCTCGTCCGTACCGTGCGCGGTGACGGCGAGCAGCCCGTACACACAGCTCGCCGCGAACGGCACCTGCGCCGTCGTCCGGCCCTGCTCCTCCAGCAGGAGCACCAGACCCAGCAGCCCGATCTCCTCGACCGCCGCGGTCAGTCCGGCCGTGCACAGCTCCTTCCACAACTCGGCGTCCGTCCCCGTGCCGGCCCCGGCCAGCCGCTCGTGCGTCGACAGATCCCCGAAGATCCGCGCGGCCAGCCCCTGCGCCGCGGTCTGTTCCTCAGTGGGCGCGAAATCCATGTCAGCCCTCGCCTCCCCGGAAGACCGGAAGCTCCAACTCCGGGTCCGTACGGAGGAATTCCAGCCGCACCGGCATTCCCGCCCGCACCTTGTCGTACGGCACCCCGATCACATTGCTCACCATCCGCACCCCCTCCGCCAGCTCGATCAGCGCCACCGCGTACGGGCCGCCCCCGTCAAGGGCGCTGAAGGCGGGAAAGGGCGGGTGGTGCATCACCACATGGCTGAAGACGGTGCCCTCGCCACTCGCCTCGACCGTGTCCCATTCCTGGCTGCCGCACCCGTTGCAGCCGGGCAGCCAGGGAAAGCGCAGCGTCGCGCACGTGCCGCACCGCTGGATCAGCAGCCTGTGCTCGGCGACGCCCTGCCAGAACCCGGCGTTGTCCCGGTTGATCACCGGCCTCGGGCGCAGGCTCCGGCCGCCGGTCCGGGCCGCCCGCTTCACCCCTGCCGGCGCGTACTTGAGGATCCGGAAGCGGTGCGTCCCGGCGGGCTCCCCCTCCGCGCGGACATCCATCCGGGTCGTCACGAAGTAGCCCGTCCCCAGCTTGGTCGTCTTGCACTCCGAGACGGACTCGATCACCGCGTCGAACGTGATCCGGTCGCCCGGCCGCAGCGGACGCAGGTACTCCTGCTCGCAGTCGGTCGCGACCACCGAGGTGCAGCCCGCGCCGTCGAGCAGCCCGAACAGTTCCTCGTACGCCTCGGAGCGGTCGGTGTGCCCCGACAGACCGCCCATCGTCCACGCCTGCAGCATCGTCGGCGGAGCGATCGCATCCGGACCCGTGTAGGCGGGGGCGGTGTCTCCCATCGCCTCGCACCAGTGCCTGATCATCGGCTCGTTGACCGGATCCTTGCCGACGCCCGCGGTCGCGGCGGGCCGCCCTTCGAACTCCTTGAGCCGCTCATACAACTCGTCGCCCTCTTCCCGCCCCTCCAACTGTTCCCGCCCCTCCCATTCCTCCAACTCTTCCCGCCGTTCCCGCGCGCCCGTCACCGCTTGCCCCTCTTCATCCCGAGCCGCATGGTCGCGACGATCTCCCGCTGCACCTCGCTCACTCCGCCCCCAAAGGTGTTGATCTGCGCCGCCCTGTTCATGCGCTCCAGCTCCCCGTCCCCGAAGGAGCCGGGCGAACAGCCCCGGATCGTTCCGGCCTCACCCGTGATCTCCTGGCAGATCCGGTACACCTCGACGGCGCTCTCGGTTCCCACGAACTTCACGCCGCTCGCCTCGCCGGGGGCCAGTGCACCCGCGCCGACATCCCCCACCAGGCGCCAGTTGAGCAGGCGCGTCGCCGCCAGCCGGGCGTACGCCTCGGCCAGCCGGCTCCGCACCCAGGGCTCGTCGACCGGGCGCCGGCCCGTGACCGGGTCGGGGGTGCGGGCGAAGGCGCGTGCCGCCTCGTAGAAGTCCTCGGCCTGCATTCCTATGGCGGCGAGAGCCACCCGCTCATGGTTCAGCTGGTTGGTGATCAGGCCCCAGCCGCCGTTCTCCGCACCGACCAGACGGGTCAGGGGCACCCGTATGCCGTCGTAGTACGTGGACGTCGTGGTCAGCCCGCCCACGGTCTCGATCGGCGTCCAGGAGAACCCGGGGGCGTCCGTCGGGACCAGGATGATCGAGATGCCCTGATGCTTGGGCGCATCCGGGTCCGTACGGCAGGCCAGCCAGATCCAGTCCGCGTGCTGCGCGTTGCTGGTGAAGATCTTCTGCCCGTCGATCACCCAGGAGTCACCGTCCCGCACGGCCCTGGTGCGCAGCGCCGCGAGGTCCGTACCGGCCTCCGGCTCGCTGTACCCGATGGCGAAGACGAGGTCGCCGCTGAGGATCCTGGGCAGGAAGTACGCCTTCTGCTCGTCGGTCCCGTATTTCATCAGCGTCGGTCCGACGGTGTTGAGGGTGACCATCGAAACGGGCGCCCCCGCCCGGTAGGCCTCGTCGAAGAAGACGAACTGCTCGTCGGCTCCGCGGCCCTGGCCGCCGTATTCGACGGGCCAGCCGAGCCCGAGCATTCCGTCGGCACCGATCCGGCGGAGCAGTTGCCGTTGCCCGGCCGGGTCCTCGGCCCCGGGCGGCCCCGTTCTCGCGTCCCTCCTTGGCATCACCTTGTGGAAGTACGTGCGGAGTTCGGCGCGCAGCTGTTGCTGTCGCTCCGTCTGGGCGAGGTGCACGGCGGCTGCCTCCCGGACACAGGCATACGGACACGGGCGTACGGACACGGACACGGGTTCAAGGTTTCTGACTGTCCGTCAGATTCGTACGCGCTGTCAAGGTCGGCGACAACCCGGCACGACCACCGACACCACACGAAGCAGTCGGCGCACGACCACCGACACCACACGAAGCGGCCTGCGGGCACCGGCACCACGAGAAGCGGCCTGCGCACAGGCACCGAAGCACCCTCGCGCAGACCGCTGTTCAACCAGCCGTGGCCCGGCCCCCCGACCGGGCCGAGGCCGGCCCCGGCTCAGCAGAGACGGGTGAAGTTCACAGCGAGATTCTCGTTGTGCTGATCGATCGGGGTGAACGCCGAGCCGTTCACCTGGGCGGAGTTGCTCTGGTTCGATGCTCCGGAACCGACGGCCTGCTGCTGCGACGTGGACTCATTGCCGGAGTTGATGCCGCCGGCGCCGCTGCCGCCGGCCGTGGCAACAGCCGCGTTCGATCCGTCGTTCGCGAACGAGCCGTTGTCGGCCTGGGCCACGCCGCCGAAGAGAGCGGCGGCGAGAGGCAGGGCTACGACAGCGGCGAGGGCACGAGCGGTACGGATGCTTGCCATGTCAATTCCTCCAGGAACCAAAAGTCCGGCTTGTTCCGGGGCAGCCGGCCTACCGCCCCCGCTTGGTCACGACGTCGCGACACCAGGGCTGCCCATCGAATCCCCGGCGAACCACCCGGGCCATCCGATTCCCCCGCAAGCATGAGGAACGTCCGGTAAACCCTCTCGCGCCCCAGAACCCCAGCTCGCACCCCTTCCGCACCCCTCCCATCACCTCCGCCCCACCCGATCCCGCACCCCCCAAGACCCGATCCCACGCCCCCAAGAGAAGAAGCGTTCCGGCACCCCGCGCGCCGACGCTCGCCCCCTTTCCTCCTTCGAACATCTGTACGAAAATAGAAAGATGGCGACCACCGACTGGCAGACCGCCACTCTGGCCCTGGCCCACGCGCTCTCCTCAGCCGAGCGCGGGCTTCCCGTCATCCCGCTCTCCGCCGGAAAGCTCCCCGCCCTGCCCTCTCCGCACCGGAACGAAGTCCGGCCGGTCGCCTGCCGGGGAGCTTGCGGCCTTCCCGGTCACGGCGTCCACGACGCCACCACGAACCCCGCCGCCGTACGCGCCCTCTTCGCTGCCGCCCCCTGGGCCACCGGCTACGGCATCGCCTGCGGCCGCCCCCCGCACTACCTCATCGGCATCGACCTGGACGTCGATTCCACCGGCAGGAACGACTCCGCCGCATCCCTGCGGCGGCTCGCCCTGCACCACCTCTTCACCATCCCGCCGACCGTCACGGTGCTCACACCCAGCGGCGGCCGCCACATCTGGCTGACCGGGCCGCCCGGCGTCGCCGTCCCGAACTCCGCGAGCCGCCTCGCCCCCGGCATCGACGTACGGGGCGCCGGCGGCTACCTGGTCGGCCCCGGCTCCGTCACCGCCCGTGGCACGTACCGGCTCGCCCCGGGCACCGCCGCCCTCCCGCCGGCCCCCTGCCCCCGCGCACTCCTCCACCTGCTCAGGCCCCCCGCGCGCCCTCACCGCCCCGCTCCCCGGCCCGATCAGGGCCAGGGACTGGTCCGGTTCGTCCTCGCGGCACACGAGGGCCGGCGCAACACACGGCTCTTCTGGGCAGCCTGCCGCGCCTACGAACACGGCTTCGGCGACGCCCTGGCGGACGCCCTCACCCACGCCGCCGTCCGCACCGGCCTCACCGAACGCGAGGCCCGCGCCACCATCGCCTCGGCAGCCCGCCTCACCACGGGCCACGGGAACGGGCCCGGGACGACCCCGTACGGGCCATCGGACCCGGCAACGTGACAGGGCACCAAGATTGGCCGCTTTTGGTCTCTCGTAGAACGGAGAACGCACGTACTTAATGGTCCCCACACCGGCGCAGTGCCGCATACGTACGGGGGAACGCGTGGAGGACACCGGAACCGCAGGACGCTCACTGCCCGCACCACCACCACCGCCACCACCGCCGACCGGAACCAGCGTCGACCTCAGGGTCAGCAGGCGGCTGCTGTGGGTGGGCGAGGCGGCCTATCCCCTGCACAACATCACCCGGGTCCACACCTTCGTGCTCAGGCCCAAGCGCATGGAAGCCTTCACCAGCTTCCTGAAATGGCTCGGCATCACGTTCGTGGCGTTCATCCTGCTCCAGAACTCCACGTACGACGACAGCAGCGCGAACGGCTCCTCCGGGGCGTTGTTGCTGCCCGCCGTCGCGGTCGCGATCGGTCTGGTCGTCCACCTCGTGAAGGAACTGTCGGCATCGTCCGAACACGTACTGGCCGTCGAGACCTCCAGCACCTCAACCGCCCTGGTGACGCTGCCCAATCCGGACCAGCTGCGCCAGCTGGTCGTGTACCTCGTCAATGCCATCGAGAACCCGGAGGCCGAGTTCCAGGTACGCGTGGAGCGAGTGCTGGTCAATCCGAAGAACTACCACTTCGGTGACAACGTGAACATGTACGGCGGTCTGTCCAACACAGGGGTGAGCAAGTGAGCAGCGGGAACTCCTACCACTACGGCAACAACATCCACGGCGACAACGTCAATATGTACGGCGGATCGGGCAACACGGGCATCGTCAAGCACCAGTCCCCGGCTCTGCCGGAGGCGATCGGCGAGCTGGTACGGCTCCTCCAAGAGCTGCGCGGCGAGCTCCCGCCCGCGAGCGCCCAGGTCATCGACGGCTCCCTGCCCGCGATCACCCCACACACGAACGCGCCGCAGGAGCGGCACCGCGCCCTGATCGCCGTGGCGACCATCGCCGCGACCGTCGGAGCGCTCGGCCAGCCGGTCGCCGACGCGGTCGACAAGATCCTGGGGCTCCTGGGCGCCCAGTAGGACAACACCCCCGCACCCCGGACCGTTCAGAACGGCCCCGTAGACGCACCGGCCGAACAACGTGTGGACCACGGACCCCATGAGGAAGGGGCGCCCCTGGACGG
This sequence comes from Streptomyces sp. NPDC057963, assembly GCF_042887155.1. Classification (NCBI taxonomy): domain Bacteria; kingdom Bacillati; phylum Actinomycetota; class Actinomycetes; order Kitasatosporales; family Streptomycetaceae; genus Streptomyces; species Streptomyces sp. NPDC057963. The sequence goes on from NZ_JBHVPX010000002.1 coordinate 140,031, forward strand.
GACGCCCCTTCCGGTCGGCGCGTTCGCCGACCTGCTGCGGTGGGTGTGGGATTTGAACCCACGGTGACATCGCTGCCACGACGGTTTTCAAGACCGTTCCCTTAGGCCGCTCGGGCAACCCACCCCGCGTCATCGGTCCATGGACCGGGGTTGACGCGAAGACAGCCTAGCCGGTCAGCTGTCGCCCTTGCGCTCCCCCAGGGTGACTTCGGCCGTTGCCGTCCTGCCGTCGCGCTTGTAGGTCACGGTCACCCGGTCGCCGGGCTTGTGGGTCCAGATCTCGCCGATCAGGGTCGGGCCGCTGTCGACCACGGTGTCGTTGAACTTCGTGATGACATCGCCCGCCCTGAGACCGGCCCTGGCCGCGGGGCCGTCCTTCGACACGGCCGCCGTACCGCCCGCGCCCTGGTCGGAGATGACCGCGCCGCCGGTCTTGTCGTCCATCATGACCGTGGCCCCGATCACCGGGTAGACCGGCTGGCCGGTCTTGATCAGCTGCTGGGCGACGTTCGTCGCCTGGTTGATCGGGATCGCGAAACCGAGGCCGATGGAGCCCGCCTGGGTCTGGCCGACACTGCTGCCGCTCGACTGGATGGCGGAGTTGATGCCGATGACCGCGCCGCGCGAATCGAGCAGCGGGCCGCCGGAGTTGCCCGGGTTGATCGACGCGTCGGTCTGCAGGGCGCTCATGTACGAGTTGCTGCCACCGGAACCGTCACCGGAGGCGACCGGCCGGTTCTTGGCGCTGATGATGCCCGTGGTCACCGTGTTGGACAGACCGAACGGGGCGCCGATCGCGATCGTCGAATCGCCGACCGCGACCTGGTCCGAGTTGCCGAGGGACAGCGGGGTGAGCCCCGACGGCGGGTTCTTCAGCTTCAGAACGGCGACGTCGTACCCCTGCGCCCGGCCGACCACCTCGGCGTCGTACTTCTTGCCGTTGGAGAACGTCGCCGTGAGCTGGCCGCTGTCCGCCGCGGAGGCCACCACGTGGTTGTTCGTGAGGATGTGGCCTTCCTTGTCGTACACGAAGCCGGTCCCCGTACCGCCCTCGCCGTCACCGCCCTGCGCATCGATGGTGACGACGCTGGGCAGCGCCTTGGCCGCCACTCCCGCGACCGTGCCGGGGTCGCGCTTGAGGTCCCGCGGGTTGGCCGACGCGGAGACCGTGGTCGAGCCGGAGCCGCTGTTCCGGTCAGCCGCCCAGTAGCCGAGGGCGCCGCCGATACCGCCTGCGACCAGCGCCGCCGCCACCACCGCGGCCAACATCCCTCCCATGCCCCGCTTGCGCGGGCCCTCGGGGGAGTGGAGCTGGGCCGGGGCGCCCCAGACCGGACCGCCGCCGTCCGCGCCGTGGTGCGCGTACGCGGGGACGGCGGGAGGGGGCGGGGGCCAGTCGGCTTCGGCGGCCGACCGGAACCCGGGGGGAGGCGTGGCCGGCAGGGGAGCCGTGTGAGCGGTCGCGGTGGCCGGTTCCCCCGACGGGGGCAACGGCGGCTGCGCGTGGGGCGGCTGCCCCGCATCCGGCGCCTCCGGGTGCGCCGGGGCGGGCGGGGACGCGTGCGTGCTCTCGGGCGACCCCTGAGGAGCGTCGGCCGGCACTGGAGGTACGGACGGAACGGCCTCGGCCGCGGTGCCCTCGTTGCCCTCGTTCTCTGTGCTCACAGCTCTTTACTCCTCGGTTCCACATCATTTTCGGCAAGAGATCCGCTGTGTACGTGTCCTGGGACAGCTTTTCCCAAGGCGCGTCAGGCCACTGTAAGCAGGACCTGTGCATCCGCACACCAATCTTTACATCCGGCAAAACGGACCACCGGCACGGGGCGCACGCAACCGCGGCGCACGCTGTACCCAGCACGCGCTCCTCGGTGACACCATGACGCAGTGACCCACGCACGGCAGCAATCCACGCACCATCCCATCCAGGTCATCGCCCATCGGGGCGCGTCCGACGACGCCCCCGAGCACACCCTGGCCGCATACCGGAAGGCGATCGAGGACGGCGCCGATGCCCTGGAGTGCGATGTACGGCTCACCGCCGACGGTCACCTCGTCTGCGTACACGACCGCCGGGTGAACCGCACCTCCAACGGCCGCGGGGCCGTCTCCGCGCTGGAGCTCTCCGAGCTCGCCGCCCTCGACTTCGGGTCCTGGAAGGACCGCGAGGAGTCGGAGTCCCCGGACTGGGATCCGGTGCCGGGGGAGCTCACCTCCGTACTCACCCTGGAACGGCTGCTCGAACTGGTCGCCGAGACCCGGGCCGCCGGGCGCCCGCTCCAGCTGGCCATCGAGACCAAGCACCCCACCCGCTGGGCCGGCCAGGTCGAGGACCGGCTGCTGCAGCTGCTGAGGCACTTCGAACTCGACGCCCCGCCGGCCGGCGGCCCGTCGCCCATACGGATCATGAGCTTCTCGGCGCGCTCCCTGCACCGCGTCCAGGCCGCGTCCCCCACACTGCCCACCGTCTACCTGATGCAGTTCGTCTCGCCGCGCCTGCGTGACGGGCGACTGCCGGCCGGGGCGCGGATCGCCGGTCCGGGGATGAGGATCGTACGGAGTCACCCCGGCTACATCGAACGCCTGCACCGCGCGGGCCATCGCGCACACGTCTGGACGGTCGACGAACCGGAGGATGTCGAGCTCTGCGTCGATCTCGGCGTCGAGGCCATCATCACCAACCGCCCGAAACAGGTTCTGGCACAACTGGGACGCTCTTGACATTCGTTACACGGAGTACACCGGCGCATTCGAACCGTATTCGATCGTGACGAGTGCGTCATTGGCAGTCGATTGGCCGGTTTCCGGTCCAGCTCAGGGGGGCATCCACTCCGTGGCGTGGGGCAAAGGAGGTCTCGGGGGTGGCGTTGGTGGTGGCACAGGAAGTGCCCACGTCGTCGAGCATGGCCGTACCCCATGGCCCTGCGGGCGTGGGTCAGGCGAGGCACCGGATGCGCGAGCAACTGCGCGGCCACGGGGTGCCGGATTCGGTTGTCGACGATGCTGTATTGATCCTTTCCGAACTACTCAGCAACGCCTGCCGGCACGGCAGGCCGCTGGGACGGCACACGGATGTGGGTGACGGCGACGTCCGCGCCGCGTGGCGCGTGGACAGAGCGGGCGGGCTGACCGTCGAAGTAACGGACGGAGGCGGTCCGACCCGACCGATTCCGGCCACACCGTCGGTGACGGCGCGCGGCGGCCGCGGGCTCAACATCATCGGCGCGCTCGCCGAGGAGTGGGGCGTGCGCGACAGCGTGTCCGGGGAAGTCACCGTCTGGGTCCTCGTCAGCGAGGGGCACGGGCGGATGGCCGGGGTACCGGCCGTGCCGGGGCTCGACGGGCTGAGCTTCGCGGACGCCTTCGACGACGTGGGCTGACGTCCCCGTACGGGCACGGACGTGCGCGAGGGCCGCGCCAGGGCACCGCACCGGCACTCCTGCCGGCGGGCGGGCGCGCAGGCAGGCGGCGGGCGTACGCCACGGGCGTTCCGCACCCCCGCGTCACCGGGCGGCGCCGGCACATGTGTCCCGGACGCGACACGGGCGGCTAGGCTCGCGGCCCAGACCGCACTGTCGCAATCGGGAGAAAGCCCACCATGGCCAAGAAGCGCCCTCAGACCAAGGCCGGGAAGCAGCAACTCAAGGACGGCGAGATCCCGGTGGTCGGGGCTCGTGAGCCCTGCCCGTGCGGTTCGGGCCGCCGCTACAAGGCGTGCCACGGCCGCGCGGCCGCCCAGGCCGTGACCGAGCTGGTCCACCGCCCCTTCGAGGGTCTGGCCGGTGAGTGCGACTGGGTCGCTCTGCGCGAGCTGGTGCCCGCCGCCACGGTCGAGCTGGCGCTGAAGGACGGGCTGCCCGAGGGCGTGCCCTCCGTCACGATGGCGACCGTCCTGCCGATGGCATGGCCGGCACTCCGCCGCGACGACGGTTCGGTGCTGCTCGCCCTGCAGAACGACACCCCGTCCGGCGACCTCAGCCGCGACCTCGCGGACACGCTGCAGCGGGCGCTGGCCGCCGAGCCCGGTTCGCCCGTGACGGCCCGGCGCGCACCGGCCGACGGTCCGCGGCTGCAGGACGTACTCGACCCCGGTGCGGCGTTCGAGCCCGTGGTCCACTCCGGCTTCGAGTTCTGGGTCCCGGACGCGGAGAACGCCGCGCCCGAGGTCGCCGCGTCCCTGGAGCGCGCGAACGAGGCGGCGCTCCCGACGACGCGGCTCTCCGGTGTCGACGCCGCGTACTGGTGCGAGACCCCCGAGAAGAACCACCTGCGCTGGGTCATGCCCCACCCCGAGGAGCGGCTCCTCGACGCGCTCGCCCGGCTGCACGCCGCAGGCACCTCCTCGTTGGGCGAGGGGACGCGGCTGGTCGGCTCCTTCCGGGCGCACGGGCTGATGGTCCCGGTCTGGGATCTGCCGAGCGCGATGGGAGCCGCGGAGTGCGAGAAGCCCGCGGCCGAACTCGCCGAGCGGCTGACCGCGGCGCTGGCCTCGGACGCGCCGCTCACCGCCGAGGAGCGGCGGGCCCGCGGCGGGCTCACCAACCGCCAAGTGACGCTCAGCTGACAGTGACGACTCCGGGGGCCGCAAGGTGACACGCGTCACAACTCCCCGTACTCATAGGTAAATCACTGTCCGAATACGCGAGATCGAATTTGCGAACGGCAGATCTCTTGTTACCGTTCTAGAAGCCCGGTCGCTGGTGCATCCCCCGTCGCCAGCGATCGGGCATCCTCATTTCCGGGTACGGCGCACAGCGCATAGCAGGGCGCGCGAGCCCGCGCACGAACCCCGCGGGTACGGCTCGAAGCCATCTCACTCCCCCCTGCCCCCCTCGGTCCCTCGACGACCGGACCCGGCCCCCCGATGCCTCTGCCCGCCGTCAACCCGACGAGCCAGCAACCGGGTTGACGACACGTCCGCCCCGGTCGAGGTCCGTCCGATCGAGATCCGCCTCGGTCGAGATCCACGCCGATCGAGGCCGGACACCAGAAATGCTCTGCGGATAATCTTTCCCGACATTAGTCGAATAGATTTTCGAAAAATCTATCGGGAAGTCTTCGGAAGATCCGTCAGAAAGCCCTGAGTCAACGACGTTTGCAGCGGCAGATTCTTCATGGACCGACGGGAGATCGAAGACGGGGAGAACCGGGGCGGAGAGAGGGTCCGGGAAATACGCACGGCCTCATCCGCATACTCCCGTCACCCCCGTCGACGTCTGTCGGCTTCGCCCGAATTCCTGACGGGCCGACGGGGATATCGACGGAGATATCGACACCCAGGCACCACATGCCCCTTTTGTTCCGGCACCTCGGGCCGACCCACGTCCGAGCGAGTGAGTCGGCCTCGGCGGGCGAGCCGGCCTGCGCAAGTGAACCGGCCTCAGCGAGTGGGCCGACCTCAGCGAGTGAACCGGCCTCAGCCTCAGTAGGCGAGCCGACTGCCGCCGTCCGGTGCGCCATTGCTCGCCTCGACCAGCGCGTCGAGCACCGCCCCCACATCCGGCAGCCACGGCGCGGCAGGCCCGGCGGCGACGGCTCCCCGGTTCGAGCCCGGCCGGGGGCCCGGCGCGGGAGCCCGTTCCCAGCGCACCTGCCCCGCCCCCACCTCGGACGGCGGAAGGACGAGATAGCCGCCCTCGCCGTGGAATCGCAGCGAACTGGGCACCCAGTCCTGGGCGTGCAGCAGCTCGCCGAGCCGTTCGAGGGTGTACGGGGCGACCAGCAGCGACCACCTGGTCGGCGTCGCCACCACGGGGCCGAGCCGCGTGCCCATCCGGTCCAGGTCGGCCAGCGCACGGGCGGCGGCCACGGCCGGCAGGCTCAGCGCGCACGGGGCGCGCCCGCCGGTGGCCAGCACGATCGGAGCGGTGGGCCGGTTCGTCCACCACCACCGCACCATGCGCTCGTCGGTGGTCGCCGCGAGGAGACCGGGGTCGAAGGGATGTGCGCCGGGTACGACGCACTCGGGATCGGGGCAGGCGCAACCACGGCCGCGGTCACTGCGGCCACCGGCCGCCTCCAGTCCCACTCCGGGGAGCACGGGCCACTGCCATGCCGTGGCACAGGTCAGGACCGCGTCGAGCTGGGCGGGCCTTCCCTTGCGCCGGAGCCGGAGCCTGCGTCGCCTTCCGAGGATCTCGCGCATGAGCGCTCGTTCCTTTCCGTTGAACGCCGAGGGTCCACATCACATCACGCGCCCGTCACAGCGCGCGCCTATCTCTTCACTGTGCGTACATGCTCTTCGAATCTGCGGTACGGGCGGGTCGTCGGTACCGAGCATGGGCCGAGCCTGGTCGAGCAGGGGCGGGACGGGTCCGGACACAATCGCGGCGGGGAGCGGCGCACGCATCGCGCCTGTCGCCCCAGGGTGCAGACCCCGCCACTCGGGGGTGGGGCGTGGCCGTCACAGAAGAGGACGCCCGGGCCCACTGCCGGGTTCCGGGGCGATCAGAACTGCCCCTGGCCATCATCGATTACGTACCCAGCATGCCCGAAATGACGCTTCCTCCGGGACTTCACCCCGAGAACACCCCCTTGTCGAGCACGCCCAGTCGACCGCAAATAACCGCCCCGGGGTGCATTTTTCAGCCAACTTAGCATCCGCTCGGACACCACAAATCCCGTACGGACAATGCTGGACATCGCCTTACTTGTGCGTGTACATGTGGACGCTACGTGTACATGTGGATGCACTGATAGCGGCGCAGAATGACATGGGGGTTTGCGATGCTATTCGACGAATCGCACCGGTGGGAAAGCCGACTGTCATGAGCGCCCCGCACCTGCCGAAAGTGGCTGGAATCGATCCCATGGTTCCTGTTTCAGCGCACACTGCCGGTTCTCTGTCCGGAGTACCGGCCGCCCCCGGATCATTCGTCCACGACCGGCTGGCCGGCTGGGTCTCCGATCTCACCACGCTGCACGAACACACCGAGCGACTGGCCAGAACCAGCACGCTCGACGACGCACTGCACGAACTGCTGGACGCCGGAGCCGCCCTTGTCGGCGCCCGCCGCGGGCTGGTCGTCTTCGAACCGTCCGACCGCCGCGGCCCCACCAGCACCATCGGCCTCGGACTCGCCCACGCCGAGCTCGGACACATCGAGACGGTGCCGCGCAGCGCCACCTCCTACGGCCGGATCCTCGAAGGGCTCCCGGACACCGAAGGGGCGCGGACCACCCCCGACCTGCTCGGTGACACCGCTCTCGACCCCCGCCGCCGCGAGGTCGCCGCCCGACTCGGCTACGCCGCCAGCTACGCCCTGCCGCTCACCGCCGAAGCGACCGGCAGGCTCGGTGCCGCCGTCTGGCTGTACGACGAACCCGCCGAACCACTGGAACGCCAACGCCATCTCGTCGACCTCTACGCCGGACACGCCGGCGAGCATCTGGCCAGGCTGCTGGAGCTGGAGCGCGCCAGGGCCGATGTCGCCACCGTCACGGAGGAGTTGCTGCCCACCCGGCTGCCCCGGGTCACCGGCGTGCAGCTGGCCGTACGCCACCACGCGGCCCCGCTGGGGGGCGGCGACTGGTACGACGCGCTGGCCCTGCCGGAGGGCGCGCTCGGTCTCGCCGTGGGCTCGGTGAGCGGCTCCGGGCCCCGCGCCCTGGCCGCCATGGGCCGGCTGCGTGCCGGTCTGCGGGCGTACGCCGTTATGGAGGGCGAGGATCCGGTCGCCGTGCTCTCGGACCTGGAACTGCTGCTGCGGCTGACCGAACCCGCCCGTTCCGCGACCGCCCTGTTCGCCTACTGCGAACCCGCCCGCCGCAAGATCCTGCTGGCCGGTGCGGGCCACACCCCGCCACTCGTGATCGGCGACCGGCGCACCGAGTTCATCGAGACCTCGGTCTCCGCGCCGCTGGGCATGCTCGCCTGCTGGGAGGCGCCCAGCGTGGAGATCACCCCGGCGCCCGGCGAGACCGTACTCCTCTACACCGACGGGCTGCTGCGCCGTACCGGCGACTCGACGGACCGGGCCTTCGCACGGCTCCACTCGGCGGCGGCACGGGTGCCGAAGGCACTGCGCGACGACGCCGGATCCGTCGCCGACCATGTGCTGCGGACCGTCCTGCCGGACGGTCTCGACCAGGACGACAGCGCGGAGGACGTGGTCGTTCTGGCCGCGCGCTTCGACTGAGGGCTGCGCGTCCCGCCCCGCCCCGCCCCGGCCGGCCGGGGCGGGATCCGGGCCACGTCCCCGGCCCGTCCCGGCCAGGCCGTGTAACAGGTCTTCCGTCCCTGTGCCCCCTTCCGTACACCCGTACGATGGACGGGGTCCAGTGTCGTATCAAGGAGAGACAAGTCGTGGCTGAGGAGCTCACCCCGGAGACCCCGGAGACCGAAGAAGAAGCGACGGTCAAGCAGCGGAAGAACGGCCTGTACCCGGGCGTCTCCGATGAACTCGCCGCGAACATGAAGTCCGGTTGGGCCGATACGGAACTCCACGGCCTCGAACCGATCGCCCAGGCCGAGCACACCGCCGCCCGCCGCGCCGCGCTCTCCGCGCGCTTCCCCGGTGAGCGCCTGGTCGTCCCCGCGGGCAACCTGAGGACCCGCTCCAACGACACCGAATACGCCTTCCGCGCCTCCACCGAGTACGCGTACCTCACCGGTGACCAGACCCAGGACGGCGTCCTCGTCCTGGAGCCGACCCGGGACGGGCACGAGGCGACCATCCACCTGCTGCCGCGCTCCAACCGCGAGAACGGCGAGTTCTGGCTCGACGGCCAGGGCGAGCTGTGGGTGGGCCGCCGCCACTCCCTCACCGAAGCCGAGCAGCTGCTGGGCATCCCGGCGAAGGACGTCCGCGAGCTCCCGGCCGCGCTGGCCGAGGCCACCGGCCCGGTCCGCAACGTCCGCGGCCACGACTCCGGCATCGAGGCCGCGCTGACCGACAAGGTCACCGCCGAGCGCGACGAGGAACTGCGCGTCTTCCTCTCCGAGGCCCGCCTGGTCAAGGACGCCTTCGAGATCGCCGAACTGGAGAAGGCCTGCGACGCCACCGCACGCGGCTTCGAGGACGTCGTGAAGGTCCTCGACAAGGCCGAGGCGACGAGCGAGCGCTACATCGAGGGCACCTTCTTCCTGCGCGCCCGCATCGAGGGCAACGACATCGGCTACGGCTCGATCTGCGCCGCCGGCCCGCACGCCACCACCCTGCACTGGGTGCGCAACGACGGCCCGGTGCGCTCCGGCGACCTGCTGCTGCTCGACGCCGGTGTGGAGACCAATGACCTCTACACCGCCGATGTGACCCGCACCCTTCCGATCAGCGGCACGTTCACGCCGCTGCAGCGGAAGATCTACGACGCGGTGTACGAGGCGCAGGAAGCGGGTATCGCGGCCGTCAAGCCCGGTGCCGACTTCCGCGACTTCCACGACGCGGCACAGCGCGTACTCACCGAGAAGCTCGTCGAGTGGGGCCTTTTGGGCGACCTGTCCGTGGAGAAGGTCCTGGAGCTGGGCCTCCAGCGCCGCTGGACGCTGCACGGCACCGGCCACATGCTCGGCATGGACGTCCACGACTGCGCCGCCGCGCGCACCGAGACGTACGTCAGCGGGACGCTGGAGCCCGGTGTCTGCCTCACGGTCGAGCCCGGTCTGTACTTCCAGACCGACGACCTGACCGTGCCCGAGGAGTACCGGGGCATCGGCGTCCGGATCGAGGACGACATCCTCGTCACCGAGGACGGGAACCGGAACCTCTCCGACAAGCTGCCGCGCCGGGCCGACGAGGTCGAGGCATGGATGGCTCAGCTCAAGGGCTGAGTCTCAGAGGCCGGGTCTCAGGGGCTGCTTCTCAAAGGCTGAGTCCCAAGGGCCGGGTCCCGGGGCTCCTGGGGGCTCCGAGGGCCGAAAAAAGGGGCCCGACAGGCCCGGCAGGCCCGGTAACCGGTCTTCCACGCGTCGAAGGACGCCCCGCTCAGGACACCATGAGCAGGGCGTCCTTCCGCCATTTCAGGACCTTGTCGAAGCTCACCACGGCACCGCGTCCGGGACGGTTGCGGAAGTGGACGTGATCGGCGAGCTGCTCGATCAGACAGAGCCCCCGGCCGTCCTCCGCGCCGAGCGGCGGGTACTGGGGATCGTGCTGCCGCGCGGACGAGCGCAGCGTGCGCCGGGCGGGGAAGCCCGGTCCCGAATCGGCGACTTCGATACGGCACTTCTCGCCGTCCAGATACGCGGTGACCCGGTACTGTCCGGAGGCCGTCCCGGGCAGCTCTTCCCATACGTCCCACGGATCCCGGCCGACGCTCTGTTCGCCTTGGACCTTGTGGTCGCCACCGTGTTCAACGGCGTTCGCACAGGCCTCGGTGAGCGCGACCGACAGGTCGAAGGAGATCTCCGGATCGACGCCCGCGGTCTCCATCGTGCCCAGCAGGAAACGACGGGCGAGCGGAACGCTCGCAGCCTCACGCCGCAAATGGAGGGACCACCAGATGCTCATGCTCCAGCCTCCTGGCTGCGGCTCGACATACCGATACGTATTGCCGCGCGGGGCCGTTCGTAAGCGCGCACCGGATGTGACACCGCTCATTCGGCGGATACCAGCGTTCCCCGCACCCGTGTATGCCCGACCCGGCCGATCGTCCCGACCGGCGCCCGGATCCGGCCACGGCACCCCCGTCCCCCACCCAACCGGGCGGAAGGCGACCTTCCGGACCTGCCGCACGGAAGCCCGGGGCACGGTGCGATGATGGCCCCGCCATGTCTATGCCTGTCGCACGCGCCGGAGCCGGTCTGCGGCTCCTGAGGGCCGCGGTGTTCACCGCGGTCTGCGTCGCGCTGTCCGCGGCAGGCCACTCCCTGGCATCCTGCGCGGCTGTCCCCTGGTGGACGCTGCTCGCCGGCTTGCTGGGGGTCTTCGCGGTGGCGGCACCGCTTGCCGGACGCGAGCGCTCGCTGCCGTCCATCGCCACCGCGCTGGCCGGCGGACAGCTCGCCCTGCACACCCTCTTCGGCCTGGGTACGCACACCGCCCCGACGGGCACCGCCGCGGGCGACGACTCGCTGATCAGGTTCGCGGCAAGCCTCGTCTGCGGCATGGGACCGGCGCAGCTGAACGCCGCCGAAGCGCACCGCATCGTCACCACCGCGGGCATCGACCCGGCGTCGGTGGCGGCCCGCGGACACCAGCACATGGCCTCCGCCGCCGGCTCGGACCCGGCCGGCCTCACCGGTCCGCTGCCCAGCCTGCCGATGCTGCTCGGCCACCTGCTGGCCGCCGTGGCTACCGGCTGGCTGCTGCGGCGCGGCGAGATCGCCCTGTTCCGGCTCGCCCGGCTGTCCGCGCACGGCGCCCAGCAGGTCGCGGCCGGCGCCCGGCTGCGCGCGCTGCGCGCCGCGCTCGCGCTCGTGAACGCCCTGCGCGCCGGACTGCCCGGCGCCCCGGCGACCGGGCCGCGCACCCTCCGTACCTCGGTCGACACCCCGGCCCCCGCCACCGGGGACCCGTTGCAGCACATGGTGATCAGGCGCGGGCCGCCCCCCGCATACGCACGCGCAGCCTGACGCGACAACCGCCACCCGATGCACGTGCCACTCGACGCACGTACCGCTCGACGCACAAGCGCCACACGGCGCGTACGCGTCGGTGCCGTACGCGTCGTGCACACACGCCGCATAGGGGGAAGAGGTGTCGCAATGCCGTCGCGCATCCGCGCGCCGGACCACCTTTCGTGCTTCCGTGGAGTGATTCCTGTCATGAACGTTTCCCGCATCGCCCTCGCCGGCGGCATCGCCGCGTCCACCGTGCTGATCCTCGCCGGTACGGCCTCCGCGCACGTCAGCGTGCAGCCGCAGGGTGAGGCCGCCAAGGGCGGTTACGCCACCGTCAACTTCAAGGTCCCCAACGAGCGCGACAACGCCTCGACGACCAAGGTCGAGGTCAACTTCCCGACCGATCACCCGCTGGCCTCGGTCATGCCGCAGGCCGTGCCCGGCTGGGACATCGAGGTCGCCAAGAGCAAGCTGGCCAAGCCTCTGGAGATGCACGGCCAGAAGATCAACGAGGCCGTCTCCAAGGTCACCTGGACGGCCACGGGCGACAAGGACGGGCGCGGTATCCGGCCGGGCAGCTTCCAGCAGTTCCCGCTCTCCATCGGCCAGCTCCCCGAGAACGCCGACCAGCTGGTGTTCAAGGCCATCCAGACGTACGACAACAAGGAAGTCGTCCGCTGGATCGAGGAGCAGAAGGACGGTGCCGACGAGCCCGAGAGCCCGGCACCGGTCCTCAAGCTGACCGCGGCGACCGCCGGTGAGCACGGCGCCGGCGCCGACGACAAGAGCGGTGCCGACGCCGCCGCGCAGGCGGCGGGCAAGCAGACGGCGGCCGCGTCGGACGAGTCCTCCAGTGACACCACGGCCCGCGTCCTCGGCATCGTCGGCATCGTCATCGGTATCGCGGGGGTGGCCTTCGGCGTCCTCGCGGGCCGGCGCCGCACCGCCTGATCCGGAGCCCCACGGGTCCGGGAGCCCCACGGGTCCCGGGCCCCGACGCTCCCACGGCCCACAGCCGTACCGGTCCCGAGACCCCACCGGTTCCACAGCCCCACCGCCCCATCGACCCACCAGGAATCAGTGCTCCATGCGTAAGAAAACTGTGCTGGCCGCGGCGTTCGCCGCCGCGGCCGCACTCACCCTGTCCGCCTGCGGCAGCAGCGACGACGGCGCGAAGAAACCCATCGCCGATGTGTCCGTCGAGGCCAAGACCAAGGCCGCGACGGTACTCGACCAGCCGTTCACCAAGCCCGACCTCGTCCTCACCGACACCCACGGCGAGAAGTACGACCTCCGTGCGCGGACCAAGGGCAAGCCGACACTGATCTACTTCGGCTACACCAACTGCCCCGACGTCTGCCCGCTCATCATGAGCAACATCGCCATCGCCAAGAAGTCCCTGCCCAAGGCCGACCAGGACAAGCTCCAGGTGGTCTTCGTGACCACCGACCCCGAGCGCGACACGCCGTCCTCGCTGGGCACCTGGCTCAAGTCCCAGGACGCCTCCTTCATCGGCCTCACCGGCGACTTCCCGACCATCCAGGCGGGCGCGCGCCAGATCGGCATCGGCATCGACGCCCCGAAGAAGGAGAAGGACGGCACGATCGTCTCGATGCACGGATCCCAGGTCATCGCGTTCTCCCCGAAGACCGACAAGGGCTACCTCGTATACAGCGAGGACACCTCGCCCGACGACTACACCAAGGACCTCCCCAAGATCATCAAGGGGGAGAACCCGTGAACCGCCGCACCACCCTCATGGGTGTCGTCGCCCTCGCCACCGGGCTGATGCTGGCGGGGTGCTCGTCCTCGGACAGCAAGCCCGAGCTGAAGGTGAGCGGCGCGTTCATGCCGCAGCCCGTCAGCGACATGGCGGCCGGTTTCCTCGTCATACGGAACAGCGGGGACACCTCCGACCGGCTCACCTCCGTCACCAGCCCGCTCTCGGACGACATCACGATCCACGAGACGAAGAACCAGACGATGCGCATGGTGTCGTCCTTCGAGGTGCCCGCGGGCGGCGAGCTGGATCTGGAGCGCGGCGGGAACCACATCATGTTCATGAAGCTCAAGCAGCGGCCCAAGCAGGGCGAGAAGGTATCTGTGGAGCTGCACTTCGAGAAGGCCGACCCGATAAAGATCGACCTTCCCGTGAAGGAGACCACCCACAACCCGAAGAAGCAGTGAGGGCCTGACTCGCCATGACAGCCACCACCGTCCCGCACTTCGGACCGCCCCCGGCCGCTCCCGCACCGCGCCGGCCGCTCGCCGCGGCCGCGCTCCTGGCCGCCCTCGTCGGCATGGTGTTCGGCCTGCTGCTGGGCGGCGCGGGCCCCGCGTCCGCGCATGCCGCGCTCACCGGGAGCGATCCGCAGGACGGGGCGGTGGTCGGCACCGCTCCCAAGGAGATCACGCTCACCTTCTCCGAACAGGTCGCCATGAGCGACGGCTCCGTCCGGGTCCTGGACCCCGACGGCAAACGCGCCGACACCGGCGCCGCACCACGTGATCTGCAGAGCGGCTCCACCGTGAAGTACGGGGTCACGCTGCACGCCGGGCTGCCCGACGGCACGTACACCGTTGCCTGGCAGGCCGTCTCGGCGGACAGCCACCCCGTCTCGGGCGCCTTCACCTTCTCCATCGGGGCCCCCTCCAAGACCAAGGTCGCCCTCCCGGCCGACGAGGCGGGGGGCGGCCTCGTCGGCACCCTCTACGGCGTCGCGCGCTATGCCGCGTACGCCGGTTTCATCCTGCTGGCGGGAGGCGCGGCCTTCGTGCTGGCCTGCTGGCAGCGCGGGGCGGGTGCACGGCCGCTGCAACACCTGGTCGTACGCGGCTGGATGACCCTCACCGTGGCCACCCTGGCCATGCTCCTCCTGCGCAACCCGTACACCGGCTCCGGGAAACTGGGGGACGCCTTCGACCTCGACGGTCTGAAGGCTGTCCTCGACACCAAGCCCGGCGCGGCGCTCGTATCCCGGCTCCTGCTGCTCGGCGCTTCCGCACTCTTCATCGCCGTGCTGTTCGGGGCGTACGCGAAGCGCGAGGACGAGCGCGAGAAGAAGGACCTCACCTTCGGACTGGCCATCGGCGGCACCGTGATCGCCGCCGGGATCGCCGGGACCTGGGCACTCGCCGAACACGCCTCGACCGGGCTCCAGCCGGGCATCGCCATGCCGATCGACATCCTCCACCTGCTGGCCGTCGCGGCGTGGCTGGGTGGGCTGACGGCCCTGCTGGTCGCGCTGTACCGGACGCCGGACATCGGAGCGACGGCCGTACGGCGCTTCTCCCGTGTCGCGTTCGGCAGCGTGCTCGTGCTCACCGCCACCGGGGTCTACCAGTCCTGGCGCCAGGTCGGCACCTGGTCCGCCCTGACCGGCACGGGGTACGGGCAGCTGCTGCTCGTGAAGGTGGGGCTCGTCGCCGTCCTGGTCGGGATCGCCTGGTTCTCACGCCGCTGGACCGCGCGACTGGTCATGAACGGAGCCGCCGCGGCGGAAGAGGAAACCGGGGCCGGGCTGGAGACCAGGGCCGAGGCGAAGACCGGGGCCGAGGCGAAGGCCGGGGCCGAGGCGAAGGCCGGGGCCGAGGCGAAGGCCGGGGCCGGGGTGGAAGAAGAGGAGGCCGCCCCGGTGACGCCGTCGCCCGCCTCCGGGGACCCCGCACGGGCGGCCCAGCTCGCCCGGCAGCGGGCCGCCGTGGCCACCGCCGAGAAGAAGCGGGTCCGCGATGCCGACCCCGAGCGGTCCGGGCTGCGCCGTTCGGTACTGGCGGAGGTCGCAGTCGCCGTGGCGCTGCTGGCCGTGGCGACCGTACTGACCTCGACCGAGCCGGGACGTACCGAGGAGGAAGCGGCCCGCGGCTCCACGGCGGCAACCGCCCCCGCAGCCACGGGCCCGGTCAACCTGACGCTGCCCTTCGACACCGGCGGCAAGAACGGCAAGGGAACCGTGCGGATGGACATCGACCCCGCCCGTACCGGCACCAATGAGCTCCACCTCTGGATCGACAGCACCGACGGAAAGGCCATGGACGTCCCCGAACTGAAGCTCGCCTTCACTCTGGAGTCCAAGGACATCGGCCCGCTTCCCGTCGCCCCTGTCCGGCTCACCGAGGGCCACTGGACCGCGAGCGGCGTCCAGATCCCCATGGCGGGCGACTGGAAGGTCGCAGTGACCGTACGGACGTCGGACATCGATCAGACGACCATCGACAAGAACGTGAAGATCGGCTGAGCAGGATCGTGAGCGGAAAAAGCAGCAGGACCTCCCCCGACAACCGGAAGACCTCCGCAGGCGGCGCGAAGACCTCCGCAGGCGGCGCGCCCCCCACCGGCGGCAGAGAGCCCGCCGCGGGCAGCGGGGACGGCGGAGCCCGCGGCAGCGGCGCCATCTCCCGCCGGCGGCTGCTCGGCAGCGCCGGCGTGGCCGGTGCGACCGGGCTGGTCCTGGGCGCGGCGGGCGGTGCGACCGGCTATGCCGCGACCCGGCCCGGCAAGCCGACCGCACTGACCGAGGTCGGGTCCACCCAGGTGATGTTTCACGGGAAACATCAACCGGGGATCACCACTCCGCTTCAGGCCCGCGGCCATCTCGTCGCCTTCGATCTGGCTCCCGGTGCGGGACGGAAGGAAGCGGCCGCCCTGATGCGCCGCTGGTCGGCCGTGGCCCGGCGCCTGATGGCCGGCGAACCCGCCGGCAGCGGCGCGGCGGACGGCGCCGCCCATGACACCGGCATCGCGCTGGATGCCGGACCGTCCTCGCTGACCGTCACCTTCGGCTTCGGCCGCACCTTCTTCGATCGCACCGGCCTGGTCGGCCACCAGCCACCGGGGCTCGACCCGCTGCCGCCGTTCTCCTCCGACCACCTCGACACCAAGCGCTCCGACGGTGACCTCTGGGTCCAGATCGGCGCCGACGACGCACTCGTCGCCTTCCACGCGCTGCGCGCCGTACAGAAGGAGGCCGCCCCGGCAGCCAGGGTCCGCTGGCAGATGAACGGCTTCAACCGCAGCCCCGGCGCCACCGCGCAGCCGATGACCGCCCGCAACCTGATGGGCCAGATCGACGGCACCGCCAACCCCAAGCCCGCCGAGAGCGACTTCGACCGGCGCGTCTTCGTCCCCGAAGGGACGGATCAGAAGTACGACTGGCTGGCCGGTGGCTCGTATGCCGTCGTACGCCGGATCAGGATGCTGCTCGACGACTGGGAGAAGCTCCCGGTGGAACGACAGGAGCAGGTCATAGGGCGCCGCAAGAAGGACGGCGCTCCGCTGAGCGGCGGAACCGAGACCACCGCGATGGACCTCGACAAGGCGGGCGCCGACGGCAAGCTCCTGATCCCGGACAACGCCCACGCCCGGATCTCCTCCCCCGAGAAGAACAGCGGCGCGGCCATGCTGCGGCGCCCCTTCTCGTACCACGACGGCATCGCGGCGGACGGCACGCCGGACGCGGGGCTGCTGTTCGTCTGCTGGCAGGCGGATCCGCTGCGGGGGTTCGTCCCGGTGCAGCGGAAGCTGGACCGGGGGGATGCCCTGTCGCCGTTCATCCGGCACGAGGCCAGCGGCCTGTTCGCGGTGCCGGGTGGCGCGGCGGACGGCGAGTACGTGGGGCAGCGGCTCTTGGAGTCCTGAGCGACCCGGGCGCATTAGGGTGACGGTATGTCCGCCACGCGCTACGCATATCTCGGCCCCGAAGGCACCTTCACCGAGGTCGCCCTCCGTACGCTCCCGGAAGCTGCCACCCGCGAACTCGTCCCGATGGTCTCCGTACCGGTGGCTCTGGACGCGGTGCGCAACGGGGAGGCCGCGGCAGCGCTCGTACCGATCGAGAACTCCGTGGAGGGCGGCATCACCGCGACGCTCGACGAGCTGACCACCGGCGAACCGCTGATGATCTACCGCGAGGTGCTGCTCTCCATCACCTTCGCGCTGCTGGTGCGGCCCGGTACCAAACTGACCGACATCAAGTCGGTCACCGCGCACCCGGCCGCGCAGCCGCAGGTGCGCAACTGGATGGCCGCCCATCTCCCGGACGCCGTGTGGGAGTCCGCGGCCTCCAACGCCGACGGTGCCCGGCTGGTGCAGGAGGGGCGGTACGACGCCGCCTTCGCCGGTGAGTTCGCGGCGGCGACCTACGGCCTCGAACCGCTGGTGACCGAGATCCATGACGCGGTGAACGCGCAGACCCGGTTCGTCCTGGTGGGCCGCCCGGCCCGGCCGGCGGCGCCGACGGGCGCGGACAAGACGTCGGTGGTCATCTGGCTGGGCGAGGACCACCCCGGTGCGTTGCTCGAACTGCTCCAGGAGTTCGCGGTGCGCGGGGTGAACCTGATGCTGATCCAGTCGCGGCCGACGGGTGCCGGAATCGGGAACTACTGCTTCGCCGTGGACGCCGAGGGCCACATCGCGGACCGTCGCGTCGGCGAGGCGTTGATGGGGCTGAAGCGGATCTGCCCGAAGGTGCGGTTCCTCGGGTCGTACCCGCGTGCCGGGGTGGCACTGCAGGAGGTACGGCCGCTGCGGGCGGGTACGTCGGACGCGGAGTTCATGGAAGCCTCCGACTGGCTGGCCCGCAATCTGGACGGGCGGGGCTGAGGGCTCGGCTGTATGGGGCGCGGCACGGGGCCGACAGCCGTGAGCGCCGACCATGCCGGGCGGGGCTGACGGCTCAGGGGTTGAACGCTCAGGGGGCGGCGGTTCCGGAGGTCGGTTGTTCCCGGGGCCAGTGGTTCCGGGGCTGACCACTCAGGGGGCCAGTGGTTTCAGGGGCGGCGATTCCGGGGGCCGGCGGCCCGCCCCGGCCCGGATGCTGATGCGTCCGCACCACCGGCGCGGCGTGCGCGCACAGCCGACAGTATTAACTGCCGATTTTCGCCATCCACAGAGTTATCCACAGAGCCGGCTCTCGACCTGGGGACAAGTCGACACTCGATGGAGCTCCAATGCGACATGGTCGACATATCGCCCCAGTTTCCTCAGAAGCGTCCACAGGCCAGAAGGTCACCTGGGTCGTCCCGTGTCACTCCAATTCCGTTGATCAACTCTTCAAAATGGAAAATTCCCACCTGAACGAGCACCTGAAGTGGGTTTGAACGGGGAATCCGTGAGCCCTCAAGTGGCTTTGAGAATGCCCGACCCCAGTGTCCACAGATTTTCTTCACAGCCTGTGGATAACTCCGGGAACTGCCCGCACCTGTGGACAAGCAACGATCAACTCCCCTTCCTCGCACGGAAGATGCGTCAAGACGACCGATGCCTTCTGCACCTTTTAGGGGAATAAACTCTTTTTATTGACGACTAAGTTCAGCCGAGATCAACCGAGACCAACTCCGGCGATTCCACATCTTCCAGCATTGCCAATTCCGGCAATTCGGACAAAGTGACACGCTTGGCCATATCGGTTCGAGCCGGAGAAGCGCGCACCGGTAGCCTGGAGGGGTGATTGACCTTCGCCTGCTTCGTGAGGACCCCGACCGTGTTCGCGCCTCCCAGCGCGCCCGTGGAGAGGACGTCGAGCTCGTCGACGCCCTTCTCTCCGCCGACGAGCGGCGCAGGTCGTCCGGCGTCCGCTTCGACGAACTCCGCTCCGAGCAGAAAGCGCTCGGCAAGCTCATCCCCAAGGCTTCGCCCGAGGAGCGCGCCGAGCTCCTGAAGAAGGCCGAGCAGCTGAAGGCCGACGTCAAGGCGGCCGACGCGGCGCAGGTCGAGGCCGACGCGGAGGCCAAGCGCCTGATGCTCCGGCTCGGCAACATCGTCCACGAGGACGTGCCGATCGGCGGCGAGGAGGACTTCGTCGTCCTGGAGACGCACGGCACGATCCGTGACTTCGGGGCCGAGGGCTTCGAGCCCAGGGACCACCTGGAGCTCGGCGAGATGCTCGGCGCCATCGACATGGAACGTGGCGCCAAGGTCTCCGGCTCGCGCTTCTACTACCTGACGGGTGTCGGCGCGCTGCTGGAGCTGGCCCTCGTCAACGCGGCGATCGCCCAGGCCACCGAGGCCGGCTTCGTCCCGATGCTCACGCCGGCGCTGGTCCGCCCGCGCGCCATGGAGGGCACCGGCTTCCTCGGCCAGGCCGCGGAGAACGTGTACCACCTGGAGAAGGACGACTACTACCTGGTCGGCACCTCCGAGGTCCCGCTCGCCGCTTACCACATGGACGAGATCATCGACGCCGACAAGCTGCCGCTGCGGTACGCGGGCTTCTCGCCGTGCTACCGCCGTGAAGCCGGTACGTACGGCAAGGACACCCGGGGCATCTTCCGCGTCCACCAGTTCGACAAGGTGGAGATGTTCTCGTACGTCGACCCGGCGGACGCCGAGGCCGAGCACCGCAGGCTCCTGGACTGGGAGAAGCAGTGGCTCACCGCTCTTGAGCTGCCCTTCCAGGTGATCGATGTCGCCTCCGGCGATCTGGGGGCCTCGGCCGCCCGGAAGTTCGACTGCGAGGCGTGGATCCCGACGCAGGGCAAGTACCGCGAGCTGACGTCCGCGTCGAACTGCAACAGCTTCCAGGCGCGCCGGCTGTCCGTCCGGATGCGCGACTCCCATGACGGCAAGAAGGTTCTCCAGCCGCTGGCCACGCTGAACGGCACGCTCTGCGCCGTACCGCGCACGATCGTGGCGATCCTGGAGAACCACCAGCTGGCCGACGGTTCGGTGCGGGTGCCAGAGGTGCTCCGTCCGTACCTGGGCGGGCGCGAGGTTCTGGAGCCGGTCGCCAAGTGACCTTTCCGTACAAGCTCGTCGCGACCGATCTCGACGGCACGCTCCTGCGTAACGACGACACGGTCTCCGAGCGCACCCGTGCGGCGCTGGCCGCGGTCACCGCGGCCGGTGCCGCACACATCATCGTCACCGGCCGCGCGGTCCCGTGGACCCGGCACATCCTGGACGACCTGGGCTACGAGGGGCTCGCGGTCTGCGGCCAGGGCGCGCAGGTCTACCACGCGGGCGAGCGCAAGCTGCTGACCTCGCTGACGCTGGACCGGCAGCTCGCCGGTCTCGCGCTGTCCAAGGTCGAGGCCGAGGTCGGCCCATTGGCGCTGGCGGCCAGCCGTGACGGGCTCGACGGCGACGTGCTGGTCGGCCCCGGCTACCGCGTCCAGGAAGGGCCGCTTCCGGCTGTCTTCGCCGAGGACCCGGCCGAGCTGTGGTCGGCTCCCCTGAACAAGGTCTAC
This sequence comes from Streptomyces sp. NPDC057963, assembly GCF_042887155.1. Classification (NCBI taxonomy): domain Bacteria; kingdom Bacillati; phylum Actinomycetota; class Actinomycetes; order Kitasatosporales; family Streptomycetaceae; genus Streptomyces; species Streptomyces sp. NPDC057963. The sequence goes on from NZ_JBHVPX010000002.1 coordinate 160,714, forward strand.
ATCCAGCACCCCGACCTCGACGACGACGCGTTGGCGAAGGCCGCGCGAGCCGCTGTCGGGAACCTGGTGGACGTGGTCATGGCCGGTCCGGGCGTGGTGGAGATCCTGCCTCTGGGGCTGAGCAAGGCGACCGGACTCTCGCTGGCCGCGCGCCGCCTGGGTGTGAAGGCCGTGGACACCCTGGCCTTCGGTGACATGCCGAACGACATCCCGATGTTCGCCTGGGCGCAGCGGGGTGTGGCCATGGCCAACGCACATGAGGATCTGAAGGCCGTGGCTCAGGAGATCACCGCGTCCAACGAGGACGACGGCATCGCTGTGGTGCTCGAACAGCTGCTGTAGTCCGTACGGGCTCGGGCGGCACAGGTACGGTCTCCGACCGCTCCCGTCGCCGGAGACCGGGTCTGCCGGAGACCGGGCCCGTACCGGCGGTCGGCAGTGCTATTGCTGTTGCTGTTGCTGTTGCTGTTGCTGCGGAGGATGCGCGGATCGAACGCGCGCGGGGTTCACGGCCCCGACGACGGCTTAGCAAGCCGCTGCCTTACCACTCGGCCAATCCTCCGGGAGGGCGGCCGCGCGTTGCGCGGAAGAACCGCCCCGGGCGTCCTGCTCCGATCGGCACGGCGGAGTCGTCGGTGACTACTCCGGTGCCGGCTCGGGCCCGCCCTGCTGGGAACTCGACAGACTCGGACTCTCGGTCATCGTCGCGCTCCTCTCCCGGCCTGTGGCGTGCTTGTCGGCTCGCTGCTGGTCGCACCGGGGCGTTCCGCACCGGCGTCGGCATGTGCTGCACCCACTACTGTGCCCGGCACGCTCTTTCGGTGCCACCCGTTTTCCGGGCATCACCGAAAGACCGCGAACACCGGTCGGATCAGCGCTGCTTGCTGACTCGGCGGCTCAGATCCTTCAGTTGGCGGGCGAGATCGTCCATCCTGCCGTCGATACGGACGAGGTCCTCGGACACGTGCCCCAGCCGCACGCTCATGGCGCCGACGACCTGATGGGTGATGTCCAGTCTCCGGTCGAGGCTGTCGAGCCGGAGCGACATCCGGTTGAGGACGGGCCCGAGCTCCTGAAGCGCGGCGCCCACTCCGGCGAGGCAGCTCTCGATCCGGGGGACGCGGTGTTCGAGCGAGGCGTAGCCCGCGCGCAGGTCCTGCTCGGCTTCGAGCAGATACGTACGGACGCAGCGGGCGATGTCGCTGTCGCGAAGAAGCATCGCGATGTTGAGGACAGTTCTGCGGATGTAGAGGGTGAGCCGAGTGGCGGCCTGTGGATAACTTCCGCCCCCTCACCGCCCCAACGCGCCCTGCCCAACGAACCGATAACCGTACAGTCACGCGTACTGCTGTCCGAAACGCGTCAACCCCCGCCCGGCAGGCGAGGGTTGACGTCGACAGGGGTGACCGGGATCGCAGAGTCAGCCACGGAGCCCCGAGAAGGTGTCCGGAGACGGGCCCCCGGTCACTCCTCCCCGGCCAGCTTCAGCGTGCGCAGCTTCTGCCCCGCGTACCAGGTCGCCACCACCGTGACCGCCGTCAGCAGGACCGTCGCGACCGGCAGCCCGACGTCGGAGGTGATCGTGCCCGCCCCGGCGACCTTCTCGGCCACCGCGAGGGACCACTGCTGAACGCTGAGCGTGCGCGCCCCCGGCACCAGGGTGCCGAACAGGGCCTCCCACACCAGCGCGTAGACGAGGCCGAAGACGACCGCGTGCCGGCTGACGGTGCCCAGCAGCAGGAACAGCGAGCTGTACGCGATCGAGGCGACCAGTGCCGCGATGGTGTACGCCACCGCGATCTGCTGGCCGTTGCCGTTGAGGATCAGCCCCGCGATCAGCGTGGGCAGTGCGGAAAAGACCATCGTGACGGCGATGGCCACGATCAGCTTGGTGAAGATGATCGTCGGCCGCTTCACCGGCTTGGCCAGCAGATAGACGATCGATCCGTCGTCGATCTCGGGACCGATGGCTCCGGTTCCGGCGATCACACCGATCAGCGGCACCATCGTGGCGATGGCGAAGCCGCCCAGCACATCCGAGGCGACCTGGTCATCGGCTCCGGCGAAGGTCCGTACCGCCACGGCGATGATCACCAGCAGTGCCGGCAGGACGAAGAGGATGGCGGCCCGGCGCCGGCCGAGCAGGGCCCGGTAGGTGAGCCGGGCGACTGTGGGGTCGTACATGACGCTTCACAGCTCCTTTCAGGCCACTACTCAGGCCGCTACGAGATAGGAAAAGACCGATTCGAGGGACTCGTCGGACGGCGAAACGGTCAGAAGGCGAATTCCGTGCTCACGTGCGACCTTGGGCAGCAGCTCGGTGAAGCGTCCGAAATCGACCGCCTGGATGCGCAGGGCCTGTTCGCCGAGGTCCACCTCGATACCGGCCGTCGACGGGTCGGCGATGAGCGCGGCGGCGAGGGCGCGGTCGTCACTGGAACGTACGAGATAGCGGTGCGGGCGGTCCGTCATCAGCCGGCGGATCTTCCGGAAGTCACCGGACGCCGCGTGCCGCCCCGCCACGATCACCTCGATGTGCGAGGCGAGTTGTTCCACCTCTTCGAGGATGTGGGAGGAGAAGAGCACGGTACGGCCCTGGGCCCCCATCCGCCGCAGCAGCTCCATCAGCTGCATCCGCTGGCGCGGGTCCATCCCGTTGAACGGCTCGTCGAGCAGCAGCACCGACGGTTCGTGGACCAGGGCGGACGCCATCTTCACGCGCTGGCGCATGCCCTTGCTGTACGTCGAGATCTTGCGGTCCTGCGCGTACTCCATCTCGACCGTGGCCAGCGCCTTCTGCGCCTCCGCGTCCCCGAGCCCCTGCAACTCGGCGTTGGCGACGACGAATTCGCGGCCGGTCAGGAAGTCGTACATCCCTTCCCGCTCCGGCACGATCCCGATCTCCTTGTACACCGCTTCGTTGCGCCAGATCGCCTGGCCGTCGAGCGTGACGGTCCCCGTCGACGGTGCGAGGAAACCGGCCATCATGTTGATCAGCGTGGACTTCCCCGCGCCGTTGGGGCCGAGCAGCCCGGTGACACCCGGGCCCACCGTCATGCTCACGTCGTTGACGGCGACCACATTGCCGAACCAGCGCGAGGTGTGGTCGATCTCGATGGTGGTCACAGCCCGACCCTCCGGTAGCGGCGCATCAGTACGGCGTACGAGCCGGCGATGAGCGCGAGAACAACGATCAGATAGACCAGGCCGGCCCCCGCTCCCGGGCCTTCCCCTCCGGGGAAGGCCGTATTGGCCCCGAGGAACGCGGTCTGCACACCGTCGATCAGCGTGATGGGGGAGAAGAGCCCCAGCCACTCGATGGCCCCGGCGGAATCCGTCTGCCAGGCAATGGCCTGGACCGTGGAGACCGCACCGTAGGAGATGGTCAGCACGGCGATCACCGCGGCGACACCGAAACCGCGGCGCGGCGTCAGCGCGGCCATCACCAGCCCGAGTCCGGCGAAGAGCACGGAGAGCAGCGCCACCGAGACCATCCCCTGTCCGAACCCCTTGGTCTGCTCGACGAAGTCGAACTTCCCGAGCAGCGCGCCCGCATAGAGGATGACGAGCGGCGCCCCGGTGAGGATGAAGAGCGCGGATGCCATGGCCGCCAGCTTCGCGACGACGTAGTCGCCCCGCTCGATCGGCCGTGAGAAATACAGCGGCACGCTCTTGAAGCGCAGGTCCCGGGAGACCGACTGCGGTGCCTGCGCGGCCAGGAAGAGGCCGATGACGGCCTGCAGGTAGATCGCGAACGCCGTGTACTTGATCGGCAGTGCCGTGCTCCCCGGGGTGGCGATGGCGACGGCGACGATGATCGCCGCGATCATGCACATCACTCCGAAGAGCAGCATCGGCAGCACCTTGGACTTGGCGGAACGCCCCAGTCCGAAGGAGCCCCGCAGGGACTGCGAGTAGAGCGAGCGCCGCGCGTAGCCGCGGCCCAGCCGCTTGCCGTCGTAGGAGCGGTATCCGATGTTGTGGATCCGGGAGGTCTCGCTCCCGCTCACGGCTCCGGTCTCAGTGCTCATCACCGACCGCTCCCCTTCTGCTGTACGGCCCCGGCGCCCGCGGACGCGGTCTGTGCCACGGCCGCGGCCTGCGGATCCCCTTCGGTGTGGAAGACCTCGGCGATGTGGTGGCGACGCTGCTCCATCCGTACGAGACCGAGTCCGAGCCCGGCGACGCTGTCGCGCACGATGTCGTACGTCTCCTCGCCGGTCGCCTCGATCAGCAGGATGTGGCCCGCGCCGGGAAGCCCCTGTCCGTCGAGGCCGTCGTGGCCCACGAGCGTGACTCCGGCTCCGGTGAGGGCCCGGCGCAGCGCGTCGGTGCCGTCCGGGTGGGTGTCGCTGTCGGTGACCTCGACCGCGAGGGTCGTGGTGGTCTGGGTGAAGTCGCTGGTGGAGCTGGAGCGCAGGAGCGCGCCGCCGTCGATGACGACGACGTGGTCACAGGTGCGTTCGAGCTCGCCCAGGAGGTGCGAGGTGACCAGGACCGAGATGCCGAAGTCCGTGTACACGCGGCGGATCAGCCCGAGCATCTCGTCGCGGCCGACCGGGTCCAGACCGTTGGTCGGCTCGTCGAGCAGGACCAGCTGCGGGTCGTGGACCAGCGCCTGGGCCAGCTTCACGCGCTGCTTCATGCCGGTCGAGTAGCCGCCGATGGGGCGGTAGCGCTCTTCGTAGAGACCGACGTGGCGCAGTGTGTCCGCGGTGCGCTCACGTGCGGCCGTCGGTGGCAGTCCGGACATCCGCGCCATGTGGACGACGAACTCGGTGGCCGAGACGTCCGGTGGCAGGCAGTCGTGCTCGGGCATGTAGCCGACCCGTTCCCGGATGGCGGCGCCACTGGTGGCGACGTCGAGCCCAAGCACCGCGGCCCGGCCTTCGGTGGCGGGGGACAGACCCAGCAGGATCTTGATCAATGTGGACTTGCCGGCTCCGTTGGAACCCACCAGGCCGGTCACACCGGGTCCGATGTCCAGGGAGAGCCGGTCAAGCGCGGTCACCCGGGGGAACCGCTTGCTCAGGCTTTCGGTCGCGATCACAGTCACGTCCTCGACGATAGTGGCGCGGGCCACAGCGGACGTCAGCCCAGGCGGTTGGATCCGCATCAGTCTCCAGGCGTACGGACCCGTAGGGGGCCACCACAGGGGAGGAGTACCGGGGTCGGGGGCCGGGCGCCCCGGAGTTGTCCACAGGTCTCCGCACGCCTCTTGACGCAGTCGCCGGACATTGTCACATTCATCAGTGTCACGTTACGGACACGTACCGCACACGGCAGGGAACGGACGGTGGCATGACCTCGGCAGTGAAGGACGAACGGGCCCCGGAGCTGCGGGGGTTCAGAGAGGTGCAGCGTCTCGCGTACGACTGTGCGGAGGCGGTGGCCGCCCGGCTCCGGCCGGGAGTGACCGAGCGCGAGGCGGCCCGGATGCAGCGCGACTGGCTGCGCGAGCGCGGGGTGCGGGACTGGTTCCACCTCCCCTTCGCCTGGTTCGGGGACCGCACGGCCTTCGCCGGCTTCAAGGTGCCCCTGCAGTTCTTCCCGACCAACCGGAAGCTGGAGCCGGGGATGCCGTTCATCCTCGACATGGCCCCGGTGTACAAGGGCTTCACGGCGGACATCGGCTACTCCGGCTGCCTCGGGCTCAATCCCCTGCACGACAAGCTCCTGGCCGATCTGGAGGTCCACCGCGAGCTGATTCTGCGCGAGGTGCGGGAGCGGCGTTCGCTGCGCGAGATCTACGAGGACGTCGAACGCCTGATGATCAAGCAAGGGTATGCCAACAGGCATCGCGCCTACCCCTTCGGCGTCATCGCCCACAAGGTCGACCGCGTCATCGAGCGCCGCTGGTCGCCACGTGTGTTCGGCTTCGGAACCCAGTCGCTCAAGGGACTCCTGGGCGACGCGGTGCACGGACACCGGGACGGCTGGTCGCCGCTGTGGAGTCCGTACCGCTTCTCCGACCACCCGCCGCAGCCCGGTCTGTGGGCGGTCGAACCCCACCTCGGATTCCGGGGTACGGGCGCCAAGTTCGAGGAGATCCTGGTGGTCACCGACTCCAAGGACCCCGAGCAGAGCGCCTTCTGGCTGGACGACGATCTGCCGCACGTGCGGCGCTGGGCCGAGGAGAGGGTGGCGGCATGAGTCCGCAGAGTCTGCCGGAGGCGCGCGAGCGCCGGGTTCGCACGGGCGGAATCGAGCTGTGCGTAGCCGAGTTGGGCGACGAGGCGCGGCCGACGATCGTCCTCGTCCACGGCTACCCGGACAGCAAGGAGGTCTGGACGGACGTGGCGCGGCGGCTGGCCGATCAGTGGCACGTCGTGCTGTACGACGTGCGCGGGCACGGCCGGTCCTCAGCGCCGAAGCCGCTGCGCGGCGGCTTCACCCTGGAGAAGCTCACCGATGACTTCCTGGCCGTCGCCGACGCGGTGAGCCCGGACCGGCCGGTGCATCTGGTGGGGCACGACTGGGGGTCGGTCCAGTCCTGGGAATTCGTCACGGTCAGGCGGACCGAGGGCCGGATCGCCTCGTTCACCTCGATGTCCGGGCCGTCCCTGGACCACTTCGGGCACTGGATCAAGCAGCGGATGACCCGGCCCACCCCGCGCCGGGTCGGTCAGCTGCTGGGCCAGGGAGCCAAGTCCTGGTACGTCTACATGCTGCATACTCCGGTGCTGCCCGAGCTCGCCTGGCGCGGCCCGCTCGGCAGGCAGTGGCCGAGGATCCTCCAGCGGCTGGAGAAGGTGCCCGCGGGCGACTACCCGACGTCCTCCCTGCCCAGCGATGCCGCGCACGGCGCCTGGCTCTACCGCGACAACGTCCGGACCCGGCTGCGCAGGCCCCGCACCGACGCCTACGCGCACGTACCGGTCCAGCTGATCACACCGACCGACGACATCTTCCTGTCGCGGAAGCTGTACGACCAGTTGGAGCTGTGGGCACCTCAGTTGCTGCGCCGTTCCCTGCCGGGCAAGCACTGGGTGCCACGCACCAGGCCGGACCGGCTCGCCTCCTGGATCGGCGAGTTCGCCGCCGCCAACGAGGAGGCACTGGCGGACGGCCGGCCGGTGCAGGACACCGCGCCGACCGGGGCGTACGCGGACCGGTTCGGCGGGCAGCTGGTCCTGGTGACGGGCGCGGCCGGCGGCATCGGCCGGGCCACCGCGTTCGCCTTCGCCGAGGCGGGCGCCCGGGTGGTGGCCGTGGACCGGGACGGGGAGGGAGCGGCCAGGACGGCGGAGATGGCCCGGCTGATCGGCTCCCCCGCGGCCTGGGGCGAAGCGGTCGACGTCAGCGACGAGCAGGCGATGGAGAAGCTCGCCGAGAAGGTCGCCGCCGAGTACGGCATCGTCGACGTCCTGGTCAACAACGCCGGGATCGGCCTGTCCGGCTCCTTCCTGGAGACGACGAGCGAGGACTGGAAGAACGTCCTCGACGTCAATCTGTGGGGGGTCATCCACGGCTGCCGGATCTTCGGCGGGCAGATGGCCGAACGCGGCCAGGGCGGCCACATCGTCAACACGGCTTCCGCGGCCGCCTACCAGCCCTCCCGGGCCCTGCCCGCGTACAGCACCTCCAAGGCGGCCGTGCTGATGCTCAGCGAGTGCCTGCGGGCCGAGCTCGCCGACCGGTCGATCGGGGTCAGCGCGATCTGCCCCGGCATCGTCAACACGAACATCACCGCGACCACGCACTTCGCCGGTGCCGACGCCGCGGAGGAGAAGCGGCTGCGGAAGCGGACCGGCCGCCTGTACGGGCTCCGCAACTACCCACCGGAGAGGGTCGCCGACGCGATCCTCAAGGCGGTGGTGCGCAACCAGGCCGTCGTGCCGGTGACTCCGGAGGCCCGCGGCGCCCGGTTCCTGTCCCGGTTCAGCCCCGGTGCGCTGCGCGGGATCGCCCGGCTGAAGCCGCCGCTGTGAGCGGCCGGGAGCCGCTGCCGGCGGCAGCCGGCCGCTCCGCCGCCGAGTACCGGATCGAGGACCTGGCGCATGCGAGCGGCGCCACGGTCCGTACGATCCGCGCCTACCAGGACCGCGGCCTGCTGCCGACACCGGAGCGGCGCGGCCGGGCCAATGTGTACCGCGACACCCACCTCGCCCGGCTCCGGCAGATCGCCGATCTGCTGGACCGCGGCTACACCCTGGCCAGCATCAAGGAACTTCTGGAGGCATGGGACACGGGCCGCGGTCTGGGCGGGGTGCTCGGGCTCGTCGCGGAGGTGCACGGCCCCTGGACGGACGAGCAGGCCGACCGGATCACCCGGGCCGAGCTGAACGCCAGGTTCGGCGGCAGCCCGGACGACGAGGCGGTCGCCGAGGCGGTGGACCTCGGTGTACTCGAACGGGTCCCGGGGCGAGAGGACGAATTCCTGGTCCCCAGCCCGCAAGAGCTCGCCGTCGCCGTCGAGTTGCACGCCGCCGGTGTCCCTCTCAGCGCAATCTCCGTCCATCTGAGGGAACTTCGCGGCCAGGTCGAGCAGATCGCCTCGCGGTTCCTGGAGTTCACCACCGAGCACGTCTTCGCGCGCTATCTGGGTCATCGTCCACCGACGGACTCGGACGCAGCGGAGGCGGCCACCATGGTGCGCAGGCTGCGCCCGCTCGCCCAGCAGACGGTGGACGCCGAACTCGCGCGGGCGATGCGGACGTTCGCCACCCGGCATCTGCGGCACCACCTCGGCACGGATACCCCGCTCGCTCCGGAGGTCTCGGTGTCCGGAACGCGCGCAGTGGACCTGCCGGCTCAGACGATCCGGGCCGTACAACGCCTGGTTGGACCGCAGAACGTCTCTGCGTTCGTCGCGGCCGCTGCGGAACGCGAGGTCCAGTCAAGGACATTGGACACGCTTGCCGCATCTCGCAATAAAATAATGCCAATTGATCAAATCGGTTGATTCCTCGGTGACTTGTCCACAGAATCGCCAAGTAGCCTGTGGATAACTCGTGTTGGCTGTGGATCAAACCTGTGGACGAAAATTGCCACAGCAAATAAAATTGCTGTGGCGAATCGGGGTGAAATTCGGATGCCCCCAGCAGACCGTCGACGGCACTCTGACGGAATGGACGAAAAACGCACCGTCAAGGTGTCCAAGTACCTCTCGAAGCACCTGCGGCACCAGCCGGAACGGATCGGCATCACGCTCGACCCCCACGGCTGGGTGCCGATCGACGATCTGCTGCGCGCCCTGGCCCGCAACAACTTTCCCCTCATCCGGAGTGAGCTCGATCATGTAGTGGCCGCCAACGACAAACAGCGCTTCGCCGTCGAGAACGGCCGCATTCGTGCGAGCCAGGGCCACACCGTCCCCGTGGATCTCGCTCTCCCGCCGGCCGAGCCGCCCGCGTACCTCTACCACGGCACGGTGGGCAGCGCACTGGACGCGATCCGCGGCGAGGGCCTGCGCCCCATGAACCGCACGCACGTCCACCTCTCGCCCGACCGCGAGACCGCGACCAGGGTCGGTGCCCGACGCGGCCGCCCCGTGGTCCTGTCCGTGGACTCGGGCGCCATGCACCGTGCGGGCCACACCTTCTGCGTCAGCGCCAACGGTGTCTGGCTCACCGCCGCCGTACCGCCCGCGTTCCTGCGCTTCCGCGACTGATCCCCCGACCGGCCCGCCGAGGCCCGGTGCGCCGCCACGGACACGGGCCCGCCCATGTCGGCCCCGTATGGTCGTCGTCATGCGTCTGAGCACTGTGATTCTGCCGATCCACCGCTGGAGCGAGGGCCAAAAGCTCTGGCAGCGCGCCGAGGAGCTGGAGTTCCACGCCGCCTACACCTACGACCACCTGGCCTGGCGGACCTTCCGCGACGGACCGTGGTTCGGCGCGGTACCGACCCTCACCGCCGCTGCCGCCGCCACCCAGCGGCTGCGCCTGGGCACCCTCGTCACCTCCCCGAACTTCCGGCACCCCGTCACGCTGGCCAAGGACCTCATCACGCTGGACGACGTCTCCCACGGACGCGTCACCCTCGGCATCGGCGCCGGCGGCAACGGATTCGACGCCACGACGCTGCGCCGGAGCGACGAGGAGGCGTGGACGCCGCGCGAACGAGCCGATCACTTCGACGAGTTCGTCCCGCTGCTCGACCAGCTGTTGCGCGAGCCCTCGGTGACGCACGAAGGCCGTTTCTACGCGGCGAACGAGGCCCGGAACATTCCCGGCTGTGTGCAGCGGCCCCGGCTGCCCTTCGCGGTGGCCGCCACCGGGCCGCGCGGAATGAAGCTCGCCGCGCGGTACGGCCAGGCCTGGGTCACCACGGGCGACCCGAAGCTGTACGAAGCGGGAACCCCGGAGCAGTCCGTGGAGGCCATCCGCGGGCAGCTCACCAAGCTGGGCACGGCCTGCGAGTCCCTCGGCAGGGACGTCACCGAGCTGGACAAGGTCCTTCTCACCGGCTTCACGCCGGACCGCCCGCTGGGGTCCTTCGACGCCTTCGTGGATTTCGCCGGCACCCACTTCGAGCTGGGCTTCACGGAGATTGTCATCCATTGGCCGATCCCCGACTCCGACTTCGCCGCGGACGAGAAGGTCTTCGAACGCATCGCCACCGAGGGCCTGGCCCAGCTCAGCCGCTGACCGGGCGCCCGGCGCGGGCCGGGCTTGACCAGGCTGGACCGGACCGGGCTGGGCTGGACCGGCGCGGGTCGGCACGACTGGCACGGGCCGGGCTGGACCCGGATGGACCCGGCTCGAAACCGGCTGGGTCCGGTCCCGGCCCGGCCCCGGCCCGGCTCCTGTACAAGCGCCCAACGGGCCCGGGGCGCCCCCTCGGGCCCGTTGGCATATGTGCCAGGCATGTTCCCCGGTCAGCGGCGCGCAGCCTCATATGTGCGCCCCTCCGCACGACCGTGCACCGTCGTACGCGAGAATGGGCGTGTGACCTCAGCTACCGACTCGCCTTCGCCTGCCGCTCCCCGGCTGATCGCCACCGACCTGGACGGCACCCTTCTGCGCGACGACAAGACCGTCTCGGACCGTACGATCGCCGCGCTCGCCGCGGCCGAGGAGGCCGGGATCGAGGTCTTCTTCGTCACCGGACGCCCGGCCCGCTGGATGGATGTCGTCAGCGACCATGTCCACGGCCACGGCCTGGCGATCTGCGCGAACGGCGCCGCGGTCGCCGATCTCCACGCGGACGGCAAGCTGGTCGAGGTCCGCCCGCTGGAGCGCGACATCGCCCTCGACGTCGTACACACCCTGCGCGCCGCCGCCCCCGGCACCTCCTTCGCCGTCGAGCTGACCACGGGCATCCACTACGAACCGGCCTACCCGCCCTTCCACCTGGACTCGGGTGCCACCGTCGCCGTTGCCGAGAAGCTGCTCCACGAGGAGGCGCCGGGCACCGGCGCCCCCGTGCTGAAGCTCCTCGCCCACCACGCCGAACTGACTCCGGACGACTTCCTCGCCCTGGCCCGTACGGCAGCCGGCGACCGGGCCTCCTTCACCCGGTCCAGCCCCACGGCCCTGCTCGAAATCAGTGGCCCCGGGGTTTCCAAGGCCAGCACCCTCGCACTCTGCTGCGCCGAGCGCGGCATCTCGCCCGCCGAGGTCGTCGCCTTCGGCGACATGCCCAACGATGTGGAGATGCTCAGCTGGGCAGGCACGTCGTACGCGATGGGCAACGCCCACCCGGCCGCCCTCGCCGCCGCGTCCGGCCGGACCACCACCAACGGCGACGACGGCGTCGCCGTCGTCATCGAACGGATCCTCGCCGAACGCCGGATGCCCGGCGTTCAGCACTGATCCCACCGCCGGGGCACGGCCTTCGGCCCCTTCGCCGGGGGCCGGGCCGCCAGGCCGCCGGACCACTGAGGGTCGGGCTCCTGAATTCCGCAGGACTGAATTCCCAGGGCTGAATTCCCGGGCCCTGAGTTCCCGGCCGCCTCAGATCGGCGCTTCCCACACCACCGTCGTGCCGCCCCCGTCCTCCCCGATGCCGGGCCCGAACCAGCTCGCGCCGCCGAGCGATTCCGCTCGGCGCGCCAGGTTCCGCAGCCCGCTGCGCCGGCCGCCCACCGGGATGCCCACCCCGTCGTCGGCGACCGACAGCCTCACCGCGTCCCTCCCGTCGGGCAGCGCAACGGTTGCGTCGACGACCACGTCGATCGCCGAGGCATCGGCATGCCGGAAGGCGTTGGAGAGTGCTTCCCGCAGCGCCGCGATCAGATTCTTCCCGGTCAGTTCACCGACCAGCGAGTCGACCGGGCCGAGGAAGCGGTGCGAGGGCTTGAAGCCCAGCGGGACCGCCGCCATGTTGATCTCGCGCAGCACGCGGGTGCGCAGCCCGGACGGCGCCTCGGCCGGCTCCTGCTGGAGCGCGAAGATCGCGGTGCGGATCTCCTGGATGGTCACGTCCAGTTCGTCGACCGCCCGGCCGACACCTGTCTGCACCTCGGGCACGACCGACCGGCGCTGGGCGCTCTCCAGCATCATTCCGGTGGCGAACAGCCGCTGGATGACCAGATCGTGCAGATCACGGGCGATCCGGTCACGGTCCTCGTACACCGCGAGCCGTTCCCGGTCCCGCTGTGCCTCCGCCATCATCAGCGCGAGTGCGGCCTGTGAGGCGAACTGGGTGGCGAGGGTCCGTTCCGTCTCCGTGAACGGCCGGTCGCCCCGGGCGCGGGGGGTGGCGAGCGCGCCCAGCACCCGTCCGCCGCTGTGCAGGGGCAGCAGCATGCTGGGGCCGAAGTGGTGGGCCAGCTTGGTGACCACGCGGGAATCGGTGGCCGAGTCGTCGATGAAGACCGCCTCGCCGCTCAGCAGCTTCGCCGCCACCGGGCTCTCCGGCCCGATGATCACCCCCAACGGCACGCAGGGGTCGTCCGCGGAGACGGCGACGATCTCCAAGCCGCCCTCCTCGGCCGGCAGCAGCACGACCCCGGCGGCGGACGCGGCGAGATGGCGGGCCTGCTCGGCGACGACGGCGAGCGCATCATCGGCGTCACCGCCGGAGAGCAGGGCGGTGGTCACCGCCACCGATCCGTCGATCCACCGCTCGCGCTGGCGTGCCGCCTCGTACAGCCGGGCGTTGCCGATGGCTATCCCGGCCTCCGTGGCGAGCACCCGCAGCATGTGCAGGTCGTAGTCGTTGAACTCGCCGCCGTCGACCTTCTCCGCCAGATAGAGATTCCCGAAGATCTCCCCCTGGACGCGGATCGGGACGCCGAGGAAGGTGCGCATCGGGGGATGGCCGGGCGGGAATCCGGCGAATCTGGGATCGACCGTCAGATCGGCGAGCCTCACCGGGACAGGGTCGTGGATCAGTGCGCCGAGCAGTCCCCGGTGGCCGTCGGGGCGGCGGCCGATCTCGTGCGCCACCTCGTCCGGCACTCCGTAGGTGACGAAATCGGAGAGCCCCTCGCCCTCCTCGTCGACAACGCCGATGGCGGCGTAGCGGGAGTGGGCGAGTTCGGCCGCCGTCTCGCAGATCCGGTCGAGGGTGGAGTGCAGTTCGAGGCCCGTGCCGACGGAGCGCATGGCTTCCAGCAGTTGCGGTACGCGGGCGGTGAGTTCGGTGGACAGGCCCTGCAGGCTGCGGGTCGCCCGGGTCGCGGCTTCGAGTGAGTCCTTGGGGTCCTGCTCTGGCATACCCCGAGACTAGTTAGTCCCTATTGGGGAGGAAAGTCGGCTATCGTGCCGACTCGCTCACACCCGTACGCCGACGGCTGCCCCGGGATCCCCTTCGGCCTCCCGCTCACACCCGTACGCCCACCGCCTCCTCAAGCACCCCTTCGGTCTCCCGCTCGCGTTCCAGCATCCGGCGCAGCGGGCCGTCCTCTGCGGCAAGACCGGCGTACGGGCCCCGCTGCACGACCCGGCCGGCATCCAGCACCACCACCTCGTCGACGGCTTCGAGCCCTTGCAGGCGGTGGGTGATCAGCACCGTCGTGCGCCCTCGGGTGGCGGCCAGCAGGTCCGCGGTCAGAGCGTCCGCGGTCGCCAGGTCGAGGTGCTCCGCAGGCTCGTCCAGGACGAGTACGGGGAAGTCGGCGAGGATCGCCCTGGCCAGTGCGAGGCGTTGGCGCTGGCCGCCGGAGAGGCGTGCGCCGTGTTCGCCGACCAGGGTGTCGAGCCCCTCGGGCAGCGCCTCGGCCCAGTCGAGCAGCCGTGCCTGGCCGAGAGCGGCCCGCAGTTCCTCGTCCGTCGCCCCGGTACGGGCCAGCCGCAGGTTCTCACGGATGGAACTGTCGAAGATGTGGGCGTCCTGGGCGCACAGCCCGACGAACCGCCGGACCGCGTCCCCCTCCAGGGCGGAGGCGTCGACACCGCCGATCCGGTACGTCCCCTCCCGTGCGTCCAGGAAGCGGAGCAGGACCTGCGCGAGAGTCGTCTTTCCGGAGCCGGAGGGCCCGACCACGGCGATCCGCCGACCGGCTGTCAGGCGGAGGTCGACGGAGTCCAGGGCGTCCCGTTCCGCTCCGGCGTACCGGGCGGACAGCCCCCGTACCTCCAGGGGGAAGGGCGACCCGGGCGTCTCGGCCGGGTTGTCCGGTTCGCGCACGGGCAGCGGGGCGTCCAGCACCTCGTACACCCGCTCAGCACTGCGCCTGACCCGCTGCCGGTACTGCACGGCGAGCGGCAGGCCGGTCACGGCCTCGAAGGCGGCCAGCGGCGTGAGCACCACCACCGCGAGCTCCACACCCGCGAGCCGCCCGTCGCGGACGGCGGGGAGGGCGACGAGTGCGGTGACGACGACGGTGAGGCCGCCGATCAGGGCGACGAGGCCGCCGCCGAGCGCCGTGGCGGTCGCCGCGCGGGCGGCGATGCGGGTCAGTACGCCATCGGCCTCCCGGGTCCGCGCCGTGCGGGCGGGCAGAGCCCCCGCGACGGTCAGTTCGGCGGTCCCGCCGAGCAGATCGGTGATCCGGGTGGCGAGATCGGCACGTGCGGGGGCCAGTCGGCGTTCCGCGTGGCGGGAGCAGGCGCCGCTGATCAGCGGCACTCCCGCTCCGGCCAGCAGCAGTCCGGCGGCCAGCACGACGCCCGCCGCCGGCAGCAGCCAGCCGACGAATCCGGCGGTCGCCGCTCCCACGACGACGGCGGTGCCGACGGGCAGCAGCCAGCGCAGCCAGTAGTCCTGGAGGGCGTCGACATCGGCGACCAGCCGGGAGAGCAGGTCTCCGCGCCGGGTCCGGCGCAGCCCGGCCGGCGCGATGCGCTCCAGCCCCCGGTAGACCGCGACGCGCAGCTCGGCGAGCATCTTGAGTACCGCGTCGTGCGACACCAGGCGCTCGGCGTAGCGGAAGACGGCGCGTCCGAGGCCGAAGGCGCGGGTCGCGGTCACGGCAACCATCAGATAGAGCACCGGAGGCTGCTCGGAGGCGCGGGAGATCAGCCAGCCGGAGACGGCCATGAGGCCGACGGCCGAGCCCAGGGCGAGACTTCCCAGCAGCAGCGCGAGCGCCAGCTGTCCGCGCTGCGCCCCCGCGGCCTCCCGGACCCGGGCGAGGACCCGCCCGGAACGGGCCGCGGTGTCCCGCAGCACCTCGCGTTCCGGCGCCGCTTCGTTTCCGCCGGCGGGTGCGCCCGTCGGCCGCGGCACCGCGACGGACGTCTCGGGCCTCTCCGGCCGGAGTGCCGTTCCCGGTTCCAGTCTCACGACCCGGTCGGCCACCGGGAGCAGCGCCGGGCGGTGCACGACCAGCAGCACGGTCCGCCCGGCCGCGAGCCTGCGTACCGCCTCGACGATCCCTGCTTCCGTCTCGCCGTCCAGGCTCGCGGTCGGCTCGTCGAGCAGCAGCACCGGGCGGTCGGCGAGGAAGGCGCGTGCGAGTGCGAGCCGCTGGCGCTGACCGGCGGAGAGGCCCGCACCGTCCTCACCGAGGAGTGTCCGCACGCCGTCCGGCAGTTCCGCCACGAAGTCGTGGGCCCCCGCGTCCCGCAGCGCCGCCGCCACCGCGCCGTCGTCCGCGTCCGGCCTGGCCAGCCGTACGTTCTCCTCGATCGTGCCCGCGAAGAGATACGGGCGTTGCGGCACCCAGGCGATCCGTTCCCGCCAGCGCTCCGGCGCCAGGGTCGCCAGATCGACGCCGCCGACCTGCACCCGCCCCTCGTCGGGTGCCGTGAAGCCCAGCACCACGTCGAGAAGAGTGGACTTCCCGACGCCGCTCGGGCCGACCAGGGCGACGGTCTCCCCCTCGTCCACCACCAGCGAGGCCGCGTCCAGCGAAGGCTCACTGCGGCCCTCGTGCCGTACGGTCACGCCCTCCAGCTCCAGTCGCAGCGACTCCGGGACGTCCGCCGTGCCGCCCCGCCGGGGCTCGGTCTCCAGGACCGAGAAGATCTCCTCCGCGGCCGAGAGTCCCTCGGCGGCCGCGTGGTACTGCGCTCCGACCTGGCGGATCGGCAGGTATGCCTCCGGGGCCAGGATCAGCACCACCAGGCCGGTGTAGAGGTCGAGTTCGCCGTGCACGAGCCTCATGCCGATGGTGACGGCGACGAGGGCCACCGACAGGGTCGCCAGCAGCTCCAGGGCGAAGGACGACAGGAACGCGATCCGCAGGGTCCGCAGCGTGGCCCGCCGGTACTGCGAGGTGATGGTGCGGATGGATTCGGCCTGCGCCTTGGCACGGCCGAAGACCTTCAGCGTCGGCAGTCCGGCGACCACGTCGAGGAAGTGCCCGGAGAGCCGGGACAGCAGCCGCCACTGGCGGTCCATCCGCGACTGGGTGGCCCAGCCGATCAGGATCATGAAGAGCGGGATGAGCGGCAGCGTGACCACGATGATCGCCGCCGAGACCCAGTCCTCGGTGACGATCCTGGCCAGAACGGCCACCGGCACGACCACCGCGAGTCCGAGCTGCGGCAGGTAGCGCGCGAAGTAGTCGTCGAGCGCGTCGACGCCCCGGGTGGCGAGCGTCACCAGGGACCCCGTGTGCCGGCCGCCCAGCCCGCCGGGCCCGAGCTCCGCCGCCCGCTCCAGCAGTCGGCCGCGGAGTTCGGACTTGACCGCCGCGCTGGCCCGGTACGCGGCCAGTTCGGTCAGCCAGGAGACCAGCGCCCGGCCGAGCGCCACCGCCGCGAGCAGGATCAGCGGGGTCCGCAACCCGGAGACGGTCGCCCCGTTCTCGAACCCGCCCACCACCACTTCGGCGATGAGCATGGCCTGGGCGATGACCAGCGCCGCGCCGACGACTCCGAGCGCCACCACGGCTGCCAGGAAGAGGCGGGTGGCGCGGGCGTAGCGGAGCAGGCGCGGGTCGATCGGTTTCACGTGAAACAGCCCCTGGTGAACTCGGTCGGTGGGCCGGGGCCCGTCCGGCGGGTCAGTGCCGGACGGGCCCGGATGGGTTCAGTGCGCTTCGGCGATGTGCTGCGTGCCGATGCGCTTGCGGAACACCCAGTACGTCCAGCCCTGGTAGAGCAGGACGACGGGGGTGGCGATGCCCGCACACCAGGTCATGATCTTCAGCGTGTACGGGGTGGACGAGGCGTTGGTGACCGTGAGGCTCCAGGCGTCGTTCAGCGAGGACGGCATGACGTTCGGGAAGAGCGCCAGGAAGAGCATGGCGACCGCGGCCGCGATGGTCACGCCGGAGAGCGCGAACGACCAGCCCTCGCGTCCCGCCGCGATCGCGCCGATCGCACCGACCAGCGCCACCGCAGCGATGATCATCGCCAGCAGGCTCCAGCCGTCTCCGTTGTCGATCTGGGTCCAGATCAGGAAGCCGAGCGCGAGCACGGCGGTGACCGGCCCCAGCTTCAGCGCCAGCCTGCGCGCCCGCTCCCGGATGTCGCCGACGGTCTTGAGCCCCGCGAACACGGCACCGTGGAAGGTGAAGAGGGTGAGCGTGACCAGTCCGCCGAGGATGGCGTACGGGTTGAGCAGGTCCCAGAAGTTGCCCACGTACTCCATGTCGGCGTCGATCTTGACCCCGCGCACGATGTTCCCGAAGGCCACGCCCCAGAGCAGCGCCGGGATCAGCGAGGTCCAGAAGATCGCGTGCTCCCAGTTGGTCTGCCACTTCTCCTCGGGCCGCTTCGAGCGGTACTCGAAGGCGACACCCCGCACGATCAGGCAGACCAGAATGATCAGCAGCGGCAGGTAGAAGCCGGAGAACAAGGTGGCGTACCACTCGGGGAAGGCGGCGAAGGTCGCACCGCCCGCGGTGAGCAGCCATACCTCGTTCCCGTCCCAGACGGGTCCGATCGTATTGATCAGAACCCGCCGCTCCTTGCGGTCACGGGCCAGCAGCTTGGTGAGGACACCGATTCCGAAGTCGAATCCCTCCAGGAAGAAGTAGCCGGTCCAGAGGACGGCGATGAGCACGAACCAGACGTCGTGGAGTTCCATCTCTCAGCTCCTTCGCTCTCAGTAGGAGAAGGCCATCGGCCGGTCGGCGTCTTCGTGATCGTCGCCGCCGATCCTGGTGGGCGGGTTGAGGTCGGCCTCCGTGAGCTCCGGCGGTCCGGCCTTGATGTACTTCACGAGCAGCTTGACCTCGATCACCGCCAGCACGGCGTAGAGCAGGGTGAAGCCGATCATCGAGGTGAGGACCTCGCCCTGGGAGACGCCGGGGGAGACCGCGTCGCGGGTCTGGAGCACGCCGTAGACGACCCAGGGCTGGCGGCCCATCTCGGTGAAGATCCAGCCCCAGGAGTTGGCGATCAGCGGGAAGAGCAGCGTCCAGAGCGCGACGATCCAGTAGCACTTGGCGAGCTTCGGGCTGAGGGCCTTGTTCTTGAAGAGGACCAGATGGGGAACTTCGTCCTCACCGGTCCGCATCGCCGGCGGCAGCATGAACTTCCGCCGCGTCAGCCACAGTCCGAGGATGCCGAGGGCGAAGGACGCCATCCCGAAGCCGATCATCCAGCGGAAGCTCCAGAAGGCGACCGGGATGTTGGGCCGGTAGTCGCCGGGGCCGAACTTCTCCTGCTCGGCCTTGTTGATGTCGTTGATGCCGGGGACGTACGAGGTGAAGCTGTCGTCCGCGAGGAAGGACAGTACCCCCGGGACGGAGATCTCCACGGTGTTGTGGCCCTTGGCCACGTCGCCGACCGCAAAGATCGAGAAGGGCGCCGACTCCTGCCCCTCCCAGAGCGCCTCGGCGGCGGCCATCTTCATCGGCTGCTGCTTGAACATGACCTTGCCGAGCTGGTCGCCGCTGACGGCGGTGAGGAGTCCGGCGACCACCACGGTGACCAGTCCGAGCCGCAGCGAGGTCCGCATCACCGGGATGTGCTTCTTGCGCGCCAGGTGGAAGGCCGCGATGCCGACCATGAACGCGCCTCCGACCAGGAAGGCGGCGGTGATCGTGTGGAAGAACTGGGCGAGCGCGGTGTTCTGGGTGAGCACGTGCCAGAAGTCGGTGAGCTCGGCCCGGCCGCGTTCCTTGTTGATCCGGTAGCCGACCGGGTGCTGCATCCAGGAGTTGGCCGCCAGGATGAAGTACGCGGAGAGGATGGTCCCGATGGAGACCATCCAGATGCAGGCGAGGTGGATCTTCTTCGGCAGCTTGTCCCAGCCGAAGATCCACAGCCCGATGAACGTGGACTCGAAGAAGAAGGCGATCAGAGCCTCGAACGCGAGCGGGGCGCCGAAGATGTCGCCGACGAACCGCGAGTAGTCGGACCAGTTCATACCGAACTGGAACTCCTGGACGATGCCGGTGACGACGCCCATGGCGATGTTGATCAGGAAGAGCTTGCCCCAGAACTTCGTGGCTCTGAGGTACTTCTCGTTGTTCGTGCGCACCCAGGCGGTCTGCAGGCCGGCGGTCAGCGCGGCGAGAGAGATCGTCAGAGGGACGAACAGGAAGTGGTAGACGGTGGTGATACCGAACTGCCATCGCGCCAGGGTTTCCGGCGCCAGAGCTAGCTCCACGTCGTCTTCTCCTTACGTCGCCGTAGTCGCACCGGCAATTTGCCCGTTAAATCCGACTAATCAGGGGAGGAAACAGGACACGCTTGTGAACGCGTTCACATTCACAAGCAATTATGACGTACGGACTTTCGGGACGTTCGGGCGGGGTACCCCTCTTGGGATGTTCCGATCAATCCCCCCGAAGCAGACACCCCGGGACACTCCCGTCCGGACGCCTTCCCCCACGAACGCGAAGGGTCCCGCACCTCGCCGAACGAGGTACGGGACCCTGGGCCCTCCGGCACGCGCAGGCGCCCTACAGCTCCTTGCGGAACGACTCCGCCGCCTTCAGGAAGAGGTCGTTCGCCTCGTCCTCCCCGATCGAGACCCGCACACCCTCGCCCGCGAACGGCCTGACCATCACCCCGGCCCGCTCGCACACCGCGGCGAAGTCGGCGGTACGGTCCCCGAGCCGCAGCCAGACGAAGTTCGCCTGGGACTCCGGAACGGTCCACCCCTGGTCCGCCAGCGCCCGCTGCACCCGGTCGCGCTCGCACACCAGGGAGCCCACCCGCCCCAGGAGTTCATCCTCTGCGCGCAACGAGGCGACCGCCGCGTCCTGCGCGAGCTGGCTGACCCCGAAGGGCACCGCCGTCTTGCGCAGCGCGGCCGCCACCGGCTCGTGGGCCACGGCGAAACCGACCCGCAGACCGGCCAGGCCGTACGCCTTGGAGAACGTCCGCAGCACCGCCACATTGGGCCGGTCCCGGTAGATCTCGATGCCGTCCGGAACCTCGACGTCGCGGATGAACTCCCGGTACGCCTCATCGAGCACCACCAGGACATCGCCCGGCACCCGGTCCAGGAACCGCTCCAGCTCGGCCCGGCGCACCACGGTGCCGGTCGGGTTGTTCGGGTTGCAGACGAAGATCATCCGGGTGCGGTCCGTGATCGCGTCCGCCATCGCGTCGAGGTCGTGCACATCGCCGCCGGTCAACGGGACCTTCACCGAGGTCGCACCGCTGACCTGCGTGATGATCGGGTACGCCTCGAAGGAGCGCCAGGCGTAGATGACCTCGTCACCCGGGCCCGAGGTGGCCTGGAGCAGCTGCTGCGCCACTCCGACCGAGCCGGTTCCGGTGGCGAGGTGCGAGACGGGCACACCGAAACGGTCGGCCAGCTCGTTCATCAGACCGGTGCAGGCCATGTCCGGGTAGCGGTTGAAGTTCGCGGCCGCCGCGAGGGCGGTCTCCATCACCCCGGGCAGCGGCGGATAGGGGTTCTCGTTGGAGGACAGCTTGAACGCTACCGGTCCACCGGCCGCAGCCGGCTTGCCCGGCACATAGGCGGGGACGCCGTCCAGCTCGGCGCGCAGCTTGGGGCTCGTCTCGCTCACCGCAGGTCCTCCTCGACCGTCTGTACACATCAATACTGCTCACCTTATGAGGATTGGGCGCTGCTGCGAATGGCCGAAGCGCCCCGACATCCCGGTACTGCCGGGACCGGGGCCGCTTCCTCGTCCGGTACGACCGGGAATGGGGGAGCGCTTCCCACCCCGATGCGCGCCGGTGGCTCACTCCGTGGCGCGCGTCCCTCGAAGAGGTGAGATGAGACCTCTTCGAGACATCGACCATTTAGTAGGCCCATCGGGTCCGATACATGACACACTACGGTCAACCCCGCCAACACCTTTCGTTCTCAAGGCATTTGGTGCTTATTGATCATGCAGAAACGTGCCTGTCAACGAGCACATATGCGATCAGGCCAACCTCCCGTCCGAGCCCTACTATCGGCTCGCCATGACAGCAGCAGGGAAGCACCAGGTGAGCCGGACGGAGACACCCCGGCGCGGCGGCCGGCAAGGACGAGCGGGAATCCGGGATGTGGCCGCCGCCGCCGGGGTCTCCATCACGACCGTCTCCGACGCGCTCAACGGCAAGGGCAGGCTCCCGGAAGCCACCCGCCGCCATGTCCGCGAGGTCGCAGAGCGCCTGGGCTACCGCCCTTCCGCCGCGGCCCGAACCCTCCGTACCGGCAAGTCCGGCCTCATCGGCCTGACAGTGACGACCTACGGGGACGAACCCTTCACCTTCACCGAGTTCGCCTATTTCGCCGAGATGGCCAGAGCGGCCACCTCCGCCGCGCTCGCCCGCGGCTACGCCCTCGTCATCCTGCCCGCCACCTCACGCCACGACGTCTGGTCGAACGTCGCTCTCGACGGCACCGTCGTGATCGACCCCTCCGACCAGGACCCGGTCGTCACGGAACTCGTACGCCAGGGGCTGCCCGTCGTCTCGGACGGACGGCCGGCCGGAACCCTCCCGGTCACCGCGTGGGTCGACAACGACCACCGGGCGGCTGTGCTCGACCTCCTCGACCATCTCGCCGCCGCCGGAGCCCGCCGCATCGGCCTGCTCACCGGCACCACGACCGACACCTACACCCGCCTGTCCACCACCGCGTACCTGCATTGGTGCGAGCGCGTGGGCCAGGACCCGGTGTACGAGTCCTACCCCGCCCACGACCCGTGCGCGGGCGCGGTCGCCGCAGACCGGCTGCTCGCCCGCCCGGACCGGCCCGACGCCGTCTACGGGCTCTTCGACCCCAACGGCACCGACCTCCTGGCGGCCGCCCGCCGGTACGGTCTGCGCGTCCCCGAGGACCTGCTGCTGGTCTGCTGCAGCGAGTCCACCGTGTACGCGACGACCGAGCCCCCCATCACGACCCTCTCGCTCAAGCCGCGCAGAATCGGCACGGCGGTCGTCCAGCTCCTGATCGACGCCATCGAAGGCGTCGATCACGACGGACCGGTGGAGCAGGTCATACCGACGGAGCTCATCGTCCGGACGTCCTCGCAACGCCGTCCGCCCCGCACCACGGTCAGCCCGCCCCGCTCCCCCGCCGGGGATTGATCAGGCGATTTCGGACCAAACAACCGGTGAACCCGATGTGCGCCCGGATTCACCACCCCTGGTGCGTCACACAGCACGATCCGCATTCCTATGATGGGCGCACGACACCGCGGACCGCCCCGACCAGCTGGGCCCGTCAGGTGTACGGCGGCGCGACGGTGGTGGAGGGGTCGATGACACAGGGGGCCGGTCAGGAACCCGTGGTGCGGACTGCGACGTTGCGTGACTTCCGCGTACCGCCCTATGCGCAGACCCCGGTGCCGCCTCCATCGCCGCACCCGGGCAATGCCGTTCCGGGGGACGAGCCGCCGGAGGGGTACACCCCCACCGCGCGCGACCTTCCGGTGATCAACCGCGGTGACACCGTCCAGGTGCGGACCGTCCCCGACCCGCGGCCCACCCCGGAGCCGGGGCTCGGACCGCTGTACGTCGTCGGCGACGTCCACGGCTATCTGGACGAGCTCCACGCCGCCCTCGCCGAGCAGGGCCTCATCGACGACGAGGGCAACTGGTCCGCGGGCAATGCCCGGCTCTGGTTCCTGGGCGACTTCACCGACCGGGGCCCCGACGGCATCGGCGTCATCGACCTGGTGATGCGCCTGTCCGCCGAGGCCGCGGCCGCCGGGGGCTACTGCAAGGCCCTCATGGGCAATCACGAACTGCTGCTCATCGGCGCCAAGCGGTTCAGCGACACCCCGGTGAACTCCGGCGCGGGCACCGCCACCTTCCAGGCCGCCTGGCTTCTCAACGGCGGCCAGAAGAACGACATGGAACGGCTCCAGGACGTCCACCTCCAGTGGATGTCCCGGCTCGACGCGATCGTCGAGGAGGACGGGCATCTGCTGATGCACTCCGACACGACGGCGTACCTCGACTACGGCAACACCATCGAGGACGTCAACGACACCGTGCACGCCATTCTCACGCGCAATGACGCCGATGAGTGCTGGGACCTCTTCCGGAAGCTCACCAAGCGGTTCGCCTTCCGTGACGAGGCGGGGCCGCAGGCCGTCCGGGAGCTGATGTCGGCCTACGGCGGACAGCGCATCGTCCATGGTCACAGCCCCATTCCGTACCTCCTCGGCGAGGTCGGCTCGGAGGACGGGGAGGACAGTTCCGGACCCGTGGTCGAAGGTCCGCACGTCTACGCGGACGGACTCGCCATCGCCATGGACGGCGGAGTGACCATGGCCGGAAAGCTACTGGTCGTTCGACTGCCCCTGCATGACTGACGTCCATCCGGGAAGACGCTCCACGACCTGACCACGCCGACCACCGGGCCTATTTACGGAAACCCCCTGTCACGTCGTGCCGTGGGCGCTCTACCATCGGCGTGTCAGTAGCAGGCTCTCCTCCGTTTCCGCCCAACTGCCCGGTTCTCACGGGCACTCAGGCCCGACGGAGCATCGGGGGATGCACATGAACAGCGCTCCGCATCTGCTGGCCGAGGACCGCCCCGAGTACGAGCGGATCCTCGACGACGCACTGCGCCATGCTCATGAACGACCAGATCTGGCCGCGGTCGGCGAGCGGCTCAACGCCGTACAGCTGCGCACCATGGCGCTGGACGCCACGGCAATGATCACCGCGACGGCCGCCACGGAGTACGAGCACTACGTGCAGGCCCGCGAAGAGCTGCGCGGACCGGCCGAAGAGGCGGACGAGGGCACGGGCCCCGGGTACGGCACGATCCGTCAGAACCAGTCGGGCGCCGGCGTAGGAGCCGTCGTCACGGTCCTGGCGCCGGTGCTCGCCGGCACCGCCGCGTTCATATTCCTGCTGGCCGGCTATCTGCTGAAACTACTCAGCCCGCCGCCGTCCTTCGCCTCCACCATGGTCGCCGCGGGCTGGTTCTTCGCGGCGGTCATGGCCGCTGCCATGCTGGCCGCCGCCGTCGGGCTGCTCGTCACCGCGCTGCGCAACGGATCGGCGCCGCTGCCCGCCGAGGATCTCGGGAACGAGCTGCCGGAGGATGTGGCGCGCGCCAGGGAGGCGTGGCGCCACGCCCTGCTGGAGCGCGGAATCCTTCCGTTCCTCAGGGACGCGCTCGCCGACCCGGACGCCGGACCCGCGGCACGCACACCGCATCGCTCGGCGAACCGCATCCCGAAGATCGGCTACAGCCGGCCGGACTTCACCAGCCCCGACGAAGGCCCGGCGGCGGGCCCCCGCCCGACCTTCACCAGCCCCGACTTCACCAGCCCCGACTTCGGCGGCCCGGAGCACGAAACGGACTAACCGGCCCCGGCCTCCCAGGAGAACCGTGCGGCCCGGCCGGTCCCCGCGCCCTTCACCGCGTACGGGCCACGCGCCAAGGCCGCCGCGGGTCAGAGATCCCAGGCCTTCGGGCGCGCCAGTGCCTCCCATTCGGGACGGAGCAGGGAGAGCACCGCGATGTCGTGGCGGCGTCCCCGGTGCAGACACGCTGATCGCTGTATCCCCTCCCGCACGAACCCCGACCTGGCGAGGACGGCGAGCGCGGCCGCGTTGTCCGTGTGGGTGACCGCCTGGAGGCGGTACATGGGCAGCTCACCGAACGCCAGATCCGTCAGCGCGTCGAGCGCGTCCGTGCCGTATCCGTGGCCGCGGTGCCGCGGGGCCAGCATCAGTTCGACGTCGGCCGTTCCGTCGGCAACGTCCTGTGCGGTCAGGGCCAGGTGGCCGACAGGTGTGCCGTCGGCCAGCACGACGATGAAGTCGTCCCGGTCCTGGTCGTCGTGATTGCGCTCGATGCGCTCCCGCAGCGATGCGAGTGAACGCGGCCAGATACCCATCGCATGGGCGGTTGCCGGATCGGACCGCCACTCCTGCAGCAGCTCGGCGTCATCGACTTCGACAGGAACGAACGCGATGTTCCGCCCCCTCCAGCACGGCTGCCGGTCTGCCTCGGTCGTCTCCGCCGCGATATCGCCCATGCGCGGATCCTACGAACACATGATCGCCCTGATCATCTGCTTTTCACCCGTCCCCCCGTTCACCGGCTCTCCGGCACCGCCCCTCCCCATCCCTGCCGTGCGCCCGCGGGAGGGCAGCGGCCGGGTGGTGAAGACCTGCCGCACGCCTTCACCACCCGGCCACGCATCGAACGGGATCAGTCCGTGATCGGCAGATAGACCCGGTTGCCGGCCGCCGCGAACTCCTTGGACTTCTCCGCCATGCCCGCCTCGATCTCCTCCGGCGAACCGCCGTGCTCACGGCGGATGTCCTGGGAGATCTTCATCGAACAGAACTTCGGGCCGCACATCGAGCAGAAGTGCGCCGTCTTCGCCGGTTCGGCGGGCAGCGTCTCGTCGTGGAACTCCCGTGCCGTGACCGGGTCGAGAGCCAGATTGAACTGGTCCTCCCAGCGGAATTCGAAACGGGCGTCGGAGAGCGCGTCGTCCCAGTCCTGCGCCCCCGGGTGCCCCTTGGCGAGGTCCGCCGCATGCGCCGCGATCTTGTACGTGATGACGCCGGTCTTCACATCGTCGCGGTTGGGCAGGCCGAGGTGCTCCTTGGGCGTGACGTAGCAGAGCATCGCCGTGCCCCACCAGGCAATCATCGCCGCGCCGATGCCCGAGGTGATGTGGTCGTACGCCGGAGCGACATCGGTGGTCAGCGGGCCGAGCGTGTAGAACGGCGCCTCCTCGCAGATCTCCTGCTGGAGGTCGATGTTCTCCTTGATCTTGTGCATCGGGACATGGCCCGGCCCCTCGATCATGGTCTGGACGCCGAACCGCTTGGCGATCGTGTTCAGTTCGCCGAGCGTGCGCAGTTCGGCGAACTGCGCCTCGTCGTTGGCGTCGGCGATCGAGCCGGGGCGCAGACCGTCGCCCAGCGAGTACGTCACGTCGTAGCCGGCGAGGATCTCGCAGAGCTCCTCGAAGTGCTCGTACAGGAACGACTCCTTGTGGTGCGCCAGGCACCACGCGGCCATGATCGAGCCGCCGCGGGAGACGATGCCGGTCTTGCGGCGAGCGGTCAGCGGGACGTACGGCAGGCGCACGCCGGCGTGGACCGTCATGTAGTCGACGCCCTGCTCGGCCTGCTCGATGACGGTGTCCTTGTAGATCTCCCAGGTCAGCTCCTCGGCCCGGCCGTCGACCTTTTCGAGGGCCTGGTAGAGGGGAACGGTGCCGATCGGCACGGGGGAGTTGCGGAGAACCCACTCACGGGTGGTGTGAATGTTGCGTCCGGTGGAAAGGTCCATGACCGTG
Source organism: Streptomyces sp. NPDC057963 (assembly GCF_042887155.1). Lineage (NCBI taxonomy): Bacteria > Bacillati > Actinomycetota > Actinomycetes > Kitasatosporales > Streptomycetaceae > Streptomyces > Streptomyces sp. NPDC057963. The sequence continues at coordinate 187,643 of NZ_JBHVPX010000002.1, forward strand.
TCGGCGCCCCACCGCGTCGCCCACGTCATCTTCTCCACCTCCTCCTCGATGGAGGACGTCACCGCGGAGTTGCCGATGTTGGCATTGACCTTCACCAGGAACCGCTTCCCGATGATCATCGGTTCGATCTCGGGGTGGTTGACGTTGGCCGGCAGCACGGCCCGGCCGGCCGCGATCTCCTCGCGCACCACCTCGGGCCCGACGTTCTCCCGGATCGCCACGTACTCCATCTCCGGGGTGATCTCGCCCCGGCGGGCGTACGCGAGCTGGGTCACCGGCTGCCCGTCCCGACTGCGGCGGGGCAGCCGCGGCCGGCCGGGGAAGACGGCGTCGAGGTTGCGCAGCCCGCCACGCGGCGAGGTGTGCCTGAGCCCGTCGTCCTCGGGGCGGGCGGGGCGGCCCGGGTACTCCTCGGTGTCGCCGCGCGCGATGATCCAGTTCTCCCGCAGCGGTGCGAGTCCGCGACGGACATCGGTCTCCGTGGTGGGGTCGGTGTACGGCCCCGACGTGTCGTACAGCGTCACGTCCTTGCCGTTGGTGAGGTGCACCTGACGGACCGGCACCCGGAGGTCCGGGCGTGAACCCCGGACATATCCCTTGTGCCAGCCGATGGACTTCCCGGCCTCGTCGCTCTGGTTCGAGGCAGGCGTGCGTGCGTCCGATGTGGTCATGAGACCTACTCCCTACGCCGGCATTACCCGGTAACAGGTTCGGCGGTCGGCGCAGCCTGTCCCGTACAGGTGTACGGATATCAGCGCCCTCTCAGCCCGGTGCTCCGAGCTCCCGCGTGTGCAAAGGTTCCTCCACGCTAGCGCCCCGTCCGGCGCGATGAACAGAGGGCCCTTCCCTTCTTGCGATGATCGGCCGGTGACGTCCCCCCATATCGACCCCGACCCGCAGGGCCATCAGCACGGCCACTCACACAGTCATGGTCCTGCCGCGCCCGTCTCCAAGCATCTGCGCAAGGTGATCGCGGCCGTACTCATCCCGTTCGCCGCCGCGGTCGTCGTCGGCCTGGCGGTGCTCTGGCCGGGCGGTGCGCCACCGCACGAGCGGACCGGTGTCGGTTTCGACCGGCAGACCCAGCAGGGAAAGGTGGTGAACGTCGACAAGGTGGACTGCAAGGAAGTGAACGCCGCCCAGATGCCCACCAGCGGCGAGACCACCCCGCCGTCGGGAAGCGGGCCGGGGCTGTGCGAGAAGGCCACCGTCGAGGTGACGACCGGTCACGACAAGGGCCGGACCTTCGTCGAGATCGTCCAGCCCGATGCACCGCGTCAGTTGCGCAAGGGGCAGGGCGTGGTCGTGGCCTACGCGCCCGACGCGCCCCATGACCTGCAGTACTCGGTGACGGATGTGAACCGGAAGTTCCCGATGACACTGCTGGCCGGGATCTTCGCCCTGGTCGTGGTCACGGTGGGCAGGATGCGCGGGGTGATGGCACTGATCGCGCTCGCCGTGTCGTTCGCCGTGCTGACCCTGTTCATCCTCCCGGCCATCCTCCAGGGTTCGAATCCCCTGCTCGTCGCGGTGATCGGGGCCAGTGCGATCATGCTGACCGCGCTCTACATGTGCCACGGCCTGACCGCCCGCACCTCGGTCGCGGTGATCGGCACACTAATCTCGCTCCTGCTGATCGGACTGCTCGGATCGCTCTTCATCGGCTGGGCGAGCCTGACCGGCAACACCGACGACAGCACCGGCCTCATCCACGGCCTGTACCCGCACATCGACATGAGCGGCCTGCTGCTGGCCGGTGTCATCATCGGTTCGCTCGGGGTACTCGACGACGTGACGGTCACCCAGACATCGGCGGTCTGGGAGCTGCACCAGGCGAACCCGACGATGGGCGCGCGGGGGCTCTACCGAGCGGCGATCAGGATCGGACGCGACCACATCGCCTCGGTCGTCAACACGCTGGTGCTCGCCTACGCGGGCGCCGCGCTGCCGCTGCTGCTGCTGTTCTCGATCGCCCAGAGCAGCGTGGGGACGGTGGCCAACAGCGAACTGGTGGCGGAAGAGATCGTGCGGACGCTGGTCGGCTCGATCGGACTGGTCGCCTCGGTGCCGGTGACGACAGTGCTCGCCGCGCTGGTCGTCTCCGCGGACCGCACAGGGCTCGGCGCGGAAGCCGGAGCTCCTGCACCCGTACGGACCGGGAGAGGCCGCCGTCGCAGGACGAAGCCTTGAACGCCCCCGTACGGAGAGCGATTCACCCGTTCGGCAGGTGTCGCGTTCGACCGGCGGGCCGGTCTGCGACGCCGTGCTCTTCAGCCGGCGTTCTGCTCCTCGGCGAGGATCCGGCCCAGGGCCTCCTCCAGGTTGCCCTCGAAGTCACCCAGCGTGCATTCCTGCCCGAGCGGCACGAGTTTGTCCGTCCGGTCGAGAAAGGCCACGAGCGGCGCCGTACCGGCCCTGAAGAGGGCGCGGTCCTCGCCCACCTGAAGCCGGATGTGTACATCGGAAAGCCCCTCGGGCTCGGTGGGCCCAATGTGCACATCGCCGTCGCCACTGGGACTGTTGAGGCCGTCGAGCAGCAGCTCACGGCCGAATGCCCAGGTGACGGGGGCGTCGCCGGGCAGATGGAAGGTCATCCGGATCGCATATGGATCGCACACTTCATACCGGAGCTCCACCGGGATCCGGAAAGAGAGCTCCTCCGAAACGAGGAAGCTCATCATGACCTCAGCTTGAACCGACTCGCGCATCGTTCAACCCCGCAGTAGATGAATCTGGCCAGGAATGATCCCCCGTGGCCCTATTGACGCCATCGTGGTGCACGCGATAGCAGATCACAAGGAGTGATTTTTCAGATACTGATAGAGAACACGAACGAACGCAAGAGGTTGGCCACTTCGCCACGTAGTTGTTCGACTGCGGGGAGCAACCGGTCTTCCTGCTCCAGGGGTACTGAAATCGCCATCGCGGCGGCGGTGAATCCGGCAGTGATCGGGATGGCCGCGCAGACCGTCCCCAAGGCGTACTCCTGCCGTTCGACGACAGGCTCCATCCGCTCCAATGACCGCAACCGCTCAAGGAGCGTCGCGCGGTCCCGCACCGAGTAGCGGGTCAGCGGCCGCACCGGGTGCCGGTCCAGATGGTCCTCGCGGGCCTTCTCGTCGAGCTGGCTCAGCAGGCACTGGCCGATCGCATGGGCGTGCCCGGTCTCCTGGAAGGACGCCCACTCGGCCACCGCGGGGGTGGCGGGGGTGTCGGCGACCGCGACGAGTTCGATCTCACCTTCGCGGTAGACGGCGCAGTACACCGGTGCGCCGATGGTGTCGCGCCAGCGGCTCAGCGACTCCGTCATCCTGCTGCGACGATTCTGCAGCGAACGTTCACCGACCAGGCGCTCGGCCGCGGTTCCCAAGAGGAACACGCCGCTCTCCCGGCGCAGATAGCCCTCATGGGTCAGGGTGCGCAGCAGGTGGTAGGCGGTGGGAAGGGGAAGGCCCGCTTCCCTGGCCAATTGCTTCGCGGGCGCCCCTTGCCGATGGGCGCCCACGGCTTCCAGCAGCCTCAGCGCTCGCTGAACCGAACCGATCAACGTCGGTACAGCAGTGCTCGATGCCGTGGTCAACGGTCACCCCCACGCATGGTGACGGGCGGTCAGCCCGCCTGTGGGGGCCGCCCCCACAAACCGCCGCATGACTGGGGTTCGGAGACCGAACGCCGTGCAAACCACTGGTCAGGGTGGTGGCGGACAGTTAATTCCCAGGTGGTGGCGGCGGACTGCCACCATATCGGCCGCATCCGCAAGGGGGGTCGTTTCGTCTTCTACTTAGCTCAGCTGGGCTAATCGCCGCGGTCGGCTTCCGATCGTCCTACCAGTCGCCGCGCGAGGAGGACGACGACATGAACTTGCGTACGACGAAAACGAGTCCGCCGACCAGGATCACGAAGACCAGGACCTTGAAGAGCAGACCGATCACGAATCCGACCACACTGGCGATCAGACCGCCGAACACGACGATCGCGATGACCGGCACCGCGATCCACTTCACCCACCAGGGCATCCCCGCGAATATCTCCCGCACGGCCATCGTCCTTGCCTCGTCTCTGTGAGTTCCTGTTCCGATGCTTCTTCGATACCTCGATGCTAGAGGCGCGGAGGGGGCCGACGGGGATTCCACAGCCCTTGAAGTCCCCTGATCGACCCCCTAGGGATCCCTGAGTCCGGAGTCCGGAGTCCGGAGCCGGGAGCCCTGCGCTGCTCAGCTCTCCGGCGGGGAGAAGACCACCATGACCCGCAGGTCCTCGGTGATGTGGTGGAACTTGTGGGCGACGCCGGCGGGGACGTACACCACGCTCCCTCGTCCCACCTGCGTGGTTTCCATGCCGACCGTGATCGAGGCCCGGCCGCTGACGATGAAGTAGACCTCGTCCTCCTTGTGCGGCTGCTGCGGGTCGTGGTCGCCGGCGTCCAGTGCGTACAGGCCGACGGACATGTTCCGTTCCTTCACGAACTGCAGATACGCGCCGTCGTTCGCGGCCCGCTCCGCTTCCAGTTCGTCCAGTCTGAATGCCTTCATGGCCCGTCCGCCCCTTGCCTCTGTACTGTCGGTGTCCGCCACCGATCATGTCTGCCACGATCAGACACATGAAGAATTTCGTAGTCAAGACGATCGCCAACGCGGGTGCGCTGGCCGTGGCCATCTGGCTGCTCCAGGACATCACGCTGAGCGGCGGCAGCACCGGGCGCAAGGTACTCACACTGATCGTGGTGGCCCTGCTCTTCGGCCTGGTGAACTTCGTGGTCAAGCCGATCGTGAAACTGCTCACTCTGCCGCTCTTCATTCTCACGCTGGGGCTGATCACCCTGGTGGTCAACGCCCTCATGCTGCTGCTGACCTCCTGGCTGGCCGGCCAGTTCAGCCTGAGCTTCCATGTCCACGGCTTCTGGACCGCCGTCCTCGGCGGTCTGATCATCTCGATCGTGTCGTGGGCGCTGAACGTGATCCTGCCCGACGAGGACTGACCCGACACCCACGGGAACGGCGCGGGGCGGGACCGGTGGCACACCGGGGAGAGAGAAGTGAGGAACGGAATGGACACCATGGGTGACGGAACCCGGGCAGTACGGGCCGGGCTGCCCGAACCGGAGCAGTTCGAGCCCACCTTGCCCGGACCGGCCTTCGCCGCGCACTTCCATCTCTCCGGTGAACCGGTCGGCCCGTACACCTACGGCCGGGACACCAATCCGACATGGACCCATCTGGAACGCGCCATCGGCGAGCTGGAGGCGCCGGGCGAGCCGGTCGAGACCACCGTCTTCGCCTCCGGGATGGCGGCGGTCTCGGCTGTTCTGCTCTCCCAGGCGCGCACCGGCGATGTGGTCGTGCTGCCCGACGACGGATATCAGGCGCTGCCGTTGGTGCGTGAGCAGCTGGAGGCGTACGGCGTCGAGGTGCGGACCGCACCGACCGGTGGCGATGCCCAGCTGGCGGTCCTCGACGGCGCCAAGCTGCTGTGGATCGAGACCCCGTCCAATCCGGGGCTCGATGTCTGCGACATGCGCCGGCTCGTCGGGGCGGCGCACGCGGCCGGCACTCTGGTGGCCGTCGACAACACCCTCGCCACCCCGCTCGGCCAGCGCCCGCTGGAACTGGGGGCCGACTTCTCGGTGGCCAGTGACACCAAGGGCATGACCGGGCACGGAGACATCCTGCTCGGCCATGTGACCTGCCGCGATCCGGAGCTGGCAGCGGGGGTGCGGCGCTGGCGCAAGGTCGTCGGCGCGATCCCCGGGCCGATGGAGGCCTGGCTCGCACACCGTTCTCTGGCCACGCTGGAGCTGAGGATCGACCGGCAGTGCGCCACCGCCCTGACCCTCGCCGAGGCGCTGGGCAAGCGCCGGGGGGTGACCGGTCTGCGGTACCCCGGGCTGCCCGGCGACCCCTCGTATCCGAACGCCGTCCGGCAGATGCGGCGCTTCGGCTCCGTGGTGTCGTTCGTGCTCCCCGACCGCGAGCGGGCCGAGCGCTTCCTGACCGAGCTGCGGCTGGTCGACGACGCGACGAGCTTCGGCGGCGTGCGCTCCACCGCCGAGCGGCGGGCACGCTGGGGCGGCGACGCCGTCCCGGAGGGCTTCATCCGCTTCTCGGCCGGCGCCGAGAGCCCGGACGACCTGGTGGCCGACGTGGAGCGGGCGCTGGACGCGGCGCTCGGCGAGAGCTGAGCCGGTACTGGTGGTACGGACGGTCCGAGCCTCCCCCCTCGTGGCTCGGACCGTCCCGGTTCCCTGGGTGAAGAACCGTCCGGACAAGGCTAGTTGACTCTCCGTCAGTGTCCAATCACGGTAGCGACAGCGACCTATCGACATATTTATAGTTGTACGGGTCCGAAGCATCGCGAGGGTGGGAGGGGACAGGACATGGACCTGGCCCTGCTGCGCACATTCGTCACGGTGCACCGAGCCGGCTCCTTCACCAGGGCCGCCGCCCTGCTCGGCCTCTCCCAGCCCGCGGTCACCTCGCAGATCCGCACCCTGGAGCGGCAGCTGGGCCGCCCGCTCTTCCTTCGAGGGGCCCGCGGCGTGACCGCGACGACCATCGGCGACGAGCTCGCGCACCGGGCGGCGCCCCACCTGGACGCGCTGATCGAGATCACCGAGACCGAGCTCGACGAGGAGTCGGGCGTACGGACCCTGCATCTGGCCGGACCACCCGAGTTCACGTCGATGCGTGCCCTGCCGGCACTCACCCCGCTCATCGCCCGGGGTCTGGCTCTGCGCAGCACGTTCCTCACCGACGCCGAGGAGACGCTGGAGGGGCTGGCCGCCGGACATCATGACCTGGCCATTGCCACGGCCCGTCCGCGCGGTGAGCTGCTCACCGCGACCCCGCTCTGCGACGAGGAACACGTGCTGATCGCCGCGCCCCGCTGGGCCGGGCGCCTGGGGCCCGGGGCCTTGCGGCACAAGGGGCCCGTGGTGCTGGACCAGCTGCCGGTCGTGGAGGTGCACGAGAGCCTGCCGCTCGTCTCCCGCTACTGGGCCGCCGTCTTCGACGGCCGGCCCGCCGCCGCGGGTACCGTCATCGCACCGGATCTGCGGGCGGTACTGGAATGCACCGCGGCGGGCGCCGGACTCGCCGTACTGCCGCGCTACCTGTGCGAGGGGGCGCTGGAGCGGGGCGAGGTGGTGGCGCTTCTCGATCCTCCCGTGCCTCCGCTGCGCACCTACTTCCTGACCGTGCGGACCGGCACGCTCGCACTGCCGCACCTCGCGCGGGCGCACGAGTGGCTGCTGCGCGCTGCCGCCGCCTGGTGAGCGCAGGACGGTCCGGCGCGGGTCAGGTGTTTCAGAAACGGTTCGGTGGGCCACTCTCTTGCCATGACCGAACGCCCAGTGGTCAAGCGCACCGCACGCGCCATCCTGCTCGACGGCAACGACCTCATCCTCATCAAGCGCACCAAGCCCGGGGTCGATCCGTACTGGCTCACACCGGGCGGCGGCGTCGAGGCCGAGGACGCGACGGTCGTCGACGCCCTGCACCGCGAGCTGGACGAGGAGCTCGGCGCCAAGATCTCCGATGTGGTCCCCTGCTTCGTCGACACCGTGGAGCACATCGAGGGCGGCGGGGTGAAGGGCGTGAAAGTCCAGCACTTCTTCGTCTGCCGGCTGGAGTCCATGGACCTGTCCCGGCGCCACGGTCCCGAGATCGACGACCCCTGCGGGGAGTACGACGTCGTACGGGTGCCGTTCAGCCGGATGGGGATCGCGGCGGTTCATCTCGTACCGCTGTCGCTGCGGCACTACCTGGACGGCAATATCGAGGGCGTACGGGCGATGCACGCCCCCGACCTGGGCTGACGCCGCCGTTCGCGGGGGCGCCCCCGGCGCCGGGGGCGGGACCGGAGCATCGGGGTGCTCGGCCGGCGCTCGCCGGGTCAGAAGGGGCCGGTGGCCACCAGTTCCTCGACGGAGTCGTGCCGGATGCGCTCGGCCGGCATGCCGATGCCCCTGAGCACGTCCACACCGCTGCGGATCATGCCGGGCGGGCCCGAGAGGTAGGCGTCGTACTCGTGCCACGGCCCGCACGCGCGCACCGCCTCCGGCAGCGGCCCCTGGAGACCCCCCTCCGTCCCCGGGCCGGTGGAGACCACCGGCCGCACCGCCAGCCAGGGGTAGGTCTTCTGGAGCCGCATCATCGTGTCGATGTCGTACAGGTCGAGATCGCTGCGTGCCCCGTAGAAGACCTCCACGGGACGCCGGTCGCCATGTTCGGCGACATCCTCGACGAGCGCCTTGATCGGCGCGATGCCCGTGCCGCCGCCCAGGCAGAGCAGGCCGCTGTGGGTGGAGTGGTCGACCGTCATCGAGCCGGTGGGCGGGCCCAGGCGCACGATGTCGCCGGGGCGGGCGCGGTGCACCAGGGCGTTGGAGACCCAGCCCGCCGGGACGGCCTTGACGTGGAAGGTGAGCAGACCGTCGGGGCGGGGCGCCGAGGCGAAGGAGTAGTGCCGCCAGTTCCGGGGCCACCACGGGGTCTCCATCGCCGCGTACTGGCCCGCGAGGAAGGGATAGACCTGGTCGGGACGGACCGTGAGGACCGCTATGTCCCGGGTCCTGAGGTCGTGCGAGACGACCTCCGCGTGCCACCAGGCGGGAGCCCTCTCTTCGTCGTCGGCGGCCGCATCGATCATGATCTGCGACATCTCGGTGTAGGCACGGACCCACGCCGCTTCCGTCTCCGCGTCCCAGGTGGTGGCCGCATAGCGGCTCAGTGCCCCGAGAAGCGCCTCGCCCACTGCGGGGTAGTGCGCGGGCAGTGTGCCGTACTTGCGGTGCCCCCGGCCCAGTTCACCGAGGTACTCGGTGAGCGCGTGGGGGTCGTCCAGCCGGTCGGCCGCGGTGAGGATCGCACGGAGGAGCCGGTCGCGCTGGACGTCCATCGCGACCGGGAACAGGGCACGCAGATCGGGGTGCCGGATGAAAAGCAGGGCGTAGAAGTACGAAGTCACCTGATCCGCGATCGGCGCGATCTCGGCCAAGGTGCGGTGGATCAAGGTCGCGTCGGGAGTTCTGCCCGTTCCGTCTTCGGTCCACCTGGTGGCCGGAGCATCCATGCTGTGCCTCGCCTCGAACGTCTTCTGGTCGCCTGCACACCCACGCGGTCCGCTGCCGCGGTCTGCGGGCGTGGTCGGATGCCGCCCCCGGTCATCGGTCGCCGCCTGACCGCGGTTCCTCGCCCCAGCATGCCTCGTCGGGGACACAGACCGGACAAACAGCGGGAAGTCCGGGTATCCGAATCGGCTTTCCCGTTACGCTCTTCTGCCCCACGGCCGAGCTGCGCGTCCATCGCCACCGCCCGTTTCCGCACCGCCACGGCACCGGGTCGCAACTGCTTTCACCAGGAGGGCCGCAGGGGGAGGCACACCAACTGCCCTTGCCGGGAAGGCCATGAGAAGCGTGCTCTGTACGCCGAGGCCAGTACGCGCGGATACTCCCGCTGTCGGACGCCCGAGTGCCCCGTTCCCGGCACGGTGTTTCACGTGAAACCACTCAAGCGCTCCGCCCGCCGCAGCCTCCTCGTCGCGCACGTCTCGATATCCGTGAGCTGGCTGGGACTGACCGTCGGACTACTGACGCTCGGAATCACGGCCTTCCGCACCGGCGACCCCGCCACCGCGCAGGCCGCCACCCGCGCCATGAAGATCTTCGGGGACTGGCTCGTCGTTCCCATCGCCCTGTTCGCCCTGCTCAGCGGCCTCGTCCTGGCGCTCGGTACGCCGTGGGGGCTGGCCAGGCACCGATGGGTCTGGACAAAATTCTGGCTCACCCTGATCACCACGGCGCTGTCGGTCTTCTCGCTGCGCCCCGGCATCGACGAGGCGGCGGCGCGCGGCTCTGCCGACGTCGATCTGGTCGTCGCTCCGGCGGTGGCGACGGCAACGTATCTGTTCATCACCGCGATATCGGTGCTGAAGCCCTGGGGAATGACCCGGCGCGGCCGACAGCTCCGCGTCTCGGCCGGGTCCGGTACGGCCGGAACCCGGGAAAACGGAGCCGGTAAAGGAGTGGACGAACGATCGCCGCGTCGGACAGCCTGACCCTCATGCCCATCCCGCTGCCCCACCCGCTCGCCGAATTGCCTGTCCGGCGTCTCACCCTGGGCGACCTGGTCGCCTGTGCCGATCTCTGCGAGGACCGGGGCTGGCCGCGCGATGAGCACCGATGGGGTCTGCTCCTCGCCGCAGGCACCGGCTACGGCCTGGACGATCCCGGCGGCAAGGGCCTGATGGCCGTGTGTGTCGTGACCTCCTACGGTCCGCGACTGGCTGCCATCGGCATGCTGCTCGTCGCCGAGCGGTACGCGCGACAGGGAGTCGCCCGGTTCCTGATGCGGCACGTGATCGGCGAGACCGCGGGAATCCCCCTCAGCCTGTACGCGACACCTGCGGGACAACCGCTCTACGAACAGCTCGGGTTCTCGGTCGTCGGCCACGTCGAGCGGGTCACCGGATTCTTCCGGCCGACCGGCGGCAAAGCCTCCGCCGCGACCGTTCGGCCGGCCACGGCGGACGACCTGCAGTCCGTCGTCCGGCTGGACTCGGAGGTCTTCGGCGCCGACCGGACGCATGTCCTCGCCCGCCTGCCCGCGTACGCCGACCACATCCGGATCGCGGAGAACGAAGGACAGCTCATCGGTTACGCGGCGGTCTGGCCGAGCGACCGTACGCACGTGATAGGCCCGCTGATCGCTCCCGACACCGCGACGGCTCAGGCACTCGTCGCCTCGCTCGCCCGCGCGACGGATCTGCCCCTGCGCGCGGACATCGACACCCGTCACACGGACCTGCTCGCCTGGTTCAAGGAGTGCGGTCTGCGGACGGGCTCCGGGACCACGGTGATGACGTGCGGGGCTTCGGACCTGCCGGGCGACCGGGCCCGTCGCTACGCTCCGCTGACCGTGGCGACGGGCTGACGCACCCGGCTGCTGGACCGTTTACCGCCCTGTGAGCAATGGGACGGGTGTCAGACGAGAGCCTTCACGGCGGCCGTCGCGAAGCCGTGATCCTGGTCGGGAGCGCCTCCGCCCACGCCGATGGCACCGATGAGCCGGCCGTCGCGATGGACCGGGACACCGCCGGCGATGAAGAGCAGCGGCCGGTCGAGGGCGGTCGGCAGGGTGTGGAAGGGCCCGCCCGGCTGGACCGCGGCGACGAGGTCGGCGGTGGGAGCGTCGAGCTGGAGGGCCGTATAGGCCTTGCGGGTACTGGTCTCGCCCGCAATGAGAACGGCCCGGTCGTCCCGCCGGAAGGCCAGGAGATGACCGCCCGCGTCGAGGACCGTGACGGCAACGGCGACCCCGGCGGCTTCGGCGGCGCTGCGGGCCGCTTCGACGAGGGTCTCCGCGTCCGGTGTGGTCAGTGGGGCGACGGCGACAGTGGTGGTGCTCATGGGGGGACTCCTTGGTGCGGTGCTGTGCGGGTTGTGCGATGCAGTGCGGTGCGGTGCTGTGTGCGGGTGGGATCTTGGTGTGTGGGGGCGTGAGAGCGGTCAGCGCTGGGCCGCGGGTGCCGCGAGCGGTTCGGGGCTGTGCCGGGCGACGAGTCGGCTCCGGGTGACCGTGCGGCGTTCCAGAACACCGGAGACGACGGCGAGGACCAGGGCGGAGGCGGCCAGTGCGGCACCCACCCAGTTGGGCGCGGTGTAGCCGAGGCCGGCTGCGATGACGAGGCCGCCGAGCCAGGCCGACAGTGCGTTGCCGAGGTTGAAGGCACCGATGTTGACGGCGGAGGCGAGGGTGGGAGCGCCGGCGGCCTGGTCGAGCACCCGCTTCTGCAGCGGCGGCACGGTGGCGAAGCCCAGGCCCCCGATCAGGACGATGGTGACGGCCGCCGCGATCTTGTTGTGGGCGGTGAGGGTGAACAGGGCCAGGACCACGGCGAGGGCGCCCAGGGACACGTACAGCATCGGCATCAGACGGCGGTCGGCGAACTTGCCGCCGAGCAGGTTGCCGCCCACCATGCCCAGCCCGAAGAGGACCAGCAGCCAGGTGACGGAGGACGCGGAGTATCCGGCGACCTCGGTCATCATCGGAGTGATGTAGGTGATCGCGGCGAAGACGCCTCCGAAGCCCAGCACGGTCATCGCCATGGCGAGCAGGACCTGGACATTGCGGAACGCGGCCAGCTCGTGCCGGAGGTGTACGCCTTCGGGCCGGGGCTGTTCGGGGACGAGCCTGGCCACACCGAGAAGGCCGACGACGCCCAGCGCGGCCACGACGAAGAACGTGGTCCGCCAGCCGACGCTCTGTCCGATGTAGGTGCCCAGCGGTACACCGACGACATTGGCGACGGTGAGGCCGGTGAACATCATGGCGATCGCGCCGGCCTTCTTCTGCGGGGCGACCAGATCGGCCGCCACGACCGATCCGATGCCGAAGAAGGCACCGTGGGCGAGCGAGGCGATCACGCGGCCGGCGAGCATCACGCCGAAGACCGGGGCGACGGCGGAGACGACATTGCCCACGACGAACAGCCCCATCAGCAGCATGAGCATGCGCTTGCGGGTGACGCGGGTGCCGAGAACCGTCATCAGCGGGGCGCCGAGGACGACACCGAGTGCGTACCCCGTGACGAGGAATCCTGCGGCCGGAATCGAGACCTGGAAGTCCGCAGCAACCTCGGGGAGCAACCCCATGATCACGAACTCGGTGGTTCCGATTCCGAAAGCCCCGATGGCAAGGGCGAGGAGCGCGAGCGGCATGGGTTTCACCTTCCCTGAAGATTGCATCTGCGCCTTACGAGCGTCCACAATAATTGCAGGCGCACGTTAATTGCAAGCGCGGGCTATCTCGAAGGTCGCCTATCCTGGAGCCAAGCGGCTCCGAGACGGAGGAGAGACTCATGACAGCGAAAGACCCCGCACTGACCGCCCTCTCCCAGGGCTGGTGCGCTCTCTCCTTGCTCCACGGGAAGATCGAGGCCCGTATCGAGCGGGCGCTGCAGACCGGGCACGGGCTCAGCGTGCGGGAGTACTCCCTGCTCGACGTCCTGAGTCGGCAGCACAGCGGTCCCGGCGGCCATCTCCAGATGAAGCAGGTCGCGGACGCCGTCGTGCTCAGCCAGAGCGCCACCACCCGTCTGGTCACCCGGCTAGAGGACCGCGGACTGCTGACCCGGTATCTCTGCGACACCGACCGCCGGGGCATCTACACCGACGTCACCGAGGCCGGCCTCACCCTGCTCGCAGCGGCCCGGCCGACCAATGACACCGCGCTGCGCGCCGCACTCGACGAAGCCGCCAGGAATCCCGAGCTGGCCCCGCTCGTCACGGCGGTCGAAGAGCTGAAGGCCCCGGTACAGGTCGCGTGAGCCGCCGCAGAGGCCGGAGAACGGCCGCGCCGTGCTCGTGATCTGCGTAACCTGCCGATCATGAGCGATCTCGAAATACGCCCTGCGGCTCTCGCCGACATCCCCGCGGTCGTGGCCATGCTCGCCGACGATCCGCTGGGCTCACAGCGCGAGTCGCCGGACGACCTCACTCCGTACCGCGCCGCCTTCCGGCGGCTGGCGGACGACCCGAACCAGCGCCTGGTCGTCGCCGTACGCGAAAACCGCGTCGTCGGAACCCTGCAGCTGACCGTGATCCCCGGACTCTCCCGGCGAGGCTCCACCCGCTCGGTCATCGAGGGCGTCCGCATCCATGCCGACGAACGCGGCAGCGGCCTCGGCACCCGGCTGATCGAATGGGCCGTGGACGAATCCCGGCGCCAAAACTGCCAGTTGGTCCAGTTGACGTCCGACGCGACCCGGACCGATGCTCATCGCTTCTACGAGCGGCTGGGTTTCACCGCCAGCCACGTGGGCTTCAAGCTCGCGCTCTGATCGCAGTCCGGAGTCCGGAGCCCGCAGGCCGGAGTCCAAGGGGTGGTGGTACCGAGCGGCAGACCCTTGCCGCCCTCACTGCCCTCACTGCCCTCACTGCCCACGGTCCCGTGGTCCCGTGGTCCCGCCACCGGCGGCGAACGGAACGGAAGTTGACAGCCCGAGTCGTCCGCTCTCTGTCGTTTCACGTGAAACAGCGGAGAAACCGGCAGAGAGCGGACGACGCGGGGCTCAGACTCGGAGGCCCCGCCATCCGCCTTCGTCCACACCGCCGGGCACGGCCGCCGCAGGGTCGTACGGCTCACGCGTGAAGACGAACGAACCCAGATCCAGATGATTCGGGCTGCCGTCGGCGTTCCGGACGACACGCAGCGTCTCCCCCGCGTAATAGCCGTTGAGTCCGACCCAGGTGCCGTCGGGCTGTGCGGTGAAACGGGCGCCTCGGCCGTTGCCGCGCAGAGCCTGAAGATCCAGCCCACCGTCCGAGGTCAGTCGCAGGATGTTCGCGTGCGTGCCCCAGTACCAGGGACCGGTCAGCGCGAGAAGCTCCGTGTCCACCCCGGGCAGAGGGCGCCAGGGCTCCGGAATGCGGGGCTCGGCCTCGGCGACGATCTTCACGAGATCGGCGGCGACACCTCCGACCATCGGCCCCGACGTGGCGTTGGCGAGAACGACAGCCGTCACATCGTCCTCGACGTCGACCCACAGGGTGGCCAGGAAGCCGGGCAGCGAACCCGTGTGCCCGAAGAGCGTGCGACCGTCCGTCCGTACGAGCTGAAGACCGAGGCCGTATTGCGACTCCCAGCCACCGGTCTCGGGCGGCGCGGACGGTTCACGCATCTGTTCCACGGAGGCGGCACGGAGCACCCGGTCGTCCCCTTCGGCGAGAAAGGCCGCGAAGCGGAGAAGGTCGCCGGTGGTGGACCAGAGCTGGCCGGCCGGGGCCATCAGCCCGAGATCCTCGGTCGGCTCAGGCAGCATGACATCGGCCCAGGGGTGCACGGCCCAGCCACCTGCGTGCGGTGCCTGCGGCTGGGTGCTCGTGCGGTGCATGCCCAGCGGTTCCAGGATCTCGCGTCGCAGCACCTCCGCCCAGCTCGCTCCGCGCACCTTCTCGACCAGCGCACCCAGCAGCGTGTAGCCGGGGTTCGAGTAGTGGTGCCGGCGGCCCGGAGGGTGCATCCTCGTCCGCTCACCGAGTACATCGGCGAGCTCGGGCCGCAGGGCGCCCGGGGTCCTCTCCCACCAGGGGGCGGGCGACTCGGCAGCGAGTCCCGCGCTGTGGCCCAGGAGTTGGTGGACAGTGACTCCACCAACCCCCGTACCGGGCAGATGCTTCTCCAGCGGGTCGTCCAGGTCCAGGAGCCCCTCGTCGCGCAGCCGCAGGACCAGCACCGCGGTGAACGTCTTGGTGATCGAGCCGATCCTGAACTGCGTGTCGGCGTCCGGGGCGTGGCCGTCCACGCAGCTGCGGGTGCCGCTCCAGACGGCCTGCCCCTGCCTCTGTACCGCGGCGACGAGCGAAGGGGCGCGGCCTTCCGACTGCGCGACGGCGATGCGATGCAGCAGAGCGCGCCGGGTACCGGGGAGCAACTGTTCAGATGGGGAGGTCATGTTCAACAACTACCCGTAGGACCCGAGCTGTGGCGAACCCATTTCACAGCGCCCGGGCCACACTCGCCACTGCGAACCCATTTCACGGCACCCGGGCCATACCCCACCGCCGCGAACGCATTCCACGGCACCCGGGCCACACCCCGCCACAGCCACCGACTGCCCGGTCAGCGCGTCCGGTTGTAGATCCTGACCAGCGCGCCGCTGTCGAAGACACGAACCAAGTCCAGCGCGAACGTGGTGGGCGCGAAATCCGAGCCGAACATCGGCATGCCCGAGCCGTAGACGATCGGGTACGTCTTGATCACCAGCTCGTCGATCTCGTCGATCAGCTCTCCGGCGAGCTGGGAGCCGCCGCAGAGCCAGATGCCGAGCCCGCTGTCCTCCGCCTTGAGCTCCCGGACCCTTGCGACCACGTCGTCGGAGACGAGCTCGACGTTCGGGTCGGGTGACTCCTTGAGGGTTCGCGAAGCCACGAGCTCGCGCAGCTGGGCGTACGGACTGGTGATGTTGACGTCCAGCGCCAGTTGGTAGCTGGCCCGCCCCTGGATCACGGTGTCGAACCGCCGGCTCTCGGCGTCGTGGAAGCCGAGAGCCTTGCGGCCCTCGGTCGACACCGTCTCCGGGTACTGCGTCTTCAGGAACTCAAGGAATTCCTCGTCCACGAACTGGTGGAAGGACGACGCGTCACCGCTCGGATCTCCGATGAAACCATCGATGGAGCAAGCGATGAAGTAGGTCAGTTTTCGCACAGGATCCCCGTTCCGCTGCGGCGTGTCCGAGCCACAACCACTTCAACTAGAGTGCTTCATGCGTAGTGGTTGCGCAATCCCTTTCCGCCGACGACCCGAAGAGAAGACGAGGGAGGCCCAGGCATGGCCAGGAACCCCGAGCGCAGAACGGCGCTCGTCGATGCCGCCATCGAAGTGCTGGCGGACGAGGGCGCGCGAGGACTCACGTTCCGCGCCGTCGACGCACGCGCAGGCGTCCCGGTGGGCACGTCGTCCAACTACTTCACCAACCGCGACGACCTGTTCATGCAGGCGGCCGCCCGTATCACCGTCCGGGTGACACCGGACCCGGCCAGGGTCGAGAAGGCCATGCGCCCGGCACCCTCGCGTGAGCTGATCACCGATCTGATGCGATGGCTGGTGCAGCGCATGGAGGACGACCGCACCGGCTACCTCGCCATGCTGGAACTCCGCCTGGAGGCCACCCGCCGCCCGGCGCTCCGCGACCGTCTGACGCAGTCCGTCCGCGCCGACGTCGACGAGAGTGCCCGGTTCCACCGGGAGGCGGGCCTGCCGGGCGACGCGGACGCCTTCCTGGTGCTCTACCTGGCCATGACGGGCCTGCTGCTGGAGCACTTCACGCTGCCCGCCGTTCTCGCCGGCCCCGAGGGCGGTTCCCGGGCCGAGTCCACTGTGGACCGGCTGGTGGAACTGGTGGTCACGCGCGTCGTCCCGCCGTCCTGAACCGCCCCGGGGCCGGTCGTCCGAAACCGCAGAGACTCCACGGCACGGCACGGCGCGTCCGGCCACGGCTCCGGAGGCCTCGCCGCCGATGTGTCACTCCGCTTCGGCCGGCGCCGCGGTGCCCGCCGCCGGCCCACCGGTACCGCAGACCACCGCCTTGTTCAGCCGCATGAGCACCTCCGTGCCGCCGGCACCGCAGACCACCGTCTTGTTCAGGCGCATGAGCACTTCCGTGCCGTCCACCTTCCCGTAGTGCCCGCCGCGGTGACGGCCTGCCGGCGGCCGGCCGCGTCACCGAACATGATCGCGACGTTGCCGTGGATACCGCCCGTATGCCCCCAGACCTTTCCGCACCCCAGTGCGTCGAGCATGTCCATCCGCTGGATCCCAGGCCGTACCCCACACCCAGGCCGGTCTCGACGGTGCGTTTCATCTCGGACAGTTCGGCCGGGCGGAGCAGCTTGCCGCCGAGCAGTGCGGAGTGGAACCGGGCCAGGTCGGTGGCGGTGGAGACGCAGGCCCCGGCTGCCCCGGCGTCGGACGGATTGATCAGGGTGATGTCCACCGGTTCGCCCAGCCTGATACGCCCCTCACCGACCGGCTGGAGCACCACCGTCGCGGTGAACGTCTTGGTGATGCTGCCGATCCGGAACCGTCCGTCCGGATCGACCGCTGCCCCGGTGCCCAGGTCCGACACCCCGGCCGCGCCCTTCCACACCGTCCGGCCGTCCTCGACGACCCGAGCCATGCCCACGTCGCCTCCCTGCTGTCGATGGCCCTGGACACCACCTGCGACTGGCGGCCCGAAGTCCCGGTCCACCTCTTTCATGCCACGGGCGACAAAGACGTCGCTTTCGCGAACTCTCGGCATTGCCAACGCCGACTGACCGCCAACGGCGCCGACCAGCAGCTCACTGACATCGGCGATTTCAACCACTCCACGACAGTTCTGAAGGCCTTGCCCCAGGTGGTGCGCCAGTTCGACGCCGCCCGCCGAGGGCCACCGGGCGGTCGCCGGAGCGGGACCACACCCCATGACCGAGGCGGTCGACGCGTTGTCCACGCTTTCGCGCGTCCGGCAGGCGCCGGCGGAGAGCGGCCTCCCAAAGCTGAGCGGAGCGCGACGGATTGCCGCTGGAGCTGATCCACGGTCGAGCGCGCCGAACGCCGTGTCCGGGAAATCAAGACCGTCCCGACAGCGAGCTGAAGCTCCTCACCGCCTTCCGAGGGCTGCGAGACGCGTGGGACGCGGCAGTCGTGGACCCCTCTGACAGCCTCTTCGCCCTGAGACACTTGTGAGTGACAGCGTTACGCCCCCGCAGGCCGCTACCCACCGTGAACTGACCGGCCTATCCCGTCCTGCCAAGGGTTGACCGGCCACGTCACGCTCCGCGCGTGCCGGCGTGCCGGACCAGATCACCTGAGCCGACGAGCGAATGGGACCGGATCATTTGAGACGGGGACCCGATCGGCTGAGACAGGACAAGCGGCTTGACCTGCCAGTCTCGGATTCGTGTCAGATATGCCGTCGCTTGGCCATCGCTCGTGAGATTTGGACACGAAATCCGAGCCCCGTCAGATGGTGTACGAACTCGCCGCTCGTGGCACCGGTCATGCTCGCTGACCAGCGGTTCTTCCGCTGTCTCAGGTCGGGGGCGGAACCGCTCAGCCTCACGGACGTGGCACTTCCTTACGCCACCACGGCAAGCGGTGAAGTAAACCGAGCGTGACGATAGCGACGGCTCTTGCAGCTTCAGTCGAGTGACCGTTCATCTGTGCCCACAGGCCGGCCCCCTGCGAACGACGTCGGCCGAAGCCGGTCATGCGGGTGCGGCCGACGGGCAGTGCGCGACGCCACGCCGCAGGGCGCGGCAGCCTGCTTCTCCGGGTGTGCGGGGACACTGTGCGCCGGCGTACGCGCGGGTGTACCAACTGCGGGCGCTCCGGTGTCGTCCAGCAGGGTGGCGACGGTTTGCGACAGCGGCCGCGAGGGCGCCCGGACAAGGCAACAGCGCCGCGCAACGCTCACGTACGCAACACGAAGCGGGAGGCGGCCCACTCGAAAGGTGGTCCGCCTCCCGAACTGCCGCGAGGAGCAGGTGTGTTCCTCACGGCCCTACTTTCCGGCCCACTTCCCGCTCGTGGCGATCGACTTCAGCTGCTGCATGGTCAGCGCGGGTGTCTGCCGTGTGGCCTTCGCGTTCTGGGACCCGGAGTTGAACGCCGACACCACGACCCGCAGGCCGTCCGTACGGATGGTGTCGGCGGTCCACATCACCACGCCCGCGCCACCCTTCTCGCCCGGGCCCTGACGCGTGACGACCTTCGTCCCGTCCGGCAGCACCTCCGCCCCGGCCCCGAACAGTTCCCCCTCCACGTCCGACATGTTCGGCTGCACGTTGATCTGCACCAGGCTCGCGCCCTTGCCGTCATTCACGACGACGTACGCGTATCCGTCGTCACCGCGCTCGGAGGCTGCCTTCGCAGACACGGGCAGCAGCGACTTGAGCTTCCTCAGGATCGCCCGGCCGTCCTGCCCCTGCGCCGACGGCCGCCGTACCGGCTCCGGGGCCGCCTTTCCCAGTGCGTTCATCACGGGCCGCCACTCGTCGGAGATGACGAGCCCCTTCAACTGCCCCACAGTGAGCGGGGGCTCGGCCCGTGAAACGGCGGCGTCCTTCTCTGCGGGCGCGTTCCACTCGCTGGCATCGACCGTGTATCCGTCGGGAGTCACGAGATAGGCGTGCCACCACTTGGTGTCCACGCGCTTGTCAGGGTATTCGTACCCGCGCAACACCATCAGGCGCGAACCGTCGGCAAGCGTCTCATTCCGGCAGGAGTCGTACGGCACGAAGGTCTTGTCGGGGCATTCGAGCTGCTGCTCCGCCTCGGTGCCGTCCGGGTCGATGGCGCCGACGCTCACGCCGATCGCAGCTTTGCCCTCGCCATCGTCGAAGACGAGGTGCGCCGATGGCCCGAACCGGTCGGCCGTGCCGCGCCCTGCCCGCCCGCTGACCTTCCCCTCCGGCAGCAGCCCCTCCAACCTCTCGATCACCTGCTGTGCCGAGAGCTGCGGCCCCTTGCCGGGCGACGACTTCGTCGAAGGGCCGGTCTCCTGCGCCTTCGGCTGCGCGGCCACGCCCGCCCCGCCCTGCCCCGAGCCGCCGCCGAACGCCCCTGTGGGGTACGACGCCCCGAACCCCACGACGGCGAGCGCCGCGACGCTGCCGGTCACGGCCGCGACCCGCCTGCGCCGCACCCCCCGCCGGCCGCGCACGACGCCGCCGTCCACCAGCGGGCGCCCCTCCACGGAGAAGACCTCCCCGGTGCGGCGCAGCGCGTCACCGAGCCCGCCTTCGAACGCGTCCAGGTCCTCCTGCGTTCCAGACATGCCAAACCACCACCATTTCTCGTAATAGTCAGTCGGGCTGATCAGTGCGCGGCGAACTCTCCGATACTGCCGCCCAGTTGCACCCTCAGCCGGGCGAGTGCACGGGTGCTGCGGGTGCGTACGGCTGCGGAGCTGACGTTGAGGACGTCCGCAGTCTCCGTGACGGACCGGTCCTCCCAGTACCGCAGCACGACCACCGCCCGGTCCTTCGCCGGCAGCTTCCGCAGCGCGTCCAGGAGCAGGAGCCGCAGCGAGGCGTCGCCTTGCGCGGCCGTCTCCGAGACCTCGGGAATCTCGTCGCTCGGCCGCTCTCCCGCCGAACGCCGCCGCTGGTGCGCCAGAAAGACTCGTACAAGAACGGTCTGCGCGTACGCCGCCGGATTACCGAGCTTCGACGACCTGCCCCACACCACATACATCCGCCCCAGCGTCTCCTGCACCAGATCCTCGGCGAGATAGGTGTCGCCGCTGGTCAACAGGCACGCTGAACGGAAGAGATGCCCCATGCGGGCCGTCGCGAACTCCCGGAAGGCGCTCTCCTGGGACCGTCTCATCCGCCGCCCTCCCCCTTGCCTCGTCGCCTACACCATTTAGATGCGGTGGGGGCGGCGGGATGTTTCACCCGAGTTGCTTCCCCTCTCGGCGAGCTCATCGGCGAGTGGTTCCCGCAGCCCCCGACCACCGAGGTACGGGTCCCCTCCAGCGCTCAAGGCCGCGTTTGAGATCTGCGGGGTCCTCACCGAGCACGCCTGCAAGAAGGAGACCAGGCCCGTCCTGGACGCCCTGGAGACGGCGCTGTGGCAGCGCGACCGGACCAGCATCCCCACGAACGAGGCGCATTGATACATCAATCGGATGCCGGGTCGCGGTACACATCGTTCGCGTCGGCCTGCACCTGGACCGGGCAGGGATCGCGGCATCGATCGGCTCGGTCGGCGACGCCTACGACAACGCCCTGATGGAGTCCATGATCGGCCTGTTCAAGACTGAGCCGGTCAAGCCCGGCCGGCCCTGAAAGACGCTCGCCCAGGTCGAGCTCACCACTGCCGAGTGGGTCGACTGGTACTGCCACCGCCGACTCCACGGTGGGACAGGCCACATCCCGCCCGCCGCATATGAGACCAGCTACTACCGCAGAACCACGAAACCCCAGGTCACAGTCAGAACCTGGAGTCTCGATCGAACCCGGAACGATTCAGCTGAGATTGTGCCGCGAGATCTGAGCCCCGACATGTGGTGTAGGCCCTCAATCGGAATGTCCCGTTCCGTTGTAGCGACCTGCGCATTCTCAGCACGTCTCATTCAGGGGCCATGGCATCCTGTCTCAGGATCTTGTCCCTGCTCGGGGTCGAGGAAGCAGCGGACTACACGGAGGCAGGGTCCCTACTACACCGTGCGGAGTGGGATCTTCTCCAGGTCCTCCCAGGCGTTGGCCAGACCGAGACGGCATGGCCAGACCTCGCTTCACGGGCATATTGATCCTGCTCGGCGATCAACTGGAATAGGCTGGCCGTAGGTAGGGCGAGATGTCGGGGGGCACCGTGCAGAGCAGTGGCTCAGGTGGAGTCGTTCAGGTCAGCGGAACTCCGCTGGGCTCGCTGTTTAGCCAAGTGGGCGGGCTCCGATTCAAACGCGAAAAGGTCCCTGCGGGTACGTCAGGAGCGATTCGCATCGTGGCGCCCCGCGACATCGGACACGATGGTTCACTTGCCGCCCCCGATCCGACGAGCAGTTGGGTGGTGCCTCCGGATAGCCTCCCGCGGCTCGAGGTCGGCGACATGATCGCGACTGAGATTCTCGCTGCGGACGGCAGTATCAGGGCCGCAGTGGTTACAGAGGCAGACCTACCAGCTGTTGCGAGTGACAGCGTGCTGGTACTGCGTGCCCACGAGCCACTCGACCCCGGGTATGTGCGGTGGGTTCTTGCCTTCTTGCGCTCGTCGGACCTCCGGGCGATCGCAATCGGAACAGTCGGAATTGTCCGTGTGAAGCGGAGCGAGCTGGTCAACCTCGAAATTCCACCTCTGGACGACGCTCTAGCTGCGGCCCTGGACGATCTGGCCATCGTCCGAGAGCGGATGAGTGATTGGCAACGTGCCGCTACTCAGCTACTACAGTCGGCGTTCCATGACCGCAACGTCGTTCAGGCGCGTGAGCGGATCATCACTTCTGGACAGACACTGCGGCTGCGAGTCGAAGCTGCCACGCAACTGGATGAGTTCGGCTACATCATTCGTACACGTTTTCCATTTCCGATTGCCGCTCGTTGGCGAGAAGTGGAAGTACGGATGAGCGCTGGCGAACCGAAGGAGGCGTATGAGGCGGTGCTCGCCACGGCTGAGATCCTGTGCGGCTACAGTGCCCTGATAGTCGCGGCGCTCGCCCGTGAGGCGGGCATTGAACTCAGCTCCGTTCGCGCTATCCGGGAGAAATTGGCAGGGGGGCGCACAGGTCCCGGGTTCGGGGAATGGGTTGCGGTTCTTGAGGAGATCGTCAGCGGACGTAAGCGGAGAACGCTACCTGCAGAACACCCTCTCCAAGAGTTCGGCTCCCTGCTCGCAGGTTCCGAGACCGTAGCAGCGCGCAAGCGGCTCTACGATCAGCGCAATGCCGTGGCACACCACCGTGGCCCCGATCACGTAGAACTTCCTGCTGCCCTGAGCAGCGCTCATGCTGATCTATTCAAGCTGTTGGACAGGGCACGCTTTCTCGCCGACCTGCGCCTGGCGCACTTCACGGACGTGCGATGGGACCAGTTGCTAGGGTCTGCGACTGTGGACTATCGGAGCATGATGGGCGACCACCCGGTAGTCCCGACCAACACCATGTCGAGCAGCCGAAACGACCTTGAGCCCGACAGCCTGTATCTGATTGACCGCGAGCACGGACTGCATCTCCTACGTCCATTTCTGATTGGCCGCCCGTGCCCAAGGTGCCGGAACTGGTCAACCTTTCATGTTGATCAAGTTCCTCGCAGCGGGGCTGTTCTGAAAAGCCTTGACCATAGTCACACTCTGCCCGATGCCGCTGTGGGCGCTTCGTTGTCAGCGGTCGGCTTGATCTAGCCCACACTCCAGCAGCCTTCAGGGTTCCCGACCGTTTCAAACTGAACCATTCGATACAGAAGTTCAGTTTCTTCGGGGCGGACTTCGAGTCGCGACAGATCAAAGCCGAAATCAGCACCACGACGAGCGAACGGTCAGACGAGTTTTCACCTCACTCTCATGTCCTCTGGGCTAGAAGAGGGCCACCGTGAATGAAAAATTGACATCGGAAATGCGGGCCTACACCTGATTGTAGGCCACGATTTAGAATTCCCCATTCCTGATTGATGAACTGGGCGTTCTTGGGCTGTCTCACTTATTCGGGGACAGGGGAATTCTGTCTCGTGATCTTGTCCCGCGGCCGCCCAAACCGACCTCGGCCCGGGCTGAGGCTGATCCCTGCATGGGCCTCATCCGGGAGATCCAAGTGGCTCCGTGCTGTTGGAGGAACCTGTAATGGCTGTCCTGACGGCCCTCGCGACCTCGGCGCCGAACGGGGTCGGTCGCATCCCGCGGCCACGTTCGGCACGTTCGATCAGGGCGTGGCCCAAATTCCTTTCGAGCTCGTTGATCTTCTTGATCAACGTGGAGGGGTGGACACCGAGAGCTTGGGCAGCCTTTCTCATCGTGGGGTACGGCAGTGCGGCAACGACGATCTCCAACCACTTCCAGGCGTAGGGGGCGGTCAGAGTGTCTTGCACGGACGCCGGGACACAGGCAGCCCAGTCCGGCGCACGGTACGCAGCCGGGGGTGCTCCGCCACGGCGAAGTGGAATCTCGTGGTGACGCGCCCAGTCGGCCATGGTCTTCGTGTGCATGCCCCTCTCGCGAGCGAGATCGGACAAGAGCCTGCGGTGCACGACGTACTGGTCGTAGAGCCAGTCCCGTTCGACCGGTGCGTGCTTCTTGTAGTCCTCGCGGCTGCGCATCGGGATCGCGTACTCACGGACGAGACGGGTCAGCACCCTATAGGAGAAGCCGGTGAGCTCGGAGATCTCCGACAGAGAACGGTGCTCGTCAAGGTAGAAGCGGACCATGCGTTCCTTCGACAGGGTCTGCATGGCCCTGGCGTAGTTCTCCCTGGCGGTGCCCTGGGTGGTCGTCGGCGGGGGCAGTGGGGCGGGATGTTCTCCCAGGAGGTATCGGACGGCTTCGACAGAAGTGTCGAGGACGTCGGCCGTGTACTGGACGGCGTGCCTGCGCTGCCGAATGAGGCGATGCAGTTGTGGGAGGTCGACCTGGTCTGAATCGAGGCCGAGGAGGGCGAGTCCGTCCAGGAGGCCCTTGGGCGGCTTCCAGGCGACCGGCTCGTCTTGGATGTGCTGGGTGGCGAGGAATGCCTGCGCCTCGACGTCGAGTGCCTGTGCCAGCTGCGGGCTCTGCTGGGCGAGGAAGCGGAAGTATTCCGTACGGAACAACGCCTCACCAAGAGTCGGGGCGCCTGGCGCGAATTCGGGCGGGAAGCCGCTGATGTGCTGGAAGAGGTGGCAGCGGATGATCTGTTCTCGGCGCTCGCCTCCGGGGTGTGTGCCGGTGCGGCGGCAGATCTCACTCCAGCGTTCCGGCGGTAGCAGTCTGGTGTAGTCGAGACTGCGTCGCCTTGCGTAGTCGATGGGGATGTCCGAGGTGTCGAGATAGTCGGCCAGCCTGGTCAGGGCGGTGGCGATGTGGGGCCACTGCGGCTGATCGTCCAAGCGCTGCAGGGCGTGGGAGACGTCCATACGGTCGGCCACCGATCCCATGAGTTCCGTGGCGGTGTCAAAGTCGGTGCGGCTGTCGACGGTCAGCAGGGCGGCGGCCAGGGCGGGAGCCAGGATGCGCGGGACGGTGCCGTCGGGCGGGGTGAGCCGAAGGGTCCACAGGTTCCAGAACGTACTGGGGATCTTCCGGCTCCGCCGTGTGATGTCCTCGCTCTTCGCCATTGGCCGCCTCGGCACCGGTGACGTCATGCGATGCCGCAGGAAATCGGCGGGACGCAGGCCGCCTTTTGCTGCGGCCAGCTGGATGCCAGTGAAGACGGGGGTCACTCGGTTTCCCCAGTTCTTGAGCTGGCCGATGCTGATCTCGGACGGGTCGTCGTGCAGAGCCGTGAGCAGGTCCCGCATCGCCTCACCGGCCTGGTGAATGTCCGGCTGGTCAAGGATGTCCAGCGCGACGGTAACGGCGCTCGCCACGCTCACGGCTCTGGGCGGGGCCATGAAGCCGGGTCGATCCCCGGCCCGGGCGGCGAGCGTGCAGCCGGCATCGGGACGAAGGTGAGCTCCGGCGATGTCGTGCGGGGCCCGCCGGGTGAGGTCCTTGGCGGAAAGGTCGGACAGCACGCGTCCGCAGAGGGCACGGATGTCGCTGAGTGCGCCCGGCGTCGGCTGCGGCATGAGGGCGTAGACGCCGAAGGTGGAGGTGCCGCTCTCGATGATGTTCATGATGAGGTACTGCGCGGCCATGGCCGGATGGCCGACGGGTAAACGGAGGGTGAGCGTCTGCGTGAGGTCGAGGCCACAACCGCTGGTGAAGGAACCGTCCGGTTTTGAGGGAGCGTTCCCGCAGTGCCGGGGCCTGGGGATGGATTGCGAGCTTCGGGGCCGCAGACGGGGGACCCGCCCGCAGCTCGGACAGCAGTCGGCCAACAGTCGTTGGTGACGTAGACAGGCGAAGGACCAGCCCAGCCGCCAGGACAGCATCCAGCGCCCGTCGGATTCCGCCAGACAATCCGGGCAGAAGCGCGAGCCGCCACCCCGCCCCCAAAGCACCCGGCGGTTCACGAAGCGACGTTCGTGGTTGATCTCCAGGGCCCGCTGGTCGTAGTGGAGCAGCGTCATCTCACGGAGTCGGGCCACGTCCAGACCTGTCGCCACGGACAAAGCGGCGGCCTGTTGCGAGCCCAACAGGATCGTCCAGTCCGGCGGAATGCCGAGTACTTGGTTGCCGGTCTTCCGCAGAAGCGGCAGACCGACACTCTGCATCACCTCACCCAGCGGCGTCCGAAGCCTCACGGAGAGAGCCTCAATCCAGGAGTCCAGGGCCTCCCCGGGGAGCGGGGCCTGACGCAGCGGCAGCGTACGGATGCGACTCATGCCACGGTCTTGGCCGACGCGGTCTTCGCAGCGCGGGAGCGGGGCTTGGTCGTCATCCGCTTGCGCTCGAACTTCTTCTGCAGCGCCTTGCGCGCCCGCTCCGCCCCGGCATCAAGCTTCACCTGGTCCAGCAGGTCCTCGTCAAGGAGTTCAGCGCCAGTGCGGGCTGCTCTCTGGCAGCCGCGGTTGATGAGTGT
This sequence comes from Streptomyces sp. NPDC057963, assembly GCF_042887155.1. Taxonomy (NCBI): domain Bacteria; kingdom Bacillati; phylum Actinomycetota; class Actinomycetes; order Kitasatosporales; family Streptomycetaceae; genus Streptomyces; species Streptomyces sp. NPDC057963. Next base: position 214,274 of record NZ_JBHVPX010000002.1, read on the forward strand.
CATCAACGAGCCGATGTGGCCGGTGGTGCGGGTGTAGAGGTAGTCGGTCAGGTCGTCAGCGAGCATGCCGGGATACTTCCGGGCCAGGACGAGGCGCTGTTCGAGCCCCAGCATCAGCTTGCGCCACTGCCGTCGTTCCTTGTCATTGCGCACCGAGTACGCGTCCATGGTCAGCGGGGTGGTGCGGCGCGCGGTCTGGGCGAGGGTGATGTCGCCACGCGCGTCGGACTCGGAGTACAGGCCGCGGTTGCCCAGTTCGACGCCGATGAAGATGAGGGTGACCGGGAACTCGTTGGCGATGTATTTGAAGTGGTTACTGACCTCCTTGCCGTTCTTGTCCTGCCACTTGAGGAAGTGCAGGTCGTCGATGATCAGCAGTTTCGTCTCGCATTCCAGAACGCAGTCCAGGGCACGCTGGACGAACAGCGCGGCCGTGCCGCTCTTGCGGCCCGGGTGTGCGAAAAACTCCAACAGGGCCCGGTTGAAGTCCTTCATGCCGATGTTGCTGGTGAGGCCGACTCGGCAAACGGGCCATCGTTCGTGCCCGGAGGCGGTGAAGGCTCCGGCCCGAGCGATTTCCTGCTGGTGGTATTTCAGAGCGAAGTCCAGTACCGCCGTCGTCTTCCCGAGTCCGGGGAACGCATCCACCGCGACGGCTCCCTTGGCCTTGTCACCGTCCTGCTGATTGCTGGCGATGATGTCCCACAGGTCCTCATGCAGCGCTTCGAGCTGCGGCGTCTTGAGCGGGCCGAGATTGGCGTGCCAGACGCTGCGGAGGTGGTCGTACTCCAGCCGCGCCGCCTCGCCGAGGGTAGCAATCTGCTTAAGGGTCAAGATCTCCGGTTGGACGCGGCGGGGTGCCTCAGCCAGGGCCCTCAGCCCCTCCTTGCGGGACAGCGTGAGGTTGTCCAGCCGGGGACGCGTACCTTCGGCCGGCTCGGCGGGATGGGGCGGCATCATGCGTCCTCCAGGGCGTCGGCGTAGAAGTCATCGGCCGCGTCCGGGCCGTCGAGCTCGTCCTCCTCGTCGTCATCGCTGGGCGCGAGGCCTTCGTAGGGCTCGGCCTCGTCAACGCCCGAGCCCTCGACAGTCTCCTCGTCGAGGGCACTGTCGTCGGCGAAGATCCGGGCGACCGACGGCAGCGTGCGGATGTCGTCGTCCTCGGTGGCGGGCAGGTCAAAGGCGGACTGTTCGCGGGCCTGTCGCAGGGCGATGCGCCGCTCGGCCATGGTCAGTCCCAGGCCGAGGTGCCAGCGTTCCAGCAGTTCGGCGACGGCGGTCTCGTCGTCGGGGAAGCGGTACTTCTTACCCGCTAGCTTCCGGGCGAGCTCGATCGCCTGACCGCTGATCGGGAACTTCATCGCCGGGGCGTGTTCCCACTCCAGGGTGTGCCAGCGCCGGGTGTCCAAGCGCCGGAAGTACACGTAGTTGATGTTGTCGGGGTCGACATGGATGGGCCACATCCCCTTGGCCTTCGCCCCCGTGTACGGGCTCGTCTCACCGCGGTAGCCGTCCAGACTCTCCCCGTTGTACCGGCATTTGCGGATCTCGACGCCGTAGTGGTGAATCGGCTTCCACTCGGTCTTCAGGAACTCGAAGCCAAGCGCCGGGTCGCGCGGCACCTCGATGTATCCGGCGCGAGCGATCCCGTGCTCGAACATCGCCGACGGCGACAGCCGCAGCCCTGGCACGTGGGTATCAAGCAGCCCGTCGTGGGGCCTCACGTGATACACGCAAGCCACCCACTCACGGATGATCGCCTCCAGCTCATGGAGGAAGAAGAACGCCTGCTCTTCCGGCCGTTCCCCGCGCGAGAACACATCCGGCCCCTTGTAGCCGGGCAACGACTCCAGCAGACCTTCACGCAGGGTCTTGAAGAATCTCTCGATCGGTCCCTTGTCCCGGCCCGTTCGCAGACGAGCCGGTTGGATCGACAGGCCGAGACGCTGACAGACCGAAGTGATGTGTTCGCTGATGAACGGCTTGCCGTGGTCGACCACGATGGTCTCCGGCACGAGGGCCGGCCCCGCGACACCCCTCTTCCCGCCGGCGTTACCGTCTCCGCCGCCCGCTTCGAGAGCCTCACGCTCCACGACGACGGTGCGGGGAATGCCGTGATCGGGCCAGACCGCCGATGCCGGCCAGTCCTTGCCCGCCGGACGGGGACGGTAGGTCTGGAACAACACCGCCGCGACGTCGATGGACTGTGTGGACACCGGGGTCACCCTGATCCCCGTGACACACCTGTCGTACCAGTCCATCGCAACCGTCAACTCAGCCTGCACCCACTTCAGCGTGATCGGGTCCATGGCGAAGACGTCCAGCCGCGTGGTGTCCATCAGCAGGTACTCGCCCGGTCGCGTCGGCCGCAGCTTTCCGTACGCACCCGGCGGTCTTGCGGCGATGTCTCGGTTGCGTTTCGTGCTCAGCCTGAAGGTTGGCTTGCGCCGCTCCAGCTCCTCGAGCCAGCGATACGCCGTCGCACGAGTCGGCAGCTTAACCTCGCCCCCGCCATAGCGGGCGGCAAGCCGAGGGCCGACGGTGCGGATCACCTTGGCCCGGGTCGGCTGCGAGTCTTTCTCATGCTCGGCCATGATCTCCAAGGCCATCTCCACCCATCGTGGATCGGCCCGCCCGAGCCCTCCCATGGTGCCGTCACCATGATCTGGCTTGTTATGAACGAGACCGGCTTCCCGATCGGCGCGGAAGGCCCGCACCCACCGCTTGACGGTGCGTACGCTCACCCCGAGTTCGTCGGCCTTGGCCGCGTACCGCTGCAGCTTGGGAACTGTCGCCGCGTACGGCGCTCTCGGTTCGCCCTCCTCTGGGAACTCGGCGCTCCCCGATCGGAAGCCGTAGAGAACCTCGTTGATGTGGGCGGCGCGCTCACGCACCGCCGCCAACTCCTCGTCGGTGAGCTGCGCCAGCAGCACGGAGGCCGTCTCGCGGGGCTCATCAGCCACGGGTCCCGGCCCTTCCGGGATGATCCCGGCCCGGCCTGAGGTGAGTGCCTCCCGTAGTGACAACCGAAGCCGGCGGCCCCGACCATCGCGCACCAGGACCTCGTTGCCGGCCGGGGAGGCGAACATCTCCTCCACCGTGACGACTTCGCCGTTGTACTTCAGCCTCGTGCCCACGCCGACACGTACCGCGGACTCGTTCACCTGACCTCCAGAGCGAGGCTCCCGCCCATAGACCGTCGTTTCGCTCTCCGCGACATCGATGCCCTGCTCACCGTCCACAACCGCCGGGGGAAGTTCGTACTTGCCGGAGCCCGTCACGGCGGCCGTCCCCTGCCGAAGCTCGTGTCGCTCGGACAGAGGCACAGCAAGATCCGTCACGAAGTGCTGGCACCACAGCAGCCGCAGGACAGACGCACGGACCCTCCATTCCGGATGGTGCGGAAAGGCACGGAACGCCTCTCCGAGCGAGGCCCCGTACAAATCTGCCTCCCGGATCTCCGCAAGCAGGTCCTCGTTGAAGAACCAGTCGCGCCGGTACCCGGCGAGGAAGCGCAGATTTGCCAGCTCTGCCTCCGGCGGCTCGCACCACACCTCGAAGTCCCAGCCTCGAGTCAGTACGACCTCGCGGGCCCAGCCGAGTGCGAAGTTCACCTTCGGCCGGGTCAGCAGATGCCGAGGCTTTACGTCGACGACCAGTGGTACGTCCTTCTCCCGCAGAACGAGGAAGTCCGGTACGTGGCGCCGCAGTCGCTCGTCCACCGTGGTGGAGAGGAGGAACGGCTGGGCGAAGACCGCCGTCACATCCCGATCGAAGTCGGCGTACAGCAGGCGCGTCAGCTCGAGCCGCGACTCATAGACAACGTGGTCACGCATCGTGGAGGACCAGTACGCACCCGAGTAGTGCTTCTGGCCGTGTCGCCAGCGGAATGTTCGCCACGGCACCGATGGCTCGAAGATATCGATACCTGTCGCCGGCCACAGCCGGTTCTCGTCGACCTGCCCGTCCGAATAACGAAGACTCATCGAGACTTCGCCAAGCACATGCGGCATACCCACCCCCAGCAGCGGGACGAGCGATGCGGGATCAGACTGAAGATCGCTAACTACCGGCCCCTGCCTCACACAGAAGTGCCCACTGGGAAAGATGGGTATGCCAGTGCACCCCCCTCCGCATGAACCATCGAAACTACGCGCGAGCTAGATGATCAATTCCAAGGGGCGCCTGCGGAGGGTGGGGGGTGGGCGGTCAGGCGTCAGGGTCGACTTCAGGGTGCGTGAACCGCACGGGCTTGCCCAGCGACCGAGCGTAGGCGATTTCGGCTCGCGTGCTGTCTCCGATGTAGTTGCCGACTACGAGCACCTCATCAGCGAGCCGGATCTTCGCCCGGTGCAGATCGTCGAGTCGAAGCTTCAGCGCCTCGGCCTCGACAGAATCGGACCAGAGTGCGTGCGGCGACCTCATGTCGATACCCGGTTTGAGGACAATCTTTCCGGCTTTGGTCTCCCCCAGATCGGCCTCGGTCATCTCGGTCATGAAGCGGGTGGAGCCGCAGATCACGACGATACGCGGGAGGCTCAGCTGCTTCTTCGCGTCGGCGAGTTTCTCCTCGGGGGTGCGCGGTTGCGGGTATGACACTGCTTCCTCCTACTGGTGCGCTCCAAGGGCTACCTGCGAAGACGAGAACGAGGGCGCCCAAGATCGTCTTATGGGGAACGACGTGGACACCCTCGCGACAGCACTCATCTAGACAGAGCAGCCCATCAACGCTGTTCCTCGAAAAAGTCCATGCGCCCCGTCCCGAACGGACCGTTCTCGTCCTCGTACGGGAAGGCCACCCTGTCCCACAAAGCAATCTGGCAAATAGTGACGGCCGCCTCGGGGCCCAGCTTCAGAGCGCGACGGGAGTCAGCCGGTTCGGTGTACCACTGCTCGATTCGCCCCAGCCGGAAAGCCCGCATGCTGTCCTGCCGACCGTCTCCCTCGTGCACCACCTTCGTGATGGCTGACACGACTTGGCCGTGGTGAAGGCGAAAGTCTCGCCCAGACGGATCAGTGAGGGAGAGCTGCCAGCTCCACCGGCATCCTTCAGGAAGCGGATCACCTGGTTCAAGGTCCTCCGGCGGCTCTCCCGAAAAGCCGTACAAGTACGCCGCGTTCTCCCCGACCGGAACTTGGGACCAAGCAATATCACCGAGATAGGGAGAAGCAGCCACAAACGTCTCGGCGATCCTCTGAGTCTCCTCATCTGTGATCCAGTGCGACCCCGAGGGGGCGTGAGAGGCACTACCGGTCTCGACGTTCACTCCATCGACTCCCATTCCTGCTCCTTCCTAGATCCTTCAGTTGCCATCGCATAAGGGATGACGGCCACTCAGCCACCTCGACCAATACGTCTCATCTCTGTGTCCTGCGGGCCAGACACGGGACACAGAGAATGAGAATGGGACACAAGAAATGGGAACCTACATGTGGCCCGCTCAGGTCTGTGCCATATCCACGAAACGCGAGTAGTGCCCCTGGAAGGCCACGGTGATCGTCGCCGTCGGGCCGTTACGGTGCTTGGCCACGATCAGGTCGGCCTCGCCCGCGCGGGGGGACTCCTTCTCGTACGCGTCCTCACGGTGCAGCAGGATCACCATGTCGGCGTCCTGCTCGATGGATCCGGATTCACGCAGGTCGGAGACCATGGGCTTCTTGTCGGTGCGCTGCTCGGGACCACGGTTCAGCTGGGAGAGCGCGATGACCGGGAGCTGCAGCTCCTTCGCGAGCAGCTTGAGGTTTCGGGACATGTCCGAGACCTCCTGCTGGCGGCTCTCGGCACGCTTCGAACCGCCGGACTGCATCAGCTGCAGATAGTCGATGACCACGAGCTTGAGGTCGTTGCGCTGCTTGAGGCGACGGCACTTCGCCCGGATCTCCATCATGGAGAGATTCGGGGAGTCGTCGATGTAGAGGGGGGCGGCCGAGACATCCGGCATCCGGCGGGCCAGCCGCGTCCAGTCCTCGTCGGTCATGGTGCCGGAACGCATGTGGTGCAGCGCCACCCGGGCCTCGGCCGACAGCAGTCGCATCGCGATCTCGTTGCGCCCCATTTCGAGGGAGAAGATCACGCTGGGGAGATTGCTCTTGATCGAACAGGCCCGTGCGAAGTCCAGCGCCAGCGTGGACTTACCCATGGCCGGACGGGCCGCGATGACGACCATCTGGCCCGGGTGCAGGCCGTTCGTCAGGGCATCGAGGTCGGTGAAGCCGGTCGGCACCCCGGTCATCTCGCCGCTGCGCGAACCGATCGCCTCGATCTCGTCGAGAGCGCCCTCCATGATGTCGCCGAGCGGCAGGTAGTCCTCGCTGGTGCGCTGCTCGGTGACGGCGTAGATCTCGGCCTGCGCGGAATTCACGATGTCGTCGACATCGCCGTCGGCCGCGTATCCCATCTGCGTGATCTTCGTCCCGGCCTCGACGAGCCGCCTCAGGACCGCCCGTTCGTGGACGATCTCCGCGTAGTACGAGGCGTTGGCCGCGGTCGGTACGGACTGGACGAGGGTGTGCAGATACGGAGCCCCGCCCACCTTGGTGATCTCACCGCGCTTGACCAGCTCGGCCGCCACCGTGATCGGGTCGGCCGGCTCGCCCTTGGCGTAGAGGTCGAGGATCGCCTGGTAGACCGTCTCGTGAGCGGGACGGTAGAAGTCGTGGCCCTTGATGATCTCCACGACGTCGGCGATGGCGTCCTTGGACAGGAGCATGCCGCCGAGGACCGACTGCTCGGCGTCGAGGTCCTGGGGCGGCACCCGCTCGAAACCGGGGGAACCGCCCTCCCATCCGCCGCTCTCCCTGCCGCGTTCGTGCTGTTCTCCGCGGTCCCGGCCCTCGCCGCGGCGCTGGCGGGTGACGGGCAGACGGTCACTGGGACCGGTGTCGGCCCAGGGGTCGTCCAAAGGCTCGGGAATGCTCACCGGGCCACCTCCTCCCGTCCGCTCCGCGGACCTCGCCGTGCCACTCTTTCTTACGGCACAGCACCGACAAACAAGACGCCCGACTCCGGTTCCGACGCGTCGAGTTCTACGGGGTTCCAAGGCCGGAACAGGGTGCGGGCGCCGGACCACGGTAGGCCGCTCAGCACCGTCAGCCAATCTGGTTATCCACAGGGCATGTGGACGACGGACCAGATGCTGTGGAGAAGCCTGCGGAACCTGTGCACGGAGCGGGGGACAGCACTGTGGACAAACTCATAGCCCCCCGACCATCACCGCTCTGACCTGGGGTTTCTCCATCCACGGGCTGTGGGGGAGAAAAACTTTCCGAGTCGGCGCAAGATCACGACAAACAGCGCACGGGAGAACGCCGACCGTGAGCAAATGTAAGGACTACCAAGGCATTGCATCTATTACCTGTGGAAGATTAGATTGACCCCCATGATCCAGGCCCCGGCGAGCCCGCCGCCCAGTCGTCGACGGCACGACCGCGAGATCATCTCGCTCGCCGTCCCTGCCTTCGGCGCACTCGTCGCCGAGCCGCTCTTCGTGTTGGTCGACAGCGCCATCGTCGGCCATCTCGGCACACCGCAGCTGGCCGGTCTGGCCGTCGCCGCCGCTCTGCTGACCACCGCCGTCAGCATCTTCGTCTTCCTCGCGTACGCCACCACGGCGGCAGTGGCGCGACGGGTCGGAGCGGGTGACCTGGCCGCCGCGATCCGGCAGGGCATGGACGGCATCTGGCTGGCCCTCCTGCTCGGCATCGTCGTCATCGCCCTCGCACTTCCCGCAGCCCCCTGGCTCGTGGACATCTTCGGCGCCTCCGACACAGCGGCCCCCTATGCCACCACGTACCTCAGAATCTCCAGCCTCGGCATCCCGGCCATGCTCGTGGTGATGGCCGCGACCGGCGTGCTCCGTGGTCTGCAGGACACCAGGACCCCGCTCTATGTCGCTGTCGGAGGCTTCGCTGCCAACGGGGCTCTCAACGCGGGACTCGTCTACGGCGCCGGACTCGGCATCGCCGGGTCGGCCTGGGGCACGGTGATCGCGCAGGTCTCCATGGCCACCGCCTACCTGATCGTGGTGGTACGGGGGGCGCGGCGGCACGGCGCCTCGTTGCGTCCCGACGCCGCAGGCATCAAGGCCAGCGCCCGGGCGGGCGTTCCCCTGCTGGTCCGTACGCTGTCGCTCCGCGCCGTCCTGATGATCGCCACAGCCATCGCCGCCCGCCTCGGCGACACCGAGATCGCCGCGCACCAGATCATCCTCTCGCTCTGGAGCCTGATGGCCTTCGCGCTCGACGCCATCGCCATCGCGGGGCAGGCCATCATCGGTCGCTGCCTGGGAGCAGGCGACACCGAGGGAGCACGTGAGGCATGCCGCCGCATGGTGCAGTGGGGCATCGCTTCCGGGGTGGTGTTCGGGGCCCTGATCGTCCTTGCCCGGCCGCTGTTCGTGCCTTTGTTCACCGGAGACCCGTCCGTACAGGACACCCTGCTCCCGGCACTGCTGGTGGTGGCGCTGTCCCAGCCGATCGCCGGTGTGGTCTTCGTGCTGGACGGAGTGCTGATGGGGGCCGGGGACGGCCAGTACCTGGCTTGGGCCATGCTCATCACCCTGGCGGCCTTCGCTCCGGTCGCTCTGCTGGTGCCGGCATTCGGCGGCGGTCTGACGGCGCTGTGGTGGGCGATGACCCTGATGATGGCTGTCCGCATGGCGACGCTCTGGCTGCGCACCCGGTCAGGCCGGTGGATCGTCACCGGTGCCACTCGCTGACCCACCGGCCGGCGCCCGTTTCACGTGAAACAGCGAAGGGCCGTACCCGCGGGGTACGGCCCTTCACCTGCTCTGATGAGCTATGCCCTTAGGCAGCAACAACCTCGATGCCGAGCTGAGCAGCGACCTCGGGGTGCAGACGCACGGACACCTGGTGCCCGCCGAGCGTCTTGATCGGCGAGCCGAGCTCGACGCGACGCTTGTCGACGTCGGGGCCACCGGCAGCCTTGATCGCCGAGGCGATGTCGGCCGGGGTCACGGAGCCGAAGAGACGGCCGGCGTCGCCGGAGCGAACAGCCAGACGGACCTTCACGGCCTCGAGCTTGGTCTTGATCTCGTTGGCCTGCTCGATCGTGGCGATCTCGTGGATCTTGCGGGCGCGGCGGATCTGCGCCACGTCCTTCTCGCCACCCTTGGTCCAGCGGATGGCAAAGCCACGCGGAACCAGGTAGTTACGGGCGTACCCGTCCTTGACGTCGACGACGTCGCCCGCAGCACCGAGGCCGGAGACCTCGTGGGTGAGGATGATCTTCATGATTCGGTCACCCTTCCCTTATCGCGCGGTGGACGTGTAGGGCAGCAGCGCCATCTCACGGCTGTTCTTGACGGCCGTGGCGACGTCACGCTGGTGCTGCGTGCAGTTGCCGGTCACGCGGCGGGCACGGATCTTGCCGCGGTCGGAAATGAACTTCCGCAGCATGTTCGTGTCCTTGTAGTCCACGTACTGGGTCTTGTCCTTGCAGAACGCGCAGACCTTCTTCTTAGGCTTGCGCACAGGCGGCTTCGCCATGGTGTTTCTCCTGTGTGATCAAGAAGTGGGGGTACGAGCTGCCCTAGAAGGGAGGCTCGTCCGAGTAGCCGCCGCCGGAGCCGCCGGAGCCGCCGGAGCTTCCGCCCCAACTGCCTCCGCCTTGCTGGCCCCCGCCCTGCTGACCGCCGGACGGAGCGCTCGTGGCCCACGGGTCGTCGGCGGGAGCACCGCCGCCGCCCTGCTGGCCACCGCCACCGGGACCGCCGCCCCAGTTGCCGCCGCCCTGCTGGCCGCCGCCGTATCCACCCTGGCCGCCCTGGCCACCGCGACCGGTGGTCTTGGTGACCTTGGCCGTGGCGTTCTTGAGGCTGGGGCCGACTTCCTCGACATCCAGCTCGTAGACCGTGCGCTTGACGCCCTCGCGGTCTTCGTACGACCGCTGCTTCAGCCGGCCCTGCACGACAACGCGCATGCCTCGCTGGAGCGACTCGGCGACGTTCTCCGCCGCCTGCCGCCAGACCGAGCAGGTGAGGAACAGGCCTTCGCCGTCCTTCCACTCATTGGTCTGCCGGTCAAAGATGCGGGGAGTGGACGCGACACGGAACTTCGCGACCGCCGCACCGGACGGGGTGAAGCGCAGCTCGGGGTCGTCGACGAGATTGCCGACGACCGTGATGACGGTCTCGCCTGCCATGGGTGAACCTCTCGGCGGGGATTGCTTCTGGCTGCTTGCTGCTACTCGGACCCGATGACCGCTGAGCTAGATGCTCAGTGGATCTCGGGACGGAGGACCTTGGTCCGGAGGACCGACTCGTTCAGGTTCATCTGGCGGTCGAGCTCCTTGACGACCGCAGGCGTGGCCTGCAGGTCGATGACCGAGTAGATGCCCTCGGGCTTCTTCTTGATCTCGTAAGCGAGACGACGACGGCCCCAGGTGTCGACCTTCTCAACCTTTCCATCGCCCTCACGGACGACGGAGAGGAAGTTCTCGATCAGCGGGGAGACAGCGCGCTCCTCGAGATCGGGGTCGAGGATGACCATCACCTCGTAGTGACGCATGTGGAACCCACCTCCTTTGGACTCAGCGGCCACGGTCGTTCCGTGGCAGGAGGGTCGTGATGCGTGAGCATTCAGTGTCTCCGAGTGGAACAGCCACCACTGACAACGCCCTCCTTCGAGAGGGGCTGACGTGCTGGCCTGGGCAGACACCGGTGCAGACCGTACAGAGTACCCGCACACCGGCTTCCGGTTGAAATCCGGTGGTGAGGAGACGCAATCTGGACACATCGGATGTGAGTGGCGCCACAACGCGCCACCTTCCGGCCAGGAGGTCTCCATGGCACAGGCAATGCGTTCCCGTCCCCGTCCCCGTCCCCGGATTTCCCTTCTCGCCACGGACGGCAGGCCCCACCCGCTCCAGGGGGCCCTGGTGGCGGCGACGCTCGTCCTCGGGGCGCTCGCCTTCGTGACGGCGATGTTCCACAACCTGCATCTGATCAGTTCGTGGGCCGGACTCATCGGAATCCTGGTGGGTGCGTACGGGCAGTACGTCTCGGTGACCACGCGCGAGCGGTTCCCCCTGATCATCGGCATGGGCGCGTCCGCCATCGGGTTCTTCCTGGGCATGGCCCACGGTGGCCTCTTCGGCGGCTTGGTGGGCTGATCCGCGACAGATACGACCAGACACATACGGCCGGATACAGCCGGTAGCGCGACGCCCGGCGCGAGGAGCCCCGAGGGCCCTGACGCCGGGCATCGTGCGGGAACGGGTCCGTCCGCTCCCCAGAAGGGGCGGGACCTTGCCGGTCCGTCCCGGCCGGGGCGGACCGGCAAGGTCCCATAGGGCCAGACGGCGCGCTCCCCGGTCGCAGTAGGCTTCGGCGCGAGAGCCGGAGCCCCTGACCGATGGGGACACACCTGCCGAGGAGCGCCCCGCATGAGCCTGACCCTGAGGACCATCAGCCGAGAGCAGCATCTGGCGTACATCCAGAACCTGCCCGCGGCGAGTCACATGCAGGTCCCGGCATGGGCAGATGTGAAGGCCGAGTGGCGCTCGGAGAGCCTGGGCTGGTTCGACAAGAGCGGGCAGCTCGTCGGCGTCGGCCTGGTGCTCTACCGTCAGTTGCCCAAGATCAAGCGCTATCTCGCCTATCTGCCCGAGGGCCCGGTCATCAACTGGTACGCCCCGAATCTGGACGACTGGCTCCAGCCGATGCTGACGCATCTCAAGCAACAGGGCGCCTTCTCCGTGAAGATGGGTCCGCCGGTCGTCATCCGCCGCTGGGACTCCGCCGCCATCAAGTCGGGCATCCAGGACCCGGACGTGAAGCGTCTGCGCGACGTCGAGGCCACCCACATCGAGCCGCGCGCCTTCGAAGTCGCGGACCGGCTGCGGAAGATGGGCTGGCAGCAGGGCGAGGACGGCGGTGCCGGATTCGGTGACGTACAGCCCCGCTACGTGTTCCAGGTGCCGCTGGCGAACCGGTCGCTCGAAGACGTCCACAAGGGCTTCAACCAGCTGTGGCGACGCAACATCAAGAAGGCCGAGAAGGCCGGCGTCGAGGTCGTCCAGGGCAGCTACGCGGAGCTCGACGAGTGGCAGCGGCTGTACGAGATCACCGCCGAGCGGGACCGCTTCCGTCCGCGTCCGGTGGGCTACTTCCAGCGCATGTGGACGGCCCTCAACACTGAGGACCCCAACCGGATGCGGCTGTACTTCGCCCGGCACGAGGGCGAGAACGTCGCGGCCGCCACCATGCTGATCGTCGGCGGGCACGTCTGGTACTCGTACGGTGCGTCCGCCAACCACAAGCGCGAGGTCCGGCCCTCGAACGCGATGCAGTGGCGGATGCTGCGCGACGCGTACGCCATGGGGGCCACCGTCTACGACCTGCGTGGCATCTCCGACTCGCTGGACGAGACCGACCACCTCTTCGGCCTGATCCAGTTCAAGGTCGGCACCGGCGGGCAGGCGGCCGAATACCTCGGAGAGTGGGACTTCCCGCTCAACAAGCTGCTGCACAAGGCACTCGACATATACATGTCGCGCCGCTGACAGGCACCGTCCCGCTGCCTGAACCGGCTTCATTCGTTTCAATGGGGCTTCGGCTCCGCACACCTCCCACACACCGCAGCCACCAGAAGGGTTCCGGACCGGCCATGGCGCTCTCCCTCTACGTCGACACCGCGCGCTGGCGGGCGCACCAGAAATCCGTCCTCGACCAGTTCCCCGGCCTCGTCCCTGTCTGCAAGGGCAACGGATACGGCTTCGGTCACGAGCGCCTCGCCGACGAGGCCATCCGCTTCGGCTCCGACATGCTCGCCGTCGGAACCACCTATGAAGCGGCCCGCATCAAGGACTGGTTCAGCGGCGACCTGCTGGTCCTCACCCCGTTCCGCCGGGGCGAGGAGCCGGTGCCGCTGCCCGACCGGGTCATCCGGTCCGTCTCCTCCGTGGACGGCGTGCACGCCCTGGTGGGCGCACGGGTCGTCATCGAGTGCATGAGCTCGATGAAGCGCCACGGGGTCAAGGAGGAGGAGCTCGGGCAGCTGCACGCCGCCATCGAGGACGTACGCCTCGAAGGCTTCGCCCTGCACCTGCCGCTGGACCGCACGGACGGCTCGGACGCGGTCGAGGAAGTGATCGGCTGGATGGACCGGCTGCGCGCGGCCCGGCTGCCGCTGCACACCATGTTCGTCAGCCATCTGCGCGCCGAGGAACTGGGCCGGCTCCAGCGGCAGTTCCCGCAGACCCTTTTCCGTGCCCGCATCGGCACCCGGCTGTGGCTCGGCGACCACGAGGCGACGGAGTACCGGGGCGCCGTTCTGGACGTCACGCGTGTCGTCAAGGGCGACCGTTTCGGCTACCGCCAGCAGAAGGCCGCCTCGGACGGCTGGCTGGTGGTCGTCGCCGGCGGTACGTCGCACGGTGTGGGCCTGGAAGCCCCGAAGGCCCTGCACGGTGTGATGCCACGCGCCAAGGGCGTCGCCCGCGCGGGCCTGGCCACCGTCAACCGGAACCTGTCCCCGTTCGTCTGGGCCGGCAAGCAGCGCTGGTTCGCCGAACCGCCGCACATGCAGGTGTCGATCCTGTTCGTCCCGTCGGACGCGCAGGAACCGAAGGTGGGCGACGAGCTGGTGGCCCATCTGCGCCACACGACCACCCAGTTCGACCGCCTCGTCGACCACTAGAGTCGAACGCTTCGTCGGCCACTGGCGGGCGGCAAGGCGCCGGGGCGCTTTCCGGGGATCCGGAGAGCGCCCCGTCTCAGTCGGCGACCGGTCCGTGCGCCGCGTCCCATTCCGCCTGCGGCCCTTCCACGGCGGCCGCGGCATGGTGCGGCGGATGCGCCGCCCGCCCCAGCACGAACACGTCCTGGGCGCCGTCGAGCACTCCGCCGGACGGATCGTCCGACCCGTCGCGTCGTACGACATCCCGCTCCGGCAGGAGGATGTCCCGTACGACAACGGCGCAGAGGTACAGCGTGCCCAGCAGATGCAGGGCGATCGCCAGCTGATACCCCTCCGTGGGAAGCCCCTGGTGCTTGTCCCCGCTCGTCGTGTACGCGAGGTACATCCAGATACCCAGGAAGTACATGACCTCGCACGCCTGCCAGATCAGGAAGTCGCGCCAGCGCGGCCTGGCGAGGGCGGCCAGGGGGATCAGCCACAGCACGTACTGCGGCGAGTAGACCTTGTTGACGAGGATGAACGCGGCGACGACGAGGAAGACGAGCTGCGCGAAACGCGGTCTGCGCGGCGCCATCAGCGTCAGCGCACCGATGGCCGCGCACAACAGGACCGTCACCAGGGTCGAGACGGTGTTGACGGTCGCGACCTCGATGGGCCGGCCGGTGCGCTGGGTGATGATCAGCCAGAAGGAGCCGAAGTCGATGCCCCGTTCCTCGCTGAACGTGTAGAACTTCTTCCACCCCTCGGGGGCGTAGATCATCACCGGCAGATTCGCCACCAGCCAGGACACGGCCGCCCCGAGCGTCGCCAGGCCGAACTGCCGCCATTTACCGGCCCGCCAGCACAGTACGAAGACGGGGCCCAGCAGGAACACCGGATAGAGCTTGGCGGCCGTGGCGAGTCCAATGAGGATGCCGAACGCCAGCGTCCGGCCGCGGGACCACATGAGCATCGCCGCGGCCGTCAGCGCGACGGCCAGCAGGTCCCAGTTGATCGTCGCGGTGAGCGCGAAGGCCGGCGCGAGGGCGACCAGCAGTCCGTCCCAGGGGCGGCGCCGGTGCGTACGGGCGACGCAGACCGCGATGATCACGGCGCAGATCATCAGCATGCCCGCGTTGACCATCCAGTACATCTGCTCACGGTGCTGAATGGATCCGCCCGGCGTCAGCCAGGACGCGATCTGCATGAACACACCCGTCAGAACGGGGTACTCCAGGTACTGCATGTCGCCGGGCAGCCGGTCGAAGTACGGCACCAGGCCATCGGAGAAGCCACGTGCGACATAGAGATGCGGAATGTCCGAGTAGCAGGCGTGCGTGTACTGCGAACCGGCACCCCTGAACCACGCCCAGTTGTAGCAGGGCAGCTTCTGCACCATGCCGAGCGCGAACATCCCGAGGGCCACCAGCGCGACGACGCCCACGGGCGTGAGTGCCGTGCGGCCGAGACGTGCCCAGCGCCCCGACCGCCCGCCGATCAGCTCACTGCCGGCCTCGGCGATCTCGTCCTGGTGCGTGGGCCGTACGACGGGCCGTTCCTCGTGCACACTCGTGTCTTCTGCGCTTGGCATGCCGCTCATCCTGCCGTACGGGGCTGCGGGAACGACGAGGGCCGCCGCACCGTGTGGTGCGGCGGCCCTCATGACCGGGTCGGGTCGCCGGTCCGTCCGAGCGGACCGGCGTCAGCCGGACGGGCCCCCGAAGATCCCGCCACCATTCGGGTTGCCGTTGCCGTTGCCGTTGCCGTTGCCATTTCCGTTGCCGTTGCCGTTGCCGCCCTCCGGCGGGGGTGACGGGGGCGGGCTGCCGCCGGGACCGCCGCCGGTTCCGCCGTTCGCAGCGCCGGCATTGGTTCCGCCGTTGTCGTTCTGGCAGTTCCAGTCCCATGTGCCACAGGTTTCGGTGGGGTCGGGCACAGGCGGGGACGGAGGCGCCGAGGGCCGCTCGGACGGCTTCTTGGGCGGCGGGGGCGAATCCTCCTTGGTGGGCGTCGGCCTGGGGCTCTGCGCGCCGCCGCCGTAAACCTTCTCACCGATCGGCGACGGCTCCGGGAAGGTCAGGACCGGCTGGCCCTTCAGCGCGCCCGCCATGTAGTCGTGCCAGATCTGGGCCGGGAACGAAGCACCGTGGATCGTCTTCTCACCACCCGTGCCGTACATCTTCTGGAACTCGCGGTTCGCGTTCTTCTCGTTGTCGTCGAGCCGGTACATGCTGATGGCCGTCGACAGCTGCGGGGTGTAGCCGACGAACCAGGCCGACTTGTTGTCGTCCGTCGTACCCGTCTTGCCCGCCACGTCGCGGCCGGGCAGCTGCGCGGGGGTACCGGTGCCCTTCTCGACGACGTTCTTCAGGACATCGGTGACGTTGTCGGCGATGTCGGCGCCGAAGGCGCTCTTGGTGACTGCCTTGTGCCGGTAGATGACATCGCCCTCGTACTTCACCTCGTTGACCGAGAAGGGCTCGCGCTGCTGTCCGCTGGCGGCGAAGGTCGCATACGCGCCGGCCATGCGGATCGCGCTGGGCGAGGACGTACCGATGGAGAACGACGGCACATTCGAGTCGGCCATGTTGTTGTCGTCCTTGAGCCCCGCGGCTATGGCTATGTCCTTCACCTTGTCGGTGCCGACATCCATGCCGAGCTGCACGTACGGGGAGTTGGCGGACCACTGCATCGCCTCACGAAGGGTGATGTTGCCCTTCGACTCATGGCCGTCGTTGGCCTGCAGCCACTCTTTTCCGTTCTCGTCGGTCCAGATCTGGCCGTTGTACTTCTTGATCTTCAGCCTGTCGTTGGCGTTGTAGACACTCAGCGGCGAGACCTGTTCACGCTGCGACACGTCCTGGTCCGGTCCGAGCGAGGGGTCGCGCTTGCCGTACTCCATCGCCGCCGCGAGCACGAACGGCTTGAAGGTCGACCCGACCTGCGCGCCTGTGGGGTCGGCGTTGTTGGTGTAGTGCTTGGTCGCGTCCTGGCCGCCGTAGATCGCCACGATGGCGCCGGTCTTGGGATCCACCGACCCGCCGCCGAACTGGACATGGGTGTCCGTCTGCGGGCGCTTCTTCGGATCGATCTTGTCGTCGTAGACCTTCTGGACCGCGGCGTCGAGCTCCTTGACCTTCTTCTTGTTGAAGGTGGTGTGAATCTCGTAGCCGCCCTGGGCGAGCTTCTCCGCCGTGACGCCCTTGTCGTTGTTGTTGAGGAAGTACGACTTGGCGAGGTCGACCAGATAGCCGGTCTGACCGCCCAGCTGGGCGTTCTTCTTCGGCGGGACGGGCATCGGGAACTCGGTGTACTTGGCGCGCTTCTCGGGCGAAAGGCGCTTGTCCTTCACCTCTTCGTCGAGGATCCACTTCCACCGCTTCTTGGCCCGTTCGGTGTTCTTCGCCTCGGTGGCCTGCGTGGCATCGATCTCGGGGGCGCCCGCCGGGTCGTAGTAGGTGGCCCCCTTGAGCAGCGTGGCCAGGAACGCGCACTGGCTGGCGTCCAGTTCGGTGGCGTCCTTGTTGTAGTACGTGCGGGCCGCCGCCTGGATCCCCGACGCACCCCGCCCGTAGTACGAGATGTTGAGGTAGTCGGTGATGACGACCTTCTTGTCCATCTTGTTGGCGACCTTGAGCGTGATGAAGAGTTCCTGGAACTTCCGGCTCAGGGTCTGGTCCTGGGACAGGTAGGAGTTCTTCACGTACTGCTGGGTGATCGTCGATCCGCCCTGGGTCTGTCCGCCCGACGCCATGTTGTACAGGGCGCGGGCGATACCCATGGGGTCGATGCCCCTGTCGTGGTCGAACGACTTGTTCTCGGCCGAGATGACCGCGTTCCGCATGGCTTCGGGGATCTGCTCGTACCCGACGATCTGACGGTTGACCTCACCGCCCGTGGCGACCATCTGCGTGCCGTCGTCCCAGAAATAGACGTTGTTCTGCGCTTTCGCGGTGTCCTTCACCTGGGGCGTGGTGACCATCGCGTACGCGAGGCCGGCCAGGCCCATCAGCAGGCCGAGGAAGCCGACGCAGAGGCTGGAGACGAGCTTCCACGACGGCACCCAGCGCCGCGCGCCGTACTTCCCGGCACGCGGGTAGTCGATGAAGCGCTTCTTGACAGGGCGCTGACCGCCGCGGCCGCGCCCCCGGCCCGGCCCCTCGTGTCCGTCGCCGCCGCTGCCTCCGCGTCGGCGGCCACCACCGCCACCACCGCCACCGCCGCCCCCGCGGCCGCCGCCTCGCTGGGCGGCCCGTCTGGCCGCTGCACGCCCGCCGTACGGGCTTTCCCCGTCCTGCGAATCGGCCGGTGATTCAGAAGTTACTCCGCGTGACGGAGCGGCGCGGCGTCCTGAGGACTGCTGGGCGGCTCGTCTGGCCGCTGCACGCCCACCACCTTGCGGTTGCGGCGTTTTGCGACGGTGCTCGCTCATGGAACGACTACTCCTCGGGCAGGCGAGAGCGCCTGGAAGCGGCAGTTGAGATCCGGTCCCCCCGAATGACGGACCAGCCCTGCGACAGGCTCATCCGCAGCGCATCCGGCTGGCCCGCGAAGACTGACGCGCGCGGCCGTCTCACGGTTCCCGGTGGTCTGCATGCCGCACAGACTACGCACGGTCAAAACCCTCCTAGGGCCGAACTTCACCCCAAACAACGCAAGTCGGTGCCTACGAATTCACGATGTGACGCCGTTCACGATGACCCCCCTTGTCGCAACGCGGCGACCGATCTATCGTCGTGATGTATCGAGTCGATACATCAGTTCGGTACATCAGCTCGGCACAGGGCTCCGCAAGGGCACTCGGACAGGAAGGAGGCGAAGGTGAGCAGACGCTCCGGCATCCTCGAATTCGCCGTCCTCGGTCTGCTCCGCGAATCCCCGATGCACGGGTACGAGCTGCGCAAGCGCCTCAACACTTCGCTGGGCATCTTCCGCGCCTTCAGCTACGGCACCCTCTACCCCTGCCTCAAGACGCTGGTCGCCAACGGCTGGTTGATCGAGGAACCGGGAACCACTCCGGCCGCCCTTCCACCCGCCGCCGGCCGTGCGGTCGCCCCCGCGTCCTCACTCGCCGGGCGCCGCGCCAAGATCGTCTACCGGCTGACGGCGGAAGGTAAGGAGCGCTTCGAGGAGCTGCTTTCGCACACCGGCCCCGACTCCTGGGAGGACGAGCACTTCGCAGCCCGTTTCGCCTTCTTCGGGCAGACGGAGCACGAAGTGCGGATGCGGGTGCTGGAAGGCCGACGGAGCCGGCTGGAGGAGCGCCTGGAGAAGATGCGGGCCTCTCTGGCCCGCACCCGCGAGCGCCTCGACGACTACACACTTGAGCTGCAGCGACACGGCATGGAGTCCGTGGAGCGCGAAGTGCGCTGGCTGAACGAGCTCATCGAGAGCGAGCGGTCGGGACGGGATCAGCGACGATCCTCGCCCGGGAGCGAAGCTCAGCAGAACACAGCAGGAGCGACGGACGGCCTGCCCCGGCATCGGGGGGACACCCCGCCGGATCCGTCCGACGACACCTCAAAGTGAGGTCCCCGCAGATCCGCGGGGCTTCATCGGGAACATCCATTACACACAGGGAGCAACCGGAATGGGTTCGGTTCGCGTAGCCATCGTCGGCGTGGGCAACTGCGCCGCCTCGCTGGTCCAGGGCGTCGAGTTCTACAAGGACGCCGATCCGGCCGGCAAGGTGCCCGGTCTGATGCACGTCCAGTTCGGCGACTACCACGTGCGGGACGTCGAGTTCGTCGCCGCCTTCGACGTCGACGCGAAGAAGGTCGGCCTCGACCTCGCGGACGCCATCGGCGCGAGCGAGAACAACACCATCAAGATCGCCGACGTTCCCAGCACCGGCGTGACCGTCCAGCGCGGCCACACCCACGACGGCCTGGGCAAGTACTACCGCGAGACCATCGAGGAGTCGGCCGAGGCCCCGGTCGACATCGTCGAGATCCTCAAGGACCGCAAGGTCGATGTCCTCGTCTGCTACCTGCCCGTCGGGTCCGAGGTCGCTGCGAAGTTCTACGCGCAGTGCGCCATCGACGCCAAGGTCGCGTTCGTCAACGCTCTCCCGGTCTTCATCGCCGGCACCAAGGAGTGGGCGGACAAGTTCACCGAGGCCGGTGTCCCGATCGTCGGCGACGACATCAAGTCGCAGGTCGGCGCCACCATCACCCACCGCGTGATGGCGAAGCTCTTCGAGGACCGGGGCGTCGTCCTGGACCGCACGATGCAGCTGAACGTCGGCGGCAACATGGACTTCAAGAACATGCTCGAGCGTGAGCGCCTGGAGTCCAAGAAGATCTCCAAGACGCAGGCCGTCACCTCCCAGATCCGCGACCGCGAGCTCGGTGAGGACAACGTCCACATCGGTCCGTCGGACTACGTGGCCTGGCTGGACGACCGCAAGTGGGCCTACGTGCGCCTTGAGGGCCGCGCCTTCGGTGACGTTCCACTGAACCTGGAGTACAAGCTGGAGGTCTGGGACTCCCCGAACTCCGCCGGTGTCATCATCGACGCCGTCCGCGCCGCGAAGATCGCCAAGGACCGCGGCATCGGCGGCCCGATCCTCTCCGCGTCCTCGTACTTCATGAAGTCCCCGCCGGTTCAGTACTTCGACGACGAGGCCCGCGAGAACGTCGAGAAGTTCATCAAGGGCGAGGTCGCCAACTGACGCGACCGGACACGGCATGTCGACGCGGTTCGGTACTGAGCGGCAACGCTCTTTCCCTTCCGCACCGTTGAGGGTCCCCGGGTTCATCCGCCCGGGGACCCTCAACGTATGTGACTCTTGATCACATGCCCGTCGTCGGTGATCTGCGCGTACTGCTGCGCCTTCGGAACTTCCGTCGCCTGCTCGCCGTGCGACTTCTCTCCCAGTCCGCCGACGGCGTCTACCAGGTCGCGCTGGCGGCGCACGTCGTCTTCTCCCCGGAGAAGCAGGCATCGGCAGGGGCCATCGCCTCCGCCATGGCCGTGCTCCTGCTGCCGTACTCGCTCATCGGCCCCTTCGCCGGCGTCCTGCTGGACCGCTGGCCTCGCCGTCAGGTCTTTCTGTACGGCAATCTGCTGCGTGCCGCACTCGCCTGCTGCACCGCATTCCTGATTCTGGGTTCCGCACCCGATTGGCTCTTCTACGTCTCGGCGCTGTGCGTCACCGCGGTCAACCGCTTCGTGCTGGCCGGGCTCTCGGCCGCCCTGCCGCGTGTCGTCGACAAGGACCGGCTGGTGCTGGCCAACTCGCTCTCACCGACCGCGGGCACACTCGCCGCCACGGCCGGCGGCGGCCTCGCCTTCGTCGTACGGCTGGTGCTCGCCGACTCCGACGCGGCGGTGGTGCTGCTGGGCGCGGCGCTCTACCTCGCTTCGGCACTGGCCTCCCTGAGCCTCGCCACAGGGCTCCTCGGACCGGACCGGGACGGACGCCGCATCCGGCTCCGGAAGGCTCTGGCCATCACGGCACGCGGACTCGCCGACGGGCTGCGCCATCTGGCGGAGCGGAAGCAGGCCACCCGCGCGCTGGCCGCCATGACCGTGATCCGCTTCTGCTACGGGGCGCTGACCGTGATGGTGCTGATGCTGTGCCGGTACGCCTGGTCCGACAGCGAATCCGAGGGCCTGGCCCTCCTCGGGCTGGCGGTGGGCATATCCGGTGCGGGATTCTTCGCCGCGGCCGTGATGACACCGTGGGCGGTGGGACGGCTCGGGCGGTTCCGCTGGATGGCCGTGTGCGCGGCGGCGGCCGCCGTCCTCGAACCCGCGCTGGGGCTGTGGTTCGTCCCCGCGCCGATACTCGTCGCGGCGTTCGTCCTCGGACTCGTCACCCAGGGGGCGAAGATCGCGACCGACACAGTGGTGCAGACCTCGGTGGACGACGCCTTCCGCGGCCGGGCCTTCTCCCTCTACGACGTGCTGTTCAACGTCGCGTTCGTGGGCGCTGCCGCGGTCTCCGCCCTGATGCTGCCTCCTGATGGGCGGTCGTTCGTGGTGGTGATCGGGGTGGCGGTGCTCTATGCGGCCGTCGCCGCACCGCTGTTCCGGTGGGGCCGCGCCGAAAGGGCGATCTGACATGTGCGCGAGGGGGGCTGTTTCACGTGAAACAGCCCCCCTCGCCGCAACGGGGGCGGTCATGTTTCACGTGAAACATGACCGCCCCCGTTCCCGGTGCGCGCCGATCGAGCCTTCAGCGGTCTCAGTTCTGCGCGGCCCACCACTTCTTGAGCTTCTCGACCGCCACGTCATGCCCCATCGGCCCATGCTCCAGTCGCAGCTCCAGAAGGAACGCGTAGGCCTTGCCGATCACCGGCCCCGGGCCGACACCCAGGGTCTTCATGATCTCGTTGCCGTCCAGGTCGGGCCGGATGGCATCCAGCTCCTCCTGCTCCTGCAGCTGCGCGATGCGCTCCTCGAGCCCGTCATAGGTCCGCGAGAGGGCGGCGGCCTTGCGCTTGTTCCGCGTGGTGCAGTCCGAGCGGGTCAGCTTGTGCAGCCGCTCCAGCAGCGGGCCCGCATCACGCACATACCGGCGCACTGCGGAGTCGGTCCACTCGCCTTCGCCGTAACCATGGAAGCGCAGATGAAGCTCCACGAGCTTCGAGACGTCCTTGACCATGTCGTTGGAGTACTTGAGCGCGGCCATCCGCTTCTTGGTCATCTTGGCGCCCACCACCTCGTGGTGATGGAACGAGACGCGCCCGTCCTTCTCGAAACGCCGCGTCCTCGGCTTGCCGATGTCATGGAGGAGAGCGGCAAGACGCAGAACCAGATCGGGGCCGTCCTCCTCCAAGTCGATCGCCTGCTCAAGGACGGTCAGCGAGTGCTCGTAGACATCCTTGTGACGGTGATGCTCGTCACTTTCCAGACGCAGGGCCGGGAGCTCCGGCAGCACCTGCTGCGCCAGACCCGTGTCGACGAGCAGCGCCAGACCCCTGCGGGGGTTGGCGGAGAGCAGCAGTTTGTTGAGCTCCTCCCTGACCCGCTCAGCGGAGACGATCTCGATGCGCGCGGCCATTTCCGTCATCGCCGCGACCACATCGGGAGCGACGTCGAAGTCCAGCTGAGCGGCGAAGCGAGCGGCACGCAGCATGCGCAGCGGATCGTCGGAGAAGGATTCCTCAGGTGTGCCGGGGGTGCGCAGCACCCGCTGGGCCAGGTCCTCAAGGCCGCCGTGGGGGTCGACGAAGTCTTTCCGAGGAAGCGCGACGGCCATCGCGTTGACCGTGAAGTCACGACGGACGAGGTCTTCCTCGATGGATTCGCCGTAGGACACCTCGGGCTTGCGCGAGGTCCTGTCGTACGCCTCCGACCGGTATGTGGTGACTTCGATCTGGTAGCCGTCCTTCTGGACACCCACGGTGCCGAAGGCGATCCCGACCTCCCACACCGAGTCGGCCCACGGCCTGACGATCTTCAGTACGGCCTCGGGGCGGGCGTCGGTCGTGAAGTCCAGGTCGTTCCCGAGCCTGCCGAGCAGCGCGTCCCGGACCGAGCCGCCGACCAGAGCGAGACTGAATCCGGCATCCTGGAAACGGCGGGCGAGATCGTCGGCGACCGGTGACACCCGCAGCAGTTCGCTGACTGCACGGTGCTGCACCTGGGTCAGGGCACGGGAGCTGTCTTCATTGGCGTTCGACACAACTGAAAAGGGTACGTGCCCGGACCGGCCCGGTCGTCCTGGTTTCGTCCCGTCCTGCGAGACTCTTCCGATCATGTAGCGGACTCCCCAGCACTTGATGCCCGCGCACATCGTTACCATGCGGGGACGCAGCAACCGACAACCATCGACACCAGCTGACGACGACGAGGGACGGGTAGGCGCGTGGCCGAGGCGGCACACATTCAGGGGATCGGTCCCTCTCCTGCCCGCCGGTGGCTGCGGCGCACAGCCGCCCTGATCATCGGGACACCGCTCGTCGCAACTCTGCTGGCCGGGCCGACCGCGTCCGCCGCGCAGGCCGGCGGGACGGCCAAGGCCCCCGCCGCCTCCGAAACGGTCGACGTGTCCCTGAACACCGTCTCACCGAGCGCACCGGTCAAGGGGGACACACTGACCGTCTCCGGCACCGTGACCAACCGGGGCAAGGAGACGATCACACAGGCGGAGGTCGACCTGCGGGTGGGCCCGAGGCTCTACGGCAGAACGGCGGTCGACACCGCCGCCAAGCGCACCGGGTACATCCCCGGCAGCGACCCCGCCCCGCTCGGCGGCAAGTACACGGTCAAACTCGCGAAGCTCCCGACCGGGATCAGCCAGGACTTCACGCTGTCCGTCCCGGTCGGCAAGCTGGGGCTCGGCGACGACGGCGTCTACCAGCTCGGGGTCTCACTGTCGGGGCAGACCTCCCGCGCCCGTTACGACCAGGTGCTGGGGATCCAGCGCACCTTCCTGCCCTGGCAGGAGGAGCAGCGCGACTCCAGGACGAAGGTCACCTACCTCTGGCCACTCATCGCATCGCCCCACGTCACCGCCGAAACCGGCTCCGACGATCAGCAGACACCCGTGTTCGCGGACGACGACCTGGCCGCCGAGCTCGCCCCAGGAGGGCGCCTCGAACAGCTGGTCTCGCTGGGCAGCCAGCTGCCCGTGACGTGGGTCATCGACCCGGATCTGCTGGCCAGCGTCGACGCGATGGCACGGAGCTACCGCGTGAAATCCGGCGACACCACGGTCGCCGGGACGAACCAGGCCGTCGCCAAGGAGTGGCTCACCTCGCTGGAGGCCGCGGTATCCGACGGCAAGGTCGTCGCGCTGCCGTTCGCCGACCCCGATCTGGCGTCCCTCGCCCACCGCGGCAAGAACGTGTCGGGCACCCTCAGCCACCTCCAGACCGCCACGGATGTGGCCGGGACGACGGTGCAGACCATCCTGCATGTGAAGCCGTCGACCGACTTCGCCTGGCCCGTAGACGGGGCGGTCGACCCGTCGATCGTCGACGTCGCCACTTCGGCCGGCGCGCACAACGTGATCGCTCGCAGCGACAGCCTCCAGGAGACCGACAGGCTGCCGTACACGCCGACCTCGGCCCGTCCCATCGGCGGCGGCACCACCGCCGTGGTCGCCGACGCCCGGCTCTCCACGGCCTTCCAGGGCGATATGTCGAAGGCGGGGAAATCCACCCTGGCCGTACAGAAGTTCCTCGCACTGACCCTCGCCCTGGCCGATCAGGACACGGACGAGGAGCGGAGCATCGTCGTCGCGCCGCAGCGTATGCCGACGGTCGCCCAGGCCCAGTCGATGGCCCACGCCCTGCACGCCCTCGACGACGAACGCTGGACCCAGCCCCTCGGGCTCGTGGACGCGGCCGAGGCGAAGCCCGACGCGGACGCGACGACCAGCGTCCCCGGGTCCTCCCAGTACCCGAAGAAGCTCCGCAGCCAGGAGCTCCCCACCCAGGCCTTCCAGGACATCAAGTCCACCCAGGCCTCGCTCAACAACTTCCAGGTCATCCTCACCCACCCCGAGCGGGTGGTGACCCCCTTCGGCAATGCGGTCAACCGGTCCATGTCGACGTCGTGGCGTGGCAGGCCGCTGGAGGCTCAGCAGTACCGGGACTCGGTACGCACCTATCTGCAGGGCCTCATCAACGAGGTCCAGCTCATCTCGAAGTCGGACGTCACCCTGTCCGGCCGCAGCGCCACGATCCCCGTGACCGTGCAGAACAGGCTGTTGCAGGGCGTGGACCACCTGGTCCTCCGGCTGAAGTCGGAGAACGCGACCCGGCTCAAGCTGAACGACGGCGGAGCCGTGGCGGAACAGCCGATCCGTATCGCCGGCGGCCACAGCCAGTCCGTGAAGTTCGACGCCGCGGCCAACGTCAACGGCCAGGTCCAGATGACCGCACAGCTCTACACCGAGGACGGCACTCCCTACGGCGGGGAGATGACCTTCACCGTGAAGGTCTCCGAGCTCACCCCGACCGTGCTGCTGGTGATCGCCGGCGGGCTGCTGCTCCTGGTCCTCGCAGGCATCAGGATGTACACCCAGCGCAAGCGGGCCAACGCCGACGGCACGAACGGGGGCGACGGCAGCGATCCCGAGCAGCCGAGTGACCCGACACCGGACACCGGTCCGGAAAGCGGGGCGCCGTCGGGCCCGGGTGAGAAAGTGGAACGTTGAGCGATGTCTGTCGTGGCCGGTCGGCCGGGGACGATGAGGTGGGGTTTCGATGAACGCGCCGTACGACGGTGACCGCGGTCGGGGTGCGGGCGGAGCCGGGTCTTCCGGTGGCCCCCCGGTCCCTCCCGGACCGGACCAGTTTCCGCCGACGCCCGATCCGTACCTTCAGTCCGCGTACGACTACGACCCCTACCGGGCTCAGGATCTGTCCGTCCAGGACCCGGTGACCGAGGCGCTGTACGACCGCGCCGCGCACCCGCCGCCGCCCCCCGGCACCTACCAGCAGCCCCAGCCGCTCTACCAACAGCCGCCCGCGGCGCAGTACGCACCCGACCCGCGCGTCTGGGCCCAGACCCCACCGCCCGAGCCCGACGGTCCGTCGCGGCACCTGCCGTACGGCGACAACCCGGCGACCACCCAGTTCGTCGGGGTCGACGATCTTGTCAGCCAGGCGTCCGACGACCGTGAGCAGCCGGACGCCTTCGCGCACCTGTTCCGGGACCAGGAGGGCCCGGCGGGTCCCTCGCCCGTCCCGGCCGCCCCCGAGCCCGCCCCGGCGCCCACCCCGCCCAAGTCCGGTGGACGCGCCTCCGGCGTGCTGAAGTCCAGCGCATTGATGGCGGCCGGCACGCTGGTGTCCCGGCTCACCGGATTCGTCCGCACGCTTGTGATGACCGCCGCGCTCGGTGCGGCACTGCTCGGCGACAGCTTCACCATCGCGTACACGCTGCCGACGATGATCTACATCCTCACCGTCGGTGGCGGGCTGAACTCGGTCTTCGTTCCCCAGCTCGTCCGTTCCATGAAGGACGACGAGGACGGCGGCGAGGCCTACGCCAACCGGCTGCTGACCCTCGTGATGGTCGCGCTCGGAGTGATCGTCACGATCGCCGTCTTCGCCGCGCCGTGGCTGATCCACATGATGTCGCCGACGATCGCCAGGGACACGGCCGCCAACAGCGTCGCGGTGACGTTCGCCCGGTACTGCCTGCCGACCATCTTCTTCATGGGCGTGCATGTCGTGATGGGCCAGATCCTCAATGCCCGCGGCAGGTTCGGCGCGATGATGTGGACCCCGGTCCTCAACAACATCGTCATGATCTTCACGTTCGGCATGTTCATCTGGGTCTACGGCACCTCCGCCGAATCCCAGATGGGGGTCCAGACGATCCCGCCGGAGGGCGTGCGGCTCCTCGGCATCGGCACACTGCTCGGTCTGGTCGTCCAGGCCCTGGCCATGGTCCCGTATCTGCGGGAGGCCGGTTTCCGCTTCCGTCCGCGCTTCGACTGGAAGGGGCACGGGCTCGGCAAGACGGTCAAGCTGGCCAAGTGGACCGTCCTGTTCGTGCTGGCCAATCAGGCAGGCGTGCTCGTCGTCACCCAGCTCGCGACGTCGGCCGGCAAGCTGTCCGGCAAGGACGGCGCCGGTTTCCTCGCGTACTCCAACGCCCAGCTCATCTGGGGCATGCCGCAGGCGATCATCACCGTGTCGGTCATGGCCGCCCTGCTGCCCCGCATCTCCCGCGCCGCCCACGACGACGACCCGGGCGCCGTACGCGACGACATCTCTCAGGGGCTGCGGAACTCGGCTGTGGCGATCGTGCCGGTGGCCTTCATGTTCCTCGCCCTCGGCCTGCCGATGTGCACCCTGCTGTACGCCTCCGCGGGCACCGAAGCGGCCCGGTCCATGGGCTTCATCCTCATGGCCTTCGGTCTCGGTCTGATCCCGTATTCCGTGCAGTACGTGGTGCTGCGAGGCTTCTACGCCTACGAGGACACCCGCACGCCCTTCTACAACACGGTCATCGTCGCCGCGGTCAACGCGGCCGCCTCGATCCTCTGCTACATGATCCTGCCGGCCCAATGGGCCGTGGTCGGCATGGCTGCCTCGTACGGACTCGCCTACGCCGTCGGCGTGGGCATCGCCTGGCGACGGCTCCGCAACCGGCTGGGCGGCGATCTGGACGGCTCCCACGTCGTGCGCACCTATGCCCGTCTGTGCCTGGCCGCCATCCCGGCGGCGGCGCTCGGCGGTGGCGTCGGCTTCGCTGTTCTCATGGGACTCGGCGAAGGCGCCTTCGGGTCACTCGTCGCGCTGATCTGCGGTGGCGCCGTTCTGCTGGGAGTCTTCTTCCTCGCTGCCAAGCGGATGCGAATCGAAGAGATCAACGGCATGGTCGGCATGGTCCGAGGACGGCTCGGGCGCTGAGGAACACAGCCGCACAACCATCACCGCCCCTTGCGTGTCGTGCATAGCGCCGGAGTGTGGGCACAATTGGCATGACTGTGCAGAGCTGGCTGGCATCGCGCAACGGATGGGGAGGCAGGAACGACGGTGGCGGAACGTAGCACGGCTGCCGTCGACGTGGCCGACAACAGCGGTGATGAACCGCTGGCCGCCAAGGCGGACGAGGCCACGACCGACGGGACAGCGGAAGCTCAGGACACAACGGGCACAGATCAGCAGGAAACGGACGGTGAGCACATCAGCTCCGAGACCGCCCTGCCGAGCCCCGATCTGCACAGCGGACACAAACTTGCCAGACGCTACCGACTCGAAGAGTGCGTCACCCGTCTGGACGGGTTCAGCAGCTGGCGTGCGGTCGATGAGAAGCTGCGCCGCGCGGTAGGCGTGCATCTGCTTCCCGCAGACCACCCCCGAGCCCGCTCGGTGCTGGCCGCGGCCCGCTCCTCCGCACTGCTCGGCGACCCGCGCTTCGTGCAGGTACTCGACGCGGTGGAGGAGAACGACCTTGTCTACGTCGTCCATGAATGGCTCCCCGACGCCACTGAGCTCACCTCTCTGCTGGCCGCAGGACCGATGGACGCACACGACGCGTACCAGCTCGTCGGCCAGGTCTCCCAGGCCATGGCGGCCGCACACCGCGAGGGGCTCGCACATCTGAGGCTGACCCCGGGCGCGGTGCTGCGAAGCTCGACCGGGCAGTACCGGATCCGCGGCCTCGCGGTGAACGCGGCGCTGCGGGGTATCACCTCCGACAGCCCGCAGCGCGCGGACACCGAGGCGATCGGCGCCCTGCTCTACGCCGCGCTGACCCAGCGCTGGCCGTACGAGGCCGACGCCTACGGCCTGTCCGGGCTGCCCAAGGGAGTGGGGCTGATCGCCCCCGACCAGGTGCGGGCCGGTGTCCACCGCGGCCTGTCCGAGATCGCCATGCGCGCACTCGCCAACGACGGCGCCACTGCCTCCCGGCAGGAGCAGCCGTGCACCACCCCGGACGAGCTGGCCAAGGCCGTTGCCGCGATGCCCCGCATCCGTCCTCCGGAGCCCACCTTCACGGCGCCCCCGGACTACCAGCGCACGACCTACCAGCAAGGCACCTACGGGCGCCCTCCCGCGGTCCCCGGTGTCACCACGCAGCCCGTGATCGCCGTGCCGCCGGCCCCGCTCCAGAGCCGCACCGGCAAGGTCCTCAAGTGGGCGGTGTCCGCACTGCTCATCGCCGCGCTGGGCCTCGGCAGCTGGCAGCTCGCCGAGACGCTCCTCGACCACGGCAACGACTCGGGGAGCGACGACACCACGCAGACGACCCCGAAGAACGAGGACAACAAGGCTCCGGCCCCGCTCAAGCCGCTGCGGATAGCCGCTGCGACGGAGTTCATGCCCAGCGGTTCGGGGATGAAGCCGGAGGACGCACCGAAGGCCGTCGACGGCGATGCGAGTACCGCCTGGATCACGTATCGCTACCGGGGCTACGCCAACTTCGGCAACATCCCGGACCGCCGGGACGGCAGCGGCATAATCGTCGATCTGGGCAGCGTTCAGGACGTCAACGGCATCAAGGTCGAGATGTTCCGCAGTGGGCAGAAGGCCGAAGTGCTCGCGGCCGACGCGAACGCCACCGCCCCGTCGTCGCTCTCGGACTTCTCTCACCGCCTCACCAAGCTCGGAATGGTGGGGGGCGAACTGAAGGAGTCCCTCGCCAAGCCCGTACGGACCCGCTACGTGCTGATCCACATCACGGAGTTGCCGTCGGACGGGACGTCCGACGGCTACCGCGGCGGAATCTCGGAGATCTCAGTACTCGGCGGCTGATGCGAAAGGCCGGTGGGGAGCCCCCACCGGCCTTTCGCATGCCGGCCGCCGACCGGGACGATCCTCTACGGTGCGGCTGCCGCCCACTGCCCCTGCTCACTCGAATCGTGATAGACAGACGCACCTTGACGCAGAGAGGGAGGGAGGGGGAGGTGGCCGCCGAGCCGTCGGAACCACTCAGCGACTCAGACCTCCTCGCTCGCCATGTGGCTGGTGAACCCGACGCCTTCGGCGAGCTCGTACGACGCCACCGCGACCGGCTGTGGGCCGTGGCCCTGCGGACCCTGGGCGACCGCGAGGAAGCCGCCGACGCCGTCCAGGACGCGCTGGTCTCCGCCTTCCGAGCCGCCCACACCTTCCGCGGCCAGTCCGCCGTCACCACCTGGCTGCACCGCATCACCGTCAATGCCTGCCTCGACCGGGTCCGCAAGGCAGCCACCCGCAAGACCTCGCCGGTCGATGACACCGAACGGTTCGACCAGCTCCTCGAACCGCACGAGTCCGCGGAAGCCCCGGCGGAGCGCCGGGACCTGCACCGCGAGCTCCTGGCGGCACTCGCCACTCTCCCCGCCGAGCAGCGTGCCGCCCTGGTCCTCGTGGACATGCAGGGATACCCCGTGGCCGAAGCAGCTCGCATCCTCGACGTTCCGACAGGCACCGTGAAGAGCCGCTGCGCGCGGGGCAGGGCTCGGCTGGCCCCTCTGCTCACTCACCTCCGCAGTGAGGGCGCAGGAGCCGAGGAATCCGATGGGGGAAGGAACCGGACGCCTCGCGCATCCGTCCCACCCGCGTCGGGGCCGAGGAACGCCGGTACAAGCGATCCTGCTGCAGTGAAGGGCGGAGGTGGACGCGCATGACATCAACGACCGACACGAACCGGCACCCGGACGTCTCGGAGATCTCCGATCTCACGGAGGAGCTGCTCCCGCCGTCACGTGCGGCAGAGGTACGCGGCCATGTGGACGGCTGTGAACTCTGCGGCGATGTCCACGCCTCACTCATGGAGATCCGCGAGCTGCTCGGCACCGTGCCCGTGCCCCAGCACATGCCCGACGATGTCGCGGACCGCCTTGACGCCGCGCTTGCCGCCGAGGCTCTCAGCACCGCCGCGCCTGTCGGCACGTCGCATGTTTCACGTGAAACAGAACCTTCTGTGGCGCAGAAGCCGGAAACGGAGCTCGGTCTCCCGGACCGCCCTGCCGGACGCCCCCGGGTCACCACCACCGGTCCCGGCCGCCGGCCGGCCCGTCGCCGCCGCACAGCCGTGCTCGGCACCGCGCTCGGGGCAGCCGTGGTCGGTGTGGGCGTCTTCATGCTGCAGAACGTCCAGCCGTCCCAGGAGGATGCCGGCCTCAAGGCTGCGGACCGGGGCTCCAGCTCCGCGGCGAAGGGTGCAGGAACCTTCTCGGCCTCCAGACTCGAAGACCGGGTCCAGATGCTCCTCCTGGGCTCGGGCACGGAGCCGTCGAGTCCGAAGGGCACCGTCACCGAGAAAAAGGCACCGCCGTCCGTCGGCATTCAGTCGACGCCCAAGAGCGACGCTCCCGGGGCCGAGTCGCCTCGAAAGCCGTTGCGCACACCCGTCGTGTCCGTTCCGCTCTGCGTGGAGCAGGGCATTGGGCGGAAGACCGCGGCCCTCGCCGTGGAGGAAGGCACCTACGAGGGCGCGGATGCCTTCCTCGTCGTCCTGCCGCACCCCTCCGACGCGACCCGCGTCCAGGCATATGTCGTCGACGCGGCCTGCGTTCGGGAAAAGCCCGGCGCCAAGGGGAAGCTGCTACTCACCCGCGCCTACGCACGCCCCTGAAAATCGCGCCGGACGCGGCCCCGGCACGTCGGGAATGCATCCCCCGTAGGATCCGTTGGGTGGGGTGAGAGTCGTTGAGTCGGCCCCAGTAGGCGTGGACAGTAGGCAGTCTGCAGAGACGAGGAAGAAACCCGTGAGCGACGTCCGTAATGTGATCATCATCGGCTCCGGCCCCGCGGGCTACACCGCAGCCCTTTACACCGCACGCGCCTCACTGAAGCCGCTGGTGTTCGAGGGCGCCGTCACGGCCGGCGGTGCGCTGATGAACACCACCGACGTGGAGAACTTCCCGGGCTTCCAGGACGGGATCATGGGCCCCGAGCTCATGGACAACATGCGCGCCCAGGCCGAACGCTTCGGCGCCGAGCTCGTCCCCGACGATGTCGTCTCCGTGGATCTCACCGGCGACATCAAGACGGTCACCGACACAGCCGGCACGGTGCACCGCGCCAAGGCCGTCATCGTGACGACCGGCTCGCAGCACCGCAAGCTCGGCCTGCCCAACGAGGACGCCCTCTCCGGTCGCGGCGTCTCCTGGTGCGCGACCTGTGACGGCTTCTTCTTCAAGGACCAGGACATCGCAGTAGTCGGTGGCGGCGACACCGCGATGGAGGAGGCAACCTTCCTCTCCCGCTTCGCCAAGTCCGTCACCATCGTCCACCGCCGTGACTCGCTGCGTGCCTCCAAGGCCATGCAGGACCGCGCCTTCGCCGACCCGAAGATCAAGTTCGCCTGGGACAGCGAGGTCGCCGGAGTGCACGGCGAGCAGAAGCTGTCCGGGCTGACCCTCCGGAACACCAAGACCGGCGAGACGTCCGAGCTCGCGGTGACCGGCCTGTTCATCGCGGTGGGCCACGACCCGCGCACCGAGCTCTTCAAGGGCCAGCTCGAACTCGACGACGAGGGCTACCTCAAGGTCGACGCTCCCTCGACGCGCACCAACCTGACCGGTGTCTTCGGCGCCGGCGATGTCGTCGACCACACCTACCGGCAGGCCATCACAGCTGCCGGCACGGGCTGCTCGGCCGCTCTCGACGCCGAGCGCTTCCTCGCTGCGCTCGCCGACGACGAGAAGGCCGCCGCGGCCACCGTCTGATCCCCACCCCCACACCCCAAGAAGTTAAGGAGGCCGCCGTGGCCGGCGACCTGAAGAAAGTGACCGACGACTCCTTCGACGAGGTCGTCCTGAAGAGCGAGAAGCCTGTGCTGGTGGACTTCTGGGCCGCCTGGTGCGGTCCGTGCCGCCAGATCGCGCCCTCCCTGGAGGCCATCGCCGCCGAGCACGGCGACGAGATCGAGGTCGTCAAGCTCAACATCGACGAGAACCCGGCCACGGCCGCCAAGTACGGCGTCATGTCCATCCCGACCCTGAACGTCTACAAGGACGGCGAGGTCGCCAAGACCATCGTGGGCGCCAAGCCGAAGGCCGCGCTCCTCCGGGATCTCGAAGGCTTCATCAGCGCGTAGGACCATGGTCCGTTGTTTCAC
Organism: Streptomyces sp. NPDC057963; assembly: GCF_042887155.1. NCBI lineage: Bacteria > Bacillati > Actinomycetota > Actinomycetes > Kitasatosporales > Streptomycetaceae > Streptomyces > Streptomyces sp. NPDC057963. The sequence goes on from NZ_JBHVPX010000002.1 coordinate 247,379, forward strand.
GTGAAACGGGTCCATCCCCTCGGGGGATGGACCCGTTTCGCATAGCCTCTGGGCCCTGGAGTCACAGGGGCCGCAACGCCGGCTCCTTCTGAACGGCACCCAGCAACCGGTCCAGCGCAAGCTCGACGTCCTCCTTCCAGGAGAGCGTCGTCCGCAGTTCCAGTCTCAGCCGCGGATGGACGGGATGCGGCCGTACGGTCTTGAATCCCACCGCAAGAAGGTGATCCGCGGGAAGCACGCAGGCAGGCTCCTTCCACCGGGCATCGCCGAAAGCCTCGATCGCCTTGAATCCCCGACGCAGCAGGTCCTTGGCGACGGTCTGCACCATGACCCGGCCCAGCCCCTGCCCCTGGTACCCCGGCATGATCCAGGCAGTCGTCAACTGCACGGCATCGGGGGAGACGGGACTGGTGGGAAAAGCCGTCGAGCGCGGCACATAGGCCGGTGGTGCATAGAGAACGAAGCCCACCGGTACATCGTCGACGTAGACGACGCGGCCGCACGAACCCCACTCCAACAGAACGGCCGAGATCCATGCCTCTTTTTCCAGCCCGGGGGTTCCTGCCTTGATGGCGGCCTCTCCGCTGACCGGATCAAGCTCCCAGAAGACACACGAGCGGCAGCGCTTCGGGAGATCGGAAAGGTTGTCCAGGGTGAGTGGTACGAGCCGGCGCCCCATGAAGGCTGTTCCTCGCTTCCTTCGCCTGCCGCATCGCGTGCGGCAGTCAAGTGCACTCCGTTCCAGGAGCAGACCGCCGGCAAACCCTCCGGCAGCAGCCCCCACAAGCCCAGTCCCACTGTCGCCAGTCGGCTGCGGCTCACCGATCGCACAGCCCTCCCTCACCGAAGTGGCTCACAACGGATGCGCCATACCAGAACGCATCGTATCCACCCAGGGATAAAGCCGACACCGAGAGAGAGCAAAGGGCGGGCCGTGTTCCGGCATCCATCGGAACACGGCCCGCCCTACAGCTCATCCGGCAGACGTCAGCCCTCGTCGCCCTCAGCAGGATCCTCAGACGGTGCCTGGTCCAGCACGCGCCCCTCGCCCGGTGCCAGACTGCCGAGAATGCGGTCAAGATCCTCCATCGATGCAAACTCGACGACGATCTTTCCCTTCTTCTGTCCGAGGTCGACCTTCACCCTGGTCTCGAAACGGTCCGAGAGCCGGGAAGCGAGATCGGACAACGCCGGCGACACCCGCCCGCCGGCCCGCGGCCCCTTGGCCTTGCCAGGGTTCGTGGGCCTGGACCCCATGAGGGTCACGATCTCCTCGACCGCACGCACCGAAAGCCCTTCGGCCACAATGCGGTGCGCCAGCCTGTCCTGCTCCTCCGAGTCGTCCACGGACAACAGTGCCCGCGCATGACCGGCCGACAGCACCCCGGCCGCGACCCTGCGCTGCACAGGAGGCGAAAGCCTCAGCAGGCGCAAGGTGTTGGACACCTGTGGGCGGGAACGCCCGATCCGGTCGGCCAACTGGTCATGCGTGCACTTGAAGTCCTTGAGCAGCTGGTCGTACGCGGCCGCCTCCTCCAACGGATTCAGCTGAGCCCGGTGAAGGTTCTCCAGGAGTGCGTCCAGAAGCAACTTCTCGTCGTCCGTGGCCCGGACGATCGCCGGGATCCGCTCCAGACCCGCCTCACGGCACGCCCTCCAGCGCCGCTCACCCATGATGAGCTCGTAGCGCTCCGGCCCCGTCTTCCGCACGACCACGGGCTGGAGAAGACCGACCTCGTTGATGGAGGTCACCAACTCGGCAAGCGCGTCCTCGTCGAACACCTCACGGGGCTGACGCGGATTGGGCGTGATGGAGCCGAGAGGAACCTCGGCGAAGTACGCCCCGGTGGCTCCCACCGACGCTGCTGCCGCCTCCGGCTCCGAAACCGGCGCACTCGGCTCCGGCACAACCGGAGCGGACGCGAGACCGGCCACCTTCGCAGCGGCCACCCCACGGTCTGCCGTCATCACAGAACCCGCCCCGGAAGAGACCGAGCCCACCCCCGGGGACGGCACCTGCTTCTCCTGCGGAGCGGCGGGGATCAGGGCACCTAGCCCACGCCCCAACCCTCTTCGACGCTCACTCACTGAATCCCCTCCGAAATGCTCTGCTGGCTGTTCCCGCTGCCCGTGTGGGCATGCTGGGCCTCGTACTGCACCCCAACACCTCTCAGCGCGATCTCACGCGCCGCTTCGAGGTACGACAGCGACCCACTCGAACCCGGGTCGTAGGTCAGCACGGTCTGCCCGTAGCTCGGTGCCTCCGAAATTCGCACCGACCGCGGAATGTTCGTCCGCAGCACCTCCTTACCGAAGTGGCTGCGCACCTCCTCCGCGACCTGCGAAGCGAGTCTGGTCCTGCCGTCGTACATGGTGAGCAGAATCGTCGACACGTGGAGGTCGGGGTTGAGATGCCCCCGCACCAGGTCCACATTGCGCAGCAGCTGCCCCAGCCCCTCCAGCGCGTAGTACTCGCACTGAATAGGGATCAGGACCTCGGCACCGGCGACCAGAGCATTGACCGTCAGCAGACCGAGCGAAGGCGGGCAGTCGATCAGGATGTAGTCCAACGGCTGCTCATACGCCTGGATCGCCCGCTGCAGCCGGCTCTCCCGCGCCACCAGCGACACCAGCTCGATCTCCGCACCGGCGAGATCGATGGTGGCGGGGGCACAGAAGAGACCTTCGACATCCGGAACAGGCTGGACCACCTCGGAGAGCGGCCTGCCCTCCACCAGGACGTCATAGATGGAGGGGACTTCGGCATGGTGATCGATGCCCAGAGCCGTAGAGGCGTTCCCCTGCGGGTCGAGGTCGACCACCAGCACACGTGCACCGTGAAGCGCGAGCGAGGCGGCAAGGTTGACCGTCGTGGTCGTCTTGCCCACCCCACCCTTCTGATTGGCCACCACCATGACGCGCGTCCGGTGAGGACGGGGCAGGCCCTCGCCGGCGCGGCCGAGGGCCTCAACCGCCAGCTGGGCCGCACGACCGATGGGTGTGTCATCCATCGGCGGCGGTGTTTCACGTGAAACACCCTCCCCCGCCGATTCGGTTCGGGGACCGGGGACCGGATCGGTCATCGGTCCCGCGATGTTGGCGTCGGACCGCAAGGATTCACTCTCCTCGACTTCAGGCTCGCAATGAACAGAGCCTGCCATGCTTTCGGGGTCGTGAACCAGCGAGGCCCGCTCTTCTGTGGATGAATCCACTTCTGTGGACAACTCCGTAGCCCCAACGGGGCTGCGATGCCGCGGCGCGGCAGCCACACGACCGCGGCTGATGATCCCATGCAGCAGAGAGCGACGTTTCACGTGAAACACGATGCCCCCGCAGCGTAGCTACGGGGGCACGACACTCCGCACGGGGCACGTATGACTGCTGCCGGGATCACCACCGAAAGACAGCACCAACCGCAGGCAACGGCCGATTCCACAGCGTGATCGGACGTGTCAGCGACGGCGCCTCGTGCGACTCGTCCTCGCAGCCTTGGCCCTCTTTGCGGCGAACCTCACACCGCCCGGACTCTCTCCGACCACCACACGCACCACCGTGGACATCGGATCGACAATGCCCTCTCCGACATGCAGCACCTCGGTCTCCACCACACCGAGCTTACTCAAGGCCGCCCGCGCACCGACGATCTCCTCCTCGGCGGTGTCCCCCTTGAGCGCCAGCATCTCTCCATACGGACGCAACAGCGGAACGCCCCAGCCCGCCAGCCGGTCGAGCGGAGCCACAGCCCGGGCCGTAACGACGTGAACCGGCTGAAGCGTCCCCAGGACCTCCTCGGCCCGGCCCCGCACGACCGTCACATGGTCCAGCCCCAACAGCTCGACGACCTCCTGAAGGAAATTCGTCCGCCGGAGCAGGGGCTCCAACAAAGTGATCTTGAGATCCGGACGCACCAGCGCCAGCGGAATACCCGGAAGGCCCGCGCCGGAGCCCACATCACAGACCGAGACGCCCTCGGGCACCACCTCGGAGAGCACCGCGCAGTTCAGCAGATGCCGCTCCCACAGCCGCGGCACCTCACGCGGACCGATCAGCCCCCGCTTCACACCGGCATCCGCCAGCAGTTCCGCGTACCGGACAGCCTCCGGGAAGAACTCGCCGAAAACCGCCCGCGCCCCTTCGGGCGCCTGGGGAAGCTCTACTTCCGCCGTCACGGGAACCGTCCTTCCATACCGCACTGTGCGTGGCTGACTATCAGGCTGACAAAGATCGGCCCCGCCTGCGAACAGACGGGGCCGACAGAACAAGGGTCCGGTCAGGCCGGGAGAACGACGACGAAGCGCTGCGGCTCCTCGCCCTCTGACTCGCTGCGCAGACCAGCGGCCGCGACCGCATCGTGCACAACCTTGCGTTCGAACGGCGTCATCGGGTCCAGCTTCACCGGCTCACCAGTGCTCTTGACCTCGTTCGCGGCCTTGGCACCCAGCTCGGCCAGCTCGGCCCGCTTCTTGGCCCGGAACCCCGCGATATCCAGCATCAGACGGCTGCGGTCACCGGTCTCCCGGTGCACAGCAAGCCGCGTCAGCTCCTGGAGCGCCTCCAGCACCTCACCGTCGCGGCCCACGAGCTTCTGCAGATCACGCGCCGAGTCACTGATGATCGAAACTGCGGCCCGGTCCGCCTCGACATCCATGTCGATGTCACCGTCGAGGTCGGCGATGTCGAGCAGGCCCTCAAGGTAGTCCGCTGCGATCTCGCCTTCCTGCTCAAGGCGGGTCAAGGTGTCGCTGCCCTCAGCGGCCGTGGAGGTGGTGCCTTCCGTCACGGATGGACTCCTTCTTACTTCTTGGACGGGTGCTTGGGCCGCTGCGGACCCTTGCGCTGTCCGGACTTGGCTTGGCGTGAGGAGCCGGACGCGGGCTTGCCCGCCGGCTTGAGCTTTTCGTCCTGCGTTGCGTCCTGCTTGTGCAGGGATGCCTTGGAACCCGACTCGGTGGAATCGGCGTCCTTGGCCCCCGCCTGCTGTACAGCGCCGGTCTGACGCTGAGCCTTGGTCTGGCGCTTGGGCTGCTGACGCCGCTGCGCGGCTCCGCCCTCGGCCTCGGTGACAGCGGCCTCGCCCTTGATCACCATGCCGTCCTCCTGGGCGGCGAGGCCCAGCTTGGCCAGCCCGGTGATGAACTTCCGCTCGATGTCATTGCGGTCCGGGCCCTTGGACACGATCCGCTTGACCATATTGCGCCGGGTCCTGCCGCGGACCTCGCCGTGCGCGGTGACGCTCTTCAGCAGACGTGCCAGGTACTGGTCCTGCGCCTTGCTGCCCGGGGTCGGGTTCTGGTTGATCACGTACATCTGCTGACCCATGGTCCAGACGTTGGTGGTCAGCCAGTAGACAAGGACACCGACGGGGAAGTTGATGCCCATGACGGCGAAGATCACCGGGAAGATGTACATCAGCATCTTCTGCTGCTGCATGTACGGCGTCTTGACCGTCAGGTCGACGTTCTTCGTCATCAGCTGGCGCTGGGTGAAGAACTGCGACGCCGACATCATCACGATCATGACCGCGGTGACGATCCGGACGTCGGTCAGAGAAGCACCGAGAGCGCTGACCTCAGCCGGGCTGTTCATGAACTTGGCGGCGAGCGGGGCACCGAAGATGTGCGCCTGACGGGCGCTGTCGAGCAGCGACTGGTCGATGACGCCGATCTTCTTGTTCGAGGCAATGGCCGACAGCACGTGGTACAGGGCGAAGAAGAACGGTGACTGCGCCAGGATGGGAAGGCACGAGGAGAGCGGGTTGGTACCCGTCTCCTTGTACAGCTTCATCATCTCTTCGGACTGACGCTGCTTGTCGCTCTTGTAGCGCTCCTGGATCGCCTTCATCTTCGGCTGGAGCACCTGCATGTTGCGGGTCGACTTGATCTGCTTGACGAAAAGCGGGATCAGGCAGATCCGGATCAGCACCACCAGGGACACGATGGACAGGCCCCAGGCCCAGCCCGTGTTGTCTCCGAAGATCGCCCCGTACAACGAGTGGAACTGGACGATGACCCATGAGACGGGCCAGGTGATAAAGCTGAACAGACTGGCAATCGTGTCCACTAATCAGGCTCCTTGAGCATTGGGCGAAGTCTCTGCGGCCTGACTCGGGGCTTCGGAATCCGATCCCCGGACAGGCGCATCAGCGGCGGAGTCCCCGCCCTTGCCACCGCGCATGGCATTACGCAGGAGTTCATGCCAACGCGGACGTTTGCGTGGTGGAACATGGTCCACGCCACCGGGTGACCACGGATTGCACCTCAGGATGCGCCAAGCCGTCAGCGCGGTTCCCTTGATCGCTCCGTGCCGGTCGATCGCCGTATATCCGTAGTGGGAACACGACGGGTAGTAACGGCAGACAGGCCCGAGAAGTGGGCTGATCGTCCACTGATAGAGCTTGATGAGAGCCAGCAGCGGGTACTTCATCGCGCGCCCCCTCCCAGCAGCCGCTGCAGAGCGGCGTCCAGGTCTCGGGCCAGCTGTTCATGGTCGGCGTCGCCCGCTCCGGGCAACGCTCGTACGACAACCAGGCTACCGGGGGGCAGCAGGGCAAGCCGTTCGCGGACCAAATGGCGAAGCCTGCGCTTCACCGCTGTGCGTACGACCGCTCCACCCACGGCTTTGCTGACAACGAAACCCGCACGCGGCGGGGGAGCATTCTCCCCAGTCACGTGCGGGTCCGTTGCACCGCTGCGTAGATGAACGACGAGTAGCGGGCGGCCGGCCCGGCGTCCTCGACGTACTGCGGTCGCGAAGTCCTCGCGCCGCCTCAGCCGATTCTCGGTAGGCAGCACGTCATGACCTGTAAGCGATCAGGCGGACAGGTTGGCGCGACCCTTGCCACGGCGGGACGCGAGAATCGCGCGGCCGGCACGGGTGCGCATCCGCAGCCGGAAGCCGTGGGTCTTCGCGCGACGACGGTTGTTCGGCTGGAAGGTGCGCTTGCTCACTCGGGGGCTCCAGAAATGACTCGTGTGTTGGCGGGACATCGCCTGGCTGTCACCGTGCGCCCACGAGAGACTCGCGTAAACGCTCTAGTGCACCGCTTCACAATCACAGATCGTGATCTTTGCCCATCGGAGGCAGGCGGCAGCAGCCATCGACAACTCGACCTGGCCACGGTACGCGCGGCCACGCCATCCGGTCAAACCAGCCCTACCGCACCCCCCGCTGTGCACAGGCTGTGGACAACAACTTGAACCACGCGGGTCGGCCTGACTACCGTGGCTGAACTCCGGCTCTTTTTCTTCCTGCCTGCCGGTCCTCACCCATCCCGAACCATCCCGTCCCGAGAACCACACATTCGTGGGACCAGCGAGAGAGCGTGCCTTGTGGCTGACGTACCTGCCGATCTTGCCGCAGTGTGGCCACGCGTGCTGGAGCAACTCCTCGGCGAGGGCCAGCAGGGCATCGAGCCGAAGGACAAGCAGTGGATCGAGCGCTGCCAGCCCCTCGCACTGGTCGCCGACACTGCGCTGCTGGCCGTCCCCAATGAATGGGGCAAGCGCGTACTGGAAGGCCGGCTCGCGCCGCTCATCAGCGAGACACTGAGCCGCGAATGCGGCCGCCCGATCCGCATCGCGATCACCGTCGACGACTCCGCGGGCGAACCTCCGAGCCCGCCCGCCCCCCCGATGCACCAGTCCCCGCAACCCCCGCAGCACCGCTATCAGGGACCGCAGCACGACGAGCGCCAGCACAACGACGCGTACGACGGATACGGGCACCGGCCCTCGGACGACGGCATGCCGACCGCCCGGCCCGCCTACCCCGACTACCAGCAGCAGCGCCCCGACCCCGGTGCGTGGCCGCGCACCCAGGAGGACCTCTCCTGGCAGCAGCCCCGGCTCGGCGGATTCCAGGACCGCGACACCTCCGCGGAGCAGTGGCGCGAGCCGTACGCCGGCGGGCGTCCCCAGCAGCCGCAGCACGACTACCGGCCGCAGCCGCCCGAGCGCCAGAGTTACGAGCAGCAGCGCCCCGAGCGCCACGACATGCAGGATTCGCAGGCCCAGCACCGGCCCGGTGGTGCCGGCACCGGGCGGCCCGGCGGCGCCTCCGGGCCGATGGGCGCACAGCCCGCCCCCACGCCCGGCCCCGGCGAGCCGGCGGCCCGGCTGAATCCGAAGTACCTCTTCGACACCTTCGTCATCGGTGCCTCCAACCGTTTCGCGCACGCCGCGGCGGTCGCGGTCGCCGAAGCACCCGCCAAGGCGTACAACCCCCTCTTCATCTACGGGGAGTCCGGACTCGGCAAGACCCACCTGCTGCACGCCATCGGGCACTACGCGCGCAGCCTCTACCCGGGCACCCGGGTGCGGTACGTGAGCTCCGAGGAGTTCACCAACGAGTTCATCAACTCGATCCGCGACGGCAAGGGCGACACCTTCCGCAAGCGCTACCGCGACGTGGACATCCTGCTGGTCGACGACATCCAGTTCCTGGCGAGCAAGGAGTCGACGCAGGAGGAGTTCTTCCACACCTTCAATACGCTCCACAACGCCAACAAGCAGATCGTGCTGTCCTCGGACCGGCCGCCCAAGCAGCTGGTGACTCTGGAGGACCGGCTGCGGAACCGCTTCGAGTGGGGTCTGACCACCGATGTGCAGCCGCCGGAGCTGGAGACGCGGATCGCGATCCTCCGCAAGAAGGCGGTCCAGGAGCAGCTCAACGCCCCGCCGGAGGTGCTGGAGTTCATCGCCTCCCGTATCTCCCGGAACATCAGGGAGCTGGAAGGGGCGCTGATCCGGGTCACGGCCTTCGCGAGCCTCAACCGCCAGCCGGTGGACCTCGGGCTGACCGAGCATGTGCTGAAGGACCTGATCCCGGGAGGCGAGGACTCGGCTCCCGAGATCACGGCGACGGCCATCATGGCGGCGACCGCGGACTACTTCGGGCTGACGGTGGACGATCTCTGCGGAACCTCGCGCAGCCGCGTCCTGGTGACGGCCCGCCAGATCGCCATGTACCTCTGCCGGGAGCTGACCGATCTCTCACTGCCCAAGATCGGGGCGCAGTTCGGCGGCCGCGACCATACGACGGTGATGCACGCGGACCGGAAGATCCGCGCGCTGATGGCGGAGCGGCGCTCCATCTACAACCAGGTCACCGAGCTCACCAACCGCATCAAGAACGGCTGACGGGACGCCCCGACGGGGCGCCCACGCTCTGTACCGCGCCGGAAGGGCGCCCGAGGAACCTCCACCGGAGACCTCGGGCGCCCTTCTTCGTTCCCCCAGGCCCCTTCGTTCCCCCAGGCCCCTTGGGTGCCGCGAAATCCGTTCCGGTTCCCGCCCTGGGCCGCTGAAAGACGCTCCGAGATCCGTCCGGGGCCGCCGAAAGACGCCCCGGCTTCCGGTCCCCCAACGGCCGGAGCCCGCTCCGGAACACGCTCAGTGCCCCCTCCGAGGCCCGCTCCGCAACCTGCTCCGCGCCCCTCCGGAGCCCGCTCCGGAGCCCTGGCGACCCCTCCGAGAACCGCTCCGACGCTCCCGGAGCCCGCTCCGGCGGCCCTCAGGGGCCCGTTCCGACGTCGCTCCGGAGTCCGTCTTCGGCCTGCGGAGCGGTCGCGGTGTTCGAATACCTGCCGCTGGCCGTCCGTTCTCCACAGATCTGGGGAGATTTTCCCCTCCACAGCCTGGGGATTGGGAAGTTGTCCATATTGCTTCCACAGGGGCGACTGCCGATACTCCATCAGGCCAGGTCAAGGGCCTGGGGATTTGTGGTCAACAATGATCCACAGCCTGTGGATAAAATATTCGTCCACAGGCGGCCGATGATGTTGTCCACCGACGGCCCACAGCCTGGGCCGTGTTGTCCCCAGCTTCCTCGTGCTTCTCCACACCTCTGTCCACTGTTCGGCAACGCGACGCCGCCTTTCACTGCGCCGAGTGAAAGGCGTCACACCGAGAGGGTCGGTTGAGCTGTGGGGAACCCGGGTAAAGCTGGGGACAGCCCTGGGGAGAAACCCCCCTGTCCTGTGTATCGGGTGTGCAGAACTTTCGTGTGTCCACAGAAGCGCCGGGTTGTCCACCGGCGCCACCCACAGGGTCGGTGGACAAAAAACGAGGCCTGACCTGCGAAAACGACGTTATCCACGGTTTCCACAGGCCCTACTACTACTGCCACCTAGAGTTAGCCCGGAATCCGCTTCGAAGTGGGGCCTGTGCACAACTCGGCGCCGGAGCCCTCCGAGCCTCTTGTCGCGACTTGACCCCGAGCAGCACCGAGTGTCGGTGCCGTACGTCAGACTGGACCCCGGCGTCCTCCCCCTGTCATCGGTGGGAGACCCGATCAGACGACGAAGGCCAGCAGGGCGAGCGAGCAACAGCAGGAGGCGGTTCCGGTGAAGATCCGGGTGGAGCGCGATGTACTCGCGGAGGCTGTGGCCTGGGTGGCCCGTAGCCTCCCGGCCCGTCCGCCGGCGCCCGTTCTTGCGGGCCTTCTGCTGAAGGCTGAGGACGGCGCCCTCAGCTTCTCCAGCTTCGACTACGAGGTCTCGGCCCGGGTCTCGGTGGACGCGGAGGTCGAGGAGGACGGCACGGTGCTGGTCTCCGGCCGTCTGCTCGCCGACATCTGCCGCGCCCTCCCCAACCGTCCGGTGGAGATTTCCACAGACGGTGTACGGGCGACCGTGGTCTGCGGCTCCTCGCGGTTCACACTCCACACCCTTCCTGTGGAGGAGTACCCGGCACTGCCGGAGATGCCGACCGCGACCGGCACGGTCCCCGGTGAGGTCTTCGCCTCGGCCGCCGCCCAGGTCGCCATCGCCGCAGGCCGTGACGACACGCTGCCGGTCCTGACCGGTGTCCGCATCGAGATCGAGGGCGAGACCGTCACCCTCGCCTCCACCGACCGCTACCGCTTCGCGGTCCGCGAGTTCCTCTGGAAGCCGGAGAACCCGGATGCCTCGGCCGTCGCCCTGGTGCCCGCCAAGACCCTGCTGGACACCGCCAAGGCCCTGACCAGTGGTGACACGGTGACGCTGGCGCTGTCCGGATCGGGTGCCGGTGAGGGGCTGATCGGTTTCGAGGGCGCGGGCCGACGTACGACCACGCGACTGCTCGAAGGCGATCTGCCGAAGTACCGCACGCTGTTCCCCACCGAGTTCAACTCGGTGGCCGTCATCGAGACAGCTCCGTTCGTCGAGGCCGTCAAGCGTGTGGCCCTCGTCGCCGAGCGCAACACTCCGGTGCGGCTCAGCTTCGAGCAGGGTGTGCTGATCCTGGAGGCGGGTTCCAGCGACGACGCACAGGCTGTGGAGCGGGTCGACGCGGTGCTGGAGGGCGACGACATCTCGATCGCCTTCAACCCGACCTTCCTGCTGGACGGCCTGAGCGCGATCGACTCCCCGGTCGCCCAGCTGTCCTTCACAACGTCCACCAAGCCCGCGCTGCTCAGCGGTCGTCCGGCCGTGGATGCCGAGGCGGACGAGGCGTACAAGTACCTGATCATGCCGGTCCGCCTCTCCGGCTGACCGGCCCTTCGGTCCCGCGTCGGCAGCTCCCGACGGGCACGCTCGGCGCCGAGCATGCCCGTCGGTCTGTCCCCGGCCGGGCGTAGGCTCGGCCTTGGGTACGAATCGGCACAACGCTTAAGGAATCTCTGATGGAGCTCGGTCTCGTCGGCCTCGGCAAGATGGGCGGCAACATGCGCGAGCGCATCCGCCGCGCAGGCCACACCGTCATCGGTTACGACCGCAATCCGGATGTCTCCGATGTCCACAGCCTCGAAGAGCTCGTGGGCAAGCTGAAGGGACCCCGGGTCGTCTGGGTGATGGTGCCGGCCGGTGCCCCGACCCAGGCCACCATCGACGAGCTGGCCGGGCTGCTGTCGCCCGGCGACATCGTCGTGGACGGCGGGAATTCCCGCTGGACGGATGACGAGAAGCACGCGGTCGAGCTGGGCATCAAGGGCATCGGCTTCGTGGACTGCGGCGTCTCCGGCGGTGTCTGGGGCCTGGAGAACGGCTACGCGCTGATGTACGGCGGCGACGCCGAGAACGTGGCGAAGGTCCAGCCGGTCTTCGACGCGCTGAAGCCCGAGGGCGACTTCGGTTCGGTCCACGCGGGCAAGGTCGGTGCCGGCCACTTCGCGAAGATGGTCCACAACGGCATCGAGTACGCCATGATGCAGGCCTACGCCGAGGGCTGGGAGCTCTTGGAGAAGGTCGACTCCGTCACCGATGTGCGCGAGGTCTTCCGCTCCTGGCAGGAGGGCACGGTCATCCGTTCCTGGCTGCTCGACCTGGCGGTCAACGCGCTCGACGACGACGAGCACCTCGACAAGCTCCGCGGCTTCGCCGCCGACTCCGGCGAGGGCCGCTGGACGGTGGAGGCCGCGATCGACAACGCGGTGCCGCTGCCCGCGATCACGGCGTCGCTCTTCGCGCGTTTCGCCTCGCGGCAGGACGACTCCCCGCAGATGAAGATGATCGCCGCACTGCGCAACCAGTTCGGTGGCCACGCGGTCGAGAACAAGAAGTAGAACGAGAAGTAACCGCGACGAGGAGCGGGCCGGGCCGGGGCGTCCGACCCGCACCACGGAGCAGGAAGCCGGGAAGGTCGGCGCACACCCATGCACGTCACGCATCTCTCGCTGGCCGACTTCCGCTCGTACGCCCGGGTCGAGGTACCTCTCGACCCGGGCGTCACCGCTTTTGTGGGGGCCAACGGCCAGGGCAAGACGAATCTGGTGGAGGCCGTCGGCTATCTCGCGACGCTCGGCAGCCACCGGGTCTCCTCGGATGCGCCGCTGGTGCGGATGGGTGCGGACCGTGCTGTCGTCCGGGCCGCTGTCACGCAGGGCGAGCGTTCGCAGCTGGTCGAGCTGGAGCTCAATCCGGGCAGGGCGAATCGGGCCCGGATCAATAGGTCGTCGCAGGTCAGACCGCGCGACGTGCTGGGGATCGTGCGTACGGTGCTGTTCGCGCCGGAGGATCTGGCGCTGGTCAAGGGGGATCCGGGAGAGCGTCGGCGTTTCCTCGACGAGCTGATCACGGCGCGTTCACCGCGGATGGCGGGGGTGCGTTCGGACTACGAGCGGGTGCTGAAGCAGCGCAACACCCTGCTGAAGTCGGCGGCGATGGCGCGTAGGCACGGCGGCCGGTCGATGGATCTGTCCACACTCGATGTGTGGGACCAGCATCTGGGCCGGGTCGGTGCGGAGCTGCTGGCGCAGCGGCTGGATCTGATCGCCGCGTTGCAGCCGCTGGCCGACAAGGCGTACGGGGACGTGGCGCCGGGTGGTGGTCCGGTGGCGTTGGAGTACCGGAGTTCGGTCGGCGCGGGTGTGGGTGCGGCACACGGCCGTGAGGAGCTGTACGAGCAGCTGATCGCGGCTCTGGCGGATGTCCGCAAGCAGGAGATCGAGCGGGGGGTGACGCTGGTCGGTCCGCACCGTGACGATCTGCTGCTGGGGCTGCGGGGCATGCCGGCCAAGGGGTACGCGAGCCATGGTGAGTCCTGGTCGTACGCGTTGGCGCTGCGGCTGGCTTCGTACGATCTGCTGCGCAGCGAGGGCAATGAGCCGGTGCTGGTGCTGGACGATGTCTTCGCGGAGCTGGATGCGCGTCGTCGTGAGCGGTTGGCGGAGTTGGTGGCTCCGGGTGAGCAGGTGCTGGTGACGGCGGCGGTGGGCGACGATGTCCCGGGGGTTCTGGCGGGGGCTCGGTACGCGGTGTCCGCGGGTGAGGTGGAGCGGCTGTGAGTGGCCGTGGTGAGGTGTCCGGGGTTTCCGGGGAGTCGGCTCAGGGGTCTTCGGGGGAAGGGAACCGGCCGGAGCCGTCGGGTGTGGACCTGGCGAGGGTGGCGTTGCGTGCGGCGAAGGAGCAGGCGCGTGCGCGTGGTGCTGCGGCGCAGCAGAAGAAGCAGGCCAGGCGGGGTGGTGGGCTGCGTTCGGGGGCGCGGGCGGACGGGCGGGATCCGTTGCCGCTGGGTGCTGCGATCAATCGTCTGATCACTGAGCGTGGTTGGGAGACGCCTGCCGCGGTGGGTGGGGTGATGGGGCGTTGGCCGCAGATCGTGGGTGAGGATCTGGCGAATCACTGTGTTCCGCTGCGGTACGACGAGGATCCGGACGAGCGGGTACTGACGGTGCAGTGCGATTCGACGGCGTGGGCGACGCAGTTGCGGTTGCTGGCGCCTCAGCTGGTGGCCCGGCTGAATGCGGATCTGGGGCACGGCACGGTGAGGTTGATCAAGGTGTTGGGGCCGGGGGGGCCGCAGCGCAGATTCGGTCCGCTGCGGGCGCCGGGGAGCACCGGGCCTGGCGATACGTATGGCTGACGCTCCTGAGCTGGGCTTTTTCTCTTCTTGAGCGGCTGGGGCCGGGTTTTGGACGGGGTCGGGGCTCCGTGCTGTCTTCTTGACGGCGCTGTCCGTCGCATCCGTGTTGCGCGGATATGTGGTGGTTGCAACCGGGCGGGTGGATTGGGGCGTCCCTCACGGTAGCGAGAGGTTGACAGGTCGAAGCGCTCAATGCCGGTGTGAGCCCCTTGGGGGCCCTTCCTGAATATGGGGAGTCGTCAGGCGCTCATCCAGGGCGGCACATGCGTACTCAGGTACCGGCAAACCCCCATTCATGTCGGCGCTACCGGTAGACTGGTGAACAATCCCGCATCCTTGCGGGAGTCGTCGATACAAGCCGAACGACGCAGCCGCTCCCGACTGACCGGAGAACGGCCTGTGCTGTGCCAGAAAGGGCGCTTCGTGGCCGATTCCGGCAACCCCAACGAGAACATTCCGTCCACACCCGGTGAGAGCGGCGAGGTGATCGCCTCGGGCGGGGCACTCGTCTCCGGCGAGGCACCCGCTTCGGGCGAGACAGCCGCTTCGGGCGAGGTCACGGCCTCGTACGACGCCAGCGCGATCACCGTCCTCGAGGGTCTGGACGCGGTCCGCAAGCGACCTGGCATGTACATCGGCTCGACCGGTGAGCGAGGCCTTCACCACCTCGTACAAGAGGTTGTCGACAACTCGGTCGACGAGGCGATGGCCGGGCACGCGGACACGATCGACGTCACGATCCTCGCCGACGGCGCGGTCCGTGTGATCGACAACGGCCGGGGTATCCCGGTCGGCATCGTGCCGTCGGAGAAGAAGCCGGCGGTCGAGGTCGTGCTGACGGTCCTGCACGCCGGCGGTAAGTTCGGCGGCGGCGGTTATGCCGTCTCCGGTGGTCTGCACGGTGTCGGTGTCTCCGTGGTGAACGCGCTGTCGTCGCGTCTCTCCGTCGAGGTCCGGACGGACGGATACCGCTGGACCCAGGACTACAAGCTCGGTGTGCCCACCGCTCCGCTGGCCCGCAACGAGGCCACCGACGAGACGGGGACGTCCGTCACCTTCTGGGCCGACGGGGACATCTTCGAGACGACCGAGTACTCCTTCGAGACCCTGTCGCGCCGCTTCCAGGAGATGGCGTTCCTCAACAAGGGCCTGACGATCAAGCTCACCGACGAGCGCGAGTCGGCCAAGGCGACGCTGGGCGCGGATGTCGCCGAGGTGGCCGAGGCCGCCGAGGAGCAGCAGGTCCGCACGGTGACGTACCACTACGAGGGCGGCATCGTCGACTTCGTGAAGTACCTCAACTCCCGCAAGGGCGACGTCATTCACGAGTCGGTGATCGACATCGAGGCCGAGGACAAGGAGCGCCTCCTCTCGGCCGAGATCGCCATGCAGTGGAACACGCAGTACAGCGAGGGTGTGTACTCCTTCGCGAATACGATCCACACGCATGAGGGCGGCACGCACGAGGAAGGTTTCCGTGCGGCGCTGACGACGCTGGTCAACAAGTACGCGCGGGACAAGAAGCTGCTGCGCGAGAAGGACGACAACCTCACCGGTGACGACATCCGTGAGGGTCTGACGGCGATCATCTCGGTGAAGCTGGGCGAGCCGCAGTTCGAGGGGCAGACGAAGACCAAGCTGGGCAACACGGAGGCGAAGACCTTCGTCCAGAAGGTGGTCCACGAGCACCTCACGGACTGGTTCGACCGCAATCCGAACGAGGCGGCCGACATCATCCGCAAGGGCATCGCGGCGGCCACGGCCCGCGTCGCGGCCCGCAAGGCGCGTGATCTGACCCGTCGCAAGGGGCTCCTGGAGAGCGCCTCGCTGCCGGGCAAGCTGAGCGACTGCCAGTCCAACGACCCGACGAAGTGCGAGATCTTCATCGTCGAGGGTGACTCCGCCGGTGGTTCGGCGAAGTCCGGCCGCAACCCGATGTACCAGGCGATCCTGCCGATCCGCGGCAAGATCCTGAATGTCGAGAAGGCCCGGGTCGACAAGATCCTGCAGAACACCGAGGTCCAGGCGTTGATCTCGGCCTTCGGTACCGGGGTCCACGAGGACTTCGACATCGAGAAGCTCCGCTATCACAAGATCATCTTGATGGCGGACGCCGATGTCGACGGCCAGCACATCAACACCCTGCTGCTGACGTTCCTCTTCCGCTTCATGCGTCCGCTGGTCGAGGCCGGGCACGTGTACCTCTCCCGCCCGCCGCTCTTCAAGATCAAGTGGGGCCGGGACGACTTCGAGTACGCGTACTCGGACCGGGAGCGCGACGCCCTGGTCGAGCTGGGCAAGCAGAACGGCAAGCGGATCAAGGACGACTCGATCCAGCGCTTCAAGGGCCTCGGCGAGATGAACGCCGAGGAGCTGCGCGTCACCACGATGGACATCGACCACCGTGTCCTCGGCCAGGTCACGCTGGACGACGCGGCGCAGGCCGACGACCTCTTCTCGGTGCTCATGGGCGAGGACGTCGAGGCGCGGCGCTCGTTCATCCAGCGCAACGCCAAGGACGTCCGCTTCCTCGACATCTGAGTCGGCCGTACCAGCAAGCCGCCGCTCGAAAGGACTTTGACCAGCAATGGCCGACGAGAACACCCCTGTGACACCTGAAGAGGAGCCCGCCGCCGGTGTGGGCATGCGTGTCGAGCCCGTGGGGCTCGAAACGGAGATGCAGCGCTCCTACCTCGACTACGCGATGTCCGTGATCGTCTCGCGTGCGCTGCCGGACGTACGGGACGGTCTCAAGCCCGTCCACCGCCGGGTGCTGTACGCGATGTACGACGGCGGCTACCGGCCCGAGAAGGGCTTCTACAAGTGCGCCCGTGTCGTCGGTGACGTCATGGGTACGTACCACCCGCACGGTGACTCGTCGATCTACGACGCGCTGGTGCGACTGGCGCAGCCGTGGTCGATGCGGATGCCGCTGGTGGACTCCAACGGCAACTTCGGTTCTCCGGGCAACGACCCGGCCGCCGCCATGCGGTACACCGAGTGCAAGATGATGCCGCTGTCCATGGAGATGGTCCGGGACATCGACGAGGAGACCGTCGACTTCCAGGACAACTACGACGGCCGCAACCAGGAGCCGACGGTTCTGCCGGCGCGTTTCCCGAACCTGCTGGTCAACGGCTCGGCGGGGATCGCGGTCGGTATGGCGACCAACATTCCGCCGCACAACCTGCGCGAGGTCGCGGACGGTGCGCAGTGGTACCTGGAGCACCCGGAGGCCTCGCAGGAGGAGCTCCTGGAGGCGCTGATCGAGCGGATCAAGGGCCCGGACTTCCCAACGGGTGCGCTCGTCGTGGGCCGCAAGGGCATCGAGGAGGCGTACCGCACCGGCCGTGGCTCGATCACGATGCGTGCGGTCGTCGCGGTCGAGGAGATCCAGAACCGGCAGTGCCTGGTCGTGACGGAGCTGCCGTACCAGACCAACCCGGACAACCTGGCGCAGAAGATCGCCGACCTGGTGAAGGACGGCAAGATCGGCGGGATCGCGGACGTCCGTGACGAGACGTCGTCGCGTACGGGGCAGCGTCTGGTCGTCGTGCTGAAGCGGGACGCGGTCGCCAAGGTCGTGCTGAACAACCTGTACAAGCACACCGATCTGCAGACCAACTTCGGCGCCAACATGCTGGCGCTCGTCGACGGTGTGCCGCGCACCCTGTCGATCGACGCGTTCATCCGCCACTGGGTGACGCATCAGATCGAGGTCATCGTCCGGCGTACGAAGTTCCGTCTGCGCAAGGCGGAGGAGCGGGCGCACATTCTGCGTGGTCTCCTCAAGGCGCTCAACGCGATCGACGAGGTCATCGCCCTCATCCGGCGCAGCCAGACGGTCGAGGTGGCGCGTGAGGGCCTGATGGGCCTGCTGGAGATCGACGAGATCCAGGCGAACGCGATCCTGGAGATGCAGCTGCGCCGGCTGGCCGCGCTGGAGCACCAGAAGATCACGGCCGAGCACGACGAACTCCAGGCGAAGATCAACGAGTACAACGCGATCCTGGTGTCGCCGGAGCGGCAGCGGCAGATCGTCAGCGAGGAACTGGCCGCGATCGTCGAGAAGTTCGGCGACGACCGGCGTTCCAAGCTGGTGCCCTTCGACGGTGACATGTCCATCGAGGACCTGATCGCCGAGGAGGACATCGTCGTCACGATCTCGCGCGGCGGCTATGTGAAGCGTACGAAGACGGACGACTACCGCTCGCAGAAGCGCGGCGGCAAGGGCGTGCGTGGCACGAAGCTGAAGGAGGACGACATCGTCGACCACTTCTTCGTGTCGACGACGCACCACTGGCTGCTGTTCTTCACGAACAAGGGCCGGGTGTACCGGGCGAAGGCGTACGAGCTGCCGGACGCCGGCCGTGACGCCCGCGGTCAGCATGTCGCCAACCTGCTGGCCTTCCAGCCGGACGAGCGGATCGCGCAGATCCTGGCCATCCGCGACTACGAGGCCGCGCCGTATCTGATCCTGGCCACGAAGGGCGGTCTCGTGAAGAAGACCGCGCTGAAGGACTACGACTCGCCTCGTTCCGGTGGGGTCATCGCCATCAACCTCCGGGAGACGGCGGACGGTGCCGACGGCACGGCCGACGAGCTGATCGGTGCGGAGCTGGTGTCGGCCGAGGACGACCTGCTGCTCATCAGCAAGAAGGCCCAGTCGATCAGGTTCACCGCGACGGACGATGCGCTGCGCCCGATGGGCCGTGCCACTTCGGGTGTCAAGGGCATGAGTTTCCGCGAAGGCGACGAACTGCTCTCGATGAATGTTGTCCGGCCGGGTACGTTCGTGTTCACTGCCACCGACGGTGGGTACGCGAAGCGGACTCCCGTCGACGAGTACCGCGTTCAGGGTCGTGGCGGCCTGGGCATCAAGGCTGCGAAGATCGTGGAGGACCGGGGTTCGCTGGTCGGTGCGCTGGTGGTCGAGGAGACGGATGAGATCCTCGCCATCACGCTCGGCGGTGGTGTGATTCGTACGCGAGTCAATGAAGTCAGGGAGACGGGCCGTGACACCATGGGCGTCCAACTGATCAATCTGGGCAAGCGCGATGCCGTCGTCGGCATCGCCCGCAACGCCGAAGCCGGTCGTGAGGCCGAAGAGGTCGAGGGGTCCGATGACGCCGAGACCGCGACGGCGGAGGCTGCCGAGAGCCCAGTCGAGGGCAATGCCGAGGGTATGTCGCCTTCGGCAGGGGAGCACGAGGAGTAGAGCGTGAGTGGAGCCACGGGCGCCGGTTCGGCCGCTTCCGGAGCAGGAGCGAACGGTGCCCGTGGCCCTGCCACGGACTCCCAAGGGGGCACTGTGACGGACACCCGGGGGCCACAGCCCCAGTACGAGGGTTACGCGACCGGGCCGTTGCCCGGTGAGCGCGAGCCCGCAGCGGGGCAGGCGAGCGGGCCGTACCACCCGCCGCAGGCATACCCCTCGCCCGCGGGCGGGACCCAGGGCGGCCGGCCGGACGGCACGCAGGGTGGTGCACAGGGCGCCGGCGCCGCGCAGGCGGCCCGGCGGCCGCGGACAGGGGCGCGGACGACTCCGCGTACCCGCAAGGCGCGGCTGCGGGTGGCCAAGGCCGACCCGTGGTCGGTGATGAAGGTGAGCTTCCTGCTCTCCATCGCGCTCGGCATCTGCACGGTGGTGGCGGCGGCGGTGCTGTGGATGGTGATGGACGCGATGGGCGTCTTCACCACCGTCGGCGGCACGATCAGCGAGGCCACCGGCTCGAACGACAGCAACGGCTTCGATGTCCAGTCGTTCCTGTCGCTTCCGCGGGTCCTCATCTTCACCTCGGTCATCGCGGTGATCGACGTGGTGCTGGCGACCGCGCTGGCGACGCTGGGCTCCTTCATCTACAACCTCTCGGCGGGCTTCGTGGGCGGCATCGAGCTCACGCTGGCCGAGGACGAGTAGGGCTCGGAGTATCGATTTTGGGACTGGCCCCGACGTGCGCTAATCTTCAGAAGTCAGCGCAGAGCGCGGCGGGGCTATAGCTCAGTTGGTTAGAGCGCATCCCTGATAAGGATGAGGCCACAGGTTCAAATCCTGTTAGCCCCACAGTGACAACAGAAGGCCCGGTTCCTCTTCGGAGGCACCGGGCCTTCTGCGTGGGGTCGTTGCGACGTGTTCTTCGTGTGGGGGCGGGTAGTTCGGGCCGGGTCGGGGCCGGGTTCCGGTTGGGCCTGGTCCTGCGTGCGGTTCCGTGCAGGGGCGCGTGTGTCGGACCGGGGGCCTCTGCCGCCCTCCTCTGCCCTCCCCTCTGTCGTCCGCCTCCGTGGTCTTCGCGGCTGTCCTCCTCCACCTGCCCTCTGCCCTCGTACCGGGCCCTCGCACCGCGCCCCTCGTGCCGGAAGGGGGCAGGGCGGGGCTGGAGCGCACGGAGAAGCCCCCGTCCGGTGTGAACCGGCCCGGGGGCTCTGTACGTCAGTTGCGCGGCTCTCACGGCGGGAGGAGGGACGCGTCCCCCGCCGGGGCTCCGTGGGTGGCGCGGGCGGTGCTCCTGGTTTCCGTGGCGTCCGTCGTGTCTGCGGACAGATGCCGGGTGGCGGGTGAGGAGCCGTGCGCCTCGGCGTGGATGCGCTGCTTCATCGTGGGCGGCAGTGCCCGGTCACGCGGAAGGGTCCACCGCACCGACGGGGTGGTCGCGGTTGCCGCGGTCGCACCCGTGTGCTCCTGGTTCGTGGTGGCCGCCTCCGGGGCGCTCGGCTCCGTGGCCGCCGCGGGGGTGCTCATGAGCCCCAGGGCGGCGAGGAGTGCGAAGAAGGCGGTGACGAAGGTGGTCCAGATGTTCCTGGCCTTGAAGGTGCGCATGGCCCCTCGCTTTCGGGTGATCCGGTTTGCTTACCTTTCTGATGATGTGGATGTGGCCCGTGAATTCGTGGACCGACGCCGCAGATCCGCCGATCTTCAGATGAACACCACTCGTCTGGTGCAACCGGGCTTGACGGGCTTGCGCGGGACGATCGGTGCGGGCGCGGCGCCCGGTCGGAGCGATTCCCGGGTGGCCGCTTTTCCCTGGCGCCAGTTGGGCCGCAGGTAGGTCACCGATCGATATCGGCCGGTGTGTATAGTCGGGCGGCAGAAGTCCCCTACGTCAAGGAAAGACGAGGTCGCGCGGTGAAGAAGCTTCTCCTGGTCGCACTGGCCGCCATCGGCGGGCTCCTCGTGTACCGCCAGATCCAGGCGGATCGCGCCGAGCAGGATCTGTGGACGGAGGCGACTGACTCCGTGCCCGCAGGTTCGGGTGTGTGAGACAGAACAGCCTGATTGCGGGCCCCGGTCGCTGAGCGGCCGGGGCTTCGTGCTGTTGCGGGACCGTGACGTCCGCACCCTTGAGTTCACCTAAGCAAATCAATAGGTTGCGAGAGCAAAAGGTCCGGGTTCTCGGCCGGGGGTACGCGTGGCGGCGCAGGACCGAGGCCGCCGTACTGCGGCAGGGGCGGAAGGCCGCTGAGATCGCGTCGGCAAGGCCGCCGGGATCGCGGAGAACGCGCGGGCCGGCGTGGTGCCGCGGGAGCCGGCGCTCGATGACGGGCCGGCCGGCCCCGGGTTGGCCGGCCCGGAGCACCGTGCCGCCCGCCATGGCCAAGAAGGCGGACAAGAAGGGTAATCCGAGCAGCGTCGCAGACAGCGGTGGTACGGGCGGGGCAGGATGGACCGGCATTGCGGCCGCTGCCGGGGCGGGCGCTGTGGTGGTCGTGATCGCGGGGCTCGTGTTCGTGCGCGGGCGTCGCAGGCGCGCCACACAGATGACGAGGGGAAGCGCGTGATGAGGCAGCGCAACAGGGGCCGGGTGGCGCTGGCCGCCGTCGCGGCGATGTGCGCGGCGGTGGCGCTGCCGGGACAGGCGTACGCGGCCGGGGAGGATGCCGCGTACACCTTCGATCCCGGGGCGAAGAAGGTCAGCGGCGCGGAGGTCAGCACCGAGGCGTCGGCGCTCTCGTCCGGATCGGTCTACAAGAGCTCGATCAAGCGCGGCGAGAAGCTCTACTACCGCCTGAACCTCGACGCGAAGACGAATGCGTACGTCTCGGCGGTGGCCGTGCCCGGGGACGGCGGCCAGGTCGCCTACGGGGACGGCATCACGGTCAGCATCAGGGACAGCGCGGACCTGCAGTGCAGTTCGGAGGACGCCCGGTTCGAGTCGGCGGAATACCCGCGTCCGATCGCGGCGTACGCCTACCGGATCACCGGGAAGGACAGCAGCACCTGTCAGGAAGCCGGAACGTACAACGTCCTGATCGAGCGGGAGAGCAAGGCCACGTCCTCGTCCGGCGCATGGGACCTGGAGCTGCGCTACGAGTCGGAACCGCAGCTGAAATCAGCCGGTTCGATGCCGAACGAGGCGCCGGAGAACTGGCCGTCGGCCTCCCCGGTGCCACTCACCGCCGCTCCGCAGAAGCGGTCGGGCGGCACCAGCTACTACGACGCGACCAGCCTGGAAACCGGCGAGTGGCACGACGACATCGCGCCGGGGCAGACCCGCTTCTACCGGGTGCCGGTGGACTGGGGCCAGCAGATCTTCGCCACCGCCGATCTGAGCAACAACAACGCCTCCGACGAATTCATCGGCAGCGCGCTCGCGGTGTCCCTCGACAATCCGGCCCATGGCCATGTCGACGACGCGACGCCGCTGTCGTACTCCGGCAAGCCCGCGTCCGTATCGCTGGATCCGCTGCCTCCGGTGGCGTACGAGAACCGCTACGACTCCACCAGCAGCGTCAGTGCCATGCGGTTCGCCGGCTGGTACTACCTGTCGGTGACGCTCAGCCCGAAGGTCGCGAAATCGTACGGCGACAAGGCCATTCCGCTGAACCTCAGGATCAAGGTCGAGGGGACGGCGCGGAAGTCGCCGTACGCGGGGGGCGCCGGGATCTTCTCGGTCACGCAGGACGACAGGGACATGGCCAAGAGCGGCAAGAGCGACCCCGAGGCGGCCAGGAGCGCCACCATGAGGACGGTCGGCGTGGCCGGGATAAGCGCGGGTGCGGTGCTGGTGCTCGGGCTCGGCGTGTGGACGCTGCTGGCACGGCGCCGCGCGGTGACCACCCCGGCGGGTCCGGCGAGTCCGGCAGCGTTGGCGGGGCAGGCAGCCCCGCCTGGTGCGAACGGTCCCGCCGCCGGGGGCCCGGCCGGGGGCGGGCAACCGCCCTATGGCGGCCCGCCGCAGACCTGGTAGCGGGCCGGAACCGCTGCGCGTACGGCGGCGGTTCCGGCCGGCGTGCTCAGCTCTGGGTCAGCGCCCAGACACCCACGGCGAAACAGATCAGCGCCACCAGCAGGACCGGGACCGCCACCTTCAGGGGCGGTCCCGGACGCTTCCGCGGTGCGTGCGCGGGAGGTGCGTATCCGGTGGCGGGATCCTGCGGCTGCCCGGTGGTGTAGGCGCGGGTGAGAGCCGGCTCGTGGTGCCCCCCGGCCGTGGGAGCCTGCGAAGGATCCGGTGCGGGCGTGGCGAACGGGGCGGACGTGTATGCCGGGGGCGGAGTGGGAGGCGTGGCAGTCTCCGCCTGCTGGAGCTGCGGCGCGGGCTGCTGCGGGGGCGGCGGGAGGTGGAAGCTGCCCGTTTCCGACATCGGGACCGGCGGCTGGGCGTAGGGCTGCTGCACGGGCTGCGGGGCCGCCTGGACCTGCTGTGCGGGCGGTACGGGCGGTGTGGGCTGCGCGTCCTGCGCGGCCGCTCTGGGGGGCGTGATCGGTCCGTCGGGCCCGAAGCCGGCGGGTAGCGGCCCGAGTTGGTCGAACACCTCCACCGGCTCGTCGTCGATGCCGGGCTCGGGCAGCATGTCGACCGCGGCCGTCAGCGCCTTGCGCGCACCCGTGGCCGTACGGAACCTGGCCTGGGGATCCGGCTGCAGCAGCCCCGCGAGGACCTGCCACAGCGGCTCGGGAATCCCCTCCGGGGCGCCGGGAGTTCCGTACGTGGCGAAGTGCTCGACGATCGCCTGCGCGTCCGGCTTCTTCCCCTGGAGCAGATACAGCGACACGAGACCGACCGCGAACAGGTCCGCGGGGAAATCGGGTTCCGCGCCCATCATCTGCTCCGGCGCGAAGTAACCCGGCGTTCCCACCACGTAGTTGGTCTCGGTGAGACGCGGCTCGCCCTTGCGCATGGAGATACCGAAGTCGGACAGCCGCAGATGCGGCCGTCCGGTGCCGGTGGCCTCCATCAGGATGTTGGCGGGTTTGATGTCCCGGTGGACGACACCCTCCGCATGCACCGTCGACAGCCCGGACAGCAGCTGGTCGAGCAGTGTGCAGACGAAACGAGGAGGCAACGGCCCGTAGTCGCCGATGACATGGGCCAGCGAACCGCCGCTCACCAGGTCCATGGTGAACAGGACCTTGTCGTCGTCCGCGGCCCAGCTGGCCGGGGCCAGCACATGCGGATGCTCGATCCGCAGCGCCTGCTCGCGGACGAAGCGCAGCAGCGTGTGTGCGTCGCTCTGCTGGAGGACCTTGGCCGCCACATAGCGGCGGCGCCGGTGGTCCCAGGCGCGCCATACGGCGCCGACCCCACCACGCCCGATCGGATCGATCAGTTCGTACCGACCGGCGAAGACCTCACCCATTGCGCTGCGCCCGCTCCCAGTTCCTGTTTCGGCTCGTGCCCGGCTCTCGGGGGTAGTGCCCTAGGACATGTCGGACAGGTCCTAGCTCTGGTGTCCCTCGTAGTGCGCCACCGCGTCCGCGGTACGTCCTGCGCCGTACACCTTGAGGAACTCTGCCAGCTCGGGGTGGGTCGGGGCGAGGGAGTCGGCGGCATCGATGATGTCACCGGCGGCCGCGACCGACCGCAGCAGCGACTGGATCTCACGCACCACGCGCCGGACCGTCGGGGCGCCGCCGGTGTGGGAGGTCTGGCCGGTTCCGGTGAGGACGGAGCCGCCCTGGGACTTCTTGATCTCTTCCATGCGGTTGGTGGCCTCTCCCGCGCTGGCACTGCCGTCGGCGACCTGACCGGCCAGTTCCTGGAGCGCCTGGACGCGCTGGACGACCGCGGGGTTTCCGATCTTGGCCCGCTGGCCGCTCATCAACTGGGAGAGCATGGGGGCGGACAGCCCGAGGACCGCAGCGAGCCGGGCCTGGTTCAGACCGAGATCATCGATCAACCGGCGAAAGAGCGCCCCCAGAGGTTCTCCGTACCAACTGCGCTGAAGCTCCCTGGCTCTTGCTGTTGCCTCTTGCTGAGCGGCATCCATGGCGTCTCCCCATCGCTGCGACTTCGCTGCTGCGAACCTCGTCGAGCATCTTACGGAGAGTGGTCGCCGACCGGGAGTCCCCATCTTTTTGCAAGATTCCGGGGGGTACCCGGTACTCTGGTCTGCGGCGGTCGCCGAGACGTTGAAACGTCCGGTGCTGTCCGTCTTTTCGGGGCCTTAGCTCAGTTGGTAGAGCGCTGCCTTTGCAAGGCAGATGTCAGGAGTTCGAATCTCCTAGGCTCCACTTGTCAAATGCCCTCTGACCTGCGGAAACGTGGTTTCAGGGGGCATTTTCTGTGCCCATCAACAGGCACCTCAGTGCCCACCGGGCGTGGGGGAGCCCTTGTGCCCCAAGGAGTTTCCTCGTTCTTGTCTCCCCTGTGGACCTCCTAGGCTCAGCCGGGCTCGTCGGGTGGGGGTGAACCGATCCGGGTTCGGTAGAGGCTTCAGATTGCGGCCTTGACCTGTGGTTCTCGTGTGTTTTGGTCCTGGGTGGTTTTGCGCAGATCTGGGCCCGCGAACTGGACGAGGGCCGCTGCTGGCGCTCCGAGCGGACCATGTATCGGATTTTGGCCGCCGCCGGGCAAGGCGGGGAACGCCGCCGCCAGGCCACCCACCCGCCCAAGACTGTGCCGCACCTGGTGGCGACCGCCCCGTGTCAGGTGCTGACCCGGGATATCACCAAGCTGTGCGGCCCGGGCAAGGGCGTGTGGTACCACCTCTACGGGATCACCGACATCTTCAGCCGCTACATCTGCGGCTGGGCTGTCGAACGTGCTGAATCTGCCGACCGGGCCGGGGAGTTGATCCGCGAGGGCATCGTGCGCAACGGCGTCGTCCCCGAGACCGTGCGTGCCGACCGCAGTACCTCGATGACCAGCAAGAAGGTTTCCCAGCTGCTGCTCGACCTCGGGGTTACCCGGTCGCACTCGCGGCCAAAGGTGAGCAACGGCAACCCCTGCAGCGAGGCGAACTTCAAAACGATCAAGTAATGCGGCGAGCACCCCCGACTCGCTCGACTCCCTCGCCCAGGCCCGCGGCACCGCAGACCCGGTCCGCGAGCAGCACGCCGTCACCCCGAACGCTTCGCCCGCCGCTCTGTGCCGCCCGCGACACCCGAACAGGCTTGGACAAACAAACCGAAACCAAAAAAAGAACCCGTATAGCAGTCTAAATACCGGCAAATAGTTTTATTTGACTTGGCAACTTCCGTGGCGGGGGCATTCCAGTCACTTGCGGCTTCCGACCCGGACAATGCGGGACTTAAAGGCGCTTCACGATGTGAACTTTTTTTGCACAAACTTTCACAACATCTGGCAAGTGCGTGACCGGATTCTGGACAAGATCTCGAATCTGCGACCTCGGAACCCTGTGTGCGGCATACAGTCATTCCGACGCCGGGAACAGACCGGTGTTCAGCCCTTCTCAGAGGCTTTCTGCATGGTTAGGGGAGGAATTCTGAGCGTAAGAGAGCCGCAACCATAGGTGCCGTGCTGGCCAGTGCGACCCTGCTGCTCGGCGCAACACCCGCTTCGGCCGGTGAGGTCGGTGCCCTGGCTCTGTCCTGCAAGACCAGCGCCGGCAGCACGGGTGGCTGGGCCGAGTGCACCGGCTCCGGCAAGTGGCGCGCCAAGGCCGTGTGCGACTTCGAGTCGGACAAGTACGCGGACTGTGTCGACCAGAAGAGTGGCACGGTCCGGGTCTATGTGCCGGACTGCACCTTCAACATCGAGAAGGTTGTCGTCGAGCTCCTCTGACGCTGCCTGAGTGACTGCGCTGGGGCGTAGTGCAAGTACGCCCCAGCGCTAACTCTAGGATCACACATGCCATTGATCGAAGTGAATGCCCTCCACCAGGGGTACAGGCGTAAACCAGTCGTTCGTGGGCTCAACCTCGAACTCGATGTCGGTGCCTTCGGCCTTCTTGGCCCCAACGGCGCGGGGAAGAGTACGCTACTGCGGACTCTGGCCACAATGGACCGGCCTACCTCGGGGAGCATTCGCGTGTTCGGCCATGAGGTCACCACGGCGAAGCAGCTCCGGGCAGTCCGGCGTGAAATCGGGTTTCTTCCGCAGAGTTTCGCCTACCCCGCAGACTTCACAGTGACCGACTTCGTGAGGCATTGTGCCTGGTTGCGCGAGATCCCCCGGAATCGTATTCCGAAAGAGGCTGCGGAAGCGATCGAGCGGGTAGAGCTTGGCGACCAGGCCGGCACAGCGCTACGGAGACTGTCCGGTGGCATGTTGCGTCGAGCGGGCATCGCCCAAGCGATCGCCGGACGGCCACGACTGGTAATCCTCGACGAGCCGACTACGGGGCTTGACCCGCACCAGAGAGTCAGGTTCAGGGAGCTCATCCGGGACTTGGCTCAGGAGAGCTGCGTCCTGCTCAGCACCCACCTTGTCGAAGATGTTGCCCACACCTGCTCACAGATCGGCGTTCTGTACGAGGGCACTCTGCGCTTCGTAGGTGCGCCCGCCGAATTGGAAGGATTGGCTACCGCCGACGCTCCTGGGGACACTGCATTGGAAAAGGGCTATGCATCGGCTCTGAGCGGCCCAGCTTCACAGGGGGCCAGTACGCCATGACCGGGCTCTCTGTTGAACTCCGCCGCACTCCCATGCGTTGGGCGGCGTTGCCTTTGCTCATCGCGGCCGCTGCCATGGTCTTTTTCGTCGGTGGGGACTGGCGGGGCTCCTGGCCGGAGACCTCCGCCGCAGCCACCCGCGCGGCGATCCCTCTGATGGTGGCCGCCGTCGGTTTGGCGGCGCACCGGGCCTCCCAGCTCCGCCGCAGCGGCTCAGACGTACTTCTCGCTGCGCGCCCCCTGCATCAGGTGGAACTGACACGTCTGACCGCTGATGCCGTGTGGCTTAGCTCTGTGTATCTCCTCTGTACTGCATTCACCTGGATTGCCACAGTTGGGGCACCGGGTCGCCCCTGGCCGGAGTATGCCCTTTTTGGGGTCTCTGGAGTGGTATTCGCGCTGGCACTTGGATACTTCATCGGGCAACTGCTGCCCAGCCGTTTCACCGGCGCGATTGCGGCTGTCGGGGGGTTCATGCTCTTCAGCCTCGTGTTCAGCTCGCAGTCCTCCCCGCTCGCCAATGTCGTCTTCTACCACTCCATCGATGTGCGCCTGTCGGCCACGCATCTGGCATGGCGGCTCGCGGTCACGGTGTTGGCTGTTGCCGCTATGTGCACCGTGAGCTCGCTTATGAGCCGGGACCGGGCCATGAAAGGGGCGGCGAGTGCCAGTGGGGTCTTCTCAGTTGTCACGCTGATCTGCATCGCTGCTATGCCCGGCAACGGCAGTGACCTCCTGGAGGCCCGTCAGGTGGAGGAACCTGTGTGCGCACCAGGTGGGGGAAGCAGTGTGTGCGTGTGGCCCGAACACGCGAAACGACTTCCTGATGCCGTCGATGAGGCGGAGAGAGTAGCTGCGGCTGCGAAGGGTGTTCTGCCCGCCCCGAAGCGCTACGCGGAGCAGGGGTTGGAGCGGAACGGCTCTGGTGGCTTCACACTGGACCATGGTCAGAAAGACCTTCTGCACACCGCTCTTCTGGAGCTGACATCCCCGCACAAGGTCTGGTGCGAAGGTGAATCAGAAGCCGGGACGGAACGAAAGATGTACGCAGGACTGCAACTGGAAGCGTGGCTGGAGGCACGAGCCGTGGGCTCCCGCAGGTTGCCCGCGTACGAGTACTCGGGGGACACGGGGTGGCAGTCCGACGTCCGGCGCGTCCTGAGCCTGCCAAGCGCTGATCAAGTAGCTCCGGCGAAGCAGTGGGCTCGTGAGATGCAGGCGCCATGCTGACCGGCGATCGCGGATTCTCGCCGCTGAACACCTACTTCCGGTCGCACCGAAGCGCGCGCACCCTGGCCTTCATGGTGGGGTGCACTGCGGCGCTCACATGGTGGGGCGGTCAGGCTGTCCTCTTTCCGAACGTGAGCGGGGACCGGCCCATCCCCGCATCTGGCGCTGCGTTCATGCCGCTGCTGCTGGCGATTGGAGTGCTCGTTTCGACCATCGACGGCATGGCCGACTTCTCCCAGGCCGCGGCCCTGCCCCGCCGTCGTGTGCTTGCGTCTCACCTGACTGTCGCGTTCGGAATCGCCGTGCTCTTGGCGTGTGTCGCACTCATCCTGTCCGGCGATCTGGAGGCCTTCCCGCTAGCCTTCAGGAACATGCTGGGTTTCACCGGGTTGGCAGCTTTCTCCGCTGCTCTGTTGGGTTTCAGGCTCTCCTGGCTGCTTCCCGTCGTGCAGACAGTCCCAGCATTCCTTCTGGGCGCACCAGGGGCCAAGGGAACTAGGGCACAGTGGTGGGAATGGCCGCGGGCCGGCACCGAGAACGGAACCGCGTGGGTGGTGGCGGTGGGGCTGATGACACTAGGAATGTTGCTTGTGCTCCTGCGAGCTGACCGCAGAAACTGACGTGCTCTGAGTTGAACGGTGGACCACCGCAGCACGGAGGTCTGTTCCCGGTCCTCCCGTACAGCTGGCTGCGGCTGGTCGTCGGAGATCAGGACGCCATCGCAGCTTTCACACAGTGGCTCGCAAAACGTCCTTTGCAGGGGCAGACCGCAGGGTGGTCGACCTCACCGAGCCGGGCACGCTCCAACCGCTTCGCGAGCCAACCAAGTGGTGGTCAGACTCCGTCAATTGCCCTACGGCCCTGCCGCGCAGGTTGATGAGCAAGCTGAGTGCGTGCGCGGAGTTTCCACGGGATGACGTGCGGCGTTTGCCTGATAGCGATGCTTCGATTTGCGCAAAGCAGGGAATTTCTCCCCGAAGGCCCGGGATTTGCAAGGGACTTGAGTGTCAGGAAGTTACTATTGCAACCGAGGGTTGGAGTGTGCCCACCAGTGGGCACATCGAACTGGGGTGGAAGGATCGAGCGGAATGGAGCCGGACGGAAACGGGTGGGAAAGCCCGGTTCTTTCGCAAAGGATTGCCAAAGTTGCAGGTAGATGCGGTCCTCGATTCGGGTTCGAATCTCCTAGGCTCCACGTACCAAATGCCATCCGACCTGCGGAAACGTAGCGGCGGAGGGCATTTTTCGTCTCAGCGGGGGCGGGGTACGCGCGGTGAGCGTTCCGGCTGCTGAGCAGGACGAGCGCGCCGATCGACGCCGGGGACGGTTGCGCCGGGGGCGGGCCGGCCAGTGACCGCCAGGCGGCGGTCCGCGTGCTCCCGCCCGTCCACCTGCGAGTTCTCCCGCTCGATCGGCAACCTCCTGGGCCAGGCCGATCTCTACCGCTGGTGTTTCTCCGGCTCCAGACCGGTCGCGAAGGACACGCTCGATACGGGGGCGGAGCAGTCCCCGCGGTTTTGCGGGGCGGGTGTGCGAGCGGATTCCGGGAGGGCGCCGTCATCTGGGGCCGAAGCTCTCCCCCGCGATGAGCAGGCGGTACCCGTAGTCCACGCTTTCCTTGTCGAGCAGGTCGGCATGGCGGCGCCGCCATGCACCGGAGTCGAGGTCGGCGCGGAGTTTCTCCATCGCCGGTTCAACGACGGAGGGCGGAAGCTGCGCGAAGGTGGAGCTGGCCTGCCGGACGGCCGGATCGAGGTAGAGCTCGGGCCTGCGCCAGTAGGCGATCTGGAAGCCGTCGGTGAAGTCGTGCGGGATGGGGAAGGGCAGCACCGTATGCGCGTCGAGCGCCTCGGCGACCTCGGACAGAGGGGTGAAGCGGGCGTTCTCCAGCTCACGGATCTCCGGCAGGTACTCCTGGAGCAGCCACAGCTCCGGCCGGTGGACCGGATCCCAGGTGAACACCACCTGACCGCGCGAGACGCGGCGCAGTTCCCTCAGCCCGCGGCGCACATCCGGCCAGTGGTGGACGGTCATGACCGCCATCGCCGCGTCGAAGGAGCCGTCCGGGAACGGCAGGCGCTCGGCGCAGCCCTTCACCTTCCTGAGCCTCGGGTGCTGGTCGAGCATGACGTGCGAGGGGTCGACCGCGGTGACGTCGGCGCCCTCGGGCTCGTACGAACCGGCGCCGGCCCCGACGTTGACGACGGTGCGCGCGCCTGCCAAGGCCTGGCCGATCAGGGAGTGCAGTCGGGGATCGGGGCGGCGGACGAGCCGGTAGCCGGTCCCGATGCGGTCGTAGGTCGCCGGCCCGGAGCCGGTTCCGATGCGGTCGTAGGTTGCCGGCCGGGAGCCGGTGGCAGCGGATTCCATGCGGCCAAGACCAGCAGGTCGACCGGTCGGCGGCCATAGATTTAGTCTGGGCCGAATGTTGTCGTTCCATCTCGGAATGCGGGACCTGGCCGCGGTCCGGTTCGCCGGCTCACCGCTCCAGGAGACGGTCCTGAGCCTGTGGGCCTGGCACAACCCCATCCGACACGCGGTGCATCAAGCCTTCCTACGCCAATCCGCACCCCTGCTGGACCAGTTGGACTGGCCCCTCCTCCAGGCGCTCGTCGGTCCCCGCCGCCTGCTCCCCGATTTCCTCACCCCCCACCCGCCGGTGCCGGAACCCGACATCGACGACGAGTTCCGAGCGCTGCGCGCCACCGCACCCGAGCGCGTGACCCGTGAACTGCGCCAAGCGGCCGACGGCCGGCCAGTGCACCCGCTGCTGGACCAGGCCCACCACGACCCGCACGCCCTGCTGCACCGCATCGCCGACGCCCTGCACGCCTACTGGGTTCTCGTGGTCGCCCCCCACTGGCCGCGTATCCATGCCGTCCTGCGCGCCGACGTTCTCCACCGCGCACGCCGACTGACCGACGACGGGGCCGCAGCCTTGTTCCGCGGCATCGATCCCGGCCTGCAATGGAGCGACGGCACCCTCGTCATGGACGCCTGGCCCGGGGAACACCACGACATCGACGTCGACGGCCGCGGGGTGACCTTCACCCCTTCTCTCTTCTGCGACCACGCAGTCACCCTCGTCGACCCGGCCCTCCCACCCCGGATCTGGTACCCGGCCCGCGGCCGCGGCACCGTGTGGCACACCAGCGACACCACCCCACCCAGCGCCCTGACCGACCTCCTCGGCCGCACACGCGCACGCGTACTCCTCCACCTCGACGAACCACGCAGCACGACCGACCTCGCCCGCCGCCTCGCACTCAGTCCGGGCACCGTCAGCCAACACCTGGGCGTCCTCAACCGCGCCGGCCTGGTCAGCAGGGCCCGCTGCGGACACACGGTCCTGTATCTGCGCAGCCGACTGGGCGATCAACTGGTCGCCCAGCGGCGGGTCCGCCGACAGGGCCGCCCACAGCCGCATCCCGTGGGTGAAAGTCCGCTTCGCCGACAGAACCGCAGGTGAAGAGGGTCTCGGTGTCGGGTTTGAATCCCCTGGGCGCCACATAAGAAAGGCAGAACGGGCGTCGGAAGACCTCAAGGTCCTCCGACGCCCGCTCCGTCGTGCGGGGACTGCTCAGCGGCGGTCGTCGAGATCGGTGCCGTCCACACCCTCGGGACCGTCCGTCCCCTTGTTCTCCGCATCGGCCTGCTTGGCCTGGACCTCCGGGTCGAGCGAAGTCGGACCGCTGCCGTCGACAGAGCTCAGCGGTGCGCGGTCGGACACCTCCGTGGGAGCGGGAGGCTCGACCAGCCAGTCCGGGTTGGCCTGCCTGTCCCACCACCTCCAGGCGGCGTAGGCGCCGCCCGCCACGACGCCGACCACGGCGAACACCTTGAAGAACCGGCCGGCCCTCGCCCGCCGCTCGTGCTTCCTGGCCAGCTGCCTGATCTCCTTCGCGGTGACCTGCCCGCGGAGCGC
This sequence comes from Streptomyces sp. NPDC057963, assembly GCF_042887155.1. Taxonomy (NCBI): domain Bacteria; kingdom Bacillati; phylum Actinomycetota; class Actinomycetes; order Kitasatosporales; family Streptomycetaceae; genus Streptomyces; species Streptomyces sp. NPDC057963. The sequence goes on from NZ_JBHVPX010000002.1 coordinate 280,611, forward strand.
GGCCAAAGCGGCGGCGCTGCGGGCCGAGGCCTCCTCGGCGACGGGCTGGGCGACCGCCATCGCGTGCTCGACGCGCGGCACTGTGTAGTCAGCGGCGGTACGGGCGGCCCGGCGGGTGCGGTGTGCGGCGCGCTGGGCCACCTCGTCGACCTTGGGCGGCACATGGGCACGGGCCAGTTCGATACGTGGGGCGAGACGCGCGTCGTACTGGACGCGGGCCTGCTGGGCTGCCTTCGACACCTTGGGCGCGAGCCGCGTGCGGGCTTCGCACGCGAGATGTGCGGCCTGGTCCTTGGCCGAGCCGGCATAGGGCGCCACCACTTCCGCGGCGTGCTGCACGCTGTCCTTGGCCGAGTCGGTTGCGGCGCGCACGCTGTCGATGCGGGTCACGGGAATCCTCCTCCTTGGTGGCGGGTAGGTACTCCGCCTTTCCACCCATTTCGAGATCATGCCTGCCCTGGGCCTGTATGGCATGCGGGGCAGGCATCCGGGTCATTCAGGTCATGTCTGACGCTTTCAGGCAATGCGGTGCAAGGGGAGCTTGCCGACGACAATGCCACGGTTCGGTTCAGCCCGCGCCGGTTGGTCACGCACTTGGCCGCATTTGTTCCTGCGGGGAGCGGCAAGGACGCGGTTTCGGGGAAGCCGCAGGCGAACGGGGCGGAGGCGACGCCGTCGCACCGGGCGCCCGATCGGGCAAGAAGGTGAGTGGAGCGCGTTCGGGGTGGCGGCCGGGCGCCGGAGCGGAAGCTCCGTGCGAGGATCGGTGGAACGTCAGCGCAGACCTGACGCCATCCCTCGCGGACGTGGCGTCACCGAAGACTCACCGAAGACTCACGGAAGGCAGATCGTGGCTGAGCAGCTTTACGCCACCTTGAAGACCAATCAGGGCGACATCGAGATCCGGCTTCTGCCGAACCACGCACCCAAGACGGTCAAGAACTTCGTCGAGCTCGCCAAGGGCGAGCGTGAGTGGACGCATCCCGAGACCGGCAAGAAGTCCACGGACCGGCTGTACGACGGCACCGTCTTCCACCGCGTCATCGGCGGCTTCATGATCCAGGGCGGCGACCCGCTGGGCAACGGCACCGGCGGCCCGGGATACGAGTTCGGTGACGAGTTCCACCCCGACCTCAGCTTCAACAAGCCGTACCTGCTGGCCATGGCCAACGCCGGTCCGGGCACCAACGGATCGCAGTTCTTCGTGACCGTCTCGCCGACCGCCTGGCTGACCGGCAAGCACACCATCTTCGGCGAGGTCGTCGACCCCGCCAGCCAGAAGGTCGTGGACGCCATCGCGGCCACCCAGACCAACGCCCGTACCGACCGTCCGCTGCAGGACGTCGTGATCGAATCGGTCGTCATCGAGAACCGATGACAACCGGTGGTCATCGGATGATCACTCGCTGATCGTCCTCCCGGGAACCAACCGCCCTGCTCGTCCGTACTTGTTACATAGCGGACGAGCAGGGCGGCGTTGTGCGCCCTGCCGCTACGACAAGGACCGAGGGGACCGGGAAGCCATGGGACCGATGGACCAGCAGCCGCCGGAAGAGCAGGACCGGTCCGCCGCCGCGGACGGCTCGATGGGCTGCTACCGCCACCCCGGCCGCGGGACGCACATCCGCTGTGTCCGCTGCGACCGCCCGATCTGCCCCGAGTGCATGGTCAACGCCTCGGTCGGCTTCCAGTGTCCGGACTGCGTCCGCCAGGGATCCGGTACGGGACACGGCCCGGCCGCCAATCAGCCGCGGACCGTCGCCGGCGGCAGCATCGCGGCCGACCCCCGCCTCGTCACCAAGATCCTCCTCGGCATCAACGTCGCCGTGTACATCGCCGTGCTGGCGAAGGGCGAGCTGGTCAACGAGCTGCTGCTGCTCGGCCGCGCCACGACCCACTTCGGCGGTCCGCTGGAAGGCGTCGCCGAAGGACAGTGGTACCGGCTGGTCACGTCGATGTTCCTGCACCAGGAGATGTGGCACATCGTCTTCAACATGCTGGGGCTGTGGTGGCTCGGCGGACCGCTGGAAGCCGCGCTCGGCCGCGCCCGCTACCTCACGCTCTACATGCTCTCCGGCCTGGCGGGCGGCGCTCTCACCTACTGGCTCTCCGCGCCCGTACAGGGCTCGCTCGGTGCCTCCGGAGCGATCTTCGGTCTGCTGGGCGCCACCGCCGTGCTCATGCGTCGGCTCAACTACGACATGCGCCCGGTCTTCGTGCTGCTCGCGGTGAACCTGGTCATCACCTTCAACCCCTGGGGCGGAATCGCCTGGCAGGCGCATGTCGGCGGCCTGATCGCGGGCACGCTGATCGCGATCGCCATGGTGCACGCACCCCGCGAGCGGCGCGCACTCGTGCAGTACGGCACCTGTGCGCTGGTCCTGGTGGCTGTGGTCGCCATCGTCGTCGCCAGAACAGCCGCGCTCACCTGAGAACGCCTGGACCGCCGAACGCCTACTTGAGAACAGCCTCCGCTTACCTGGGACCAGTACCGGGGGCCAGCCTCCGGTTGCCCGGCCACACCTGTGGCACCTGCCCCGGTTGCCCGGCCACACCTGTGGGACCTGCCCCGCTTGCCTGGGATCCGCCCCCGTTGCCTGGAACCAGCCACCGGTCACTGAGCGGACACCACACCTCCGCGGGCCCGGTTCTCCCAGGGGGCTCCCTCAGCCGCCTGTCCACAGCGTCAGTTGTCCACAGCACGTGTCGGATCTTGTGCATTCTGTGGGAACAGCTGTGCCCCTTGTCGCTGAGCTGGGTTTTTCCAGCAGGGACAAGGGGCGTGCCATCCCTCGACGAGGGAGACTGCAGTCACATCGGCGTCAACAGTCAGGGAGTTATCCACAGATCGTCTGACCTTTTCCCCTGCCTGTGGATAACGCTGTGGGTAACTCGGGGCAAGGGTTGCGGGACCGGGCCCCGCTGTGGGGTCAGGTGTCCTGCGGCACTACTTCCACTGCGTGGAGACGCCGAAGCCGCCGGCGATGAAGCCGAAGCCGACGACGATGTTCCAGTTCCCCAGTGAATCGATCGGCAGATCGCCGTCGGTCACATAGAAAACGACGATCCAGGCCAGACCGATGAGGAAGAGCGCCAGCATCACCGGCGCCACCCAGCTACGGCTGGTCAGCTTTATGTTGGTTGCCTGCTTCGCCGGAGGGGGCGTGAAGTCGGCCTTCTTGCGGATACGTGACTTCGGCACGAGGAACTCTCCTGTCGATGCGCTGCGTGACCGCGCAGGGAACTGTGGCTGGCGCCGGGGCGGGGCGCGAGGGGGAATGCTGCCTCCCCCAGGCGTCCGTTAGCGTAGTGCTTCCGTGGCGCCGAAGGAGATAAGGGTACGTTGAGCAATTCTGCCGACTCCCCCCAAGGACCGGTCCGGCGCACCTTCCGGCATCCGGTCCGGGTGCTCACCGCTGCCGTCTTCGCCCTTGCCGGACTCATCTTCGTCACCAGCGCCAACACGGCCAAGGGCACCAACATCCGCACCGACTCCTCGCTGCTGAAGCTCTCCGACCTCATCCAGCAGCGCAGCGGCAAGAACGCTCAGTTGGACGAGACCAACGCGTCGGCACGCGAGGACATCGACACGCTCGTACGCCGCGACGACGGCAGCACCGAGGCGGAGGACGCCCGGCTCAAGGGGCTGGAGCGGGCCGCGGGCACCACAAAGCTCTCCGGCCGGTCCGTGTCCGTCACTCTCGACGACGCCCCGCCCAACGCCACCGCCAACCCCGGCTACCCCGACCCGCAACCCAACGACCTGGTCATCCACCAGCAGGACCTGCAGGCGGTGGTCAACGCCCTCTGGCAGGGCGGAGCCCAGGGCATCCAGGTCATGGACCAGCGGCTGATCTCCACGAGCGCGGTGCGCTGCGTCGGCAACACCCTGATCCTCCAGGGCCGGGTCTACTCCCCGCCGTACAAGATCACCGCGGTCGGCGACCCGGCCGGCCTCAAGCGGGCACTCGACAACTCCCCGGCGATCAACAACTACCTGCTGTACGTGAAGGCCTATGGTCTCGGCTGGAAAGTCGACGAGCACGAGGCGGTGACTCTTCCCGGCTATTCGGGCACAGTGGACCTCCACTATGCGGAGCCGGTGAAGTAGCGAGCGTCTGTGGGGAGGCCGACAGGGTGTCGGTGCGACTGATCGTGAGGACGTTCAGCGAACTCTGCATCACCGTCGGCGCCCTGATCGTGCTCTTCGTGGCGTACGTGCTGTTCTGGACCGGGGTGAAGGCCGCAGGCGCGACCGAGGGGCAGATCGACACCCTGCGCGACCAGTGGGCGCGGGGCACGGTGTCCGCCCCGGCACCGGAGACGTCCCCGACGCCGCCGCCCGCCCCCGCGGCGTACCGGGACGGAAAGCCGTTCGCGATGCTGTACATCCCCCGCTTCGGCAAGGGCTGGGAATGGCCCGTCCTGGAGAACACCGAGGTCAGGACCTTGCAGAAAGGGCTCGGCCACTACAGGGGGACCGCCCGCCTCGGCGCGACGGGCAACTTCGCGGTGGCCGGACACCGCCGCACGTACGGCGACCCGTTCAAGGACTTCCCGAAGCTGCGCCCGGGCGACGCGGTACTGCTGAGGGACGGGACGACGTGGTTCACGTACCGCATCGACAAGAAGCCCTACCGGACGGTACCGAGCGACGTCGGGGTCATCGACCCCGTACCCCGCACGTCGGGCTTCGACGGGCCGGGCCGCTATCTGACGCTGACCACGTGCGACCCCGAATGGGGCAGCAGCCACCGGCTGATCGCCTGGGCGCACCTCGATGCGACCCAGCCTGTGACCGACGGCAGGCCGGCAGCTTTCCACAGCTGACCCACGCTCCTGCCCCGGCCCTTTAGTCTGGTCCCGTACCGAATGGAGGGGACAGCATGTACGGCTGGATCTGGCGGCATCTGCCGGGCAACGCATGGGTGCGTGCGCTCATCTCGCTCGTGCTGGTGCTGGCTGTCGTCTACGCGCTTTTCCAGTACGTCTTCCCCTGGGCGGAGCCGCTGCTTCCGTTCGGCGACGTGACGGTCGACGGCTCGACCGGGACGGGGGCCGGACAGTGAGCGCCCGCATCCTCGTCGTGGACAACTACGACAGCTTCGTCTTCAACCTCGTCCAGTACCTCTACCAGCTCGGCGCCGAGTGCGAAGTGCTGCGCAACGACGAGGTGACCACGGCGCACGCCCAGGACGGCTTCGACGGGGTCCTCCTGTCACCCGGTCCCGGCACCCCGGAGCAGGCGGGAGTCTGCGTCGACATGGTCCGCCACTGCGCGGACACAGGCGTCCCGGTCTTCGGTGTCTGCCTCGGGATGCAGTCGATGGCGGTGGCGTACGGCGGTGTGGTGGACCGCGCCCCGGAGCTGCTGCACGGCAAGACCTCGCTGGTGACCCATGAGGGCACCGGGGTCTTCACCGGCCTGCCGTCCCCCTTCACCGCGACCCGCTACCACTCGCTCGCCGCCGAACCCGACACGGTTCCGTTGGAGCTGGAGGTGACGGCGCGCACCGCCGACGGCATCATCATGGGGCTGCGGCACCGCGAACTGGCGGTGGAGGGCGTGCAGTTCCATCCGGAGTCGGTGCTGACCGAGCACGGCCACCTGATGCTGGCCAACTGGCTGGCCCAGTGCGGCGACACAGCGGCCGTCGCGCGGTCGGCGGGGCTCGCGCCGGTGGTGGGCAAGGCCGTCGCGTGACCGCACTCCGCCCCGAACACGACGCCGGACAGGACGGCCCGTACGAGCAAGAAGCGTCCGAGGCCACAGGCGCGTTCGAGGCGGCGGTCGACCGGCTGGCGGATCCGCTGAACGATCCCCTGCCGGGGCAGCATGCCTCGCCGTGGTTCCGGTCCGGCAACCTCCCGTCGGAGGAGCCGAAGGAGCCGGGCGCGGGGCAGGGGCGAGGGCGGGGGCTGCACCGGGCACCGGATCCCGGGACGCGGGAACCGCAGGCGCGGACGCCGGCACAGGAGCCTGGGCAGGCGCCGGGACCGGCGCCGCAGGGGGCACAGGGGGCGGCGGGGACCCCACGGGAGTGGTACGACCCCGAGGGGTTCGAACGCGACTGGTACGGGCAGCAGACGCCCGCGCCGACGCCACGGGCACGGTCCGTGCCCGTTCCCCTCCCCGTGGACGACCAGACGGTCGGGCTGCGGACAGCAAACACCCGCCGCCCGGTCGACCAGGCGGTGCCGAACCGGCAGCCGAATCCCGGGCCGGAGCGGGGGCCGGGACAGGTGTCGGAGCCGGTGCCGGCGAGCGATGCGGAGAGCCTCGCGGATCCGAGGGCGGAGCCAGGACCGGATGCGGGACGGGGCCAGGACCGGGAGCCCGAGAAGGCCGATCCCGAACCGCCCACCGGAGGCCGCGCCGAGCGCCGACGCGCGGCGAAGGGACGCGGCCGCCGACGTACCGGAACACGGCCGGAGGCCACGGCATCGGCTGCGAAGCCGATGTCGCGCGTCGAGGCCCGGCGCGCGGCGCGCGCGGCCAAGGACAGCCCGGCCGTTGTCGCCAGCCGGGTCGTCGGAGAGCTGTTCATCACGCTCGGTGTGCTGATGCTGCTGTTCGTCACCTACCAGCTGTGGTGGACGAATGTGCGCGCCGACCAGTACGCCGGCAAGGAGACGCACAAGATCCAGGACGACTGGGCGAAGGGCGACCGCAACCCGGGAGTGTTCGAGGCAGGGCAAGGCTTCGCCATCATCCACATCCCGAAACTGGACGTCGTCGCTCCGGTCGCCGAGGGCATCAGCAAGGAGAAGGTCCTCGACCGGGGCATGGTCGGCCACTACAGCGAGGGCACGCTGCGCACCGCGATGCCCTCCGCCAAGCAGGGCAACTTCGCGCTGGCAGGCCACCGCAACACGCACGGCGAACCATTCCGCTACATCAACAGGCTGCGCCCCGGTGACCTGATCGTGGTCGAGACGCAGGATGCCTACTACACGTACGAGGCGACGAAGACCCTTCCGCAGACTTCGCCGTCGAATGTCTCGGTGATCGGTGCGGTGCCGCCGGGTTCGGGATTCACCGGGCCGGGCCGGTACATCACGCTGACGACCTGTACGCCGGAATTCACGAGTACGTACCGTTTGATCGTCTGGGGCAAGATGGTCGACGAACGACCGCGCAGCAAGGGGAAGCCCGACGCGCTCGTGGGCTGAAACATCATCACGACAGGGACGGGTGCGGTGACAGCGAGGACCGAGCACGACGAGCGAATCGGTGAGTCCGCGCCCCCGCCGCGGCGCGGAGGCCGTCATCCCGTCGCGACCGCGATCAGCCTCTTCGGTGAACTGCTCATCACCGCAGGCCTGGTGCTGGGGCTCTTCGTCGTCTACTCCCTCTGGTGGACGAACGTGCTCGCCGACCGCGAGGCCACCAAGCAGGGCCACACCGTCCGTGACCGGTGGGCGGGCGGACCCGGCGCGCTGGACACCAAGGACGGCATCGGCTTCCTGCACGTTCCGTCGATGAAGAACGGCGAGGTGCTCGTCAAGAAGGGCACCGACACCGAGAACCTCAACGACGGCATCGCGGGTTACTACACGGACCCGGTGAAGTCGGCTCTCCCCTGGGACGAGAAGGGCAACTTCACCCTGGCGGCACACCGCGACGGGCACGGTGCCAAGTTCCACAACATCGACAAGGTGAAGACGGGGGACGCGGTCGTCTTCGAGACCAGGGACACCTGGTACGTCTACAAGGTCTTCAAGGAGCTCCCCGAGACGTCCAAGTACAACGTCGACGTGCTGCAGGCGGTACCCAAGGGATCGGGAGCGAAGAAGCCCGGCCGCTACATCACGCTGACGACCTGCACACCGGTCTACACGTCGAAGTACCGCTACATCGTGTGGGGCGAGCTGGTGCGTACGGAGAAGGTGGACAAGGACCGTACGAAGCCGGCGGAGCTTCGTTAGCCGATACGCTGATCCGGGCCCGAAGTCGCAACCAGTCCTTGCGACTTCGGGCCCTCGGCCGTCCTGGACCTACGCGAGCACCTGCAGCTTCGCGCCGGCGCTCCAGGCCTCCAGCAGGCCACGGTGCACGGCGGTGACGCCGGCCTGTACCGCGATGTCGATCGCCTCACGGGAGAACGGACAGGTCGCCACGCACACGGCCACGTCCGCCCGGTGCAGCGTCTTGGCGCCGACGAACTTCTGCATCTCGCCGTTCCACACCGAGCGGTACGGGGCGAAGTTCTTGCACTGGGCGATCAGTCGGCATCCGTCGGCCGTGTACCCGGTGACGTCGGCCCCGCAGTCGCCGCTCCCACCGTGGACCTCGACGCCGGTGCAGTCGTCCCGACGCAGCAGCCCGGCGATGTGCTGCTCGAACTCCCGCCAGTTCATGGCGTCGATCGAGGCCATGACTCCGGTGAGGGGGCGCTGCTCCTGCGCGCGCTGAAGACGCCGCAGCTGGTTGTCGTGCCGGACGAGCCTGCGCTCGATCTGCCGGACGGTCCCGCGGAGGCCGATGAGCTCCCGCTGCTGCTCGCCGGAGGTCTCGATGAGGGCGTTCAGTATGGGGACGACGGTGGTGCCGAGGAGGCGCGTGAAGCTCTCCTCGCCGAGTCGCGTAATGCGGGCGTCGAGCGATTCGACGTCTTCGCTCCGGGAGGCGACTTCCCTGCCGGCCAGGCGGGTTCTGGAAGCTCCTTCGACGTCCAGGAGATAGCTGCGCACCTGCCGTGCGACTGCGCTGTCGCGGAGCAGCATCGCGATGCCGAGGATGGTGCGACGTGTGTAGGTCGTCAGGCTGCGCCGGGCCTGTGGATAACTTTCGAGCGAGAGTGACACGTTGTCACTCTCGAAACGGCGCAGGTCGGGGCTGCGGAGTACGGCGAGGCCGTGGTCGGTCAGTTCTTCCCGGTGCCGCTTCACCAGTTGGCGGATCACGTTGTCGGCCACCTCGAAGTAGGCGGCGACCATGGCCGTTGTGATGTGGAGACCGTCCGGCAGCAAGGACAGAGCCTTGACTCGATCGAGGACTTCCGTCCGCCCGGACACGCTCTCGGGCAGGGTCCTCGACTCCAGGAGAACCGCCTCGTTGATCACGTCTCTGCCCTTTCGCGCATCCAGCGACGTGGACAGGGTCCGATGCCCCGCCCCATCCGATCAATGAATCGGCACATATGAAGACACGATCGGTTCACGGCCGCATGTGCGGTAAGCCGGGCCGGAGGTAGCGTGCCTGGCACAGCAAAGGGCCCCGGTCACCGTTGCGGTGCCGGGGCCCGATGGCAGTCGGTGCGGCTCGGGGTCAGTGCCGCCGTGAGCCGGACGGGCCGCCGAAGATGTTGCCGTCTCCGCCGCCACCTCCCGGCATGGTCCACACGTTGACCGCGCTGTTCTTGTCGACCTGCTGGTTCGCACCGGGCTGGTGGGTGACGACCTTCGCGTTGTCGTCATTCGGTCCCTGCACCTGGCCGAGCTGCAGTCCCGCCCCGGCGAGCAGGGACTTCGCCTCGCCAAGGGTCTTGCCCTGCAGGTCGGGAACCTTGGTCTGCTCCGGCTGCTGCGGGCCCTTCGAGACCGTCAGGACGATCTGCGTGGTCAGCGGCTGTGCCGAGTCGGGCTGCGGGGTCTGACTGATCACCTGGTTCGCGGGCTTGTCCGAATCCACGTCGGTCCGGGAGACGTTCTTGAAGCCCAGGGCGTTGAGCTGAGTCACCGCGGCGTCGTAGTCCCGGTCGACCACGTTCGGTACCTTCTGGGTGGCCTGCTTGGCGACCGTGATCGTGACCTCGGAGCTCTTCTCGGCCTTCGTGCCGCCCTCGGGGGCCTGGGTGATGACCGTCCCCGCGGGCTTGCCGGACTCGACGGTGGTGACGTTCACCGTGAAGCCCTTCTCCTCAAGGTACTTGCGGGCGTTTTCCTCGGACTTCTCCGTGACGTCCGGGACCTCGATCTTCGGCGCACCGGTGGAGACGACGACCGTGACGGTCTCCTTCTCCGCCATCTTGCCGTCGGCGGTCGGGGTCTGGCTGCAGATCTTGTCCTTGGCCTGGTCCTCGCACGGCTCGCGCGAGCCGACCTTGAGGACGACTCCGGCGTTCTTCGCGAGGTTTTCCGCCCGCGGCACGGTCAAGCCGACCATGTTCGGCACATCGACCTCGCCGCTGTTGCTGTCGGTGTTGCTGAACAGCGACCGGCCGATCAGGATCGCGCCGATCAGTACGAGGACGCCCGCGACGATCAGCAGGATCGTCGAGGTGTTGCTCTTCTTCTGACGCCGGCGGTCCGGCCGGTCGTCGTAGCCGTAGCCGCCGTCGTCCGGGTTGACCGGGGGCAGCATGGACGTGGGGGCGCCGTTCTGGTCCGCGGCACGCAGTGCGGTGGTGGGCTGGTCGTTGCCGTAACCGTCGTAGCCGCCGTAACCGGGCACACCCATCGCCGCGGTGGCGGCGACCGGCTGGCCGTCGAGGCAGGCCTCGATGTCGGCACGCATCTCGTCGGCCGACTGGTAGCGGTAGTCGGGGTCCTTGACCAGGGCCTTCAACACGATCGCGTCCATCTCGGGCGTGATCTCGGGGTCGAAGTTGCTGGGCTTCTGCGGCTCTTCCCGTACGTGCTGGTAGGCGACCGCGACGGGTGAGTCCCCGATGAACGGCGGCCGGACCGTCAGCAGTTCGTAGAGCAGGCAGCCGGTCGAGTAGAGGTCGGAGCGCGCGTCGACCTGCTCGCCCTTGGCCTGCTCCGGGGAGAGGTACTGGGCGGTGCCGATGACGGCCGCGGTCTGGGTCATCGTCATACCGGAGTCGCCCATGGCCCGGGCGATGCCGAAGTCCATGACCTTGACCTGGCCGGTGCGCGTCAGCATGACGTTCGCCGGCTTGATGTCGCGGTGGACGATGCCTGCCCGGTGCGAGTACTCCAGCGCCTGGAGGATGCCGACGGTCATCTCCAGGGTGCGCTCGGGCAGCAGTCTGCGGCCGGAGTGCAGAAGTTCCCTGAGCGTCGACCCGTCGACATACTCCATGACGATGTACGGGATGGAGACGCTGTCGACGTAGTCCTCACCCGTGTCGTAGACAGCGACGATCGCCGGGTGGTTGAGCGAGGCGGCGGACTGGGCCTCACGGCGGAACCGGGCTTGGAAGGACGGGTCGCGGGCCAGATCTGCCCGGAGCGTCTTCACAGCTACGGTGCGGCCGAGCCGGGTGTCGTGTGCGAGGTAGACCTCGGCCATGCCACCACGGCCGAGCACCGAGCCCAGCTCGTACCGGCCGCCGAGGCGACGCGGCTCTTCCATAACTGTTCCAGCCCTCTCCGTCAGTCCCGACCGCACCGGTGTGCGGTCCGGCGGTGTGCTGCTCGCGCATACGCTACCGGCCGCGCACCATCTGATCGGCCCGGAGTCCGGACCTGATATCCGACCGGTATCCCAATGTGCAGGTATGGCGCCCGATGTGATGGGCATCACTTCCTGCTGTCGATGACCGCCTTCATCACAGCCTGTGCGATCGGGGCGGCCAGGCCGCCACCGGAGATGTCGTCGCGGTTGGCCTGGCCGTCCTCGACGACCACGGCGACGGCGACCGGGGAGCCCTTGTCTGTCTTGGCGTACGAGATGAACCAGGCGTACGGCTTCTCGCTGTTGTTGAGGCCGTGCTGGGCCGTACCCGTCTTGCCGCCGACGGTGGCGCCGGGGATCTTCGCCCTCGTTCCCGTGCCGTTCTCGACGACGGTCTCCATCATCTGCTGGAGCTTCTGGGCGTTCTCACCCGAGAGGGGCTGGCTGAGCTGTTCCTTCTCGTGGGTGTAGATCGCGTCCAGGCTGGGGGCCTGGCGCTCGGCGACCATGTACGGCTGCATCAGCTTGCCGTCGTTGGCGACCGCGGCGGCGACCATCGCCATCTGCAGCGGGGTGGCGCGGTTGGACGCCTGGCCGATGCCGGCCATGGCGTTCTGCGGGCGGTTGTCCTTGGGGTAGATGCTGGCGTCGGCGCGGACCGGGGTGAAGATGTCCTTGTTGAAGCCGAACTTGTTGGCCTCGTCGATCATCTTCTGGTTGCCGAGGTCATCGCTGATCTTGCCGAAGACGGTGTTGCAGGACCACCGCAGCGCTTCCCGCAGCGAGGCGTTCTCGCACGGGATGTTGCCCTCGTTCTCCAGGTTGCCGGTGGTCAGCGGGAGACGGTAGGGCAGCGGTGACTTGGTGGGCTCGTCGACGCTGGTGTACAGCCCGTTCTCCAGCGCGGCCGCGGCGGTGACGACCTTGAAGGTCGAGCCCGGCGGGTAGGTCTCGCGCAATGCCCGGTTGAGCATCGGCTTGTCCTTGTCCTTGGAGAGCTTCTGCCAGGCCTTGGAGTCGGCGTCGGAGTTGCCCGCGAAGGTGGAGGGGTCGTACGAAGGGGTGCTGACGAGGGCCAGGATGGCACCGGTCTGCGGGTCGAGCGCGGCGACGGCGCCCTTCTTGTCGCCGAGCCCCTTGAAGGCGGCCTTCTGGGCGGCGGCGTTGAGGGTGGTGACGACGTTGCCGCCCTGCTTCTTCTCACTGGTGAACATCGACAGGGTTCGGTCGAAGAAGAGCTGGTCGTCGTTGCCGGTGAGGATGCCGTCTTCGAGCTTCTCGAGGAAGTTGGCGTCGAAGGCCTGCGAGGAGTATCCGGTGACGGGCGCCCACATGGGGCCGTCCTTCCAGACGCGCTTGTACTTGAAGTCGCCTACCTTGGTCGCGACCGACCCCGTGACGGGGTTGCCGTCGACGATGATGTCGCCGCGCTCGTGTGCGTAACGCTCGATGCGGACGCGGCGGTTCTCGTCGCGGCTGTTCAGTTCGTCGGCGCGGACGTACTGCAGGTAGTTGGTCCGCACGAGGAGGGCGAGGATGAGGACGCCACAGAAGATCGCGATCCGGCGCAGTGGCTTGTTCACGGTCGGACCACCTGGGTCATCTCGGCATCGGAGGACGGTGCGGGTGCCGGTGCGGGGCGGCGAGCGGTGTCGCTGATCCGGATCAGAATGGCGATCAGTGCCCAGTTGGCCAGCACGGACGAGCCGCCGTACGCGAGGAACGGCATGGTCATACCACTGAGCGGGATGAGCCCCATCACACCGCCGGCGACCACGAAGACCTGGATGGCGAAGGCCCCGGACAGGCCGATGGCCAGCAGCTTGCCGAAGGGGTCGCGGGCGGCCAGTGCCGTGCGTACGCCCCGCTCGACGATCAGGCCGTAGATCAGCAGGACGGCCATCATTCCGGCCAGGCCCAGCTCCTCGCCGACGGTGGCGAGGATGAAGTCGGCGTTGGCGGCGAAAAGGATAAGGTCCGAATGGCCTTGGCCGAGCCCGGTGCCGAGCGTGCCGCCGGAACCGAAGGCCATCAGCGACTGGGCGAGTTGTTCGCTCTGGGCCCACGTCGCTTTGGCGAACGGGTCGAGCCAGGCGTTCACACGGGACTGCACGTGCGGCTCGAAGGACGCCACACCCACGGCGCCCACCGCGGACATCAGCAGGCCGAAGACGATCCAGCTGGTCCGTTCAGTGGCGACGTAGAGCATCACCACGAAAAGACCGAAGAACAGCAGCGAGGTGCCGAGGTCGGTCTCGAAGACCAGGACCAGGATCGACAGGGCCCAGATGGTGATGATCGGTCCGAGGTCGCGCCCGCGCGGCAGGTACATCCCCATGAAGCGGCGGCTGGCCAGCGCCAGTGCGTCACGCTTCACCATGAGATAGCCGGAGAAGAACACCGCGATCAGGATCTTGGCGAACTCTCCCGGCTGGATCGTGAACGGGCCGAGGCTGATCCAGATCTTCGCGCCGTTCACCGCGGGGAAGAACACCGGCAGGATCAGCAGGACCAGCGCCACGGCCATTGAGATGTAGGTGTAGCGCTGCAGGATGCGGTGGTCCTTGAGGATCACCAGCACGGCGACGAAGAAGGCGACGCCGATCGCCGAGTACAGCAGCTGCTTGGGAGCGTCTGGGCTGTAGGCACCGTACTGAGACTCCGCGCGCTGGATCAGTCGCTGCGACTGGTCCAGCCGCCAGATCAGCACCAGCCCCAGGCCGTTGAGCAGGGTGGCGAGCGGGAGTAGCAGCGGATCCGCGTAGGACGCGAACTTGCGCACCACGAGGTGGGCGACGCCGCCGAGCAGAATGAGCCCGGCTCCGTATCCGAACATGCCGGACGGGAGCTTGCCGTCGATGGCGAGTCCGACGTTGGCGTAGGCGAACACCGAGATGGCGATGGCGAAGACCATCATCATCAGTTCGGTGTTGCGGCGGCTCGGTGCGTCGATCGCGCCGATCGTGGTCGTATTGGTGACAACGCTCATGGTGCTGAAGGCCCCCTACGGCTTTACTGCTTACCGCACTGCGGGACCAGCTTTTTCTCTTCCTCCGAGAGGCTGGGACCAGGAGTGGGAGTCGCTGCGGTCGGCTTGGTCTTGGTGGAATCGGAGGTGCCGGACGGCTTGGCTGCGTCCGAGTCCGTACCGCTGGCTTCGCCCTCGTCGGAGGCGACCTTCGCGGCTGCGCGCCGCTGGGCATCCTTTCTGCAGGCGGATGCCTGGACAGAGAGTTCGCTGATCTTCTCGCGTGCGGCGGTGAGGTTGCCCTCGGCGATGGTCGCCTCGACCTGCTTGCGCTGGTAGGGCGGGAGGTACTTGAGTTCGATCTCGGGGTGGTCCTTCTCGACCTTCGAGAGCGAGACCCATGCCAGATCCTGGCTGATGCCGCGGAACAGTGCGACGTGTTCGTTCTTCGTGCCGACATAGAACTGGTTCTGGGTCCAGCGGTAGCCGCCGTAGAGACCGCCGCCGATGACGGCGAGGACGAGCACGGTGTAGAGGGACCTCGTGAGCCACTTGCGGCCGCCGCCGTGCTTGACGAAGTCGTCGTCGGTGTACGCGTCGAAGGAGCCGTCCGGCATTCCGCCGTAGCCGGCGTCGTCGTCGCCGCTACCGGGCGGGCCGAAGCCGCCGGGGGGCGGCGGGACGGGGCGGCCGAGGCCGGCCGCGCGGCCGGCGGGGGTCTGCATGGCGCCGCCGTCGTTCTGCTGGGCGGCCTGGTTCTCGGCGACCGCACCGACGACGACCGGGGTGTCGTTGAGCTGTACGGCGAGGGTGTCATTGCTGTCGACGTCGAGGACGTCGGCGACGATGCAAGTGATGTTGTCCGGGCCGCCGCCGCGCAGGGCGAGCTGGATCAGCTCCTGGATGGTCTCCTGGGGGCCCTGGTAGCTGGCGAGGGTCTCTTCCATCGTCTGGTGCGAGACGACGCCGGAAAGTCCGTCGGAGCAGATCAGATACCGGTCGCCGACCCGGACCTCGCGGATGGAGAGATCGGGTTCGACGTGGTCGCCACTGCCCAGCGCGCGCATCAGAAGGGCGCGCTGCGGGTGGGTGGTGGCCTCTTCCTCGGTGATCCGGCCCTCGTCGACCAGCCGCTGCACCCAGGTGTGGTCCTGGGTGATCTGGGTGAGTACGCCGTCGCGCAGCAGGTACGCGCGGGAGTCGCCGACGTGGACGAGACCGAGGCGCTGGCCGGTCCAGAGCAGGGCGGTGAGCGTGGTGCCCATGCCCTCCAGCTGGGGGTCCTCCTCGACCATCATGCGCAGCTGGTCGTTGGCCCGCTGGACCGCCGTACCGAGCGAAGTGAGGATGTCCGAGCCCGGGACGTCGTCGTCGAGCTGGACGAGCGTGGAGATCACCTCGGAGCTGGCGACCTCGCCGGCAGCCTGGCCGCCCATGCCGTCGGCGATGGCGAGAAGGCGCGGACCGGCGTAGCCGGAGTCCTCGTTGCCCTCCCGGATCATGCCCTTGTGTGATCCGGCGGCGAAGCGCAGGGAAAGACTCATGCGCACCTCGTCCGTCGGCTCGGGGTACAGCCGGTCTCGAGCCACACTGCCCACCCTCCGGTCGGGAGCCGGGCCGGGTCCGTTGCCCGGGCCGCCGCGGCTCGCTCGCTCCGCTCGCTCATTGTCGTACTACTTCCGCAGCTCGATGACGGTCTTGCCGATCCGGATCGGCGCGCCCAGCGGAACAGGTGTCGGGGTGGTGAGTCGGGTCCGGTCGAGATACGTGCCGTTGGTGGACCCGAGATCCTCGACGATCCACTGGCCGTCACGGTCGGGGTAGATCCTGGCATGCCTGCTGGACGCGTAGTCGTCGTCCAGGACGATCGTTGAGTCGTGGGCCCGTCCCAGCGTGATGGTCTGCCCCTGGAGCGCCACCGTGGTGCCGGTGAGGGTGCCCTCGGAGACGACCAGCTTTGTGGGTGCCCCCCGGCGCTGGCGGCCGGGCTGTTGGCGCTGCTGCGGCGGCGCAGCAGCAGCATTCTGGCGTGCCTGTGGCGGTCGCGCGTCGGTCGCGGTGCGGCGTGAGCCGCGCTGCGTGACGCGTGTTCCGAACAGGTCGCTGCGGATGACCTGGACGGCCACGATCACGAACAGCCACAGAACGGCTAGGAAACCTAGCCGCATGACCGTCAGGGTCAGCTCTGACATTGCCCCCGCTTCACCCTTCGGCTTGCCGGTAAACGATGGTGGTGCTGCCCACGACGATCCGCGAGCCGTCGCGGAGCGTAGCGCGGGTTGTGTGCTGCCCGTCCACCACGATGCCGTTGGTGGACCCGAGGTCCTGGACCGTCGAGGGCGTTCCTGTCCGGATCTCACAGTGCCGGCGCGATACACCGGGGTCGTCGATCCGCACGTCGGCTTCGGTGCTGCGTCCCAGCACCAGCGTCGGGCGGGAGATCTGATGGCGGGTGCCGTTGATCTCGATCCAGTGCCGCACCTGCGCGTTCGGCAGGGGGCTGGGCCCGGTCGGCGCGTGCCGGTCGGTACTGGGCGCTCCGGGCCTGCCCGCACCCGGCGGCGGGGCCGCGGGCATGGGCGGGGCGGAGCTGGGCGGGTAGCCGTAGCCGCCGGTGGGCTGCGAGGGACGCCCCGGGCCCGGGTGGGGAGGCTGGCCGTGCGGTCCTGGACGGTCTGCCTGGTGGTCCTGCTGCTGTGACGAACTCGACGCCAGGGTGCGGCTGCGCACTCGGTAGAGCCCGGTGTCGAGGTCGTCGGCCTTCTCCAGATGGACCTTGATCGGACCCATGAAGGTGTACCGCTGCTGCTTGGCGTAGTCGCGGACCAGGCCGGAGAGTTCGTCGCCCAACTGGCCGGAATACGGGCTGAGTCGCTCGTAGTCGGGGGTGCTGAGCTCGACGATGAAGTCGTTGGGGACGACGGTCCGCTCACGGTTCCAGATCGTCGCGTTGTTGTCGCACTCGCGCTGGAGGGCTCCCGCGATCTCGACCGGCTGGACCTCGGACTTGAAGACCTTGGCGAAGGTGCCGTTGACCAGACCTTCGAGACGCTGCTCGAAACGCTTCATGACTCCCATGGGGCACCTCCTCCGTTGTAGTCGTCCCTGTACTGCTTACTGATCGTATCCACGCGTCGGGAAATCGGCTGGTTCCCCTTGTCTGCCCTGTGGATGAGTGTCACCTCTCACACGGATCGTAGAGGCGGCCTCCTGACAGTGTCCCGCACGCGGGGTCCACTGAGGAGGAGTGGGGGCGGCCGCCGGGCGTTCCCCGTTCCCGCCAGGCGTTCGGTGAAACAACGGATGTGAATCCACCCTGTCCAGCGTGCTAATCTTCCGGATGTCGCCAGGCGCTCGCACCAAACGGTGAGAGAGTCTGGAAACACCACTCTTGCGCGAGTGGCGGAACGGCAGACGCGCTGGCTTCAGGTGCCAGTGTCCTTAGGGACGTGGGGGTTCAAATCCCCCCTCGCGCACAAGAGAGAAGCCCCACAGGCCAACGGTCTGTGGGGCTTCTTCGTTCCCGGACGCTCGTCAAAATTGGCTGGTGTCCGTCATGCCTGTTATGCCCGTCGTGTTTCCTGTTCGGGCTTCTGTAGGGCTGATGGGTGGCGGGTTCGGGCTTCTGTGGGGTTGAGGCGGCGCGGGGCGTGGGCGTGTGTGGCTGATGGGCGGCGCGTGGTGTGGGCGACTTTCGTCGTCGGCGGGTGCGACGAAAGTGGGGCGTCCTGCGCATGCGGGGCTGCCTAGGGTGCAGGGCGTGTATGCGATATCGAAGCTCAGGGCTGGATGGCAGTGGTGTGCGGCGCCTGAGCTGTGGTCCCGGCGCAGGACGGCCGGAGAAGCTGTGCTGGCCGTGGTGCTCGGGCTGCTCGCGGCCGGCACGGAAGAGCTGCTGCGCAGCGGGGAACTGCGCCTGTGGACGGTGCCGGCCGCGGTCGTGGTGCTGTCCTTGATGAGGCGCCTGCTGCCGGTGACGGTGCTGGTGGTCTCGGCCGCCCTGGCCGGGCTGTCCGGCGGATTCGCGTTGCTGCTGATGGTGGTGGCGTGGAGTTCCGGGCGCCGGATCGCCGGGGCCGGCCGGGCTCTGGGGGCCTTCACCGCTTCATACGCGGTCTATGTGGGTCTGACCATGGCGGCGGGCTGGTCGGCGATGCGGCCGCTGACCCTGGTGCTGTTCACCACCCTCTACTTTTTGGCGACGACCCTCGTGCCCGGCCTCGCCAGCCGGTACTGGACCCAGCGCCGCACCCTGCTGCACGCCCTGCAGGAGCGCAATGCGCAGCTCATCCGGGAGCGGGCCATGATCGTGGGACAGGCGCGGCTCATGGAACGCCAGCGGATCGCCCAGGACATGCACGACAGCCTCGGTCACCGGCTGGCGCTCATCTCTGTCCATACGGGAGCGCTGGAGGTCGACCGTGAGCTGACGGAACGGCAGCGGGAAGTGGTCGGGGTGCTGCGAGACGCCTCCGTCCACGCGATGCACGAGCTGCGTGAGGTCGTCGGCATTCTCCGGGACGGCGTCGAGGGGCCGGTGCAGGGCGGTGAGGGCGGACAGCCGGCGGCACGGGGGACCGCCGGCATCGAGGAGCTGGCGGCGGCGGCGCGGGCCGCAGGGGGCGCTGTGGAGCTTCGCCGTACAGGAAATACCCGGGCACTCGCCGCGGCCTCGGACCATGCGGCGTACCGCATCGTCCAGGAAGCGCTGACGAATGCCTACAAGCACGCGCCGGGCGCGGCGATCACGGTCGAGTTGCGCTACGAGCCGGATTCCTTCGTCGTCGAGATCGTCAATGGTCCACAGCGGCACACGCAGTCTGCGGGCGAGGTGGTCAGCGGTGGGCAGGGGCTGCCCGGTCTGCGTGAGCGGGCCCGGCTGGTCGGCGGCATGGTGCACACCAGCCGGACCCAGGACGGCGGTTTCCGGGTGGCCGGGGTGCTTCCGTACGGCGTCGAGGGCGTGGTCGGCGGAGCGGCGGGTGCGCCGATGGTTGATGCAGAGGACGACTTCCGGCAGCAGTCCCGGACGGCCCCGCAGAGGAACGGTGGTCCGGTCATGGACTGGACGGTTTCCGAGCGGGAGTTGGCGATGAGCAGCAACGGAAAGAGTACGGGCAGCGGTGTCGCGCTGGGCTGTGGGATAGGGGCAGGGGTCTTGGTGCTGCTGATGCTGGCCTGTGGCTTCGGTCTGTACTTCCTGTTTGCGGAGGCGGACAAGGGAATGATCGATCCGAGCCAGTACCGGTCCATCAAGATCGGCACGGCGGAGGACGAGGTGCGGGGAAAGCTGCCTGCCGGGGATACATTCATGACGGCCGGACTGGACGGTGGGGGACCCGAGAAGCCGGCCGGGGCGAAGTGTCTGGTCCTGATGTCCTCCGAGATCGGCGACAACCTCGACACCGAGCCGGTGTTCCGGTTCTGCTTCCGGGACGGCAAGCTGATCGAGAAGAAGTCCTACGAGGTCGCCAGTAGATGAGGCGCCCGGGACGAGCGCGGGGGTATGAGTGACGGGTCAGTTGATCAGGGTTGTCATCGCCGACGACGAGCCTCTCATCCGCGCCGGGATACGGATGATCCTCACCTCGGACCATTCCATCGAGGTCGTCGCGGAGGCGGCGAACGGTCGAGAGGCCATCGAGCTGGTCCGCGCCCATGCAGCGGATGTGGTGCTGCTCGACATTCAGATGCCGGTGATGGACGGGCTTACGGCTCTGGCGGAGCTGCGAACAGCGGCTCCGGCGGCACGGGTGATCGTGCTCACGACGTTCGGCGAGCGGGAGAACGTGCTGCGGGCGCTGGAACAGGGGGGTGCCGGCTTCCTGCTCAAGGACACGGCTCCGGCCGAACTGATCCAGGCGGTGCGGGCGGCCGCGGCCGGAGACGCCTATCTCTCGCCCGGCGCCACCCGGCATGTGGTGGATCAGCTGACCCTGGGCCGGGCGGCGGTCCGGGGCGAGGAGGCGCGACAGCGGGTGGCCGCGCTCAGCGGGCGGGAACGCGAGGTGCTGGCACTGCTCGGGGAGGGGCTGTCCAACGCGGACGCGGGCAGGCGGTTGCACATGAGCGAGGCGACGGTGAAGACGTACGTGAGCCGGATCCTGGCGAAGCTGGGGTGCGAGAACCGAGTGCAGGCCGCGTTGTTGGCGAGGGATGCGGGCTTGTAGGAGGGCTGTGGCGGATGGGCTGAGCTCGGGATGATTGGGCTCTGTTTCACGTGAAACACCCGATTGGGGATGTTCCCGCACGTACGAAAGGGGCCGGTCCAGGGTCTCTCAGGGGTCTCTCAGGGGCCCGGCCCTTCTCGTTCTGGCCCTTCTCGTTCTGGCCTTTCTCGCTCGGTCTTTAGTTCTGGACGAACTCTGCGTCCTCACGCGGAGTGCCGTCGGTGTACGAGCCGTCACGGCTGGCGGCGATCGTGATCGAGGTGCTCGTCACGGGGCCGTCCAGGCCCAGGTTGTGGTCGACGACGGCCACCCGGTCGAGCCGGGCCTCCAGCGTGGACGGAATGCTGAAGCTGTACATCGGGGCGCCGATCAGGACAGCGTTCGCGACTGCCGGTTCGTCTGCGAGTTCGCGGCGCAACGGGTCCTCGGCGCCGCACCGGCGGCGACGGCGGCGGCGTCCAGGCGCGGTGGCGCGGCGGGGCGGGGTGGTCTGCGGGTGCGGGTCAGGGCGCCTGTGGGGTGGTCGCGCTCGTGTCTCCTGCCGAGTTGTAGCGCAGCAGGTACTCCGCGAACCTGGCGAGGTCGTCCGCAGTCCAGTCGGCGAGGCGCTCCTGGTATGCGGCGCGGCGGCTGGCCTGCGTCGAGGTGAGCGCCTGGGTCCCTGCCTCGGTGGGGTGCAGTACCTGGATGCGGTGGTCGTCCGGGTCCGGGTGGCGCTCGACCAGTCCGAGTTTCTCCAGCGTGCCGATCTGCCGGCTGACCGTCGATTTGTCCAGCATGTAGTGCGCGGCAAGATCCGTGGCGCGGCAGCCGTGCTGGTCGTCGATGTGCGCCAGAAGTGTGTATGAGACCAGCGGCAGCTCCGGATGGAGGCGGGCCGCCGCAGCCCGCGCGCGACGCGCGAAGGCGGTCAGTTCGCGCTGGATGACATCCAGCGATTCTTCGCGTTCTCCGAGGTTGCCTGGCACTGATCCACCCTCCGTCTCGCCCCTCTCGGGATTCAGTTGTACAGTACAACGGATTGAGAGTTGTAAAAGCCAACTATTGGAGTTCCGTATGTCCTCAGGCCCGAGTGCCGCCCCCGGCTCCACCGCAGCCGCTCTGCGTCACGTGCTGAGCCACCTCGTCACACCACTGCTGATGTGCGTCGGCATGGGGCTCGCCTACCTCGGGGCCTTCCACGCCCCCGAGCCGCACGATCTGCGGGTGGACGTGGTCGGGTCGGGGCCGAGCGCGCAGGTGCTCGCGCAGACGCTGCAGGACAAGGGCGACGGGGCGCTGAGTGTCCGCACGGTCCCCGATCGCGCAGCGGCGGTGGACCACCTGAGGACACAGGCGAGTTACGGCGCCTACCTGCCGGGGAAACACCCCGAGCTGCTGGTGGCCGGGGCGTCCTCCGACACCAGCGCCACGGTGGTCGAGAAGGTCTTCACCAAGGTCGCCGCCGAGCACGGGCACCCGCTGAAGGTGACCGACACGGCACCGACCGCAGACGGTGACCCCACCGGCCAGGGCATCTTCTTCCTGCTGGTCGCGGTGAGCATCGGCTCCTACGCGTCGGTCGCCGTGATCGGCGGTGCGGGCGCGGTCCTGGCGCTGCGGGTCAGGACCGCGCTGACGATCGCCGCATCCTTGGTGGTGAGCTTGATCGGAGCGGTCTTCGCAGGTCCGCTGTTCGGTCTCGTGGATCACGGGCTCGGCGGACTCTGGGCCATGGCCTGGCTGTACTCGGCGGGCATCCTGCTGATCGGCGTCGGGCTGCACACCTTCCTCAAGCGGTGGACGACGCTCGGCGTGATGGTGCTCTTCGTGATGCTCAACTTCACCAGCTCCGGCGGTATCTTCCGGCCCGAGCTGCAGCCCGGCTTCTTCGGCACGCTGCACTCCTTCTGGAATGGTGCGGGCTTCGTCGAGGGCGTACGCAGCCATGTGTACTTCGGCGGGTACGCACTCGGCCGGCACGTGCTGGTGCTCGCGCTCTGGTTCGTGGTGGGTCTGGCAGTGATGGGTATGGCAGGGCTGGCCGAGGCGAGGCGGCGGAAGGTCATCGTGGCGACGGCTCCGGCCGGGGCAGTCGACGGATCCGCGGAGGCCGGGGCGGTACGAGGACCCGGGCGGCACGTCAGGGCCGAACCCCGGATCGAGGCGGACGGCGAGGAAGAGCTGGAAGAGGAACTGGAACAGGCCGTCGGCGTCTGACTGGGGTCTGACCAGGGCAGAGAGGTGCCACAGGCAGTTGTCCACAGGTTGGCGGATGAGTTTTCCACAGGGGCGGACGGCGTTCGGCGGACGGCGGTACCTTCGTCGCAATTGATCTGCGACAGGGCGTCGGGCCCAGGAGCGCAGGACGAGGGCGGGGGAGGCTGCGCGCCATGGGCGAAAACGAAGCGTCGGTGCCGGTTCAGCGGGCTGTGACCGGGAATCCGCGTATTCCGGTCGTGCCCGGCTTCGCGCGGTGGACAAGGGGGGTGGCCGGGGCGGGTGGCAGCGCGCAGCAGTCGCCCAAGGAGGCGGGCAAGGCCCTGCGGGAGAGGGTGTCCCGGGCCTCTCACTCCTCTCTGGAGCTTCCGGCCGGGCGGCCCGACGCCGTGCAGGCGGT
The DNA here is from genome assembly GCF_042887155.1 of Streptomyces sp. NPDC057963. Lineage (NCBI taxonomy): Bacteria > Bacillati > Actinomycetota > Actinomycetes > Kitasatosporales > Streptomycetaceae > Streptomyces > Streptomyces sp. NPDC057963. The sequence continues at coordinate 303,653 of NZ_JBHVPX010000002.1, forward strand.
CGAGGAGTCGAGCCGCGGCAGGGTGCCCGGTCTCGCCCCGATCCGGGTGGGGCGAATGGCGGCCACGCCGTTCGCCTTTCTGCGGGGCGCGGCCGGGCTGATGGCCCACGACCTGGTGGGCACGCCCGTTAGCGGGGTGGGCGCCCAGCTCTGCGGCGATGCGCACGCGGCCAATTTCGGGCTGTACGGCGATGCGCGCGGCAGCCTGGTCATCGACCTGAACGATTTCGACGAGACCGTGTTCGGCCCCTGGGAATGGGATCTCAAGCGCCTCGCTACTTCGCTGGTGCTCGCCGGCCGGGAGGCCGGGGCGGACGAGGAGACCTGCCGCCAGGGCGCATACGACACTGTGGGCGCCTACCGGCGGACGATGCGGCTGCTGGCCAAGCTGCCCGCACTCGATGCCTGGAACGCCATCGCGGACGAGGAATTGGTCTCGCACACGGACGCACGGGATCTGCTCGGCACCCTGGAGCGCGTCTCGGAGAAGGCCCGCAACAACACCAGCGCCCGTTTCGCGGCCAAGTCCACCGAGGATTCCGGGGACGGCGGACGCCGCTTCATCGACGCGCCGCCGGTGCTGCGGCGGGTATCGGACGAGGAGGCCGCCGCGGTGGCGACGGGGCTCGGCGACTATCCGGGCACGCTCTCGGAGGACCGGGTGCCCCTTCTCGCCAGATACGCGATCCACGACGTGGCGTTCCGGGTGGTCGGAACGGGGAGCGTCGGCACACGGTCGTACGTGGTGCTCCTGCTCGATCACCGTGGCGAGCCCTTGGTGCTGCAGGTGAAGGAGGCGCGAGCCTCCGTACTGACGCCGTATCTGCCGGCTGTCGGGTTCGACGTGCCGGAGGTGGCGCACGAGGGACGCAGGGTGGTGCTCGGGCAGAAGCGGATGCAGGTCGTCAGCGACATCCTGCTGGGGTGGGCCACCGTGGCCGGGCGACCCTTCCAGGTACGGCAGTTCAGAAACCGCAAGGGCAGCGTGGATCCGGCGGCCCTGGCAGCCGACCAGGTCGACGACTACGGCCGGATGACGGGTGCGCTGCTGGCGCGGGCCCATGCGCACAGCGCCGATCCGCGGCTGATCGCGGGGTACTGCGGCAAGAACGACGAGCTGGACGAGGCGGTGGCGGCATTCGCGGTGTCCTACGCGGACCATACGGAGGCGGACCACGCAGAGCTGGTACGGGCCGTAGGAGCGGGGCGAATAGCCGCCGAACTGGGCGTGTGAGAGGCAGTCCGCCGACCGCGCGTGATCTGGGCGTCGAAGGTGGCCATACGCTGGACGGGTGAGCCACGAAGCCGCCGGGGTGCCGACCACCCGGAACGACGATGACCGGCAGGACAACGACCGGCAGCACGAACAGCATGCCCCGGATGCCCCGGATGCCCCGGATGCGCAGGACAGCGGATCAGCCGGTGTCGGCGATGGTGCCGGTTCGGGGGCCGGTGTCGCTGATGGGGCCGGCGGGGTTGCCGACGGAAAAGCGGAGGAGGCTCGTCCCGAGGCTCGGCTCGCCAAGGCGGTACGGGTGGCGGAGCAGGCGCTGATCGAGTTCGAGATCGCGGTGGAGACCTTTCGGGTCGAGGTCGAGAACTTCTCCCGTCTGCATCACCAGAAGCTCGGGCCGATGTACGCCCGCCTCGATGAGCTCGATGCGCAGATCGCGGAGGCCCGTGCCGCCAGGACCGGTGATCCCGAGGACCTCCGCAAGGCTCAGGAGGCCCGGGCGATCGTGATGCCGATGCCGGGCGTCGACGAGCTGTTCCACGACTGGATCGACTCCGACGGGCTGTCCCCCGAGGCGGCGGCGATGCTGACCGAGCAACCGGTCCGGCCGCCTAAGCGGGTCCGGCCGACCGAGGAGGCGCGCAAGCTCTACCGCGAACTGGCGCGCAAGGCCCACCCGGACCTGGCGCAGGACGAGACGGAGCGGGCCCGCCGCGACGAGTTCATCACCCGCGTCAACGCCGCTTACGGGCGTGGTGACGAGGCGCTGCTGATGGAGCTGGCGCAGGAGTGGGCGGCGGGGCCGGTGGCGCCGGAGGCGGAGCTCAGCGAGAGCGAGGAGCTCTACGCCCGACTGAACTGGCTGACCCAGCGCAAGGAACTCCTTTCGGTGCTCGCTCAGGAGCTTGAGGAGAGCGCGATCGGGGCAATGCTGCGGATGGCTCCGGACGATCCGGACCGGCTGCTCGACGACATCGCCGATCAGCTGCTGGGCGAGGTCGCTCGGCGTGAGGCGGATCTGGCCGGGCTCGTGCAGTAGCGTTCCTGGTGACTCTGGAGCATACGTACGAGAGAAGGCATGACCCATGAATTTCGCCCCGCTGCCCTCGGTGGATGTCGCGGCGGTTCCGTCGGACGGCTTCGTGCTGGACGTCCGGGAGAACGATGAATGGGCGGCCGGGCATGTCGAAGGCGCCCTGCACATTCCGATGAGTGACTTCGTGGGCCGCTTCGGTGAGCTCACCGAAGCGGCCGAGGACGGGCGGCGCGTGCATGTGATGTGCCGGGTCGGGGGCAGGTCCGCCCAGGTCACCCAGTACCTGGTGCAGCAGGGCGTCGACGCCGTGAACATCGACGGCGGGATGCTCGCCTGGGACGGTGCCGGACGCCCGATGATCACCGACAACGGCAACCCGGCTTTCGTGCTCTGAGCCGGGTGGCCGCCCGGTTGCCTGATCGCAGGGCAGCCGGGGGTGCTGGGGCGCGACGCCGCCCGCCGGGCCGCCGCGCCGCACGACTGCTCGGCTGCTCGGATCGGCGTCGGTTGAGGGCCTGGTGAGGAATCAGCCGAGCGGGTGCGCGGCCAGGAGGTCGCCCAGTGCCTCCTCGTGCGCAGCCGCCGGGCCGAGGGACAGTTCGATCTGCTTCGCCCAGGCGTGGAAGCGGTGCAGCGAGTAGTCGGTGTCCGCGCCGAAGCCGCCGTGCAGATGCTGTGCCGTCTGCACGATCCGGCGGACACCGTCCGACGCCCAGATCTTCGCCACAGCGATGTCGCCCTCGACGGGCAGCGCACCGTCGGCCCCGGTGGAGATCCGCCAGGCCGCTTGCCAGAGCGTCACTTCCATGGCCCGCAGGTCGATGTAACGGTCCGCGGCCTGTACCGCGACGGACTGGAAGGTCGCGATCGGAAAGCCGAACTGCTCACGCTTTCCCGTGTATTCGCTCGTCATGGCGAGGACGGCCTCGCCCAGCCCGAGCGCGAGCGCGCACGTCCCGGTAGTGAGCAGGGCGCGCAGCCACTCCCAGGTTCCGGCGGTGTCGATCAGCGCGCGGCCGTCGATCCTCACCGAATCCAGCCGGACCTCTGCGAACAGCTCACCACTGGTGGAGACCTGCTCGGCAAGAGTGACGCCTTCGTGGGTGGGCCGGATCAGTGCGAGAACGGCCCGGCCCTCGCCTGTGTGGGCGGGAACCGCGATCCAGTCCGCAGCCTGCGCCCATGGCACCCCCGACTGCACCCCGTCGAGCACCCAGCCCGCAGCGTCACCGTCGGCATTCCCGGTCGCGAAGCCAGGACTCTCGTCGGGCCCTTCGCCAGGTTCTGCGCCCGGCCGGTCGTTCCTCGCGGGGACGTCACGGCGGGCTGTGACGGCGAGCTCGGCCGGATCGTGGCCGGAACGGCCGTTGGCCCCGACGGTGAGGACCAGCTCGCCCCGGCCGACCCGGGGCAGCAATTCGGCGGCCAGCCCCGGGTCGCCGTAGCGCTGAAGGGCCATCGCGACCCCGCACGTCTCCAGCAGCGGCACCCGCGCAAGCACCTTGGCGGACTCGCGAAGCACCAGGCAGAGCGCAACGGGATCCAGCCCGGCCCCGCCGTGCTCCGGCGACAGGGTCAGGCTCAGCAGGTCACTTGCGGCAAGTCCGGCCCACAGGGACCGGTCGATGTCCTCGGCCACCGCGCCCGGCACGAGAGCGGGGCTGGGAACCCCGTCGGGCGCGACGTCCGAGAAGACCGCTCTCGCTGCCTCGGTGGCTGCCTGCTGTTCCTCGGTGAAGGTGAAGTCCACTGCCCTGGCCTCCCGCGAACCATTGCTCCCGTACCCGGACCTGACGGGCCGTCAAGATAGAACACGTTCTATGAGAAGGGAACAGGAGGGGAGGCTCGGATGCGTGGATGCGTGGATGCGTGGGGCTGGGTGGGTGAACTGGGGTGTGGCCAGGGGCCAGAGGCCGACGCTCAGCGGTCGAAGTCGAGTTCCACCTCCGGAGTGGCCGGATGCGATTGGCATGCCAGTACATAGCCGGCTCCCGTTTCTTCGGGCTCCAGCGCGAAGTTGCGGTCCATCCGCACCTCTCCCGAGACCAGGAACGCCCGGCAGGTCCCGCACACACCGCCCTTGCAGGCGTATGGGGCGTCGGAGCGGCTGCGCAGCACTGTCTCCAGCAGTGATTCGCCATCCTGCACCGGCCAGGTTCCGGAGCGGCCGTCCAAGGTCGCGGTGAGCCTGCTGTGGGCGGGCGTTTCGGCCGGGGTACGGGCGGGCGCGTTCGGACCGTCGTCCACATGGAAGATCTCCTGGTGGATACGGGTCCGGTCGATGCCGAGGCCGTGCAGCGCGCCTTCGGCCGCCCGCACGAGTCCGAACGGTCCGCACAGGTACCAGCCCGCCACCTCCGTGACCGGAAGCAGCGCGGGCAGCAGCTCGACGAGCCGATCCCGGTCCAGCCGGCCGGACGGGAGACCTGCCTGCTGTTCCTCCCGGGAGAGGACTGTGATCAGCTGGAACCGGTCCGGGTAGCGGTCCTTGAGGTCGGCGACCTCGTCGAGGAACATCGTCGACAGCGCTGTCCGGTCGCTGCGGATCAGACAGAAACGGGCGTCGGACTCCCGCGCCAGCAGCGTTGCCGCGATCGACAGCACCGGGGTGATCCCGCTGCCCCCGACGATCGCCGCGAAATGTCCGGCGCGGGGCGTGAGCACGAAGCGGCCCATGGGGGCCATTGCCTCGACCAGGTCACCGACGGCGAGTTCCTTCAGCGCGTACGTGGAGAACGCGCCGCCGTCGACGAGCCGGATGCCCACACGCAGCACCGGGTCGGCCGGTTCCTCCGCGGCCGGGGAGCAGATCGAGTACGAGCGGCGGATCTCCTCGCCGTCCACGATGTAGCGCACATTGAGGTGCTGACCGGGTTTGTGGCGGAAGGTCTCGCGCAGCTCGGGCGGCACGGCGAGGGTGACGGCCACCGAATCGTCCGTGAGCCGTTCGATCGCGCGGACCCGGAGCGGATGGAACATCTACAACTCCTTGAAGTGGTCGAACGGTTCGCGACACGTCACGCACCGGCGCAGCGCCTTGCAGGCGGTGGAGGAGAACCGGCTCAGCAGCTCCGTATCGGTCGAGCCGCAGTGCGGGCAGCGCACCGAGAGCGTGAGCGGCACCGGGCCGTCCGAGGATGCCGTGGCGTCGTGCGGGCGCGGGGGCGCGATGCCGAACTCGGCCAGTTTGCGCCTCCCTGCCGCGCTGATGTCGTCGGTCGACCAGGCCGGTGAGAGCACAGTGACCACGGAGACCTCCGGTATGCCGTGGTCATGAAGCACCCGCTCGATGTCGGACGACATGGCCTCGATCGCCGGACAGCCGGTGTAGGTCGGGGTGAGACGCACGGTGACCCTGCCGGGCGCGACCACATCCACGCCCCGGAGTACCCCCAGCTCGTCCAGGGTCAGCACGGGCAGTTCGGGATCGGGCACGGACCCTGCGAGCCTGTACAGCTCCTCCTCCAGGAGTGTTCCGGTCACCATGACGCCCCCGGGTGGCTGCGATGCAGATGCTGCATCTCGGCGATCATCCGGCCGAAGGGTTCGGTGTGGATGCCCTGGCGGCCCGCGCCCGCAGTCCACGCTCCGGACTGCGGTCCCGTCGGCACGGTCAGCGTGGCCTTTTCCAGTACCGCGGTGACGGACTCCAGCCAGCCGCTGTGCAGTGACTGCCAGTCGATCTCCACGCCCTCCACGGGCTGGAACAGCTCGCCGGTGAACCGCCACAGGGCGTCGACCCCGCGCTGCATCCGCTCATGGCTCTCGGCTGTGCCGTCGCCGAGCCGGAGCGTCCAGTGCTCCGCGTGGTCCTGGTGGTACGCGACCTCCTTGACCGCCTTAGCCGCCAGCCCGGCGAACGGGCTCCCACCGGCCGCCAGCTGCTCGTACAGCAGTCGCTGGTAGGCAGAGAAGTAGAGCTGGCGGGCGATGGTGCAGGCGAAGTCGCCATTCGGCTGCTCGACCAGCTGGACGTTGCGGAAGGCGCGTTCCTCGCGCAGATACGCCAGCTCGTCCTCGTCCCCGACGAGGGAGAGCAGTACCCGGGCCTGCCCCAACAGGTCCAGCGCGATGTTGGCCAGGGCCACTTCCTCTTCCAGCACGGGGGCGTGGCCGGCCCACTCCCCCAGCCGGTGCGAGAGCACCAGCGCGTCGTCGCCCAGGGCGAGGGCTGCGGTCACAGGTGCTTCACCCCTTCCGGGATCTCGTAGAACGTCGGGTGCCGGTACGGCTTGTCACCGGCCGGCTCGAAGAACGAGTCCTTCTCGTCCGGCGAGGAGGCCGTGACCTGGGCGGAGGGGACCACCCAGAGGGAGACTCCCTCGGATCGGCGTGTGTACAGATCGCGCGCGTTGCGCAGGGCCATTTCCGCGTCCGGGGCGTGCAGGCTGCCGGCGTGGGTGTGGGACAGCCCGCGGCGCGAACGCACGAACACCTCCCACAGCGGCCATTCGGTCGAGCTGCTCATGCTGTCGCCTCCCCGTCGGGTACTGCTGCGTGTTTCTCCGCGTACGCGACTGCCGCGTCCCGGACCCAGGAGCCCTCCTCGTGCGCCCGGCGCCGCTGGGTGAGGCGCTGCTCGTTGCACGGGCCGTTGCCCTTGAGGACTTCCTGGAATTCCTTCCAGTCGATCGCCCCGAAGTCGTGATGCCCACGCTCCTCGTTCCACCGGAGATCCGGGTCCGGAAGGGTGAGTCCGAGCGCTTCGGCCTGGGGGACACAGATGTCCACGAAGCGCTGCCGCAGCTCGTCGTTGGAGTGCCGCTTGATCTTCCAGGTCATCGACTGCGCCGAGTGGGCCGATGCGTCGTCCGGCGGGCCGAACATCATCAGGGACGGCCACCACCAGCGGTCCACCGCGTCCTGGGCCATCTCGTGCTGCGCCGGGGTGCCGCGGCTGAGGGTGAGCAGCAGCTCGTATCCCTGGCGCTGGTGGAAGGACTCCTCCTTGCAGATGCGGACCATCGCCCGGGCGTACGGGCCGTAGGAGCAGCGGCAGAGCGGTACCTGGTTGGTGATCGCGGCGCCGTCGACGAGCCAGCCGATCGCGCCCACGTCCGCCCAGGTCAGCGTCGGGTAGTTGAAGATCGAGGAATACCTCTGGCGGCCTGCGTGGAGCTTGTCGAGCAGCTCCTCGCGGCCAGTGCCGAGGGTCTCCGCGGCGCTGTACAGATAGAGCCCGTGCCCGGCCTCGTCCTGCACCTTGGCCATCAGGATCGCCTTGCGGCGCAGCGAGGGCGCTCGCGAGATCCAGTTGGCCTCCGGCTGCATTCCGATGATTTCGGAATGGGCATGCTGGGCCATTTGCCTGACCAGCGAAGCGCGGTACGCATCAGGCATCCAGTCGCGCGGCTCGATGCGCTCGTCCGCAGCCACCGCGGCGTCGAAAGCCGCTTCCAGGGCCTCGTCCGCCCCTTCGGGCCTGCCTGGTCCCGCCTGCGCCGCTTGGTCCGCAGTCACTGCCGTCATCCCGGACTCCCTACCGACCGACCGATCGTTCGGTTCAATGTCTTCAATGGTGAGTCGGCGGCCCGTAGGGTGTCAACCCTGTGGATAACTGACCGGGGATCGACGGGGATCGGGGCGGGATGGATTCGTACGACGACAGGGGTGCCGAGAGCGGGAGCGGGGGCGCCGGGCCTGGGCCGGGGCAGGGCGAGGGCACATCGCCGGGCGCCGGTCGGGAGCCGGGTTCACCTCCTCGTGGCGGCATCGCCGCCCTGTCGCTTCCGTACCAGATCGTTGCCGCGATCGCGCTGTCCGTCATCGGGCTGGCCGCGTGCGGTCAGCTGGCCATGGTGTTCCTGCACGTCGCGCCCTCCAACACCCTGACCAAGCAGCACGGCAAAGCGGTCGACGACTGGATCTATCCCGAGTTCGAACAGAACTGGAAGCTCTTCGCCCCGAACCCCCTCCAGCAGAACGTGGCCGTTCACGTGCGAGCCGAGATAGCCGGCGCCGACCGCCGCCGCACCACCTCCTGGATGAGTCTTTCCGGTGAGGACGAGAAGGCGATACGCGGCAATCTTCTCCCCAGCCACATCCATCAGAACGAGCTGCGCCGCAGCTGGGACTTCTACATCAACTCGCACGACAACGAGGACCGGGCGAACGGCCTGCGCGGTGAGCTCTCCGAGCGCTACATCCGCCGTATCGCCATGCGGCGCCTCAGCGAGCACGACTACGGCGGCACCGTGGAGCGCATTCAGATCCGTTCCGAGGTGCGGTCCATCGCGGCGCCGGGCTGGAGCGAGGAGAAGATCAGCACGAAGCCGTCCTACCGGGTGCTGCCGTGGTGGACCATTACCCCGGCCGATCTCCCCGAGAATGCCAAGGGGGCGGACAAGTGAGCACGCCAACCTTCGATCGCAGGCTCGCCCGCGGCATCCAGCGCATCACCTCCTCGGCGCTCGGCCCGTACCAGAGCGCCGTCATCCGGATCGGCTTCTCCGCCACCTACCTGCTGTTCCTCCTGCGTGAACTCCCCCACCGCCGTGAGATGTACGGTCCCGACGCCCCATGGCGCTGGGACATGGCGCAGCAGCTCATATCGGGCAACCAAGCCTTCACCACGCTCATGTGGTCGGACAGCACGGTCTGGTTCGAGATCGTGTACGCGGTGGCGCTGCTCTCCGCCGCACTGCTCATGGTCGGCTGGCACACCCGCGCCATGTCGGTCCTCTTCATGGTCGGTGTGCTCTCCCTGCAGAATCGCAGCATCTTCATGGGCGACGGTGGCGACAACGTCATCCATCTCATGGCGATCTACCTCGTGCTGACGCGCTGCGGGCAGGTCTGGTCGTTGGACGCCCGGCGCGCAGGCCGTGCAGATCGCGCAGGAGCGGCGGGGTGTGCGGGCCGCACACCGGGGCTGCCGACTGACGCGGATACGGATGCGGACATCGCCGCCCTTCGGCGTTCGGCGCCGCGGGACGTGGCCGGCCCGATTCTCTGGGTGCTCCTCGGCCTGGCTCTGATCGCGGCCACCGTGACAGACGGTCTGGGCGGCACCACGTGGCTGCCGGCTCTCTTCTGGCTCCTCTGGGCCGGCCAGGGCGCCTGGTGGGTCGTGAACCGCCGTGCGCCGGACAGCGAAGCGCGCACCCTGCTCGATGTCATCGCCAATCTCGCCCACAACGCGACCCTTGTCGTGATCGCGGCCGAGGTCTGCATGATCTACGCGACGGCGGGGTGGTACAAGATCCAGGGGTCGCGGTGGCAGGACGGCACGGCGCTGTACTACCCGCTCAAGCTCGACTACTTCACGCCCTGGCCCGGACTGTCGGACATTCTCGCGGCCAGCGGCGTGATGGTGATGCTGCTGACCTACGGCACGGTCATCGTTCAGGTCGCCTTTCCCTTCACCCTGTTCAACCGGCGGGTCAAGAACGTCCTGCTCGTCGCCATGATCTGCGAGCACGCCGGCATCGCCCTGCTGCTCGGGCTGCCCTTCTTCTCGATGGCGATGATCGCCGCCGACTCCGTCTTCCTGCCGACCGTCTTCCTGGTCTGGCTCGGCGGCCGCGTGACCCTCGGACGGGAGCTGCTGTTCTCGCGCAGGGGCAAGGTGCCGGGGCAGCGGCGTGCCGTCGATGACGAGGAGGCCCCGCAGCACAGCGGCGACGGGGGCCATACGCTCGTGGGGTGAGTAGTGAGAGCGGCAGCAGCACCGACGGCATGGGCGGCACTGGCAGTGCCGGCGGGAAACCGCTGACCGAGGAGTCCCCAGGACATGAACCGGCCGTCGCGCCCGTACCGGCGGCGGAACCCGGCCCGGCCACGGAACCGATGCAGTACGACGACGGGTTCGGAACGGAGATCGGCGTCGGACCACACCCACTGCCCTGGCCCGTGGACGAGCGGTACGACCCCGAGCTGCTCGCCCACGGCGACCGGCGTAACGTCGGCGACGCCTACCGGTACTGGACCCGGGAGGCGATCGTCGCCGATCTCGATCTGCGACGGCACGACTTCCATGTGGCGGTCGAGAACTGGGGCCACGACTTCAATATCGGCTCCGTGGTGCGAACCGCGAACGCCTTCCTCGCCAAGGAGATCCACATCGTGGGCCGGCGGCGCTGGAACCGGCGCGGTGCGATGGTCACCGACCGGTACCAGCATGTGCGGCACCACCCCGACACGCAGTCGCTGACCGAATGGGCGGCGGCGGAGGGGCTGCCGATCATCGGGATCGACAATCTGCCGGGGGCGGTTCCGCTGGAGCGGACCGAGCTGCCGCGGCGGTGCGTGCTGCTCTTCGGGCAGGAAGGGCCCGGACTGACGGAAGAGGCCCGCGAGCACGCGGCGACGGTGTGCTCCATCGCACAGTTCGGATCGACGCGCTCGATCAACGCGGGGGCCGCGGCCGCGATTGCCATGCATGCGTGGGTGCAGCGGTACGCGGAGATTCCGGGGACAGCGCGGTAGGCGGGGCGGGCGCGGAGCGGCTGTCTGCAGGGAGTCTGCAGGGAGTCTGCGGCGGGTTCGTTGCCCCGCCCTCCCCTTTCCGTAAGCGCAGGCTCCGTCCCCCGGACCTCTGCTCCTCGAACGCCCGAGGGGCTGGAGAGGGGCCCGGGAGAGCGGTGCGGGTTATGCCTGGCGGCGGACTTCCACTGTGCGGAAGCGGTTTGCCACGAACGCTCCGTCGCACAGAGCCGCATTCGCCGCCGGGTTGCCGCCCGAGCCGTGGAAGTCGGAGAACGCCGCGGTCTGGTTGACGTACACCCCGCCCGTCAGGTTCAGCGAGAGCTGCGCCGACTCGTCCAGGCAGACGTCCTCCACCACGCGCTCCACCTCCGGCGAAGTGGTGTACGCGCCGACCGTCATCGCGCCCTTGTCGCGGATCGTGCGGCGGAGCAGCTCCACGGCGCCAGCTGTCGAGTCGACCGCTACGGCGAAGGAGACCGGTCCGAAGCACTCCGACAGGAGGTGCTCCTCGTCGTCCGGCTTGGTGCTGTCCAGTTTGACGACGACGGGGGTGCGGACCACGGCGTCGGGGAATTCCGGGTTGGCCACCTCGCGGGAGGGCAGGGCGACTTCACCCAGCGCCGCGGCCGCCTCCAAGCGGGCCTTCACCTCGGGGTTGACCAGTGCGCCGAGCAGCGCGTTCGCCCGGGTGTCGTCGCCCAGCAGGCCGTTCACCGCGGCGGCGATGTCGGCGACGACCTCGTCGTACGTCTTGTCGCCGTCGTCGGTCGTGATGCCGTCCCGGGGGATCAGCAGGTTCTGCGGGGTGGTGCACATCTGGCCGCTGTACAGGGAGAGGGAGAACGCCAGGTTGGCGAGCATCCCCCGGTAGTTGTCGGTGGAGTCGAGGACGATCGTGTTAACTCCGGCCTTCTCCGTGTAGACCTGGGCCTGGCGGGCGTTGGTCTCCAGCCAGTCGCCGAAGGCGGTGGAGCCGGTGTAGTCGATGATCTTGATCTCGGGGCGCACCGCGAGAGTCTTCGCGATGCCTTCGCCCGGCCGTTCGGCGGCCAGGGCGACCAGGTTGGCATCGAAGCCCGCCTCGACGAGCACCTCGCGGGCCAGCTGCACCGTGAGCGCGAGCGGAAGCACGGCGCGCGGGTGCGGCTTGACCAGGACGGGATTGCCGGTGGCCAGGGAGGCGAAGAGGCCCGGATAGCCGTTCCACGTGGGGAACGTGTTGCAGCCGATCAGGAGCGAGATGCCGCGGGGGGCCGCGGTGAACGACTTGTGCAGCTGCAGCGGGTCGCGCTTGCCCTGAGGCTTGGACCAGTCGGTGCTCTGCGGGGTGCGGATCTGCTCCTCGTACGCGTACGCCACCGCTTCCAGGCCGCGGTCCTGGGCGTGCGGGCCGCCCGCCTGGAACGCCATCATGAAGGCCTGGCCGCTGGTGTGCATCACCGCGTGGCCGAACTCATGGGTCCTGGCGCTGATCCGCGCGAGGATCTCCAGGCAGACCAGGGCCCTGGTCTCGGGACCCGCCGCACGCCAGGCGGCCATACCCGCACGCATCGCCGGCAGCAGGACATCCAGGTCGACGTGCGGATATTCGACCCCCAGCTCCGGCCCGTACGGAGAGATCTCCCCGCCCGTCCAGCCGTCGGTGCCCGGCTGGCCGAGGTCCAGCCGGGTGTGCAGCACGGCGTCGAAGGCGGCCTTGCCCTCGGCGGGGCTCAGGCTGCCGGGGGCGCCGCCCTCGCCGTATGCCTTCGGATGCTCGGGATGCGGGGACCAGTAGGCGCGCGTACGGATCGCGTCGAGGGCTTGGTCGAGCGTGGGGCGGTGCTTCTCGGACAGCAGGTGCGGGGAGAGCTCGGCGGCCATGACGGACCAACTCCTCAGCGAGCTGGGCAGGAACGGGCGGACAGAGTTAGAGTAACCGAACGATCGGTCGGGACAAGGGGGCCCGCCAAACCTGTGGACAACTCGTAGGGGAGGATCGCGGACATGACCACGGCCAAGCGGGACACGTACACCCCGGAGACTCTGCTCACCGTCGCCGTCCGTGTCTTCAACGAGCGCGGCTACGACGGCACGTCCATGGAGCATCTCTCCAGGGCTGCGGGCATCTCCAAGTCGTCCATCTATCACCATGTCGCGGGCAAGGAGGAGCTGCTCCGCCGCGCGGTGAGCCGGGCGCTGGACGGTCTCTTCGGCATTCTCGACGAGCCGGGGGCGACGCAGGGGCGTGCGATCGAACGGGTCGAGTACGTCACCCGTCGCACCGTCGACGTGCTGATAGCCGAACTTCCCTACGTCACGCTGCTGCTGCGCGTACGGGGCAACACGAAGACCGAGCGATGGGCCATGGAGCGGAGGCGCGAGTTCGACCACCGGGTGACCGACCTCCTCAGGGCCGCGGTCGCGGACGGCGATCTCCGCTCCGACGTGGACATACGACTGGTGACGCGGCTGCTCTTCGGGATGGTCAACTCCCTGGTGGAGTGGTATCGGCCGCAGCCGGACGGCGGCGTCGACGGTGAGCGGCTGGCGGACACGCTCGTTCTGGTGGCCTTCGAGGGGATGCGGTCCAGCAGCTGAGCGGTCCAGCCGTTGGGCCGTCCAGTCGCTGGGCGGCCGTCGGGCGGCTCAGCTGCGGGGCCGAAACGTTCTGATTTCCGGTTACGGGGCCCCGTTACGTGAGCTCGGTGGGTCTGGCCGGGTTCGGGGCCAGGTCCGTCTCCTCGAAGACCAGGAGCGTGCGGGTCGAGAGCACCTCCGGGATGGCCTGGATCTTGGTCAGGACCAGTTCGCGCAGCGACCGGTTGTCCGGGGTGTGCACCAGCAGCAGGACATCGAAGTCGCCGCTGACGAGCGCGATGTGAGTGGCCCCCGGCAGCGCCTGGAGCTGCTCGCGCACGGTGCGCCAGGAATTCTGGACGATCTTGAGCGTGATGTACGCCGAGGCCCCCTGCCCCGCCCGCTCATGGTTCACGCGCGCGCTGAAACCGCGGATCACGCCGTCGTCGATGAGCCGGTTGATCCGGGCGTACGCGTTGGCCCGGGACACATGGACGCGGTCGGCCACCGAGCGTATCGAGGCGCGGCCGTCCGTCTGGAGCAACCGCAGGATGTCGCGGTCGACTGCGTCCAGCGGGCGCGCGGGCGGAGTCTGGCCGGGACCCTCGCCCCCCTCGGCCATTTGTTCAGCTGACATGTGCCCGCGCCTCCCTGTCCTGGACGACCTGCCCCTATCCCAGGCTGTGGATAACCGTTTGTCCACAGGCTGAAGGCGCCTGTAGCCAAAATGCGCTCGCGACCGAACAATCGGTAGGTGAGGCACGCCACATCAGCGCCTCGGACAGTGCTCGACATTTCGATGTATTTCGACACCCCTCGGCATCGGACGACCCCCGAAGCCGACCGACGCCGCTCGAAACCCCTCGATGCCAGGAGGTGCTTGTCATGACGGTCCAAGAGCTGCCCGGCGCGGCCGCTTACCGGCCCACGCCGCCCCCGGCCTGGAAGCCGCTCACCGATCCCGCGCCGCTGCTCCCGGACCCCGAGCCGTACCGCGTGCTCGGTACGGATGCCGTGGCCGACGCCGACCCCGAGCTGCTGCTGCGGCTCTACGCGGAGCTGGTCCGCGGCCGGCGGTACAACGCGCAGGCCACCGCTCTCACCAAGCAGGGCCGGCTCGCCGTCTACCCGTCGAGCACGGGGCAGGAGGCCTGCGAGATAGCGGCCGCGATGGTGCTGGAGGAGCGGGACTGGCTCTTTCCCAGCTACCGCGACACGCTGGCGGCCGTGGCGCGCGGCCTGGACCCGGTCGAGGCACTGACGCTGCTGCGCGGCGACCGGCACACCGGCTACGACCCGCGAGAACACCGCATCGCGCCTCTCTGCACCCCCCTCGCCACCCAGCTGCCGCACGCCGTGGGCCTGGCACACGCGGCGCGCCTCAAGGGCGACGACGTGGTGGCGCTGGCCATGGTCGGTGACGGAGGGACCAGCGAGGGCGACTTCCACGAGGCACTGAATTTCGCGGCCGTCTGGCGGGCTCCGGTCGTCTTCCTCGTGCAGAACAACGGCTTCGCGATCTCCGTGCCGCTGGCGAAGCAGACCGCTGCGCCGTCCCTGGCGCACAAGGCCGTGGGGTACGGGATGCCGGGCCGGCTGGTGGACGGCAATGACGCGGTCGCCGTGCACCAGGTCCTCGGCGAGGCGGTGGCACGGGCCCGGAGCGGTGGCGGGCCGACGCTCGTCGAAGCGGTGACGTACCGCATGGACGCCCATACGAACGCCGACGACGCCACGCGCTACCGCGGCGACAGCGAAGTGGAGGCGTGGCGTGCGCACGATCCGATTCAACTCCTGGAACGGGAGCTGACCGGGCGGGGGCTGCTCGGTGACGACGGGATCGAGGAGGCGCGCGTGGACGCGGAGCGGATGGCGGCTGCTCTGCGCGAGCGCATGAACACCGATCCGGTGCTCGACCCGATGGATCTCTTCGCCCACGTGTACACGGAACAGACCACGCAACTGCGGGAGCAGGCCGCCCGGTTGCGGGTCGAGCTGGAGGCCGAGCAGGACCAGCACGGCAATGACATGGAGGAGGGGCGATGACCACCGCAGCGGCGCCGGCCGGAGGGCGGACGGCGAAGGCCAAACCCGCCACCATGGCGCAGGCGCTCGGACGAGCGCTGCGCGACTCGATGGCCGAGGATCCGACGGTGCACGTCCTCGGTGAGGACGTCGGCGCGCTCGGTGGGGTCTTCCGGATCACCGACGGTCTGGTGAAGGAGTTCGGCGAGGACCGTTGTACGGACACCCCGCTGGCCGAGGCGGGCATCCTCGGCACGGCCGTCGGTATGGCGATGTACGGGCTGCGGCCCGTGGTGGAGATGCAGTTCGACGCCTTCGCCTATCCGGCGTTCGAGCAGCTCATCAGCCATGTCGCCAAGATGCGGAACCGGACGGCCGGTGCCATGCCGTTGCCGATCACGGTCCGGGTGCCGTACGGCGGCGGGATCGGCGGTGTCGAGCACCACAGCGACTCCTCGGAGGCGTACTACATGGCGACGCCCGGTCTCCATGTCGTCACGCCCGCCACTGTCGAGGACGCGTACGGGCTGCTGAGGGCCTCGATCGCCTCCGACGATCCGGTGGTCTTCCTGGAGCCCAAGCGGCTCTACTGGTCGAAGTCGGACTGGTCGCCCGAGGCACCGGTGGCCGTGGAACCGGTCGGACGGGCCGTCGTCCGCCGGACCGGGCGCAGCGCGACGCTGATCACGTACGGGCCGTCGCTTCCGGTCTGCATGGAGGCCGCGGAAGCCGCCGTCGAAGAGGGGTGGGACCTCGAAGTCGTCGATCTGCGCTCACTGGTGCCGTTCGACGACGAGACCGTCGCCGCTTCCGTGCGGCGCACGGGGCGCGCGGTCGTCGTCCATGAATCCTCCGGTTTCGGCGGTCCGGGCGGCGAGATAGCGGCCCGGGTCACCGAGCGCTGCTTCCACCACCTGGAGGCGCCGGTGCTGCGGGTCACCGGGTTCGACGTTCCGTATCCGCCGCCGATGCAGGAGCGGCACCATCTGCCGGGCGTGGACCGGGTGCTCGACGCGGTCGCCCGCTTGCAGTGGGAGGCGGAGAGCTGATGCCACAGGTACTCGAATTCAAGCTCCCGGACCTCGGCGAGGGGCTCACCGAGGCGGAGATCGTGCGCTGGCTGGTGGAGGTCGGCGACGTCGTCGCCATCGACCAGCCGGTCGTCGAGGTCGAGACGGCCAAGGCGATGGTGGAGGTGCCGTGCCCGTACGGAGGCGTGGTGACCGCGCGGTTCGGCGAGGAGGGCACGGAGCTTCCGGTCGGGGCGCCGTTGTTGACGGTGGCCGTGGGGTCCGAGGGGACCTTGGGGGCGGCGGGTTCCCCGGGGCCGGCCGGAATGACGGGCTCGGGGTCGGGGAACGGCGCGGTGGCGTCGGCCGGAGGTTCCGGGTCCGGTCCGGGCGGGGCGGGTTCCGGCTCCGGTGCCGGTGAGGTGGAGCCGTCCGGCAATGTGCTGGTCGGGTACGGGACGGGTGCGCCGGTGGCGCGCCGCCGACGGGTCCGCCCGGAGGCGGTGCCGGTGCCTGGTGTCGCACAGGTGACGGCGGTGGCCGCAGCCCCCGCGTCTGTTCCGGACGCGCCCCAGGGTGTGCAGGGCCCGGTGGCCGTCGTCTCCCCGCTGGTTCGGAAGCTGGCACGGCAGCACGACCTCGATCTGCGGCAACTGGCGGGCTCCGGGCCCGAGGGACTGATCATGCGTGCCGATGTCGAGTCGGCGATCAGGGCACTGGCAGCCGGCGTGGTGGCTCCTTCGCCGACCGCGATCCCGCAGTCGGTTCCGATGCCCGAGCCGGTTTCGGTCTCTGAGCCGGTCTCCGTAGCGGCGCCTTCCGCAGCGGCGCCGCTGCCTCCAGTGCAGCCGTCGGTCGGGCGCAAGGTCGCAGGCCCGGCCGGGGAGCGTATTCCGTTGCGCGGTGTACGGGGCGCGGTCGCCGACAAGCTGGCGCGCAGCCGACGGGAAATCCCCGATGCCACGTGCTGGGTCGACGCCGATGCCACCGAGCTGATGGCGGCCAGATCGGCGATGAACAGCGCCGGCGGTACGGCCGCGGGGCCCAAGGTGTCGGTGCTCGCCCTGCTGGCTCGTGTCTGCACTGCCGCGCTGGCCCGGTTCCCCGAGCTCAACGCCACGGTGGATCCGGAGGCGCGGGAGATAGTGCGGCTGCCGGAGATCCATCTCGGGTTCGCGGCGCAGACCGAGCGGGGACTGGTCGTCCCGGTCGTACGGGACGCGCAGGCCCGGAACGCGGAGTCGATCGGGGCCGAGATCGCCCGGCTGACCGAGGCGGCCCGGACCGGGAGGCTGACCCCGGCGGAGCTGACGGGCGGGACGTTCACGCTGAACAACTACGGGGTGTTCGGGGTCGACGGGTCGACCCCGATCATCAACCACCCGGAGGCGGCGATGCTGGGCGTCGGCCGGATCGTGCCCAAGCCGTGGGTGCACGAGGGCGAGCTGGCCGTAAGACAGGTCGTCCAGCTCTCGCTGACCTTCGACCACCGGGTCTGCGACGGCGGTACGGCGGGCGGCTTCCTGCGTTACGTGGCCGACTGCGTGGAACAACCGGCGGTGCTGCTGCGCACGTTGTAGGCGGATTCGGCTGCGGGCTCCCGTTGCCTCCCTTCGCGGATCCGCCGGATCGCGGACCGGGAGGACCAACGGGAGGCCGTGGCCTGCATACTCGGAGGCATGACCGCGTACGACGCCATCGTCCTTGCCGGAGGGGCCGCCAAACGGCTCGGCGGCGCCGACAAGCCCGGGATCCGGGTCGGTGGCCGTGCGCTGCTCGACCGGGTGCTCGCGGCCTGCGCCGGTGCCTCGACCACCGTGGTGGTGGGTGGTCGGCGGCCCACCGCGCGCGCCGTGACCTGGACGCGCGAAGAACCGCAGGGCGGTGGCCCGTTGGCCGCGCTCGACGCCGGGGTCCGGCGTACCGGCGCGGAATGGGTTCTCGTACTCTCCGCCGACCTGCCGTTCCTCGGGGTGAGCACCGTCGGAGCGTTGCTGGCCACCGCACGTGACGGCGAGCGGGAAGGGGCTCTGTGCACCGATCAGGACGGCCGCGACCAGCCCCTCGTCGCCGTCTACCGTGGCGAACCGCTGCGCCGCGAGCTCGCCCTGATCGCCACCGAGCACGGCGGTCTGTCAGGGCTGCCCCTGCGGTTGCTGACGAATGAACTCGACCTTGCCAGGGTGGAGGCCGGCCCCCTCGCCGCCTTCGACTGCGACACCTGGGAGGACATCGCATCGGCCCGGGCCCGCATCAGAGACCATGGGACGGTGCTGGACGAATGGATCACCGCAGTCAAGAACGAACTGGGCATCGAACTCGACGTCGACACCGACGTCCTGCTCGATCTCGCCCGTGACGCCGCCCACGGCGTCGCCCGCCCCGCCGCGCCCCTGACGACGTTCCTCGTCGGGTACGCGGCGGCGAAGGCGAGCAGCGACGGCGACGGCCCCGAGGCGGTGGCCGAGGCCGCCCGCAAGGCAGCCGCGCTGGCCCTCCGGTGGGCGGACGAGAACGAGACGCAATGACCGCCCGCCACGGTGGGCCCGACCTGTCCCCGGCGACCGATGCCGCGTCGATGGGCGCTGTGCCGACGGGCGGCGGGCCCTCGACGGGTGTGGGGCACACGGGGGACGGCGGGCCCCCGACGGGTGCGGGGGCCATGGTGGACGACGGGCCTTCGGAGCGTGACCGTCCGGCGCAGGGCGACCGGGTGCCGACCCGGGAGGAACTGCGGGCCGCCGAGGAGGACCGGGCTGTTGAACAGGCCCTCGCTCTGGTCGGGCGCCGGTCTTCAAGTGAGCCCCACTCGTCACGTCGGCCTCAGTCCGCGGACCGGCTCCGCTCGGCGGACCGGCCTCAGTCCGCGGACCGGCTCCGCTCGGGGGACCGGCCTCAGTCCGCGGACCGCCCGCACTCCGTGGGGTGCCCGCACTCCGCGGACCGGCCTCACTCTGTGGACCGGTCCGATTCCATGGACTCGTGTTCCTCGGAGCCGTCGGACTCCACGGGCCGGCCCCGTCTCACGGAAGAGCGCGCGTCCGCCTACCAGCTCCCGGTCCCGTCGCCGACCCCGTCTCCACCCCCGCCGCCGAACCAGGGCGCGGTCCGGCCGCACGGGCGTGACCGGCACAGCCGGGCGGTCTCCTGGCGGGAGGCGCGCGCCCTCGCCGCGCGGTCGGGCCGTGACGTTCCCGTCCGTACCCGGCGGCTCCCCCTCGACCGGGCGCTCGGACACGTACTTGCCGAACCGCTCGTCGCGCTCACCGATCTGCCGTCCTTCGACACCTCCGCCATGGATGGCTGGGTGGTCACCGGTCCGGGGCCATGGACCATGCGCGAGGTCGAGGAGAACCGAAACGAGGAGGGCTCCGGAGGCATGGGCGCCGACGCAGGCCCACGACCGGGCCTGGGGCTGGGCATCCTCGCCGGGCACCGAGCCCCTGCCGCTCTCCCCGACGGCGATGCCGTACGGATCGCCACCGGAGCGCGCATCCCGGCGGACGCCAACGCCGTGATCCGTAGCGAGCACGCCCGCGTGGACGAGGCCAAAAGGCTGCTCCACGCGAAGCACCAGGTACATCCCGGACAGGACATCAGGCCCCGCGGTCAGGAATGCCGCTCCGGGGATCAGCTTCTCCCCGCCGGGGCCCTGGTGACGCCCGCAGTCCTCGGTCTGGCCGCCGCCGCCGGGTACGACGAGCTGAACACCGTCCCCCGCCCCCGCGTCGATGTCCTCGTCCTCGGTGACGAACTGCTGACCGGCGGGCTGCCGCACGACGGACTGATCCGTGACGCGCTCGGCCCGATGATCGGCCCCTGGCTGCGCGCACTGGGCGCCGAGGCCGCGGCCCCGCAGCGTCTCGGCGACGACGTCGCGGCCCTACGGCGCGCCCTCACCACCTCCGACGCCGATCTGGTCATCACCACCGGTGGTACCGCCTCGGGACCTGTCGATCACGTCCACCCGGTCCTCGCCGAGATCGGGGCCGAGCTGCTGGTCGACGGCGTCGCCGTCCGCCCCGGCCACCCGATGCTGCTGGCCGGGCTCAGGCCGGCGGGCCCGGCCGCGGGCCCGTATCTGGTCGGGCTGCCCGGCAATCCGCTGGCCGCTGTCTCCGGGCTCCTCACGCTCGCCGAGCCGCTGCTCCGAGGGCTGGCCGGCCGTGCGCCGGCGGCGCCGTACCGGGTCGTCGTGCGCGACGAGGTGCACGGGCACCCGTACGACACCCGTCTGGTGCCCGTCGTCCGCCGCAAGGGCGGCACCGGCAGCACCAGCAGCACCGACGGCCCGGGCGGCACGGGCGGTACCGGCGGCAGTGCGCACAGTCTCGGCAGAGCGGGAACCGGCAGCGGTGCCGAGTACGTCGTACCGCTGCATTACAACGGTCCGGCGATGCTCCGAGGAATTGCCGCGGCCGACGGGCTGGCCGTCGTACCGCCGGGCGGGGTACGGTCCGGCACCGAGGTGGAGATCCTCGATCTACCGTGGGCCTCGGCGTTGCCGTGGACGGAAGGGTGTTTCACGTGAAACTTCCCGGCCACGACGCGATGGCCAGGCGCGCAGACGAACACGTCGTACCCACGCGGGTACAGCTCCCGCGCAGGGTCGTCGCCGGACCGGCGCGACAGGTCGCCAAGCGGCTGATGATGGCGTTGCTGGTGCTTGCGGCCACTGTGCTGATCGTCTGGCTCGACCGTGGCGGATATCACGATGCCGCCGACGGCAAGGTCGACCTGCTCGACGCGGTGTACTACGCGACGGTCACCCTCTCCACCACCGGCTACGGAGACATCACCCCGTACGGAGACACGGCCCGGCTCACCAATGTGGTGCTCGTGACGCCGCTGCGGGTGCTGTTCCTGATCATCCTGGTCGGCACCACTCTTGAGGTCCTCACGGAACGGACCCGGGAGGATTTTCGGCTGAAGCGTTGGAGAGCCAACTTGCGTGACCACACCGTTGTCGTCGGCTTCGGCACGAAGGGCCGTTCGGCCATCCAGACCCTGTGCGCCACCGGCCTGAGGAAAGAGCAGATCGTCATCGTCGACCCGGCGTCCAAGGTGATCGAGATCGCCAACGCCGAGGGGTTCGTGGGCGTGGTCGGTGATGCGACGCGCAGCGAGGTGCTGCTGCGCGCCGAGCTTCAGAAGGCACGGCAGATCGTCATCGCCACCCAGCGCGACGACACGGCGGTGCTGGTGGCGTTGACGGCGCGGCAGCTCAACCGTGGGGCGAAGATCGTTGCCGCGGTGCGCGAGGAGGAGAACGCGCCGCTGCTCCGGCAGTCCGGGGCGGACGCCGTGATCACCAGCGCCAGCGCGGCGGGCCGGCTGCTCGGCCTCTCCGTCCTCAGTCCCAGCGCGGGCACGGTGATGGAGGACCTGATCCAGCAGGGCAGCGGCCTCGACCTCGTCGAACGGCCGGTGATAAAGGCCGAGGTGGGCAAGAGCGTCCGGGAGACCGAGGATCTCGTCGTCAGTGTGTTGCGGGGGCATCGACTGCTCGGCTACGACGATCCGGCCGCCAGTCCTCTGCAGCTGACGGACCGTTTGATCGCCATCGTGCGCGCCTCGAACGAACCGCCGCTGAGCAACCCGGCCACGGGCACACCGCGCTCGTAGCCGGGCGTTGCTCCGGTGCCGCGCTCGTAGCCGGGCGTTGCTCTCTTGTCCGTGTCCGTGTCCGTACCCGTGCCCGTGCCCGGACCTGCGCACGTCGGGAGCGGGCCCCGCCATCGTGCGGCTCGTGGCACGGCCTCGACCCGGGTGTGCCACGGAGTAGCCTCGCCGCCATGTATGCGATCACGATCCCCGAACCCGGTGGCCCCGAGGCGCTCGTATGGGCCGAGGTGCCCGATCCGGTAGCCGGCGAGGGCGAGGTCCTCGTCGATGTCGTGTCCAGCGCGGTCAATCGCGCCGACGTGTTGCAGCGGCAGGGGTTCTACGCCCCGCCGCCCGGCGCGTCCCCGTACCCGGGCATGGAGTGCGCGGGTCGCATCTCGGCGATCGGACCCGGGGTCGGCGGCTGGTCGGTCGGTGACGAGGTGTGTGCACTGCTCGCCGGAGGCGGTTACGCGGAGAAGGTCGCCGTACCCGCCGGGCAGTTGCTGCCCGTGCCGGACGGAGTCGACCTGGCACTGGCTGCGGCGCTGCCCGAGGTGACGGCCACGGTCTGGTCGAACGTGTTCATGGTGGCCCATCTCCGCCCCGGCGAGACGCTGTTGGTGCACGGCGGGTCCAGCGGCATCGGCACGATGGCGATCCAGCTCGCCAAGGCCGTGGGCGCACGGGTCGCCGTGACCGCGGGCGGACCGGAGAAGCTGGCGCACTGCGCGGAGCTGGGCGCCGACATCCTGATCGACTACCGGGAGCAGGACTTCGTCGAGGAGCTGCGTGAGGCGACGGACGGGGCCGGTGCGGACGTCATCCTCGACATCGTCGGCGCGAAGTACCTGGACCGGAACGTGCAGGCGCTTGCCGTCAACGGCCGGCTGGCCGTCATCGGCCTCCAAGGCGGCGTCAAGGGCGAACTGAATCTGAGCGCCCTGCTGAACAAGCGGGCCGCCATCACCGCGACTTCGCTGCGCGGCCGCCCGCTCGCCGAGAAGGCCGCCATCGTCGCCGCCGTACGCGAACACGTCTGGCCGCTGATCGCCGACGGCATCGTACGGCCGATCGTGGACCGCACGCTGCCGATGCCCGATGCCGCCGAGGCCCACCGGGTGCTGGAGTCAAGCGTGCACATCGGGAAAGTGCTTCTGCTGACACCCGCAGGCTGACTCCCCGCCCGCCCCGCCCCGGCCCCACCCCGCCCTCGCCCCCATTCCCCCCGCCCCCGTCCCCGTCCCCACCACCGAGCAGCACGCACCGCACGCAACGGGGCCCGGCACACAGGTCGTCGACCATGTGTGCCGGGCCTTGGTGGTGTTGCTCCGCCATCGAGAGGCACGGACCGGAGGGCGTACCGGCCAGAGCGGCGCCGACCGGAGGGCGTACCGGCCAGTGCGGCACGTACGGACCGGAGAGGCGCGTACGACCAGTGCGGCACGGGCCGACCAGTGCGGCACGGACCGGCCGGTGCAGCGGGTACCGGCCGGTGCGGCGCGTACGTGCCGCACCGGCGCATACGTGTCAGCGCGGCGCACCGACCCATGCGGCGTACCGACCGGAGGGGCGTACCGACTAGAGGTACGGGCCCGACCGGATGGCTCCGTGCTGGTCCCCGCCGCCGTCCTCGTCCTCGTGTCCGCTTCCCGGCGGAAGGGCGCGGCGCATCTGCTCCAACTGGGCCCGCGCCGCCATCTGCTGCGCGAACAGCGCCGTCTGGATGCCGTGGAAGAGGCCCTCCAGCCAGCCCACCAACTGGGCCTGTGCGATCCGGAGTTCCGCCTCGGAGGGCACCGACTCCTCGGTGAACGGCAGGGAGAGCCGCTCCAGCTCCTCCACCAGCTCCGGCGCGAGGCCGTCCTCCAGCTCCTTCACGGAACTCGCGTGGATCTCCTTGAGCCTGACCCGGCTCGCCTCGTCGAGAGGAGCAGCCCTGACCTCCTCCAGGAGCTGCTTGATCATGCTGCCGATGCGCATGACCTTCGCGGGCTGTTCGACCATCTCCGTCACCGGGACCTCACGCGACTCGTCGTCAGTGCCACCGCCGCCGATCGCCATGCCGTCCTGCCCCACTACGAGGACTTGGGGGTGCTCCTGCGACCGTTCATTCCTCGGCATCTCCATGGCGCCATTGTCTCGCACACCTGCCGTGCAACACGGTGGTGCCCCCGTGAACGGTTGATCCACCATTCACGGGGGCACCAATTCAGCTGGTCAGGCCACTGACCGCACCGATGGCGTCGTCATCCGGGCCGCCGGGCCAGCGTCAGGCGCGACCGTGTGAACGCCGCCGCGAGCACCCCGGCCAGCAGCGGAATGCACACGACCAGCAGACCGATGGTCTCCCAGGGCAGCACGATCGGCGTGTACGCCGAGTGCGTGGGTTCGAGCCGCATCGTCTTGAGGGCTTCCTGCAGGTCGACGAGGCGCAGCGCCACCGCGGGCACCAGGCCCGCCAGTGTGCCGAGCACCACACCCGTGAGTGCCACGACCAAGCACTGGAAGCCGGAGAGCTTCCGTCGCACGCCCGGAGGGGCGCCCACCGCGCTGAGGGTGTTGAGATCGGCCTCCGCGTCCGCCTTGGCGAGGCCCGTCGTGATCGCGGCCGCGCCCAGGGTCACCGTGCCGGCGAACAGGGTCAGGATCAGCAGGACGGTGTCGTCCCGTCGGCCGGGGCCGGATTCGGACTGCACCCAGAAGCCGCCGCCGGCCTGTTCGATGGCACCGGAAACCCGCTGGTACTCGGCTTCCGTCGGTGTGTGGACGACGGCATACGCGCTTCCGGTCGCCCTGGTGTGCAGGCCGAGCCGCTCTGCGGTCCTCGCCGGGAGGATCATGCGGATTCCGGGGGTGGCGGCGTACTTTGCCGGGGCCACGTACACCTTCAGCTTGTCCATGGTGGTCCGTGCCTTGCCCGGGTGGGGCTTCCCGTTCTCCTTGTCCTTCTCGCTGTACTGGTGGACCGCCTTGACGGTGACCTCGCCGTTCTCCGCGTACACCGGGTTGAGCAGCACCGGGGTGCCGGCGGCCAGTGCCCTGGCGGCCGCGGGGTCGTCGAGTTTCACGTACGTGTCGAGCAGGGCCGCGTCCGCGACGACGATGTTGCTCTCATCGGTGCTGAAGGCTCCGGATGCCATCAGGTCGACGAGGCACGCGGGGGACCGCATCAGCTTCTTGTGCTCGTCGGCAGAGAGCCGCGCGGCGAGCTTCTGGGCCCCCTTGCCGGTGAGCGGGCAGCTGTGGGCCTTGCCGGTGGGCTTGACCAGTTCCAGCGAGCCGCAGTGGTTCTGCTCGTAGGTGCTGCAGTCGCTGCCTGCCCAGACCCGCCGGAAGTCCGCGTGTCCGCTGGTGACGGCCAGGCTCCGCTCCACGGCCTTCCGCGCCAGCGGGAGCCGCTCGGCCGCCTTCTCGTCGGTGGACGAGAGGACGACGGTTCCCTCGGTGAGCGGGGGAACGTAGTTGTACTCGTTCTCGGCCGACTGGCTGGCCATGTGCGTGGCGATGGCCACCGAACCCGCGACGGCCGCCATCACCGCGGCGACCGCGGGGGCGGTACGGCCGCGGTTGCGGGCCGCGTCGCGCAGCGCCACCCGGGGCGAGAGAGACAGCATCCTGCCGAGCCGCCCAAGAAAGCCGACGATCACCGGGATGCAGGCCAGCAGCCCGAGTTCGGCGACGATCGAGCCACCGGCGACCAGTGCCGAATTTCCGCCGATGCCGCCGTAGAGGGCGATCGCGGCGCCGAACGCCATCACGCAGGCGCCCAGGACGGGCAGCACGCGTGAGGAGCGGCGGACGCCGCGGCGGCCGGTGAGCGACTCCAGTACGGACTGCCGACTCGCCACGATCGCCGGGGCGATCGCCGCCAGCAGGCCGGTGACCAGGCCGATCGCGGCGATGAGCAGCAACTCCAGGGGCGGCGTCGTGAGGGAGCCGAACCGGTTTCCGGCCCAGTTCTCGATCATGGGCTGAAGAGCCGTGGTGAGCCCGAGGCCGGCCACGACACCCGCCACCGCTCCCGTGCCGCCGAGCACCAGACCGCCGCCGAGCACCACGGCCTTGATGTGGCGCCGGTCTCCACCGCAGGTGCTGAGTAGGCCGAGTTGGCGGCGCGAACGGCGCGCGCCGACCGCGAAGGCCGGTCCGGCGAGCAGCACGATCTCCAGGACCGCCATGGCGATCACGGTGATGAGTGCCGTGCTGAGCACGTGGGGCTCGGTGTCGCCGACGGCGGGGTTTCTGGCCATCAGCGGGACCTCGGAGTCCGGCGGCGGGTCGTTGACGACCTGCCGGGACGTGACGAGCACGCCCGACTTGTTGGCCTCCATGACGGTCGGCCAGGTCACGCCGACCCCTGCGGGTCCCTTGACCAGCCAGTCCGTGGAACCGGCGTTGGGCGGAAGCACCTTCTTGTCGTGGTCGGCCTTGGCCTGCCACGGCGCGATGACCGCACCGGGTTCGGCGTAGAGCGCCTTGGCCTTCAGCTCGCCGGGCAGCTCGACCACGCCGGTGACGGTGTACGTCCGGCCGGAGTCGCGCACGGTGGTGGTCGAGCCGACGTGCAGTCCGGTCGCCTTCAGGAACGGCTCCGTGGCGGCCATCTCGCCCTTGCCGTGCGGGTAGGCGCCGCGCACGAGGTCGACCTTGCCGCGCACCATCTCGTCCGACGTCCGGATCTCGACGATCTCGGTGTCCGTGACGCCGTACCGGGTGGTGACATTCGCCGGGACGGACTGCATGGTGATCGCCCGCGAACCCTTGGGGAACGTCGCCCTGACGTCGACCGCACCGCCGTCCTTCACGGGCGCTGCGTCGTCGACGCCCATGTAGATGTTGCTTATTGCTCCGTCGGGGAGCTGCTCGATGGGCCCCATCGCCTCGTCGCTGAACAGTGCGTCGGCGGAGCCTATTTTGCTGGTCAGCGTCTCGGCGACGCTCGGCGTCACGCTGCGGTACGTCACATCGAGCGCCGTGACGCCGAGTACCGGTACCGCGATCATCGCGACCACCAGCGCGCTGCGGCCCTTGGCGCGCATCGCGTCGCGCCTGGCTATGCGGAGGGCGGCGCGCCAGCCCGTGAAGACGCTCACGCGGCGCCCTCGGCACCCTCGGCGGCCAGCAGCGAGTCGGCGTCGGCGGTGAGCGTCTGGTCGACCAGCGAGCCGTCCCGGAGGAACACGACCCGGTCCGCCCAGGCGGCGTACCGCGGCTCGTGCGTGACCATCACACCGGCCGCGCCCTTGTCGCAGCGGTTGCGCAGCAGCGCGAGCACGGCCTCGCCGGTCTCGGAGTCGAGCGCCCCGGTCGGTTCGTCGGCGAGTACGAGGCGCCGGTCCCCCACCAGCGCGCGGGCGATCGCGACGCGTTGCTGCTGGCCACCCGACATCTCGTCCGGGAACCGGTCGGCGATCTCCAGGAGCCTCATCTCCTCCAGCGCTGCCCGTGCTTCCTTGCGGGCCTTGCGCGCGGAGACCCCGTCGAGCTCGCGCGGCAGGGCGATGTTCTCGGCGGCGGTGAGCGCGGGGATCAGGTTGTAGTCCTGGAAGACATAGCCGATGCTGCGGCGGCGCAGGGCGGCGACGCCCTTGCGGCCGAGACCGGACATGTCCTGGCCCTCGATCAGCACCTGGCCGCCGGTCGCGGTGTCGAGGCCGCCCGCGATGGTCAGCAGGGTGGACTTTCCGGAGCCCGAGGGCCCCATCACCGCGACGAGTTCACCGGCGTGCACGGCGAGGTCGATGCCGCGAAGGGCGTGCACCTCGGCGATGCCGGTGCCGTGGGTGCGGGTGAGTGCTCGGAGTTCGAGCACCGGTGCGTCGACGGCCGGCGATGAGCCGGACGAGGCCGTGGATCGGGACGGCGCGCGCGAGGACATGGTGGGTGGTTCCCCCTTGGAACGGATCTGTCGGGCCGGCGCCGGACGCCGAAGCGGCCCGGGGCCAGCACGGGGTGCACGCGCTGGGCCGGGGCGGTGCTGGGCGCCGCCGGGCGCCGGGCGTGTACGTGGGTGGGCTGTAGTGGTGCCGGGCGCCGGGCGCCGGGCGTGTACGCGGTGGGCTGTAGTGGTGCCGGGCGCCGGGCGCGTACGTGGTGGGCCGTAGTGGTGCCGGGCGCGTACGTGGGTGGTCTGTGGTCAGCGCCGGGTGCGCGGGCGGGCGATACGGGCGGGAGCGCGGTCGGCCGGGGTGCGGCCGGTCGTACGCGCCTCGGGCTCCGGCTCCGTGGCGGCGGCCTCGGCGAGGCGGATCAGCCGGGACTCGCAGTGGTCCAGCCAGCGGGCCTCGGCCTCCGCCTGGAAGATCAGCTGTTCGACTACGAGCAGCCAGGCCACCTCGTCGCGGTTGGCCGGGACATCGGCGAGGGCCTGTGCCTTGAGGCGGGTGTAGTCCTGCATCGCCTTCACCGTGTGGTGGCGCTGGGCCTGGATGACGGCCCGGATGTCCACACCGGGCGCGCCGACCGCCATGGCGAGCTTGATGGCCAGCTCGTCGCGGGGCGGATTGGTGCGGTCGACGGGCGTCTCGAACCAGCTCCGCAGTTCGGTGCGGCCGTCGTCGGTGATGGCGTAGAGGGCGTGCCCCTGGTCGTCCTCGTCGTCCTGGACGACCAGGCCGTCGCGCTCCAGCCGACTCAGGGTCGTGTAGACCTGGCCGACGTTGAGCGGCCAGGTGGAGCCGGTGCGCGACTCGAATTCGGTACGGAGCTGGGAGCCGTATCTGGGCCCCCGTTCCAGCAGGGCCAGTAGCCCGTGACGGATCGACATACTGAGTATGTATACCGAGTATGTTGCTCGGCGCAAGTCCCGTCCGGAGCCCATGGGCGGTGATGGGAAGGGGGTGGGTGCTGGGGTGGGAAGGCTGGGGTGGGGCCGCGGCCCGCCTCAGTTCGGGCGCCGCATGCGGAACGCCAGGAAGCCCAGGCCCAGCCCTATCAACGCGATTCCCCCGCCCAGCGACACCCGCTGCACCCGCTCCGCGGCCGGACCGCCGAAGGCCTGGGGCGCGGGTCGGCCGGGCGCGGGGGACGTGCTGGCCGCCGGTATCGCGGTGGGCACCAGCCCCGGATCGGTTGCCGCGGGTCGCGTGTCGGGCTCGTCGAGGGAACTGTTCGCGTGGGCCGGCTCCCACGGCGGGAGCGGCCGTCCGGGCCGCAGTCGCCCCTCCCCGGCCTCGCGCCCGGCGAGCGGGGACTGCGCTTCGGGGGGCGGTGACCCGTCGGCCGCGGAGGCGGGGGAAGGGTCGGCGGAGGGCGTGGCCGAAGGGTCGCCGGAGGGTGGGGAGGGGGATGCCGAGGACGCCGAGGGCGTGGGCGAGGGGTCGTCCGGGGGAGTGGCCGTGGGTATCGCGGGGGATTCGGCCGAAGGAGTGGTCGAGGGGGTGGCCGGAGCCTCGCCCGGCGGTTCGGCCTCGGGGGCGCTGGACGGGCGGGCGGGCGGTGCGGACGACGTGGTCGCGGGCGGCGTCACCGGGACGCTGACCGCCCCCGCCGCCCCGCCGGGGGCACGCCGTTCCGCGTGCGCCTCGCCCGTCGCGGCCCCCAGCGCCGCACCCGCCGAGAATATGAGACAGACCACGCACCTCGTGGACCGCGAAGGGAGAAGTCCTGGAGCCATGAGGGCAGCGTCACATGTGACGATATGTCCGGCATCTTGAACGTGTGGTGAAGTCCGGCATCTCGAACGTGCGGTGAACCCCTGGGGCCGTACCGGTCCCTGGAGACGCCCCTACGCGTGCGTGGTCCCGGAAGGCACCCTCGCGGACGGACACAG
This sequence comes from Streptomyces sp. NPDC057963, assembly GCF_042887155.1. Classification (NCBI taxonomy): domain Bacteria; kingdom Bacillati; phylum Actinomycetota; class Actinomycetes; order Kitasatosporales; family Streptomycetaceae; genus Streptomyces; species Streptomyces sp. NPDC057963. The sequence continues at coordinate 333,322 of NZ_JBHVPX010000002.1, forward strand.
AGGGCCGTCACTTCCCCGCAGCCGCGCCCCACCGCCTACCCGCGCCTCACCGCCTACCCGCGCACCACGGCCAACCCGCCCAGCACCCTCCGCGCGAGCACCCGTGCCCGCGCAGCACCCTCCGCGCGAGCATCCTGCCCGCGCCCGCTCAGGCCGGGTCGCCCGTCGCGATGCGCAGTTCGAAGTGGGCGCCGGTCTTGGGCACGGCCGTTCCGGAAGTCGGGAACTGGTCGACGACCTGGTCCTCCGCGTAGGCGTTCCCGGGGACCTTGATCTCCTTGATCGTCCAGCCCGCCGCTTCCGCGCACGTCTTCGCCGAGAGGATGTCCTTGTAGAGGAAGCTCGGCGCGTCGACCTTGTTCGGGTCGTTGGTGTCCTCCATGGGGTCCGTGCAGGCCTCGGTCCTCATCGTCCGGTTCCGCTCCGGGTCCTTGTGCTCGCTCGCGGCCGGCGAGTCCTTCGCGGAGGGGTCGTCGCCCGAGCCCGGGTCCTTCAGCGAGAGCACAGTGATCAATCCGCCGATCGCGATCAGCGCGACCACGATCGAGCCGACGATCACCGGCATGTTCCGCCTGGAGTCGCCCCCGCGGGAGCCGGCCTGCGGCTGCGGCGCGATCGTGTACGGCGGCGGGGTCTGCTGCTGCATCGGGGACATCGGCGCCTGGCCCTGGTACGCCGGGCCCGACTGCGGATAGCCGTACGACGGAGCCGGGGTGGGCGCGCCGTACGGACCCGACTGGTACGGGCCCGGCTGGTACGGCGTCTGGACGCTCTGCGGTGCCGGAGTGGACTGGTCGACCGGCGGGAAGACCGCCGAGCCGACGCCCGAACCGCTGTTCGACGGTGCGCCGCCGCCCGCGACGATCACCGGGGCGCCCGTCTGCGCGCCCGCGCTCAGCACACGCGCGATCTCGTCCTGCATCGCCGCGGCGCTCGGGAAGCGCTCGTTCGGATTCTTCTTCAGCGCGCGGGCGACGAGCGCGTCCATCGCCGGGGTGATCGACCGGTTGATGGCGGAGGGCACGGCCGGCTCCTCCTGGACATGCGCGTACGCGATGGCGAGCGGCGAGTCCGCGTCGAACGGGATGCGCCCGGTCAGCAACTGGAACAGCATGATGCCGACCGAGTACAGGTCGGAGCGCGCGTCCACCCCGCGGCCCAGGGCCTGCTCGGGGGAGAGGTACTGCGGGGTGCCGACGACCATGCCGGTCTGCGTCATCGAGGTGACGCCCGACTGCATGGCGCGGGCGATGCCGAAGTCCATGACCTTCACGACACCGCGCCGGGTCACCATCACGTTGCCGGGCTTGATGTCGCGGTGGACGAGACCCATTTCGTGGCTGGTGTCCAGCGCGGCCAGTACGTCGGACGTCACCTTGAGCGCCTTGTCGGCCGGCATCGCGCCGTAGCTCTGGATGTCCGCCTGGAGCACGGAGCCGAGCGGCTGCCCCTCCACGTACTCCATGACGATGTACGGCATCAGCGCGCCGCCGAGCTCGTCCTCGCCGGTGTCGAAGACGGAGACGATGTTGGTGTGCTGCAGTTTTGCAACGGCCTGCGCCTCGCGCCGGAACCGTTCGCGGAACGACTGCTCGCGGCCCAGCTCCGTGTGCAGTGTCTTGATTGCGACCTGGCGGTCCAGAGCGGAGTCGTACGCCAGATATACGGACGCCATCCCGCCTTCGCCGAGCAGGTCGCGAAGCTGGTACCGGCCGCCGGCGACCGAACCGCCCGCGTAGCGCCCTTGAGCGCCGTGTGCGCCGTCCTGGCTCATGACTTGCTTCCCCCTCGGCGCGCGACTGACGCGATGATCCCTATCAGGCCAAGTCTGCCCGAGGGGTACGACACGTCAAGCCAGGTGCTCGTTCCGTGACCCTACGCACAAGAAGCGTCTCGGAAGCGTTACAGGAACCTCATGGAATTTGCGCGCCCGGCGCGCCGGGCGGTTGGATGACCGGTCCCTCTCGGAAACGGTGTGTCCGGCAAAGGCTGTAGCGTGACGTGGCAATGCAGCTAGACACCGTGAGAACCCGCGGACGCGCGGACAGATACGACGGCGAGGACTGATGGCACCCGATTCCGAAGCAAACGGCGGCGGAGTTTCGGATGGCACCGACTCCTGGGGCATCGACGGTGTCGTCGGTGACGGACGTTACCGGATGACCCACCGGCTCGGCCGGGGCGGCATGGCGGAGGTCTTCGCGGCCGAGGACGTCAGGCTGGGACGTACGGTGGCGGTGAAGCTCCTGCGTGCCGACCTCGCGGAGGACCCGGTCTCCAAGGCCCGGTTCACGCGCGAGGCGCAGTCGGTCGCGGGCCTCAACCACCATGCGATCGTCGCCGTGTACGACTCCGGCGAGGACGTCGTGGGCGGCCAGACCGTCCCCTACATCGTGATGGAGCTCGTCGAGGGCCACACCATCCGCGACCTGCTCCTCAGTGCCGAGGCCCCGCCGCCCGAGCAGGCGCTGATCATCGTCTCGGGCGTGCTGGAAGCCCTCGCGTACTCGCACCAGCACGGCATCGTGCACCGCGACATCAAGCCCGCCAACGTGATCATCACGAACTCGGGCGCGGTCAAGGTGATGGACTTCGGCATCGCCCGTGCGCTGCACGGCGCGCAGTCGACGATGACGCAGACCGGCATGGTCATGGGGACGCCGCAGTACCTCTCTCCCGAGCAGGCGCTGGGCAAGGCCGTCGACCACCGATCCGACCTCTATGCCACCGGCTGCCTGCTGTACGAACTCCTGGCGCTGCGGCCTCCGTTCACGGGTGAGACGCCGCTCTCCGTCGTATATCAGCATGTGCAGGACATTCCGATGCCGCCGTCCGAGGTGCTGGACATGGTGCCGCCGGAGCTGGACGGGCTGGCGATGCGCGCGCTCGCCAAGGACCCCGACGACCGGTTCCAGAGCGCCGAGGAGATGCGCGGCCTCGTCCAGTACAGCCTGCAGATGCTCCAGGTGCAGGGCGGCCACACGGGCACCTGGAACACCGGCCCGGTCGCGATGCACGAGGGCGGCCACACCCCGGCCCTGGGCGTCACCGGTGCCACGATGGCGATGGGCCACCCGCAGCACGGCGAGACCTCGCAGGGCCCGATCCTGCCGCCGATGAACCCCGACGACGGTGGTTACGAAGGCGGGCATCAGGGAGGTGGCGGCCGCAGCAAGCTGTGGCTGTTCGTCGTGCTCGCGCTGATCGCGATCGGGGCCGGCGTCGCCATAGCCGTCAACGCGGCGGGCAACAACGACAACCAGCACAAGAAGACGCCCACGGAGACCTCCGTCTCGCCGTCCGAGCCGGAGAGTCCGCCCTCGCCGACCGACGAGCAGACCGAGCAGAGCCAGCAGCCGGAGAACTCCACCGGTAACCAGCAGGAAACGACGCCGCGGCACTCCTACCCCCCGTCGGTCCCGCCGAGCAAGCCGTCCGACCCGCCGTCCAACAAGCCGTCGGCACCGGCCACGGGCGGCAACACCGACGCCGGTACCGGCACCGACGGCGGCACGGGGGCGGACGAAGGCACCAGCACCGGTCCGGGCGACAGCGGCGGCACCAGTACGGGCGGCAACACCGACAACGGCACGACAGCGGGTACGGGAGGGAACGAAGGCGGTACCGCCGGCGACACCACCGGGACCAGCGCGGGTCAGGCCGGCAACGCCGGCATCCCCGGGGGCTCGGTCCCCTGACCTTCCAGGGGCCTCACCCGGTGAACGCCTCGCACACCGCCTCGTACTCGCGCGTCCACCAGACCGCCAGGGCCGACACCGCAGGGAACTGCGGGTCGGCCCTCCGGTCGTGCAGGCGGTACCGCCAGCGCAGTATCCAGAAGTCGTTGAGCCGCTCCCACCACACCCGGTGCACCGCCGCGGCCAGTTCCGCCGCTCCCGCCCCGGCCGCCCGCCGGTAGGCGCCCGCGTACGCCCGTACCTTCTCCAGTTCCAGCTTTCCGGCCGGCTGTACGAAGAAGATCGCCGCGGCCCGTACCGCCTCCTCCGCGCGGGGCTGGACCCCCAGCCGGTCCCAGTCGACGATCGCGACCGGGTCGGTGCCCCGGTAGAGGACGTTCAGCGGGTGGAAGTCGCCGTGCACCCACCCGGTGGCCGGGATGTCGGGGGTGGGCGGCCGGCGGTCGGCGTGCTGTTCCAGCAGGGCCCGCCGCTCCAGGAGGCGGTGTTCGGCGAGCTCGTCGAAGGAGTCCCGGGGGTGGCGTCCGCGCGCCGCCGCCAGCAGGTCCTCGATCAGCGCGAAGGTGTCGGCGGGGTCGGGGCTCCGGTACCCGCCGGACCGGCCGGCGAGCCCCGTGCCCGCCTCCATGACCTGTTCGAGCCCGGTGTGCACGGCCCCGAGCAGCGCTCCGAGCCGCTGCGACTGGTCGGCGGTGAGCTGGGCGCCGGCCCGGTGCAACCCGTCGACCCAGGGGTGCAGGGCGTAGCACCGGCCGCCGATCTCCGTCACCGTGTCGCCCTCGGTGTCCTCCACGGGCGGGGCGACGGGCACGCCGAGTGACTGGAGCCGCTGGGTGGCGCGGTGCTGGCGGACGATCGTGGCGCGGTCGCCGGTGGCGTCGTCGAGGTGGTGCTTGAGGAAGTAGCGGCCGCGGGTGGTGGAGACGCGGTAGCCGTGGTTGAGCAGGCCCTGGGTGACGGGCTTGCAGGTGAGGGGCTCACCGGCATCCGGGTAGCGGCGCAGCACCTCGTCCACCGGAGGAACGGGCGGGCGGGGCGCGGCCGGACGGGGTGCGGACGAGCACAGCGCCTCGCCGGCCGGCGGAGCAGACGGAAGGGTTACAGATGAGCGCAGCACTCACCAGATGTTAGATCACGCTGCGTTGCGGCTCTGCGGACTTGCGCGGGAAGCCCAGAGTGTGCACGGAGACGAAATGCGGGTCGACCCCGAGGTAGGCCGGGGCGAAGGGCTCCCCGTTCACCTGGGCGGGAGCGGCGCCGAAGCGCTCCTGCTGTTCGGGGGTCGGGTGCACGATCTCGGCGGGGCCGGTGAACTGCACGGACCACAGCTCGCCGGCGTCCCCGCAGGCTGCGGTGTTGAAGTTGTCCGCCCCGTACGCCACGACCGTGCCGTTGCATGCCTCGTGGTAGCCGAGGCCGTCGTGCATCCGCAGGACGACGCGGCCGTCGACCACGATGTGGCGGGCGACCGCCAGTATCGGGAGGGCTCGCATGCTCGTCGCCAGTCGGCCGTACGGGACGCGGCCGAGCAGTTCGATCGCGTGGAGTTCCTCAGGGGGCATGCCCTCGACTCTCCGCCACCGGGGAGGCCGTGAACAGAGGCCGCGGCCCCAGGTGCCCCGGGACCAAAGTCCCGAAGATCACCGAGGGCCGCGGCCTCTTCGCCCACTTCCCGGCACGTCCGTCACGCGGCGCCCGCCCGCGCACCCGGGCCCGTCCCGCCGTGCGCCGATCGGCCCGTCACGGCCGTCCCGCCGTGCGCCACCGGTCCCGTTCCGGCCGTCCCGTCACGCGGCGCCCGCCCGGCGCGCCGGGCTGTTCCGCCGTGCCGCTCAGCCCTTCTCGGCCTGGAGTCTGGCCACGTACGCGGCGGCCTGCGAGCGCCGTTCCATGCCCAGTTTGGAGAGCAGGCTGGAGACGTAATTCTTGATCGTCTTCTCGGCGAGGTGCAGCCGCTCGCCGATCACCCGGTTCGTCAGTCCCTCCCCGATCAGATCGAGGATCTTGCGCTCCTGTTCGGTGAGGCTGTCGAGCTTGTCGTCGCCCCGGCCCTTCTTGCCGTCGCGCAGCCGTTCCAGCACCCGGGCGGTCGCGACCGGGTCCAGCAGCGACTTCCCGGCCGCCACGTCCCGTACCGCGTTCAGCAGTTCGTTGCCGCGGATCGCCTTCAGCACATAGCCCGAGGCACCCGCCATGATCGCGTCGAAGAGGGCCTCGTCATCGGCGTACGAGGTCAGCATCAGGCACTTGATGCTCTCGTCCTGGGAGCGGATCTCCCGACAGACCTCCACCCCGCTCCCGTCCGGCAGCCGTACGTCGAGCACCGCCACATCGGGCCGGGTCGCGGGGATGCGGACCAGCGCGTCCGCCGCCGTGCCGGCCTCGCCGACGACCTCGATGTCGGCCTCGACCGAGAGCAATTCATGGACTCCGCGCCGGACGACTTCGTGGTCGTCCAGCAGAAAAACAGTGATTTTTCCTTGTTCGCGCACAAAACGCAGTCTCACACACTCGCCTCTTCCCTGCCGCCGAACGGCGGGATAACGTGCCGTTGTTCCGGCGGCCTGCAAGGCTGTTCCCAGAGCTGTGACCAGCGAGAGTTCCCGACTTTTTCGATTTACTTGGAAATCCAAGCAAAATCGCAGGTCAGATAGGGTTTCGCAGTTATGCGGCCTACTGGGTAACGTGCTTTTGGCAGGGCGCTCGCCGGGGCACCTGTCACGCCTGTTCCCGGACCGAGCGGCACCCACCCCGTGCACGGGTACGGACACAGGCGAGCCGCACTGGCTTCCCGGCAGACCCCGGGGGCCGGACCGACGGAGGAGCACGCACGTGACCGTGGAGAGCACTGCCGCGAGCAAACCGCGACGCAGCAGTAAGCGGACCAGCGCCGTGAAAACGCCCGCTAGGACGTCCGCGAAGACGCCCGCCAAGACGCCGCAGAGTTCCGAGCCCGAGCTCGTACAGCTGCTGACGCCCGAGGGCGAGCGCGTGGAGCATCCGGACTACCGGATCGACCTGACCGCCGAAGAACTGCGCGGTCTGTACCGGGACATGGTCCTGACCCGCCGCTTCGACGCCGAGGCCACCGCCCTCCAGCGCCAGGGCGAGCTGGGCCTGTGGGCCTCCCTGCTCGGTCAGGAAGCCGCCCAGATCGGCTCCGGCCGGGCCCTGCGCGACGACGACTACGTCTTCCCGACGTACCGCGAACACGGCGTCGCCTGGTGCCGCGGGGTCGACCCGACCAATCTGCTCGGGATGTTCCGCGGTGTGAACCACGGCGGCTGGGACCCGAACAGCAACAACTTCCACCTGTACACGATCGTCATCGGCTCGCAGACCCTGCACGCCACCGGCTACGCCATGGGCGTCGCCAAGGACGGCGCGGACTCGGCCGTGATCGCGTACTTCGGCGACGGCGCCTCCAGCCAGGGAGACGTCGCCGAGTCCTTCACCTTCTCCGCGGTCTACAACGCCCCGGTCGTCTTCTTCTGCCAGAACAACCAGTGGGCGATCTCCGAGCCGACCGAGAAGCAGACCCGCGTCCCGCTTTACCAGCGCGCGCAGGGCTTCGGCTTCCCCGGCGTCCGGGTCGACGGCAACGACGTCCTCGCCTGCCTGGCGGTCACCAGGTCGGCGCTGGAGCGGGCCCGCCGGGGAGAGGGACCGACGCTCGTCGAGGCGTTCACCTACCGCATGGGCGCGCACACCACCTCCGACGACCCGACGAAGTACCGGGCCGACGAGGAACGCGCCTCCTGGGAGGCCAAGGACCCGATCCTGCGGCTGCGCGCCTACCTGGAGAAGGAGGGCGCCGCGGACGAGGCGTTCTTCACCGCGCTGGACGAGGAGAGCGAGGTCCTCGGCAAGCGGGTGCGCGAGGCGGTACGGGCGATGCCCGATCCGGACCCGATGGCGATGTTCGACCACATCTACGCCGACGGGAACCCGCTCGTCGACGAGGAGCGCGCCCAGTTCGCCGCCTACCAGGCATCGTTCGCGGATTCCGCCGAGGAGGGCAAGTAGCCATGGCCATGGAAAAGATGTCCATTGCGAAGGCTCTCAACGAGTCGCTGCGCAAGGCCCTCGACACCGACCCCAAGGTCCTCATCATGGGTGAGGACGTCGGCAAGCTGGGCGGAGTCTTCCGGATCACCGACGGGCTCCAGAAGGACTTCGGCGAGGACCGGGTGATCGACACCCCGCTCGCCGAGTCCGGCATCGTCGGTACGGCGATCGGCCTGGCCCTGCGCGGCTACCGGCCCGTCGTGGAGATCCAGTTCGACGGCTTCGTCTTCCCCGCGTACGACCAGATCGTCACGCAGCTCGCGAAGATGCACGCCCGCGCGCTCGGCAAGATCAAGATGCCGGTCGTCGTGCGGATCCCGTACGGCGGCGGCATCGGCGCCGTGGAGCACCACAGCGAGTCCCCCGAGGCCCTGTTCGCGCACGTCGCGGGGTTGAAGGTGGTCTCGCCGTCGAACGCGAGCGACGCGTACTGGATGATGCAGCAGGCCGTCCAGAGCGACGACCCGGTCATCTTCTTCGAGCCGAAGCGCCGCTACTGGGACAAGGGCGAGGTCGAGACCGACTCCATCCCCGGTCCGCTGCACAAGGCCTCGGTGGCCCGTACCGGCACCGACCTCACGCTCGTCGCGTACGGCCCGATGGTGAAGGTCTGCCTGGCGGCGGCCGAGGCCGCCGAGGAGGAGGGCAAGTCGATCGAGGTCCTGGACCTGCGCTCGATGTCCCCGATCGACTTCGACACCATCCAGACCTCGGTCGAGAAGACCGGCCGGCTCGTCGTGGTCCACGAGGCGCCGGTGTTCTACGGCTCCGGTGCCGAGATCGCCGCCCGGATCACCGAGCGCTGCTTCTACCACCTGGAAGCACCGGTGCTGAGGGTCGGCGGCTACCACGCCCCGTACCCGCCGGCGCGGCTGGAGGACGAGTACCTGCCGGGTCTCGACCGCGTGCTCGACGCCGTCGACCGCTCGCTGGCGTACTGAGGACTGGGACGTGACAACGATGACCGACACTTCCAACGCTGCTCGCTTCCGTGAGTTCAAGATGCCCGACGTGGGCGAGGGACTGACCGAGGCCGAGATCCTCAAGTGGTACGTCCAGCCCGGCGACACCGTCACCGACGGTCAGGTCGTGTGCGAGGTCGAGACGGCGAAGGCGGCCGTGGAGCTGCCGATTCCGTTCGACGGGGTGGTGCACGAGCTGCGCTTCCCCGAGGGCACGACCGTCGACGTCGGCCAGGTGATCATCGCGGTGGACGTGGCCCCGGGCAGCGGTGACGCGGCCCCGGCGCCGGCCGCCGTGCCCGCGCCGGCTGCCGAGCCGGAGGCGGCGGAGCCCGAGGCTCCGAAGGGCCGCCAGCCGGTCCTGGTCGGGTACGGAGTCTCCGAGAGCTCGACCAAGCGGCGGGCCCGCAAGGGTACGGCCGCTTCCGTACCGGCCGCCGCGGCGGCGATCCAGGGCGAGATGAACGGCCACGGCGCCGTGACGGTCCGGGAGAGCCGGCCGCTCGCCAAGCCGCCGGTGCGCAAGCTGGCCAAGGACCTGGGCATCGACCTGGCGACGGTCGTCCCGACCGGCGAGGGCGGCATCATCACCCGCGAGGACGTGCACGCGGCGGCCACGCCCGTACCGGCGCAGGCCCCGGCGCCCGTCGTGGCGGAAGCCGCTCCCACCGCCGAGGCCCCGGCTCCGGCCGTGGTCACCACGGTGGGCGCCCGCGAGACCCGCATCCCGGTCAAGGGCGTACGGAAGGCCATCGCGCAGGCGATGGTCGGCAGCGCGTTCACGGCTCCGCACGTCACCGAGTTCGTCACCGTCGACGTGACGCGCACGATGAAGCTGGTGGCGGAGCTCAAGGAGGACAAGGACATGGCGGGGGTGCGGGTCAACCCGCTCCTGATCATCGCCAAGGCCCTCCTCGTCGCGATCAAGCGGAACCCGGAGGTCAACGCCGCCTGGGACGAGGCGAACCAGGAGATCGTGCAGAAGCACTACGTCAACCTGGGCATCGCCGCCGCCACCCCGCGCGGACTGATCGTCCCGAACATCAAGGACGCGCACGAGCAGACGCTCCCGCAGCTGGCCGCGTCCCTGGGCGAGCTGGTCTCCACGGCCCGCGAGGGCAAGACCTCCCCCGCCGCGATGGCGGGCGGCACGGTGACCATCACCAACGTCGGCGTCTTCGGCGTCGACACGGGCACGCCGATCCTGAACCCGGGCGAGTCCGCGATCCTCGCGGTCGGCACGATCAAGCTCCAGCCGTGGGTCCACAAGGGCAAGGTGAAGCCCCGTCAGGTCACCACGCTGGCCCTGTCGTTCGACCACCGCCTGGTCGACGGCGAGCTCGGCTCCAAGGTCCTGGCGGACGTCGCCGCGATTCTGGAACAGCCGAAGCGCCTGATCACCTGGGCGTAGCTGTACGAGATGGGCCCGCACGAACGACTTCGCGCGGGCCCATCAGCATGTCCGGCCCCTGCCGCAGGGCGAGTTCGGCGAACACGGTCTTGCCGGCGGTGCGTGGCTCGACGCCCCAGCGGTCCGCGAGCCCCGCGACGATCAGGAGCCCCCGCCCGTAGCACTCGTCGTCGGTCACCTCGCGGGGGTCGGGCAGCCGCTCGCCGCGCGCGTCGCTCACCGCGATACGGAGCGTGGTCGCGGTGAGCGTGAGGTGGACGCGGAAAAGGCGGCCCTCGATGGCGCCGTGCAGCAGTGCGTTGGTCGCCAACTCGCTGACCAGGAGGGACGCGTCGCCGGCCAGCTCCGGATGGCCCCACTGGAGGACGAGCCGGGCGGCGCGATGACGGCACAGGGCGACGCTGCGCGCGGTGGGGGTGTAGTCGAGCCGGTCCTCGCGGAGGACGGGTTCGGGGACGGAGATCTGTTCGGCTGCGGTCATGGACGCGTGCCTCCGTGGGTACGGGCGGTGGCGATGCCGCGCCTGCGGGGCGCCGGTTTCGACGCAGGGCAGGGCGGTGCACTTCCGCCGGTTTCGGCTCCGCTGTGTGAGCGGCTGTGAGCCGAACGTAGCGACTGCTATGAGTTGGAGGCAAGTGAAACGGAGCCAATTGTCTCCAATGAGCGATGGTGGTCGACTACCTGTGCCGTGGAAGGCCACACTGGTGCGGTGAATCGAACGACTCGGCAAGGCAATCGGTCGTCAACTGTCCTGGGGCGCAGGCTCGGTAGCGAGTTGTTGCGCCTGCGCGACGCGTCAGGGAAGACGCAGCAGCAGGCAGCCCAGGTCATCAGCGCGACCAACTCGAAGATCGTGAAGATGGAGCAGGGGTGGGTTCCGATGAGGGACCCGGACATCCGGGCCCTCTGCGAGTTCTACGGTCTTGAGGACGCGCAGATCGTCAGCCGCCTGCTGGAGGTGGCCCGGTTGGACCGGGAGCGCCGCAAGGCGAAGGGCTGGTGGAACCAGTATCCGGAGCTGCGTTCGCTGGTCGAGTACGTCGCGCTCGAAGACATCGCCACGGGGGTCAGGACCTGGCAAGGGGCGTTCGTGCCGGGACTGCTCCAGACGCCGGACTATGCCAGGGCGCTCGCTGTCGGCAACGCGGACTGGGACGACCCGGACGAGATCGAGCGGTTCGTCGAAGCGAAGATCGCACGCCAAGCGCGCCTGGCGGACGGCAGTCCTCTTGCACTGTGGGCGATCGTCGGAGAAGGAGCCCTGCGGCAATTGGTTGGCGGCCGTGAGGTGATGCGCGCTCAACTGGAACGTCTGGCGGAGGCTGCTGACAAGCCAAATGTCACAGTGCAGGTTGTCCCGTTCCTCGCGGGCTCGCACCCGGGTATGACCAGCGCTTTTAGCATCGTGTCATTCGCTGAACCCGGTGCGATGGACGTGGTCTACATGGACACCACGTCGTCTACGCTGTGGCTTGAGAGCGAGTCGGATGCGGCGCGCCATAACGTCACGTTCGGTCGGATCGCCAGGTGCGGACTCGCTCCCCGCGATTCCATCGCTCTGATAGGGCGTATTCGCAAGGAGTTGTAGTCGTGCCACACTTCGAGTTCGTCAAGTCCAGCTACAGCAGCGGCAATGGCGAGTGCGTCGAAGTTGCGCGCAACATCCCCCACACCGTCGCCGTCCGCGACTCGAAACAGTCCGACGGCCCCGTCATCGTCCTCGGCCCCGCCGCCTGGGGCGCCTTCCGGGCCGGGCTGGTCCGGTCGTCGGACTGACCCGACCCGGCCGGCCGGCGCCTGTCGCGAAGGTCGCTGTTCACTGGCCTTGGGCTGTGTTTCCATGCCGCAGTGAAGAGCGAGAGCGTGTACGGCGCGGACGTACTCCCGAGTGCCCGAGCGCGGACTGATCGCGACCTCGGTGACTGTGCGCGGGTGCTGGCAGAGGTCCATGAGCGCGACGGCTATCCGGTGAACTGGCCCGATTCCCCGGGCGCATGGCTCACACCGCCGTCGCTCATCGCTTCCTGGGTGGCGGAACTGGACGGCCGCGTGGCCGGCCACATCGGCCTGTCCCGGAGCGACGCGGGAGACGCGGCTCCCGGGCTGTGGAGCGCTCGCGCGGGGCTGAGTATCGATGCGACCGCCGTGGTCAACCGACTGTTCGTCGCCCCGTGGGCCCGCGGCCACGGGATCGGTGCTCTGCTGATGGGGCAGGCTGTCGCAGCGGCACAGAATCGCGATGTGCATCCGGTGCTCGACGTGGTGGCTTCGGACACCGCGGCGGCGGCTCTGTACGAGCGGCTCGGCTGGCAGCTGCTGGCCACGGTCGAACAGCGGTGGAGCCCGGAGCAGAAGGTGACCGTCCGGTGTTATGCGGCGGCAACCTGAGCCGGTGCCCCCAGCATGGCCGGTACAGGTCCTTGTTAGGGCCTGTCTCCCAGAAGTGAGAGGCCGGGTTTGAGGTGGGCCTGGAAAGTAGGACCGGCCTCCGGCTGGTGCCGGAGGCCGGTTCGCTGCGGGATCGCCGGCCGGGTGCCGGGTGCCGGGTGCAGGTCAGCTGAGAGTGTTCAGCATCGCTTCTTCGACGTGGTCGGCGGCGTTGCGGTGGCCGAGGGCGTTGGGGTGCACGATGGACAGCTGGTCAGGGAGGGTGACGAATCCTTCGACCCACTTGGTGCCGTCGCAGACGCTGTGGTCCCGGGAGGAGGTGTAGAGGTTGACGAAGCTGGCGGCGTCCTGTGTGCCGGTGGAGTCGTCGATGGCCTTGTTGAGGGGTTCCAGGACGTCCTGGCGCAGCCAGGCCAGGTCGCCGGAGGTGATCGTGCCGAACTGCGTCAGGTCGCCGAAGCTGCACTTGGAGGCGTCTCGGGGGATGACCGTGGGGTAGCCGACGGCCAGGATCTTCGCGTGCGGGGCGCGCTGGTGGAGCACGGCGAGCATCCGGTCGTATTCATGGCGCACGGTCTTCAGCCGGTCCGGGACGTCGGCTGCCAGGGCGTCCTTGCACGGGGTGCCCTTGCCGTCGTTTTCGCCGCCCAGCTGCGCGCACTTGGTGAGGAAGTCGGCGAAACCGAGGGAGTTGCCGCCCACGCCGACGGTGATGACGTCTGTGTCCGCGCCTACCGCCTCGGACTGAGGGGGAACCGCGGGGAAGGGGTAGTCCGGGTCCTCGGAGATGGGCGGCAGGTGACGGCCGATCGGGTTCTGGGGGGTGTCGGTGACGTTCTCGATGGTGGCGGCGCCGCAGCTGACGTTGGTCAGGTCGAAGAGACCGCCGAGATCGCGGTCGATGACCTGGGGGTAGGACCGGTCGGTGCGCTCGCAGCCGTCGCGTGGGACTTCGAAGGTGTTGCCCGCGGCCCGGATGACTCCGGCGGTATATGAGTCACCCAGGGCGACCCACTGCTGCTGCTCGGCCGCGGCGGCGGGGTGCGCCCCGGCGAACTGGGCGGGGACGGCGGCGCCTGCGGTGAGAGCTACGGCCGAGCCGAGCAGGGCGAGACGGGTACGGAAGCGTGCCACGACATCTCCAGGGTGGGGTGACAATTCCACCCGACCATATACGCAGAGTCACGGATCATGCTGATTTTTTCACTGAAAGTATCCTTTTGGGGCACTGTCTCACGATGCTCACAAGCTTCCCGCGCGTGATCTGGTATCCACGCTCCTCAGCCCCGGCTCCAGATAAGAATGGCGGCGAGGTGGAGCGCGGCCTGATAGGCGACGGCCAGTTTGTCGGTACGCATCGCCAGGCCACGCCACTGCTTGAGCCGGTTAATGCATCGCTCGACCGTGTTGCGCTGCGTGTATGCATCCGCGTCGAAAGCCGGTGACCGACCGCCGGCACGGCCTCGCCGCAGGCGGTGGCCCACCTGATCTGAAGGCTGGGGGATGACGGCGCGAATCCCACGCCGGCGAAGGTGACTTCGGATCGCGCGAGACGAGCATGCTCGGTCGGCCAGGACTGTATCGGGACGGGTCCTTGGTCTTCCGGGTCCCTTTCGCGGAACGCGGATGGCCGCCATGACGGCTTCGAAGGCCGCGCAGGGTGAGGAAGGGGCGTGCGGCGGAGCCCGAGCCGGACACCGCCGGCTGAGGTCAGGGGCCACTGTTTCCCGCCATGCGCCATGAAGATGCCAAGGCGCGAACAGGTACGTACGGTGGTGAACACTCGGATGTTTATTGGCAATTGGACTGCGAAAGTCCGCTGTTAAGGTGGCCGGATGTCATCCGTCAAGAAGTTCCAGGTCACTTTCGATTGTGCGGAACCCGAGCGTGTGGCTCGTTTCTGGTGCGAGGTGTTGGGGTACTCCGTAACGCTGCCTTCTGATGGACAGGGTTCATGGGCCGTGTGCTCGGATCCCACAGGTGAGGGCCCGCGCATGTATTTCCAGCGCGTTCCCGAAGGGAAGGTCGCCAAGAACCGGGTGCATCTCGATGTGCGGGCCGGCACCGGGCTCGTGGGTGCGGAGCGGCTGGCCGTGCTTGAGGCCGAACGTGATCGGCTGGTGGCGCTCGGCGCGGTGTGCACGAATGTGCTCTATGCCGACGAGGACAACGAGTCGTGCATCAACATGCAGGACGTCGAGGGCAACGAGTTCTGTCTCGACTGAGCATCCTCCGGAACGGCGAGAGGGGGCCCGCGTGACGCGGGCCCCCTCCTTTGCGCGTGCTGCCGGACCGGGCTACTTCTTGAAGCTGTAGTCCATGATCTTCTTCATGTCCGCGGTGCGGGTGGTCGCGTTGGTGGAGGCGAGCACCGTGCCGATGACCGTCTTGCCCTTGCGAGTGGCGGCGAAGACCAGGCAGTACTTGGCGGTCGGGCCGGAGCCGGTCTTCACGCCGATCGCGCCGCTGTAGCTGCTGAGCATCGCGTTGGTGTTGGACCACGCCATGTAGCGGTAGCCACCGGACTTCGTGGTGACCTTCTGCTTGGTCGACTTGGTCTTCACGACCGCGCGGAACGTGGAGTTCTTCATCGCGTTGCTGGCGAGCTTCGTCAGGTCGCGCGGCGTCGAGTAGTTCGAGCCGTTCCCTATGCCGTCGAACGAGTCGAAGTGGGTGTTCTTCATCCCGAGGGACTTGGCCTGGGAGTTCATCTTGCCGACGAACGACTTCACGCGGGCCGCGCGGGTGCTGCCCGAGCCGTACTTGTCGGCCAGCGCGTAGGCGGCGTCGCAGCCGGACGGCAGCATCAGGCCGTACAGCAGCTGGCGGACGGTGACCTTGTCGCCCACGATCAGGCGGGCCGACGAGGCGCCCTTGGAGACGATGTAGTCGCTGTACGCCTTCTGGACCGTGACCTTGGAATCCAGGTTCAGGTTCTTCTGCGACAGCACCACCTTGGCGGTCATGATCTTGGTGGTGGAGCCGGTGGGGCGACGGGTGTCCGCGGCCTTGCTGAACAGGGTCTTCGCGGTGCCGTTGTTCATCACGAAACCGCCCTTGGCGGTGATCGTGGGGGTGGGCGTGGCAGCCTGCGCGGTGGAGGCGAAGACGCTGCCCGCGATGACGGCACCCGCCGTCAGGGCCACGGTGGCAGTGGCGGTAACGCGGTTTATGCCCTTAATGCCGATTTTCAACTTGAACGCTCCAAATGCACCTGGAATGCGGCCACATGAGGGTGCCGCTCGGTGGTGAGACTCATGAGGCCCGGGGAAGGATGTGCTGATTCCTGGGGCAATTTCGGAGCAACGGAGATTTCGGGCCGGAGGGGGGTACTCGTACGGAAACCCGTCCCGTTTCCGTACGCGCATCCGTCCGGAAAGGCCCGCACCCGTACGCGGCCTGTCCCGGATCCGTCCGGAAATCTGTCCGGATCTCGGACGGGTGAACTCATGCACGCATCTTGTATCTATGCTGTGTGCATGCCTGCCGCCCCTCCAGCCCTGAAGCCCCCTGCGAAGTCCGCCGTGAGGTCTTCCGCCAAGCAGCCGCCCGCCGCAGAGCGCGTCTACACCCACATCAAGGAAGCGGTCCTCGACCGTCGCTACGAGGGCGGCACGCTCCTCACCGAAGGCGATCTCGCGGAGGCCGTCGGGGTCTCCCGCACGCCCGTGCGCGAAGCGCTGCTGCGGCTGGAGGTCGAGGGGCTGATCAAGCTGTATCCGAAGAAGGGCGCCCTCGTTCTCGCCGTCTCCGCGCAGGAGATCGCGGACGTGGTGGAGACCCGGCTGCTGGTCGAGGAGTTCGCGGCCCGCAAGGCCGTGCCCGCGTCGGCGCAGTTGATCGGGCGACTGGAGGAACTGCTCGACGATCAGCGGCAGTTGGCGGAGGCCGGGGATCTGGCCGCCGTGTCCGTGAAGGACCGCTGCTTCCACGCCGAGATCGTGCGCAACGCGGGCAACGACATCCTCTCGCGCCTCTACGACCAGCTGCGCGACCGGCAGTTGCGGATGGGCGTCGCCGTGATGGAGGCGCACCCGGGGAGGATCGCCGCGAACATCACCGAGCACGGTGAGCTGCTGGAGGCGATCCGGTCCGGTGACGCGGACGGTGCCGCGCAGGTCGTGCGGCGCCATGTCAGCCGGGTCAAGGTGCTCGTCAGGGGTGAGGACCGGTGAGTTCCGCCGCTGCTCCCACCCTGTCCCTGCCCGGTGATCCACCCGGCGGCCGGCGTGCCGCGTGGGTCTGGGGCATCGGTGTCGCCGTCTACTTCGTCGCCATCATCTTCCGCACCAGCCTGGGGGTCGCCGGGCTCGACGCCGCCGACCGGTTCCACGTCAACGCCTCCGCGCTCTCCACGTTCTCCATCCTCCAGCTGCTCGTCTACGCGGGCATGCAGATACCCGTCGGCCTGATGGTCGACCGGCTCGGCACCAAGAAGGTCCTCACCCTCGGGGCCGTCCTGTTCACCCTGGGGCAGCTGGGCTTCGCGCTCTCCCCCTCGTACGGCATGGCACTGGCGTCCAGGGCGCTGCTCGGCTGCGGCGACGCGATGACGTTCATCAGCGTGCTGCGGCTCGGCGCCCGCTGGTTCCCGGCCCGGCGCGGCCCGCTGATCGGGCAGGTCGCCGCGCTCTTCGGGATGGCGGGCAACCTCGTCTCCACGCTCTTCATCGCGCGGGCCCTGCACGGATTCGGCTGGACCACCACCTTCGCCGGCAGCTCCGCCGCGGGGGTTCTCGTCCTCGTCCTCCTTCTCCTGTTCCTGAAGGACCACCCCGAGGGGCACGAGCCGCCGCCCGCCGAGCACGCGGGTGCCGCTTACGTACGCAAGCAGATCGCCGCGTCCTGGCGGGAGCCCGGCACCCGGCTGGGTATGTGGGTGCACTTCACCACGCAGTTCCCGGCCATGGTGTTCCTGCTGCTGTGGGGGCTGCCGTTCCTGGTGGAGGCGCAGGGGCTGAGCCGGTCCACCGCCGGTGAGCTGCTCACCCTGGTGGTGCTCTCCAACATGGCGTTCGGGCTGGTCTACGGGCAGATCATCGCCCGCCATCACGCGGCCCGCGCCCCGCTGGCCCTCGGGACGGTCACGGTGACGGCCCTGCTCTGGGCGTCGGCCATCTTCTACCCGGGCGACCGTGATCCGATGGGGCTGCTGATCGTCCTGTGCGTGGTGCTCGGTGCCTGCGGTCCCGCCTCGATGATCGGCTTCGACTTCGCACGGCCCGCCAACCCGCCGGAGCGCCAGGGCACCGCGTCGGGCATCGTCAACATGGGTGGCTTCATCGCCTCGATGACCACGCTGTTCGCCGTCGGCGTGCTGCTGGACGCGACCGGGGACGACTACCGGATCGCGTTCTCCTCGGTCTTCGTACTGGAGGCGCTCGGCGTCGTGCAGATTCTGCGGCTGCACTCCCGCGCCACGCACCGCGAGCGGGACCACCATGTGATCAGCCGGGTGGAAGCCGTGCACGTACCCGCGTAGCGCGGCTGTCGCGCCGGATCGGCGGCGCGCCCGTCCTTGTGCGACGGGCGCCGCCGACCACAGTGGCACGGCGCCGCCGAGGCGCTACGGCGCCTGGCACGGCGACATCCGGGCATCGCGATGCCCCGGCGTTACGGCCTCACGGCGTTACGGCCTCACGGCCTCATGGCGTCACGGCGAAGTTCTGCAGGATCGCCGTTGCCAGGTCCGCGTCGCCCTCGACCTTGATCCGGTCCGCGACCGCCCCCGCGCGCACCCGCCCGCAGGCGAGGCGGTAGTACGTCTCCCAGTCCATCGCCAGCGTCACCGCGGGTCCGAGGGACGGTGAACCGTCCACCGACCCGCGGCCCTCCGCGTCGACCCTGACCGTGCGCAGGAACTCCAGCTCCCCGTGCACATCGAGCACGACCGCCGAACTGGCCGGCGCGCCCGCGTCCTTGGCCACCACCTTCGGCAGCGCGGCGAGCAGGGTGTCCCGGACGACGGTGGCGCCGGGGGAGTCCAGATTGCCGGGCTGCCCCAGCGTCGCCCGCAGATCCTGCTCGTGCACCCAGACGTCGAAGGCCCGCATCTGCAAGGCCAGTTCGAGGGTCTGCTCGGCGCCGAGCGGCGCCCGGACCATGGTCTGGGGGTCACGCGACTCGTTGCGCAGCTGACGTGCGCGGCGAATGATCGTGTACTCCAGCTCGGAGGTCATCTCCGGCGCGGTGTGGTGGCGCCGCACATCGACCTGCATCTCCATGTAGCGGGCGAAGTCGTTCTGTACGTGGTAGAGATCGCGCGGCAGCGTGTGGATCGGGCGCGGGTCGCCGAGCTGCTCGGACTCCATGCCGATGATGTGCGAGACGATGTCACGCACCGACCAGGCGGGGCACGGCGTACGGCTGTTCCACTCTCCTTCGGCGAGCGGCTTCACCAGCTCGGCTATCGACTCGATGGAGTGGGTCCAGGCATCGGCGTAGGTCTGGAGGCTGGGATGGACGGTCACGGGACCCCTCGTGCGGTTCTGCGGTGCATGGGCTGGAGTGCTGGGCGCGGGCGGTGGGCTGCGTGGGAGGTTCGATCGCTAAGTTACGCTGCGAGCAGGCACCCCGGCAGTGCTTTCGTGTGACGATCGTAGGCCCGTGTTGACGGCTCGAATGCCAGGACGGTGGTAGTGTGCGCGCCTCCCTCATCCAGATCGCAGTAGACCCGGACGAATCCGTCAATTCCCGTAGGCAACGTGCGGCTTCGCTGATCGTGGCCCAGCGCGGTGCGGATCTCGTGGTGCTCCCCGAACTCTGGCCGGTCGGCGCCTTCGCGTACACGGCCTTCGCGGACGAGGCCGAACCGCTCCAGGGGCCCACCCACGACCTCATGGCGAAGGCCGCCGCCGACGCCGGTGTCTGGCTGCACGCCGGCTCCTTCGTCGAGCGCGCGGCCGACGGCACCCTCTACAACACCGCGCTCGTCTTCACGCCCGAGGGCGAGCGGGCCGCCGTGTACCGCAAGATCCACCGCTTCGGCTTCGACCAGGGCGAGGCGGTCATGATGGGGGCCGGCGAGGAGCTCGTCACAGTCGCCCTGCCGCAGACCACGCTGGGCCTCGCCACCTGTTACGACCTGCGCTTCCCGGAAATGTTCCGCGGCCTGGTCGACGCCGGCGCCGAGACGCTGATCGTCGCGGCGGGCTGGCCCGAGCGCCGCCGCGCCCACTGGACGCTGCTGGCCCAGGCCCGCGCCGTCGAGAACCAGTCGTACGTCCTGGCCGTCGCCACCGCGGGCACCCACGCCGGAGTCCAGCAGGCCGGACACAGCATCGTCGTCGACCCCTGGGGCGAGGTGCTCGCGGAGGCGGGCGCGGACGAGGAGGTGCTGAGCGTGGAGTTCGACCCGGCGAAGGTGGCCGCCACGCGCGAGCAGTTCCCGGCGCTCAAGGACCGGCGGCTGGGGCTGGCCCCTCCCGGGGCGGGCAAGTAGTACGCGTTCCGAGGCGGGCGGGTAGGCACGCGTTTTCGGGGCGGGCGGGCAGGCGCGCGTTCCGGAGGCGGGCAAGGCGGCGCGTTTCACGTGAAACGTGCCGGGGTCAGTCCTCGTGCTCCTTGTCGGCGAGCACGATGACGCACACCGATACGGCGATGAGCAGCGCCGTATCGGCGTCCTCCCGTACGACATCGATGCCGTAGGTGTCCCGGACGGTCAGCCACCGCCGTGAGATCTGGGCCAGCAGTTCCCCGTCGTAGTCGATGGCGAACTCGCGGTCCAGGATCTTGCCGCTGACGTCGAGCTCGGTGCCGTCCACCAGCGTGACCCGGTAGTGGTTGCGCAGCAGCGACAGCCGCTTGCGTCTGACCGTGGCGAGCTGTTCGCCGTCGCGCTCGATGAGCATCGTGTCGCGCAGGCTGAGCAGCTTCTGCCGGATCTCGACCAGGACCCGGCCCTGCGCGTCCTTCAGCTCGAAGGTGTCACGCACCCGCATGGCCTTGCCGTCGACGAGGAAGACCTTGCGGCCGTCCGCGTCCTCGATCCAGTAGTCGTCACCGACAGCGAAGAGCCGTTCACGTACCAGGAATCTCATGGTGCACAGGTTCCCCCAGGGCTCTCCGGAATGCGTGGACCCTCCGGAATGCGCGCGGGCCCTGGTGATGTTGACTCTTCACATGGCAACACGTGCACGCGTCAGGGCCCCCGAGCTGGTCGGCAAGGGCGGCTGGCTCAATACAGGCGACCAGCAGTACACCCTCGCTGACCTGCGAGGACGCATTGTGATCCTGGATTTCTGGACCTTTTGCTGTGTGAACTGTCTGCATGTCCTCGATGAGCTGCGCGAGCTGGAGGAGAAGCACCGCGACACCGTCGTGATCATCGGTGTGCACTCGCCGAAGTTCGTCCACGAGGCCGAGCACCAGGCAGTCGTCGACGCCGTCGAGCGGTACGAGGTCCACCACCCGGTCCTCGACGACCCGGAACTGGCCACCTGGAAGCAGTACGCCGTACGCGCCTGGCCCACGCTCGTCGTCATCGACCCCGAGGGGTACATCGTCGCCCAGCACGCGGGCGAGGGCCATGCGCACGCCCTCGCGAAGCTGGTCGAGGAGCTGGAGGCGGAGCACGGGGCGAAGGGCACGCTGCGCCGCGGCGACGGCCCCTATGTCGCGCCCGAACCGGTCGCCACGCATCTGCGGTTCCCCGGCAAGGCCCTGCTCCTGCCCGACGGCGGCTTCCTCGTCTCCGACACGACCCGCCACCGCCTCGTCGAGATCGAACGTGACAGCGAAACGGTTCGTCGTCACGTCGGAACGGGGGACCGAGGGTTCACCGACGGCGGACCGGAGGATGCCCGGTTCTCCGAGCCGCAGGGGCTCGCCGTGCTGCCCGACGGCCGGATCGCGGTCGCCGACACCGTCAACCACGCCCTTCGTGCCCTCGACCTCGCCACCGGGGTGACGACGACGCTCGCCGGCACCGGCCGCCAGTGGTGGCAGGGCTCGCCGACGACGGGCCCGGCCCGCGAGGTCGACCTCTCCTCCCCCTGGGACGTCGCCTGGTTCGCGGACCGGCTGTGGATCGCCATGGCGGGCGTGCACCAGCTGTGGACGTACGACCCCGCGACGGAGACGGTGCGGGTCGCGGCGGGCACGACCAACGAGGGCCTGGTCGACGGTCCGGCCGACGAGGCCTGGTTCGCCCAGCCGTCCGGGCTCGCCGCGTCGGCCGACGGGGAGCGGCTGTGGGTCGCCGACTCGGAGACGTCCGCCCTGCGGTACGTCGAACGCGACGGGACCGGCTTCGCCGTCCGCACGGCCGTCGGCACCGGCCTCTTCGACTTCGGGCACCGCGACGGCGCCGCGGATCAGGCGCTGTTCCAGCACCCGCTGGGGGTGACCGCGCTGCCCGACGGGTCCGTGGCCGTCTGCGACACGTACAACCACGCGCTGCGGCGCTACGACCCCGTGAGCGGTGAGGTCACCACCCTGGCCACGGATCTGCGCGAGCCCAGTGGCGCCGTGGCGGCCGACGGCGATCTCGTCGTCGTCGAGTCCGCCCGGCACCGGCTGACCCGGCTGCGGCTTCCCGAGGAGGCCGTGCGCGTCGCCGACCAGGCGCACCGCACCCGGCGCGCGGCCACCGAGATCGCCCCGGGCACGCTCCGGCTCGACGTGGTCTTCCAGGCGCCCGCCGGCCAGAAGCTGGACACCCGGTACGGTCCCTCGACCCGGCTGCTGGTCTCGGCCACCCCGCCGGGGCTGCTGGCGGAGGGGTCCGGTCCCGGCACCGACCTGTTCCGCGACCTGGTCCTGGCCGACGGCGTCACCGAGGGGGTCCTGCACGTGTCCGCGATGGCGGCGTCCTGCGACGACGATCCGGCGAACGAGTACCCGGCCTGCCACGTCCACCAACAGGACTGGGGCGTCCCCGTCCGCGTGACCGCGGAGGGAACGCCCCGGCTGCCGCTGGTGCTGGCAGGGATGGACGAGCGGGCCTGACGGCGCGCGGAGCCCCGGCCTCCGGACAAGACGGAGGGCCTTCTGCGCCGGGTGCGGTGTGTGCGGCGGGGCAGGGGCCGTGTCCCGCGGGGCTCGTCGTACGGCCCGGCTCAGCAGGTCAGGAGGTGCCCGCCTGCTTCATGGAGCTCACCGCTTCGGCGACCGTGCTCCGGTACAGGCCGAGCTTCGGGTCGCGCACCTTCACATCGGGGCCGAGCTCGAAGTTCTGCGTGTCGGCGTTGGGCATGTGGTCGCCGTCGGCGAGCACGTTCATCTCGTCGATCCAGGTCAGGCCGTTCGCACCGCTCGGGTTGAGGTCGATCACCGCAAGGGCGGCCGTCTTGGGCTTGACCGGGTACGCGGGTGCGCCGCCCAGGCCGCCGGGAACGGCCGGCTGGATGTCGGAGCTGTGGTCCGAGGCCTTCGAAGCGCCCAGGCTGACCCGCGGGAAGTAGCTCAGGCCGCAGGAGTTCGCGCCGACGTTGTTGACCTCGATCACCTGCTGGGTGGCCGAACCCTCGCGGGGGTACACGCGTATCGACAGGTCCCCGCTCTGGCACGGGTGCTTGTAGGCGTAGCTGTCGCTGGTGTTGCCGTCCGACCCGGTGCCGCCGCCCGTCTTGGCGCTGCCGTTGGACGTGCCGGTCTTCGAGGTGTTCGCCTTCGTGGCTCCGGTGTTCGTGGTCGTCGCGTCGGCGGCGGGCTGGGAGGCGCCCGTCGAAGCAGCGGCCACTGCGGCGTCACTCGCCGAACCGGCGGACTTCGTGCCGGTGTCGTCCCCGCCGCAGGCGGTGAGGGCCAGGGCGAGCACCGCGGTGGTCGCGGCGGCGAGGACGGTGGTGCGGTGGCGGAGCGTGCTCATGGAAATTCCCCCGAGTGTGACGGTGAGGCGGACGCCTGGTCATTGGCGAACGCCCCTGACCTGCTGACATCCATGAGTCTGGGGCGGGCCGCTCATGTTCTGATGGCGTCCCGCTGACGTCCCGCTGACGTTCGGGGCCGTCACTCCCACGTCATCGCGCGGGCGCGCGGCTCAGCATCGCGTGGGCGCGCGGCTCAGCCGTTGTCGGCGAGCCGCTGGACCGCCTCTTCGTGCCGTTTGCGGTACTCCGTCCGCGCCGTGACCCGCAGCAGCGCTTCGAGGGCCCGTACCGCGCCCTCGTCGTAACCGGCGCTCTCCGCTTCCCCGGCGGCCAGGTCCAGCAGCTGGATGCCGTCGTCCTCCTCGCCGAGTGCCAGCCGGGCCTCGCCGCCGACGGCCAGCAGCAGCACCCGGCGGGCGACCTCCTCGTGCTCGGGCCCGAGGTCGAGCGCCGTCCGGGCGGAGTGCAGGGCGTCCTGCGGGCGGTTGGCGGTGAGCTGCATCCGGGCGAGGTGCTGCAGGGCGAGCATCTCGGTGTGCGCGTCGGATTCCTCGCGGGCCAGGCCGACGGCCCGTTCGCAGCCCTCCAGCGCCGCGTCGAGCCCGCCCTGTTCGGCCTGGACGATGGCCAGGTTGATCAGCGCGGTCGCCTCGCCGAGCCGGTCACCGGCCTGCCGGGCGAGGGCGGGCGAGCGCTCCAGCAGGGTGACGGCGTCGGTGGTCCTGCCCTCCTCGGTCAGCACCCAGCCCAGCAGATTCAGCACCCGTGACTCGGCGTACGGATCGTTCTCGGTGCGGGCGGAGTCCAGGGCCAGTTCCAGCAGCGGGGCCCAGCCGTCCCGTACCCGCCACACCACCTGGGGCCACTGGAGCAGGATGATCCGCCAGGCCCGGTCGTCGAGCCCGGCGGTCCGGGCCGCGACGGCGGCCAGGGCGAGGTCGTCGCGCTCGGTGGCCAGCCAGTTCATCGCCGCCGCCCGGTCGGTGAAGTCCCTGACGGCGGCGGGGCGGCGGTAGCCGTCCGGCAGGACGAAGCAGGGCTCACCGCCGGGTTCGGCCGTGTCGGCGGCGGCGAGCGCCGTGGCGATGTAGTGGTCGAGGACGCCGACGAGGGCTTCGGCGCCGGACGCGGGGTCCAGCCCGCGGGCGTAGAGGCGGACCAGATCGTGCAGCCCCCAGCGCCCGGGTGCCGTCTCGGTGACGAGGTGGGCGGCGGCGAGCCGGTCCAGCGCCGCCGCGGCGGCGACCGGGTCCGTGCCGGCGAGCGCGGCGGCCGTGTACGGGTCGAAGTGGCCGCCGGGGTGGTGGCCGAGCCGGGTGAACTGGTGGACGGCGTCCGGCGGCAGTTGCTGCACGGTCAGCCGCAGCGCGGCCGAGACACCGGTGTCGTCCACGTCGAGGTAGGTCAGCCGGCTGCGCTCGTCGGCCAGTTCGTCGGTCACGTCGGCCAGCGTCCGCTGCGGACGTCCCGCCAGCCGGGCCGCGATGACGCGCAGGGCGAGCGGCAGCCCGCCGCAGAGTCCGGCGAGCCGACGGGCGGCCACGGGCTCGGCGAGGACCCGGTCCTCACCGAGCACCCCGGCCAGCAGGGCCGTGCTGTCCTGCGGTTCGAGTATGTCGAGCGGGACGGGGCGGGCCGCGTCCGAGGCGATGAGGCCCTCCAGCCGGTGCCGGCTGGTGACCAGCGTGACGCAGTCGGTGCCGCCCGGCAGCAGGGGCCTGACCGTGGCGGAGTCACGGGCGTTGTCGAGGACGACGAGCAGCCGGCGCCGGTCCGTCAGGGACCGGAAGAGAGCGGCCGCGGCGGAGACGGACTCGGGGACGCGGCGCGGGGCGACGCCGAGCGCCAGCAGGAACTCGCGCAGGACTTCGAGGAGCGCGGGCTCACCGGTGTCGCTGAACCCGCGCAGATCGGCGAAGAGCCGGCCGTCCGGGAAGGCGGCGGGGTTGCGGTGCGCCCACTGGAGGGCCAGCGCGGTCTTTCCCACGCCGGCCGGTCCGGTGACCAGGCAGACGGGCGCCTCGCCCGCCGCGGCCCTGGTGAGCGCGGCCAGCTCGGGCACCCGCCCGTGGAAGCCGCGGGGTGCGCGGGGCAGCAGATCGGTGGGGTGCGGGTCACCGACGAGGGGCGGCGGGGCGAGCGGACGGGGAGGCGGCGGGCCGGGGACGATGCCCGTACGGGTACCGGCCCCGGTCTCCGTCCGGGCCCCCGCCCCGGCCTCGGTCCGGGTCCCCGCCCCGGTCTCCGTCCGGGCCCCTGCCCCGCCCTCCGTACCGCCGTTCACGTCGCGCGAGCGGTCGGCAGGTTCGGCAGGTTCTGCGGGTTCTGATGGTTCTGCGGGCCGTTCGTCCGGACCGGGGTCGCCGCGGAGTATCAGCGCGTACGCGTCGGCGAGTTCGTGTCCCGGGTCGATCCCCAGCTCGTCGGCGAGCAGCCGCCGCGTGCGGTGGAACCAGTCCAGCGCCTCCGACTGGCGCCCCGCCCGGTACAGCGCCGTCATCAGCGCCGCCGCCAGCGACTCCCGCATCGGATGCGCGACCGCCTCCGCCCGCAGCATCGCCGCCGCCCGGCTGTGCTCCCCCAGCGCCGCGTGGGCGCACGCCAGTTGTTCGACCGCCGCCAGCCGCGACTCCTCCAGCGAATGGGCGGCGGCCTGGAGCGGCGGCCCGGCGAACGCGCCGGTGAGCGCCGGGCCCTGCCACAGGGACAGGGCCTCCTTGAGCATCAGTACGGTGTCGGCGGGGTTGCGCTGCTCCCGCGCCAGGACCAGCAGCTCCTCGAACCGCTGCGAGTCCAGCAGGGTCTCCGGCGCCCGCAGTACGTACGCGTCGCCGAGCGTGACCAGCTCCACCCCGTACGCCTCCGCGTCCGCGCCCACCAGGAGGGCCCGCAGCCGGGACACATGCCCCTGGATGACGCTGCGGGCATGCAGCGGCGGTTCGTCGTCCCACAGGGAGTCCGTCAACCGCGCGATGGATACGGGTGTGTTGGCGGACAGCAGCAACGCGGCCAGCAGGCTGCGGCGTTTGGCGGGACCGAGCGGGAGCGGCCCGGTGTGCGTGTCGACGGAGACGGTGCCGAGCAGCCGGAACTCCACGTACGGCTTCCCTTCCGGGCGGGGTACGCCCGAGGTGGGGGCACGGGCAAAGTCCCAGGATATCGGGGGTGCCGCGGTGTCGGCGAGGGGTCACCGGCCGGTCGACGGGGCGCTGTCGGCAGACGCCCGGCGGTTCCGGGCCGGTGTACGGATCGGGTACCCGGCCCGGCGCCGCGGCCGGGCGGGGCGGGCTCAGCCCGCCAGGAACGCCGCCACCGCGTTGGCCAGCAGATACGGGTCGTCCGCGCCGCACAGTTCACGGGCGCTGTGCATCGACAGGATCGCGACGCCGATGTCCACGGTCTGGATGCCGTGCCGGGCGGCCGTGATCGGGCCGATCGTGGTGCCGCACGGCATCGAGTTGTTGGAGACGAACGTCTGCCACGGCACGTCCGCCTTCCGGCACGCCTCCGCGAACACGGCCCGGCCGCTGCCGTCGGTCGCGTACCGCATGTTGACGTTGACCTTGAGGATCGGTCCGCCGTTGACCACCGGGTGGTGGGTCGGGTCGTGGCGCTCGGCGTAGTTGGGGTGGATCGCGTGGCCGGTGTCGGAGGAGAGGCAGACGGTTCCGGCGAAGGCACGGGCGCGGTCCTCGTACGTCCCGCCGCGGGCGAAGACGGAACGCTCCAGGACCGTGCCGAGCAGCGGCCCGTCGGCGCCGGTGTCGGACTGCGAGCCGTTCTCCTCGTGGTCGAAGGCGGCCATGACCGGGATGTACGGAAGCTCGGCGTCCGGCTGCCCGGCGACGGCGGCGAGCGCGGCGGCGGCCGCGTGCACGGAGAGCAGGTTGTCCATCCGGGGCCCGGCCAGCAGCTCGCGGTCCCGGCCCAGGTAGGCGGGCGGCTCGACGGCGTGCGGCATCAGGTCCCAGCCGGTCACGTCGTCGGCGTCGACGCCCGCCTCCTCGGCGACGAACCGGATCAGGTCGCCCTCCTCGACGTCCCCGAGGCCCCAGATCGGCTGCATGTGCTTCTGCCGGTCGAGCTTCAGGCCGTCGGGGTTGGCCGACCGGTCCAGATGCACGGCCAGCTGCGGTACGCGCAGGAGCGGCCGGTCGATGTTCACCAGCCGGTGCGTGCCGTCGCGCAGCGAGATCCGCCCGGCGAGGCCGAGGTCGCGGTCGAGCCAGGTGTTGAGGAGTGTCCCGCCGTAGATCTCCACGGCGATCTGCCGCCAGCCGTACGCCCCGGTGTCGGGCAGCGGCTTGACCCGCAGGTTCGGCGAGTCGGTGTGCGCTCCGACGATCCGGTACGGGGTGTGTGCCGCGGCGCCCTCCGGCACGTACCAGGCCACGATCGCGCCGCCGCGCAGGACGTACTTGCCTCCGCTGGTGCCGTCCCAGGCCGCGGTCTCCTCGACCTGCCGGAATCCGGCCTTCTCCAGCCGCTCGGCCGCGGCGGCCACGGCGTGGTACGGGGAGGGGGAGGCCATCAGGAAGGCCATCAGATCGTCGGTGTGCCCGCGGTCGAAGCGGAGGGAGGAACTCATGTTCTTCACTGTAACGAGGCCGGACCCAGAGGTTTCACCGTCGTCCCGGGGCGGCGTCCGCCCCGTCTCCGGGGAGCGCCGCGGAGGGCTTTCCGCCGTTCCGGGCGGGCCGGGCCCGCGGCCGGCGTACCCGGCCGTTACGACAGCACCGCCCCCCGAAAGCGTCTCCGGGGGGCGGTGCTGTCGGCCGTGACCGCGAGCGGGCCGAAGGCTAGAACGCGGCCTCGTCCAGCTCCATCAGCGAGTTGTCGACGGACTCGGCGAGCGCGCGCTCGGCGGAGACGCCCGGCAGGACGTTCGCGGCGAAGAACTTCGCGGCGGCAATCTTGCCCCGGTAGAAGGCGACGTCCTTCGCGGAGGCGTCCCGCAGCTTCTCGACCGCGACGGCCGCGCCCTTGAGCAGCAGGTAACCGACGACGACATCGCCGGAGGCCATCAGCAGACGGGTGGTGTTGAGACCCACCTTGTAGATGTTCTTGACGTCCTCGCCGGTCGCGGTGAGGTCGGTGATCATCGTGCCGACGATCGCCTCCAGGTCCACGGCCGCCTTGGCGAGCGAGTCCAGCGCACCGGACAGCTCCTCGTTGCCCTGGGCGCCCGCGAGGAACTTCTTGATCTCCTCGGAGAGGGTGTTCAGCGAGGCACCCTGGTCGCGGACGATCTTCCGGAAGAAGAAGTCCTGGCCCTGGATCGCCGTCGTGCCCTCGTACAGCGTGTCGATCTTGGCGTCACGGATGTACTGCTCGATCGGGTACTCCTGGAGGTACCCGGAGCCGCCGAAGGTCTGGAGCGACTGCGCCAGCTGCTCGTACGACTTCTCGGAGCCGTAGCCCTTCACGATCGGGAGCAGCAGGTCGTTGAGGCCGTGCAGTGCCTTGGCGTCCTCGCCCGCGGCCTCCTTCTCCTGGATCGCGTCCTGGACGGTGGCGGTGTACAGCACGAGGGAGCGCATGCCCTCCGCGTACGCCTTCTGCGTCATGAGCGAGCGGCGCACGTCCGGGTGGTGCGTGATGGTGACCTTGGGGGCGCTCTTGTCCATGAACTGCGACAGGTCGGTGCCCTGGACGCGCTCCTTGGCGTACTCCAGCGCGTTGAGGTAGCCGGTCGACAGGGTCGCGATGGCCTTCGTGCCGACCATCATGCGGGCGAACTCGATGATGCGGAACATCTGGCGGATGCCGTCGTGCTTGTCGCCGATCAGCCAGCCCTTGGCGGGGTGCCGGTCGCCGAACGTCATCTCGCAGGTGTTGGACGCCTTGAGGCCCATCTTGTGCTCGACGTTGGTCGCGTACACGCCGTTGCGCTCGCCCAGCTCGCCGGTGGTCCAGTCGAAGTGGAACTTCGGGACCAGGAACAGGGAGAGGCCCTTGGTGCCGGGGCCCGCGCCCTCGGGGCGTGCCAGCACGTAGTGGAGGATGTTCTCGGACATGTCGTGCTCGCCCGAGGTGATGAAGCGCTTCACGCCCTCGATGTGCCAGGAGCCGTCCTCCTGCTCGACCGCCTTCGTGCGGCCGGCGCCCACGTCCGAACCGGCGTCCGGCTCGGTCAGCACCATCGTGGAGCCCCACTGCCTCTCGACGGCGATCTCGGCGACCTTCTTCTGCGCCTCGTTGCCCTCGTCGAAGAGGATGCCGGCGAACGCCGGGCCCGAGGAGTACATCCAGACGGCCGGGTTCGAGCCGAGCAGCAGCTCCGCGTAGGACCAGATCAGGGAGCGCGGGGAGGTGGTGCCGCCGATCTCCTCGGGCAGGCCCAGACGCCAGTACTCGGAGTCCATGAACGCCTGGTACGACTTCTTGAAGGTCTCCGGGACCGGCGCGGTGCCGGTCTCCGGGTCGAAGACCGGCGGGTTGCGGTCGGCGTCCGCGAAGGATTCGGCCAGCTCGTTCTCCGCGAGGCGGGCGACCTCGTCGAGGATGCTCTTCGCCGTCTCGACGTCCATCTCGGCGAACGGGCCGGTGCCGTACGTCTTGTCGCGCCCGAGGACCTCGAAGAGGTTGAACTCGATGTCGCGGAGATTCGACTTGTAGTGCCCCATGGGAAGGCTCCGTAATCAATAGCAGTGGCGTGCAGCGCCCCGGGAAGGGGTGTGGGCCGGACGGGCGACGAGCTGGCGGTGCGTATATCAGCTGACCTCTACGATGATGCTACCCGCCAGTAATAAGACGCAACCCCTCAAGGGCCTGATGTGTCCGATTACTCTTTGCGGTATGTACGGCTACGACCAGAACCCGGGCGCACAGCAGCAGATGGGTGGCGGCTACGGCGAGCAGCCGCTGTATCCCGAGCCCTCGCCGCCGTCCCTGGGGGACGCGGTGCGTGCCTTCACGACCGGCTCGCTGTCCGCCGAGGACTTCCAGCAGATCTTCGCGACGTCGAAGGTCTACTGCCCGCGTGGCGACAACCCCGGATTCCTCGCGCTGCACAACACCCAGCAGCCGGTGATCCCGATGTTCACCACGCTCAAGGAGCTGCGGCTGTACGCGGGCAAGGAGTCCAAGTACTTCGTGATCACCGGGGCCGAGGTGATCGACCTGCTGCCGACCGGCTACGGCTTCGTCCTCGACATGGAGGGTGAGCACCGCATGGTCTTCGACGCCAAGGCCGTGGAGCAGATGGTCGACTTCGCGATGCGCCGTATGTACGGCTGACACATCCGCGGCCGACGCCTGCACGGCCGGCATATATACGGGCGACGCCTCTACGGCCGACGTCCGGTCTTCGCCCGAGGAGGGGCCCGTACCGCCTGGTACGGGCCCCTCCTCGTTGCCGTGGGCGGCATGGGGAATGGATGGCACCTTGCGGGATGTTCACCATTCAACTAAATTGAAGCCAGGACAACCCGGAGGTGGCTCCCATGCCCGCAGTGACCGTCGAAAACCCGCTGACCCTGCCCAAGGTCGCCGCCACGGGCGACGCCACGGCCCGCCCCGTGCTCGCCGTCACCACGGCTCCGAGCGGATTCGAGGGCGAGGGCTTCCCGGTTCGCCGCGCGTTCGCCGGGATCAACTACAAGTACCTCGACCCGTTCATCATGATGGACCAGATGGGCGAGGTGGAGTACGCGGCCGGAGAGCCGAAGGGCACCCCCTGGCACCCGCACCGCGGCTTCGAGACCGTCACGTACCTGATCGACGGAACCTTCGTCCACCAGGACTCCAACGGGGGCGGCGGCACCATCCGCAACGGTGACACCCAGTGGATGACCGCCGGGTCCGGCCTCCTCCACATCGAGGCGCCGCCGGAGAGTCTCGTGATGTCGGGCGGCCTCTTCCACGGCCTCCAGCTCTGGGTGAACCTGCCCAAGGCCGACAAGATGATGGCCCCCCGCTACCAGGACATCCGCGGCGGCCAGGTCCAGCTGCTCGCCTCCCCGGACGGCGGCGCGCTGCTCCGCGTCATCGCCGGTGAGCTCGACGGGCACGAGGGCCCCGGAGTCACCCACACCCCGATCACGATGATCCACGCCACCGTCCGCCCCGGCGCCGAGGTGACCCTGCCGTGGCGCGAGGAGTTCAACGGACTCGCGTACGTCCTCGCCGGACGCGGCACCGTCGGCGCGGAGCGCCGCCCCGTCCACATGGGGCAGACCGCGGTCTTCGGCGCCGGTTCCTCGCTGACCGTCCGCGCGGACGAGAAGCAGGACGGCAACACCCCGGACCTGGAGGTCGTCCTGCTTGGCGGCCGCCCGATCCGCGAGCCGATGGCGCACTACGGGCCGTTCGTGATGAACAGCCAGGCCGAACTGAAGCAGGCCTTCGAGGACTTCCAGGCCGGCCGCCTCGGTACGGTGCCCGCCGTCCACGGAATGTGACACTCGCGGCCGGAGTGTGACGTTCCGTCACTCGTACGGCTGCGCAGGCGGGACATCGCGCCCGCACCGTGATCGGGTGGGAGGGTGCAGACCCCCAAGCCCCTCCTGCCCGACGGCGCGCGGCGTACGGCGGCCTGGTGCGGTGTCGTGCTCCTCGTCACCGGGGTCGCCGCGGTCGCGGTCTGGCTGTGCGTCGTCTTCAAGACCGCGGTCACGCCCGTACTGCTGGCGCTGCTCGGTACGGCGCTGCTCGGGCCGGTCCACCGTCGGCTGACCGCCCGCGGAATGAACCGCTCGCTGGCCGCGGGGCTCACGTGCGCCCTGCTCGTCGCGGTGGTCGGCGGCGCCGGATACATCGTCGTCACCGCGCTCGTCGACACCGGCGACCAGATCGTCCGCTCGCTGAAGGACACCGGGCAGTGGGTCGTCGACCACTTCGGGATCAGCAAGCACACCGATGTGAACGACCTCGCCTCCAACGCCCAGAAACTCTTCGAGAAGTTCGGCGCGAGCGCCGCGGGCGGACTCCTCTCCGGGATCAGCCTGATCGGCTCGCTGATCGCGACGAGCATCCTCGCCCTGCTGCTGACCTTCTTCTTCCTGCGCGACTCCGACAGGGCCGTGGATCTCGCCCACTCGATCGCGCCGCGCGGTACCGGGGACCTGATCGAGGCCATGGGGCGGCGGGCCTTCGAAGCCGTGCAGGGCTTCATGCGCGGCACCACGTTCATCGCGCTGATCGACGCGGCCTGCATCACCGTCGGCCTGCTGATCCTGAGAGTCCCGGGCGCGGTGGGGCTCGGTGCGCTGGTCTTCGTCGGCGCCTACATCCCCTATCTCGGGGCGTTCATCTCCGGCGCGGTCGCGGTGCTGGTCGCGCTCGCCGACCGGGGGTTCGTGATCGCGCTCTGGGCGCTGGGGGTCGTGCTCGCCGTACAGGTGCTGGAGGGCCACGTCCTGCAGCCGATGATCCAGAGCCGTACGGTCCAGATGCACCCGGCCACCATCATGATCGCGATCACGGCGGGCGCCAGTGTGGCGGGCCTGCTGGGCATGCTGCTCGCGGTACCGGCCTGCGCGGCGGCCTTCGGCATCCTCGGCGAACTGCGCGGAAGGCCGGGAGCGGGCGGCGAGGGTGGCGGGGGCGGAGAGGGCGGCGAGGGCGGAGAGGGCGGCGAAGGCGGAGAGGGCGGAGAGCCGGGCGGGCCGGCCCCGGCCGCGTCCGGCGCCTGACGGGACAGCCGGTCACCTCCCGGACCCTCCCGGCGGTGATCTCCCGGGCCCTCCCGGTCACCTCCCCGACCCTCCGGGCCCTCCCGGACCACGGCACCCGTTCCAGCCCGCCCGGCGTTCGAGAAGGGAACCGTCCACGGGGAGCCCCCGAGCCCGACGCCCCGGCTCAGTTCCCCGGCCCGTCCGGCCCCGGCCCCTCCGCCTCCGCCTCGTACAGCTCGAACCAGATCGACTTCCCCGACCCCCGCGGGTCCACCCCCCACGCGTCCGCGAGCATCTCCATCAGCACCAGCCCCCGCCCGCTGGAGGCCATCTCCCCGGGCCGCCGCCTGTGCGGCAGCTCGTCGCTGGCGTCCGCCACCTCCACCCGCAGCCGCCGCTCACCGTGCTCCCCCGTCGCCCGCGCGACCACCAGCGCGTCCTCGTCCGTGTGGACGAGGACATTGGTGGCCATCTCCGAGAACATCAGCACCGCCGCGTCGACCTGCTCCGGATCGGCCCAGTCGTGCAGCAGCTCCCGCAGCTGCTGCCGGGCCGCCGACAGCCGCTCCGGTTCGGCCTGCGCGATGGTCAGCGCGGTGCGCCGCTGTGCCGTCTGCCCCGGTGTCTCCCCGTCGCGCCGCAGCAGCAGCACCGCGATGTCGTCCTCCCGGCGGTCCGCCAGCGGTCCCGTCGTGTAGTGCGAGGTCGGCCCGTGCACGGCCTGGACGAGGGCGTCGGCGAGTTTCTCCAGGTCGGCGGTGTCCTGTTCCAGGATCGGCCGCAGCCGGATCCAGCCGGTCCACATGTCATGGCCGCCGGTCTCGATCAGCCCGTCCGTGCAGAGCATGATCGTTTCTCCGGCCTCCAGGGCGAGCCGGGTCGTCGGATAGTCGGCGTCCGCCTCGATGCCGAGCGGCAGCCCGCCCTCGGTCTGGCGGATCAACGCCGTCCCGTCGGCGGTCATCACCACCGGATCGGGATGGCCGGCCCGCGCGATGTCGAGGGTCCCGGTCTCCGGGTCGGCCTCCGCGTACAGGCAGGTCGCGAAGCGCGGTCCGGTCTCCTCCCCTTCCTCGTACGCGTCGGTCAGCCCGGAGAGGAACCGGGACGCGCGGGAGAGCACCGCGTCCGGGCTGTGCCCCTCGGAGGCGTACGCGCGCAGGGCGATCCGCAACTGCCCCATCAGGCCCGCGGCGCGCACGTCGTGGCCCTGGACGTCACCGATGACGAGGGCGATACGGCCGTTGGGGAGCGGGATCATGTCGTACCAGTCGCCGCCGACCTGGAGCCCGCCGCCGGTCGGGACGTAGCGGGCGGCGACCGTCATGCCCGGGATGTCGGGGCCGAGGGACGGCATCATCGAGCGCTGGAGCCCCAGCGAGAGCTCCCGCTCGGTCTCCGCGACCCCGGCACGGGCCAGCGCCTGGGCGAGCATCCGGGCCACGGTCGTCAGTACGGAGCGCTCGTCCGGCGAGAACGACACCGGGTTCCGGAACCCCGCCATCCAGGCGCCCATGGTCCGCCCCGCCACGATCAGCGGCAGAAAGGCCCAGGAGCGGCGCCCGAAACGGCCGGCGAGCGGCCAGGTGACCGGGTAGCGGCGGCTGTACTCCTCGGGCGAGGGCAGATAGATCGCCCGCCCCGTCCGTATGACCTCGGCGGCCGGGTAGTCGGTCTCCAGCGGCATGCCGTTGAACGGGTCCTCGTCGCCCGCGCTGTGCCCGTGGTGCCCGGTGATCGTCAGGCGTTCGCCCGCGATGCCGAAGACCGCCAGGCCGTCCGGCGAGAACCCGGGCATGGAGAGCGACGAGGCGACCCGCAGCACCTCGGCGGTGGACCGGGCCTCGGCCAGCGCCCGGCCGGCGTCCAGCAGGAACGCCTCGCGGGAGCGGCGCCAGTCCCCCGTGATGGGGGAGTGCGCGCCGGTGGTGCCGGGTTGCGGTTCGGCGACCTCCTGAACCGTGCCGACCAGCACATAGGCGGTGCTGCCCGGCGTCTCGGGCGGGAACGGCTTGGAGCGGCTGCGTACGGTACGCAGCACCCGGCCGTTCTCGTCCACGATCCGCAGTCGGGCCTCGGCGAGGGTGCCCTCGGCGGCCGCGAGGTTCACCACCCCGTAGATCTCGTTCCAGTCGACCGGATGGAAACGGGAGCGCACCACGGACTCACGGAAGACACCGGCCGCGGCGGGCAGCTCAAGCAGCCGGGCTGCCTCCGCATCGAGCGTGACGGTCCCGGCTCCGTTGTCCCACCGCCACAGACCGGTCGCGGTCGCGGCCAGGACGTCCTCGGTGCGCATTGCCCCTATTTAAGGAGATCTGCGCCGAAGGCGCCACCGAGGGCGGCGGTCCGCGCCCCGTCCGGTCACAGGGCAGGGGCCCGTCCACCCCGTCCCGATGATCTTGAAATGTCAATGTCAATGATTCGATGCGGGTGCGGGCGGTAGCCTGGGGAGGCTGAATCCACCCCGAACCGCGAAGACTGGATGAACGAGAATGCATCGGTACAGGTCACACACCTGCGGCGAGCTCCGCGCCTCTGACGTCGGCACCGACGTCCGGCTGAGCGGCTGGCTGCACAATCGCCGAGACCTGGGCGGCATCCTCTTCATCGATCTGCGCGACCACTACGGCCTGGTGCAGCTCGTCGCCCGTCCCGGCACCCCCGGCAACGAGGCCCTGGCGAAGCTCACCAAGGAGACCGTCGTACGGATCGACGGCAAGGTCTCCGCGCGCGGTGCCGACAACGTGAACCCGGAGCTCCCGACCGGCGAGATCGAGATCGAGGTCACCGAGGTCGAGGTGCTGGGCGAGGCCGCCCCGCTGCCCTTCACGATCAACGCCGAGGACGGGGTCAACGAGGAGCGGCGCCTGGAGTACCGCTTCCTCGACCTGCGCCGCGAGCGCATGCACCGCAACATCATGCTGCGCTCGGCCGTCATCGCCTCCATCCGCGCCAAGATGGTGGCTCTCGGCTTCAACGAGATGGCGACCCCGATCCTCACCGCGACGTCCCCCGAGGGCGCCCGTGACTTCGTCGTCCCGTCCCGCCTGAACCCGGGCAAGTTCTACGCCCTGCCCCAGGCCCCGCAGCAGTTCAAGCAGCTGCTGATGATCTCGGGCTTCGACCGCTACTTCCAGATCGCGCCGTGCTTCCGCGACGAGGACGCCCGCGCCGACCGTTCGCCCGGCGAGTTCTACCAGCTCGACGTCGAGATGTCGTTCGTCGAGCAGGAGGACGTCTTCCGGCCGATCGAGAAGCTGATGACCGAGCTCTTCGAGGAGTTCGGCAACGGCCGCCACGTCACCTCGCCGTTCCCGCGCATCCCGTTCCGCGAGGCGATGCTGAAGTACGGCAACGACAAGCCGGACCTGCGTGCCCAGCTGGAGCTGGTCGACATCTCCGACGTCTTCGCCGACTCGGAGTTCAAGGCGTTCGCCGGCAAGCACGTCCGCGCGCTCCCGGTCCCGGACACCGCGGGCCAGTCCCGGAAGTTCTTCGACGGCCTCGGCGACTACGCCGTCCAGCACGGCGCCAAGGGCCTGGCCTGGGTCCGTGTCGGCGAGGACGGCGGCCTGACCGGCCCGATCGCCAAGTTCCTCACCGAGACCGACATCAAGACCCTCACCGAGCGTCTGTCCCTCGTTCCCGGCCACGCGATCTTCTTCGGTGCGGGCGAGTTCGACGAGGTCTCCAAGATCATGTCCGCCGTCCGCGTCGAGGCCGCCAAGCGCGCCGGCCACTTCGAGGAGGGTGTCTTCCGGTTCTGCTGGGTCGTCGACTTCCCGATGTACGAGAAGGACGAGGACACTGGGAAGATCGACTTCTCGCACAACCCCTTCTCGATGCCCCAGGGCGGCCTGAAGGACCTGGAGGAGAAGGACCCGCTGGACATCCTCGCCTGGCAGTACGACATCGTCTGCAACGGCATCGAGCTGTCCTCCGGCGCCATCCGCAACCACGAGCCCGAGCTGATGCTCAAGGCCTTCGAGATCGCCGGCTACGACCGCGAGACCGTCGAGCACGAGTTCGCGGGCATGCTCCGCGCCTTCCGCCTCGGCGCCCCGCCGCACGGTGGCATCGCCCCGGGCGTCGACCGCATCGTGATGCTCCTGGCCGACGAGCCCAACATCCGCGAGACGATCGCCTTCCCGCTCAACGGCAACGCCCAGGACCTGATGATGGGTGCCCCGACGGAGCTGGACGAGTCCCGCCTGCGCGAGCTGAACATCCAGCTCCGCAAGCCGGTGGCGGCGGCGAAGGACAAGACGGAGAAGGACAAGACGGAGAAGTAACCGCCCGTTCCTCCGCCTGGAGGCTCTTCTCCTGGTTCCACGTGAAACGTCCCCCGGCCGGGTCGGCCGGGGGACGTTCGCCGTTTCGTGCGGGTGCGGGTGCGGGTGCGGGTGCGTAGGTGGCGGCGGATTCATCATCCGTCGGCCTGACGCCCGAGGGCCTTGTGGCCTCCGCCGTCGGGGATGTTGCCGAGCTTCTTGATGTCGACGTGCACCAGTTCGCCGGGGCGCTCACGTTCGTAGCGGCGTATGACGCGGCCGGTGGCACGGTCCAGATGGGTCAGGCGGGCCAGGCCGTAGCGGGTCAGGACCCGATGGACGGTCGCGGGGTTCAGCCCCAGGAGGTAGGCGATACGGGCCGGCCCCCACCGGCGCAGGACGCGGACCTTGATGATCCGCCGCTCGGTACGGGGCGGGGTCCGTCGCGGGCTGTGATGCGGGCGCGAGGACCGGTCGGTCATGCCTGCCTCGCCCAGCTCGCGGTAGCGGCCGGCCCACCGCTGGGCCGTCGTGGGCGAGACCTGGAAGCGTTCGGCAGCACGGCGCAGCGGCCAGCCGTCTTCCACGACGCAGCGGGCCAGACGCAGGCGGCCGGTCTCGGTCAGGGGTGCATTACGGTGGGGCATGAGGGCCTTCTGCTGGTCGGTGGAGATGTCGCAATCCACACCGAACCCGGAAGGCCCTCACTCGTTCAAGATCACCCGACCGTGATCGCTGTCACCAACCTCCATGGACAGAACAGCTAGCGCGGCGAGCCCCGCGGCAGTGCCGACCACCCATATCCAGCTCAGGAAGCGGCCCACCGGATCGCCGGATGCGCCCCCGCGCTGCGCAGCATGGCGCGCGGTCATGCGGCGTTCTCCTGCGCCTGCTCGCGCTGGGCGATGAGTCGCTCGAACTGGATCGCGTACAACTCGACCTGGTCCGGGGTGAGGACGAGCAGGGACTCGGCCGTACCGCCGTCGTCGTAGTGGACCAGGACCGACAGCGCACCTTGCTGGGCTCGATGGTCGTACACGGCGTCGCGTCGCATCGGGGTCACGTACGTGGCCTGTGCCGGGACGGAGCGCAGGGTTGTTCCGTCGGCCGGGGCCGACCACTCGTCGCCACCGCCCGGCGGACGCAGGTGGTACGTGCCGGTGCCCACTTTGGGCAGCGTCACCACGACGCCGATTCGCCCGTCCTTGGCCGTGTCGCGGGCAAGGTCGCCGAGGCGTGGGTAGAACGGTCCGGCCGTCCCTAACTCGCCGCCCTGTGAAGGGAGATGGGGTGTTGGTCGTCCTGTCATGCCTCAGAAGTTAGGGGCGCGTCAGGGGCCCAATATGAATTGGAGGAATACCGCCCTCATCCGTCCAGGTGGAAGCGGTCTGACATGCGGCGCAGCTTCTCGCGGGTGGCGATCCGCTCGGCGTAGACGATGCTGCGGAGGGTCGACCGGGCGATCGGATGGTTCCGCACGAGTTGGGGAGCGATTCGCTCTGCGGTCTCCAGCTCGGCGAGCGCGCGGTCGCGGTTGCCGTCCCACAGCCACGCGCGGGCGAGGTCCATGTGGTGGTGGCCCTGGCGGGAGTTCGGAAGGGCGGCGACGAGCTCGGGCGCGGTGCGTCGGTTTATGGCGAGGGCCTTGGTCTGTTCGCCGGTTTCCAGGGCGACGCTGATCGCGTGGATCTGCACGTTGCCGGGGGAGAAGGTGACCGAGTGCCGGTCGTGGATCGGTGGGTTGTGGTGGCCCGCCATCCGGCGGGCAGCGTCGCGGGCGTGGGTGATCCGTTCGTCGGCCTCGGCCGGTCGGCCGAGGCGGGCCGCGGCAACGGCGGCGCGCAGGTGGAGCGTGCCCCACATCCGTAGGGCGAGCGGCTCGCCGAGCTCGTACTCGCGCTGCACGCTGGCGATGGCCTTGTCGGACAGGGCGAGCGAGTCGTCCCAATCGGCTGTGGCCCACATGTCCCAGACACGCATCCAGTCGGCTAGGGCGGGCATGACGGGGTCGGCCGAAAGGCGGGCGGCCCACGCTGCGCGCTCCGCCGCCATGGCGACGAGCTCGGGGTGCCCGAGGGCATGCGCGGCGGTGTGGGCGAACTTGCACGCCACGGCGTAGATCGCGAACGCTTCCTCGCGCTCGTGGCCGGTCGCTGCCTCAGCAAGGGCGCGGGCCTCGCGCAGGAGGTCGGGGAGGGTGGCGAGGATCGCCGTGTTGGCCGCGGCGTCCCGCAGGCGGTGCAGGCGGGTCATGTCCCGCCACAGCTCACCGGACGCGCGCGGGGCGCCGTCGAAGATCGGCGCGAGGTCGTAGCGGCGCAGCTCGCGCAGGATGGACGCCGCCGAGACCTGCCACTGATTCTCGGCGGGGCTGCTCGCGTACGGCCGGCCGATCAGGTCATTGGGGTGCACGTGCAGCTCGGCGGCGACGAGGTTCAACAACCCGACCTGATCGAGCTCGATCAGGCCGCGCTCCATCTTCGAGACCCAGCCCTGGGTCTTGCCCAGGGCGGCGGCGAGGTCGGCTTGCGGCATCCCGAGTCGCAGTCGTGCCCGTCGGACGCGACGACCGATCTCCTCGGCTTCCTCCAACATGAGAGCACCCCCTGTGCCTGCGCGGCCTGGCATACCTGTCGAGGTGACGGTGCCTTCGGCCAGCTCACTAGCAAGGTACCGACAGGAGCAGTCGCGCGGGGAGTGTTGTCGTTCTGGCGGGGGTGGCAGCGAGGACCGGCCGTTCGCCTCGGTGGCGGGAAGCAGGCCCGCGGCAGCGCCGTCTGGCGGTACTCGCGGGGAGCAGGCCCGCTCATGTCGGCCCCCACGCTGCAAAACGGGACCATCCCCGCGTGCGCGGGGAGCAGAAGAACGGGACTGCGAAGTACAAGATCCCCGTGGGACCATCCCCGCGTGCGCGGGGAGCAGAACTCGGCGACGCAGGTGACGATGCCGGTGTCGGGACCATCCCCGCGTGCGCGGGGAGCAGCCGTGTGGTGTGCCGGGGCCGCCCTGGGACCATCCCCGCGTGCGCGGGGAGCAGTTGTCGCGGAGCCTGCGCAGACGGTAGGCGAAGGGACCATCCCCGCGTGCGCGGGGAGCAGGTTCGGAGTTCTTTTGGCCCCAGTCCCGGCCGAGGACCATCCCCGCGTGCGCGGGGAGCAGTCGGCCTCACGGTCGAAAACAAGAAACTGTACGGGACCATCCCCGCGTGCGCGGGGAGCAGGTTGGGCACCACGGCGACCTTCGCGGCGGACAGGGACCATCCCCGCGTGCGCGGGGAGCAGCAACAGGGATTCGCGAACGCCGCCTTCTTCCCGGGACCATCCCCGCGTGCGCGGGGAGCAGGACGTGAACCCAGACAAACTTGGCTGGGCCGAGGGACCATCCCCGCGTGCGCGGGGAGCAGCCACCGGCCGGCCCGGATGGCGGCCTCCTGCTGGGACCATCCCCGCGTGCGCGGGGAGCAGGGCATCACGGTGGCCCTGTGGGGAGCGGAGGAGGGACCATCCCCGCGTGCGCGGGGAGCAGGTCGGCCCGCTGCTTGCGGACGCCTCCGAACAGGGACCATCCCCGCGTGCGCGGGGAGCAGGGTCATGGCCTCGTTGGCGTTGGTGACGGCCTCGGGACCATCCCCGCGTGCGCGGGGAGCAGCATCACGCCACCCCCGACGGGTCGTCGGCGCGGGGACCATCCCCGCGTGCGCGGGGAGCAGAGTTCCTGACCTGCGAGTTTAGGCGGTGTGGTGGCTGTTTTTACCTACTTCTTTGAATTGCGACATTGGGATCAAAGCGTTCCTTCTGGTGTGGCGGCACGGTCGCGCTTCCGGGCTCTGGGATGGCTTGACATCGGCGATGAGGGCATGTGAAACGGAGGCTACTCGGCGGCTGACGGTCCGGGTGCGGATTGCTCGTGCAGAGTCAGCTTCTGAGACGTCGCTGGCCGCGACTGCCAATTGCATCGAAGCTATCGGCGGTGATGGTCTGCTTCCCCTTTTCCAACCGGGACACTTGCCGCCAATGTCAGCCGAGTTGTCCCTGCGACCTCCCTGCTGTTGAGGCCGGCCTCGGTGCGCAGCTCACGGAGCCGTGCGCCGAGGGCGACCCGCCCGGCTTGGAAGTCCGTACTCACGCAGTTGACGGTACCTGCGCCTGGAACTCCCTTGTAGAGATCGCGTGATGCCAGGCAGCGTCTCGGGCCTGGCAGGCTCGAAGGACAGCGGGGGCATCGTCGATGAGTTCCACGCCCAAGGTCACGCCTTGGTCATCGATGTGGAAACGTGCCAGAAGGCATGAGTCGAACAGCCAGAAGTCGAATTCGGGTAGCCCGATACGTTGAGCGTCGGTCCGGTACAGGTTGCGGATGTCCTCGCCAGCCTCTACGTTGCCCAGCCCACTGGCCAAAAGGAATCGTTGGCCTTCGGTGGGTGGGGCATCGACCAGGCGCACTCGTGCGAACACCTTTCCCTGCTGAGTTTTCTCGCGAACGCTGGCATGCCACGGGCTGCTCGGGTCGTATCCCAGACTCTCCCCTCGTTGGAAACGGGCCCAGTTCTGGCTGACGCGGTCGGTGGCGTAGCCGTGCTGGGTCTCCAACCGCCATGCAGTCTGGTCGAATTCTTCGAAGAGATGCACGATCTCCTCGAAGGGGACGAGGGAAGGCATGTCACTCCTTGGGGGCGAAGCGGGTCAGCAGTTCACGGGGGATGACGACGAACGTCTCGCTTTCCTTGACATCACGAAGCTGAGTCAGATGCTCCGGGTTGGTCTCCTTCTCACCCTGAACGAGGATGTCGCCGGTCTCTACGACTTCATACAGGGTGGGGCAGTTGCCGTGCTCCGATGTGGTGCCGATGAACCTGAGTGTCATGTGGCCCTCCATCCACGTTGGTTGGACGATCAGGATGTGACGAACAGTCGATGCCCGTGTGGCGGTTGCGGCAGATTGCGAATCTGGCCCGTGGTCGTCGGACTGCTCGCAACTGCGGACGCGCATCCTGCCGCCAAGCTCTGTGACGCCGCGTGGTTGAACGTTACGAAGCCAGTAGCTCGCACCAGACGTACTTGCCCGAATTGCCGGTGCTGCTGAGCAGATACCAGCCCCAGCCGTCCGTGCTGTTGCGGACCAGGTCGAGACCGCGCCCGTTCTCCGCTTCTGCGGACGGGTGCAGAGGCGGCGCGGGTGGGGTGGGGTCGGCGTCCCAGACGCCGATGCGCAGTACGCGGCCCGCCCAGCGCAGGCGCAGAGCGGCCGGGCCCTTGGTGTGGCGTACCGCGTTGCCGACCAACTCCGTGGCGACGAGTTCGGCGGTCTCGGAGAGGGGGAGCAGTCCGTGCAGGGTGAGGATCAGGCGCAGGGTGCGGCGGGAGACCGTGACTGCGCGGGGGTCGTGGGGGATGTAGAGGGTGTACTCCCACGGGGCGTCGGTGCTCGCAGGTGAGTTCGGCATACGGGAACTCCGTGTGGTGCGTGAGTGGTTGTGGAGCGCGGCGGTCCTCGGGCGGTGGCCTGTCGCGTCCGCCGTGGCATGGCGGGGCGGTGCGCTTCCGGAGGCGATTTCGCTGCGTCTGTGATACGTCGCAGAACGTAAGGCATTAATTTATGCCTACGCAAGGCTGTGGCGTAATCTGGCACCCGAACGGGTGGGCTC
This sequence comes from Streptomyces sp. NPDC057963, assembly GCF_042887155.1. Classification (NCBI taxonomy): domain Bacteria; kingdom Bacillati; phylum Actinomycetota; class Actinomycetes; order Kitasatosporales; family Streptomycetaceae; genus Streptomyces; species Streptomyces sp. NPDC057963. The sequence continues at coordinate 376,195 of NZ_JBHVPX010000002.1, forward strand.
AACACGGTCCTCCGGGACGGATGTTGAGGCGAGGAGTGGTTCATGCCGCCGAGGAGTCGACCAACCGCGCGTCAGGTGCGAGTAGGTGCTGAACTGCGCAGAATGCGCGAAGCGGCCGGGATGACGGCCAGGGAGGCTGCGGGCTTTCTGGGGTCGACCTCGGCGCAGATGAGCCAGGTGGAAGCTGGGATCGCCGGTGTCAGCGAGTCACGGCTGCGTTTGCTGGCGGCACGGTACGGCTGCGTGGACGACGGCCTCATCGACGCCCTTGCAGTCATGGCGACAGAGCGCACACGTGGTTGGTGGGAAAAGTACCGGGACGTATTGCCGGCGGCCTTCCTCGATCTGTCGGAGTTGGAGCACCATGCTGTGTCCCGGCGTGATGTCGCGGTCATTCATGTGCCGGGGTTGCTTCAGACGGAGGCGTACGCCAGGGCGGTCTTTGCCTACATGGTGCCTGAACTGGCGGAAGAGGATCTCGCTGCCAGGGTGGCCCACCGGATGGCTCGGCGCGTCATCTTCGACGGGGGCACGCCCACGCCCTACGCGGCGGTGATTCATGAAACAGCGCTGCGTATCAGGGTGAGTGACCGTGCTGCGGTTCGTGCGCAGCTTGAGTGGATTCTGGAGCTTTCCGCGTCCGGGCTTGTGTCTGTGCGGGTCGTTCCCTTTGATGTGGATGGCTTCGCAGGCGCCAGCAGCGCAATGATGTACGCGGGCAGTGCGGTGCCGCAGTTGGACACCGTGGTGCGGGACGCCCCACACGGGACCGCATTCGTTGATGCGGAATCTCAACTCGACAGGTTTCGAACACTTTTGCATAAGGTGGAGAGCTCTGCGCTCGACCCACAGCAATCGCGGGACTTCATCCACCGACTGTCGAAGAATGTGTGAGGAACGGTATGACCATGCGGACCCATTGGCAGAAGTCGTCCTTCTCCGGTGGTGGTGACGGGAACGACTGCGTCGAGCTCGCCGCGCACAACAGCCTGATACGCCTGCGCGAGAGCGACGACCCCGGTACGGAGCTGGCGGTCACCCCGGATCAGCTGGGCCGGCTCCTGGGTGGTGTGAAGGGCGGCCGGTTCGGCGACGTGTGACGTACGCGGCCGCATAGCAGCGCACAGCCCGCACACACGCCACCCGACTTCCCTGCTTGGCCGCGCTGTTCATGACAGAGGCTCAAGGGCTCGCGCACAAGAAGGACATGACGCGTCGCAGGGCGGTCCTGGTCGGGGTGCGGCGATCGGGGCCGCCGGGATCGGGGCCGTGCCGTCGCCACCGCGTCCGCCGACGAGGACACGGCCGGTGCGAAGAAGTCCGGCGGCGGAGCGGGCGAGGCGTGCTAACGGCTCACCTCGGAGAGCACCGAGGGGCCGTACTGCATCGACGCCGAAAAGTTCCGGAAGGACACCACCGAGGGCAAAGAGGGCATCCCCTCACCCTCCGGCTCAAGGTGATCGACTCCGACATCTGCAAGCCGGTCGCGCATGCGGCCGTCGACATCCGGCACTGCGATGCGCTGGGGATCTACTCGGGGTACGAGGCCATGAGCTCCGGCGGGCCCGGCGGCTCAGGCCGCCCCGGCGGGGGCGGTACGCCGGCCGGCGGAGCACCCACCGACGCGCCCACCGGAGCACCCCCGGCCGGTACCGCCGTATGGCCCTCGTGCGGATACGCGCACGGGGGTTGCGTCGTTAACTGGGTTCGGCGGGACGAAGTGTGACGGGGAGCCCGCCTGTGCCGCCAGCCCCCACGACCGCTGAGGAGTGTCCGTGTCTGTGACCCGTCCGTCGGCCGCCCGGCGTCCCCCGTACGCCGTCCGCGCCGGAACGTGTGCCGTCGCCATCCTGCTGCTCACCGCCTGCGGCGACACTTCCCAGACCGCCACCGGGACCCGCAAGGTCCGGGCCGCCGCCACGGCCACCGCCGGTGTCGCGGGCCCCCAGGCCGACGGGGTACGGAAACGGGCCGCCCCCGGTCCGCGCGCGCCGCGCCTCCGCCCGAGCGAGATCCCCGTGCTGGGGCCGCAGACCAGGGGCGGGATCCCGGCGGACTCCCGGCAGGCGCTCGTCGTCACCGGCGACTCCTACGACTCCAGTCTGTCCACCGCCGTCCTGTACACCCGTGACGATCCCGCCGGGGGCTGGCGTGCGGCCACGTCCCGCTGGCCGGCCCGCAACGCCCTGAACGGGTGGACCGACAAGCACTGGGAGAACGACCTCCGCACCCCGGTCGGGGTCTACGGACTGACGGCCGGGGGCGGCCTGTTCGAACCCCCGGGGACCGCGTTCCCGTACGAGCAGCGCCCGGAGTTCGCGGTGAGCGGTGAAGGGTTCGACGGGGAGCCGCTGGAGGGTTCCTTCGACTATGTCGTCGCCGTCGACTACAACCGGGTCCCCGGAGCCTCGCCTCTGGACCCGGAGCGTCCGCTCGGCAAGGAACGCGGCGGCGGCATCTGGATCCACGTCGACCACGGCGGCCCGACGCAGGGCTGCATCTCGCTCCCCATGGACCGGATGAAGGAACTGCTGCGCCTCCTCGACCCGGAGAAGAAGCCGGTGGTGGTGATGGGGGACGCGGAGGCGCTGGAGCGGTGAACGGGGTACGGGCCGGGGTGCGGGCCCCGGCCGGGACCGCACGATCGGTCCCGGCCCTTCCCCATGCGTACGTGCCGGTTACGCCGGCTTCTCCTCCAGGCGGGGGAACAGCACCGCGCCCTTCGTCACCGTCGTGCCGACCGGGAGCCGGCCCCACGTGCCCGCGTCCTGTACGCGCTGGTCGGACAGCGCGCCCAGGGACGCCTCGGCGCCGAGGGAGTCCCACAGCTTCTGCGAGGTCTCCGGCATCACGGCGTTCAGCAGGACCGCGACACCGCGCAGCGACTCGGCGGCCGTGTAGAGGATCGTCGCGAGCCGGGCCTGGCCCTCGGGGGAGGTGTCCTTGGCCACCTTCCAGGGCTCCTGCTCCGTGATGTAGCCGTTGACCTGCTTCACGAATTCGAAGATCGCCAGGATGCCGCCCTGGAAGTCCAGCTCCTCGCCGATCTTCCGGTCGGCCGTGGCGACGGCCTTCGCCAGACCCTCCTGGACCGCCTTCTCGGCGTCGCTCTCGGCGGTGGCCTCCGGGAGCGCCCCGCCGAAGTACTTGCCGACCATGGCGGCGACGCGCGAGGCGAGGTTGCCGTAGTCGTTGGCGAGCTCGGAGGTGTAGCGGGCGGAGAAGTCCTCCCAGGAGAACGAGCCGTCGCTGCCGAACGCGATGGCGCGCAGGAAGTACCAGCGGTACGCGTCCACACCGAAGTGCGAGGTCAGGTCCTGCGGCTTGATGCCGGTCAGGTTCGACTTCGACATCTTCTCGCCGCCGACCATCAGCCAGCCGTTGGCCGCGATCCGGCCCGGCAGCGGCAGCCCCTGCGCCATCAGCATCGCGGGCCAGATCACCGCGTGGAAGCGGAGGATGTCCTTGCCGACCAGGTGGACGTCGGCCGGGAAGGTCCCGTCGAACTTCTCCTGGTTGGCGCCGTAGCCGACCGCCGTGGCGTAGTTCAGCAGGGCGTCGACCCACACGTAGATGACGTGCTTCTCGTCCCACGGCACCGGGACGCCCCAGTCGAAGGTCGAGCGGGAGATGGAGAGGTCCTGCAAGCCCTGCCTGACGAAGTTCACGACCTCGTTGCGGGCGGACTCGGGCTGGATGAAGCCCGGGTTGTTCGCGTAGAACTCCATCAGCTTCGGGCCGTACGCGCTCAGCTTGAAGAAGTAGTTCTCCTCCTTGAGGATCTCCACCGGCGTCTTGTGGATCGGGCACAGCTTGACGCCGTTCTCGTCCTCGATGAGGTCGCCGGGGAGCTTGTACTCCTCGCAGCCCACGCAGTACGGGCCCTCGTACCCGCCCTTGTAGATCTCGCCCTTGTCGTAGAGGTCCTGAACGAACTCCTGCACCCGGTCGGTGTGCCGCTTCTCCGTCGTACGGATGAAGTCGTCGTTCGCGATGTTCAGGTGCTCCCAGAGGGGCTTCCAGGCCTCCTCCACGAGCTTGTCGCACCACTCCTGCGGGGTGACGTCGTTCGCCTCGGCAGTGCGCATGATCTTCTGACCGTGCTCGTCCGTGCCGGTGAGGTACCACACCTTCTCGCCGCGCTGGCGGTGCCAGCGCGTGAGCACGTCGCCTGCGACGGTCGTGTAGGCGTGGCCCAGGTGAGGAGCGTCGTTGACGTAGTAAATGGGGGTCGAGACGTAGTACGCCGTCGCCCCCTGCTTCTCGGATCCAGTGGCCGCCATGGTCGAAATCCTAACGGCCTGCGGGAGATCGACTCACACGGATAAGACCGGGCCCCGGGCACGGCGGGCGGCGGGGAGCGGCGAGGGGCGACGGTGAGCGGCGGGGAGTGGCGACGGGCGGTGGCGGAGAGCAGCGGAGAGTGGCGAAGAACGGCGGAGAGTGGCGGAGACCTTTGCGAAACATGCCTTCCCGTAACAAAGACGCATCCTGGGAGGGAGTGGACGCGCATGCACGAGGCAGGGGACATCACGATGCGGGTACTGGTCGCCGAGGACGAGGAGATCCTGGCGGAGCTGGTCGCGACGGGGCTGCGGCGGGCCGGATTCGCCGTCGACACGGTGTACAGCGGCGATGCCGCCCTCGCCTACCTGGGGCTGCACGACTACGACGTCGTCGTCCTCGACCGCGACCTGCCGCGGGTGCACGGTGACGACGTGGCGCGGAGGCTGGTCGCCGCCGGCTCCCGGACCAGGATCCTGATGCTCACCGCCGCCGGTTCCATGGAGGACCGGGTCGCCGGTCTCGATCTCGGCGCCGACGACTACATGGGCAAGCCGTTCGAGTTCCCCGAGCTGGTCTCGCGGGTACGGGCGCTGCGGCGGCGCAGCGCCCGCCCCGTACCGCCGCAGCTGGAGCGGTACGGCATCCGGCTCGACACCGTGCGACGCACCGCCTGCCGGGAAGGGCGGGAGCTGGACCTCTCGCCCAAGGAGTTCTCGGTGCTCCAGCTGCTGCTGGAGGCCGACGGCGGGACCGTCAGCGCGGAGGAACTGCTGGAGCGGGCCTGGGACGCCAACGCCGATCCGTTCACCGGCGCCGTCCGCGTCTGCATGAGCAAGCTGCGGGGGAAGCTCGGGGAGCCGGCCCTGATCCGTACGGTGCAAGGAGTGGGGTACGCCCTGTGAAGCGCCCGCCGCGCGATCCGTCGGTCCGGCGCATCCGGCGCATCCGACGCGTCCCGCACGTCCAGCACTCCACGATCCGGACCCGGATCGCGGTTGTGTACGGCGGGGTGTTCCTGGTGCTCGGGACGGCGCTGCTCGCGACCGTCAACCTCGCCTCCCGCGCCGGTACGGACTCGCAGGCGCGCGCCATCGCCCGTACGGCCGCGGTCGTCCAGCCCGGCTACGCGGTGAACGGCCCCCTCATCTCCCGGCGGAGACTCGGACCGCCCACCGTCTACGACCTCACCGACCACGTCAGCGACGCGGCCGGCCACCAGCTGCTCGTGTGGTCCGTGGCCGCGCTCCTCGTCATGACGGCCTGCGCGGTCGCGGTGGGGTGGTGGACCGCGGGGCGGGTCCTGCGGCCCGTCCACGCCATGACGGCGAAGGCGCGTCGGCTCTCCGAGCACACCCTGCACGAACGGATCGCGTCCAGCGGCCCCGACGACGAACTGAAGGAGCTCGGCGACACGCTCGACGCGCTGCTGGCCCGGCTGGAGAAGGCGTTCGACAGCCAGCGCCGGTTCATCGCCAACGCCTCGCACGAACTGCGCACACCGCTCGCCACCCAGCGGGCCGCGATCCAGATCGGTCTGGACGACCCGTCCCAGGAGGATCTCGTACGGACCCGGCAGACGCTCCTGGACAACAACCGGCGCAGCGAGCGGCTCATCGAGGGGCTGCTGGTCCTGGCGCGCAGCGAACGGGGGCTCGCGGCGAGCGAGCGGGAAGCGGTGGACTTCGCGCAGGTGGTGGCGGAGGAGACGGCCCTGCACCCGGGCGTGAACGTCGAAGCCGGGCCCTGCGCGGTACGGGGCAGCCGGCTGCTGCTCGCCCAGCTGGTGGCGAATCTGCTGGCCAACGCCGTCACGTACAACGTGCCGGACGGGACGGTGGACGTGTCCCTGGTGACGGCCGGCGGCGGGGCGCTGCTGGAGGTGCGCAACACCGGGCCCGTGGTCGACGCGGCGGACATCCCCGGGCTGTTCGAGCCGTTCCGGCGGGGTGAGGGCAAGGACCGGATGGGGCGGGGCTCGGGGCTCGGCCTCTCGATCGTGCGTTCTATTGCTGTCGCGCACGGCGGTACGGTCACGGCGGTGCCGGGCCCTGCGGGCGGGCTCGCCGTGACCGTACGCCTGCCGGTGGATCAGCCCTCGGTCGCCGCTTCGCGCGCCTCGATCCAGGCGGGGAGGGCGGCGAGGACCTCGGCGTAGAACGTGGTGTCGGCGACCTCGCGGGGAGCGGGGCCCGCGTGGAAGAACCCGGCGTTCGGGACGTCCAGCTTCCGCAGGAAGTCGAAGCCCTTCGCGTCCTCGTCGCCGAACGCGACGAACTGGAAGAACAGCGGCAGCCGCGCCGCGTCGGCCAGCGCCTGCTTGGCGGGCTGCTTGGCGTCCGGCGGGCCGTCCGTCTGGAAGATCACCAGCGCGGGGCCGGTCGCCTCCGACTTCTCGTAGTGCGTGACGACCTCTTCGACGGCGCGGTGGTAGTTGGTACGGCCGAGGCGGCCCAGGCCAGCGTTCAGTTCGTCGATCCGGCCCTCGTGGGCGGTGAGCTCGACCGTGCCGGTGCCGTCGATGTCGGTCGAGAAGAAGACGACGGGGACGGCGGCGCTCTCGTCCAGGTGCGCGGCGAGGGCGACGGTGCGGTCGCCCAGGTGCTGGGCGCTGCCGTCCTTGTAGAACGGCCGCATGGAGCCGGAGCGGTCGAGGACCAGATAGACGGTGGCACGGAGCCCGGCCAGCCCGTGCGCCTTCAGTGCGGCCTGGGCGGCCTTGTACGGCTCGACGAGCCCGGGTGCACCGGCCTCGACCTGTGCCAGGGCGAGGGCGGGCTCGGGGGTGGCGGGGGTGGCGGGGGTGGCGGCTTCCGGCTCCGGCTCCGGCGCCGGTTCGGTTTCGGAGGCGGGAGCGGTCTCCGGTTCGGGCTCGGTTTCGGAGGCGGGAGCGGTCTCCGGTTCGGGCTCGGGCTCGGGCGCGGCGGCGGGTGCGGCGGGCTCGGCTTCGGCGGAGGGGGTGGCCTTCGGCTCGGGCTCGGTCTCGGCGGCGGCGGGTGCGGTCTCCGGTTCGGGCTCGGGCTCGGGCGCGGCGGCGGGCTCGGCTTCCGGCTCGACTTCGGTCTTGGCGGTGACGGGCTCGGCCTCGGCGGTGACGGGCTCGGGCTCGGTCTCGGCAGCGACCGGCTCAGCCTCGGCTTCGGGCTCGGCCTCGGCGGTGACGGGGGTGGTCTCCGGCTTGGCGGCGGCCTTGGCCTCGGCGATGACCGGCTCGGGCTCGGCTTCGGCGGCAGGCGCGGCCTCCGGCTCGGGGTCGGCGGCGGCTTCCGGCTCAGGCTCGGGTGCGGCGGGCTCGGCCTCGGCAGTGACCGGCTCGGGCTCGGCTTCGGCGGTGGGCGTGGCCTCCGGCTCCGCAGCGATCGGCTCCGGCTCGGTCTCGGCGGCAGGCTCCGCCACCGGCTCCGCGGACTCGACGGGGGTCTCGGCCTCAACGGTGGCGGGGGCAGCCTCGATCTCTACCTCGGCCTCGGCCACTGCCGTGGCCTCGGCCACCGGCTTCGCAGCTTCCGGTTCGGTCTCGGCGGCAGGCTCCGCCACCGGCTCCGCCACCGGCTCCGCCACGGCCTTGCCGGTCTCCGCAGCCTCCGGCTCCGCAGCCTCGGCCTCGGCCTTGCCGGTCTCTGCGGCCTCGATCTCCGGATCCGCGGCCTCCGGCTCCGCGGCCTCCGCCGGCTTCGGCTTCGGGGCCGAGCCCTGGGAGGGGACCGTGGGCAGGGACGCCTTGTCGAAGGCCGCCGCCACCAGGTCCGACGCCAGACCGCTGTCGCCGGTGACGGGCCGGGGCGAGGCGGGGGCCGGTACCGAGGCCTTGGTGGCCGGGGCGGTCTCCGTGGCCGGCTCGTCCACCGTCGCCGTGACCGGCTCCGACTCCGCGGGCGCGGTGCGTTCGGTCTGGGGCGGGACCGTGGCCGTCGGCGCCGGCGCCGACGCGTCCTGCTCCGCGCGGTCGCGGCCGAACACCTTGCGCAGCAAGCTCCGAATGCCCATGGGCGAGGCCTTTCGCGTGAGTTGGGTGCGATGAATGTCCGACCTGTGGGAATTCATCCCTGGCCAGGGCGGATACGTAAGGTTAGCGGCCGGATCCGGCCGTTCGGCGGCGCGGCCCGCCCGTGGGGCGACTGAGCCGCGACCGAACTGCGACCGGGCTCCGACCAAGCCCGGTGCGTACGCGGTGCGGACCTGATGTGCGTCGTTCAAATGTGCGCATTCGGTCCCGAGTTGCCTTGTCAGCGTGAACGGACGGTGTGCCTGGCAAGTGATGAGGCACACCGTTGTCCGTTTGATCCGCATGCGCTGTCAAGAAGGGCTCCCACGTGGGAAAGCGGTCTCGCAGAACACGTTTCGCGGCCTGTGCCGTGGTGGCCGGGGCGATGCTTTCCGGCCCCGTGCCGGCAGCCGCTGCACGCGCCGTTCCGTCCTCCGCGCGGTCATCCGCTCGCCCGCCCGCGGCGCCGGGCGCGGACGACCCCGTACCGGGCAACGAGGGCGTGCCGGACAACGGTTTCGACAACGAACCCGAGGGCGAGCAGGACGACTTCGCGGGAACCGGAATGGCATGCGGGTCTTCGGCCTGCGCAAGATCATGGACCTCGACCCGGACAACAACGCCCACCGGCCACCTGGTTCTCCATGAGCACTGCAACACCAACAACGGCGGCACCGGCCCCGGCCGCGTCGGTACGGTCGACGACGCCACGCGTCCGCCGCACTAGAGTCGGTTGCATGGTTTCCGGTGAGGCGCCGCAGGCGGAGGGAAGCGTTCGGGTCGACGTCTGGATCTGGTCGGTCCGGCTGACGAAGACCCGTTCGCAGGCCGCTGCCGCCTGCCGCGCGGGTCATGTGAAGGTCGCCGGCGAGCGCGCCAAGCCCGCCCAGGCGTTGCGCGTCGGCGACGAGGTACGGCTCCGGCACGCGGGTCGGGACCGGATCGTCGTCGTGTCGAAGATCGTCAAGAAGAGGGTCGGTCCTCCGGTGGCCGCGGAGTGCTTCATCGACAACAGCCCGCCCCCGCCGCCGCGCGAGGCGGCGATCCAGGTTCCGGTGCGGGACCGGGGCGCGGGGCGTCCGACGAAGCGGGACCGGCGGGAGATGGAGCGGCTGCGGGGGGCCGGGCCCACGGACTGACCGGGGTCGTCCACGGCTGGTTTGCCCTCAAGCCCGCCCGACGGGTTCGAGGACATGCCTCGGGCGGGCTTGAGGACGCGCCTCGGGCGGCTCGATGGGCGCACAGCCACGGCCAAGGCCACAGCCACGGCCAAGGCCACAGCCACGGCCAAGGCCACAGCTATGGCTGTGGCCACGGCTACGGCTGCGGTGACGCGATCGCGCGCGCCGCCGCCACCTCCTGGCGCAGCGGAGCCAGTACCCCCTCCTCGTCGCCGGGCAGTTCCGCGCGTACCCCGACCAGGGTCTCGCTCGCGCGTATGCCGTCCGCCAGTTCCCGCAGCTGCTGCTGGATCCCGGCCACCTCCGCGGCGGGCGGCTCCGGCGCTCCGTGGTCGACGCGGACCCGGGCCGCCGTGGTCGCGTCCACGATGCGTTCGACCGCGACGACCAGCGGCCACCAGGCCGCGGCCCGAGCGCCGACCGGGGGCGGTTCCGTCAGGGCGCGCTGGAACTCGGAACGTACGACGGACAGATCGCGGTAGATACGGCGCCGGGCCCGCACCCGTTCCGCCCGGTCGCCCGAGCCGTCCGGCCCGAACGCGTACGCCACGTAGTCGGCGATGTCCGCCACCGCGTCCGCGAGCCGGTGGCCGACCCGGACGTGCCAGCTCTCCGGCCACAGCAGGTAGCCCGCCACCAGCACGATGCCGCAGCCGATCAGGCTGTCCAGGAAGCGCGGCCAGACCAGGTGGAAACCCTGGTGGTTCAGCAGGTCGGACAGGAGCAGGATGACCGGGGTGATGGCCGCGGTCTGGAACGCGTACCCCTTTGCCGTGAGCGCCGGGATCAGTGCGGCGAGCACCACCATCACCGGTACGTCCCACCACCCGATCGGGACCGCGGCGAGCACCGGTGCGGCGATCACGAGACCGGCCGCCGTGCCCACCGAGCGCAGCACGGCCCGGGAGAACACCGAGCCGAAGTCCGGCTTGAGGACGAACGTGACGGTCAGCGCGACCCAGTAGGAGCGGGGCACCGGGACGAGCGAGGTCAGCGCCTGGGCCAGGCCGATGCAGAGGGCCAGGCGCAGCCCGTACCGCCACGAGGCCCCGGAGAGCAGCACGTCGCGGGTGGTCCGCCGGACGCGCACGCCGAGCGCGGCGGGGCGTCCGAGCCGGTCGTCGACGTTGTACGGGTCGGGGTCGGCCTTGTGCACGACGACCGCCGCGTGCCGCAGCGCGCCGTCCACGGCCCGGGTGGCGGGGGAGTCCGGGGCGGGCAGGGTGAGTCCGGCGCCGCCGGTGCGGCTCTCCTCGACGGCGCCGGCCAGTTCGCGTACCGCCGCCGGGATCTCGTCGGGGAGCGGGCAGCGGCGGACGTGCACCGCGGGCGCCGCCTCGACGAGCGGGATGACGACGTTGAGCTGGGCGAGGAGCCGCACCATGGCGTTGCTGCGGCCGTGGTAGCGGGCCCGGCGGGCCAGGATCAGGTCGTAGGAGGTGTTGAGGGACTGGGTGACGGCCTGCCGCCGCTCCTCGTACGCGTCGGTGCCCGCGGCGGCGAGCAGGTCGGCGACCGCGAGGTAGGTGCCCGCGACCGCGACCCGTTCCGGGAGTTTGCGGCGCAGCGGCCACGCCAGCAGCGTCATGGTGAGGACGAACAGGCCGCCGACCGTCAGCAGCAGCGGTGCCACCCACCAGGGGGCGGGCATCGGGAGTCCGGCGCCGACCACCGCGTTGAGCAGGAGCAGGAGCCCGGACACGGAGGCCACGGCGCCGATCGTCGACATCATGCCGGAGACCAGCCCGACCAGGGTCAGCGCGGCGACGGCCGCCCAGCCGGTCCCGAACACCAGCGTGCCCAGCATGATGCCGAGCGCGCCGAACAGCTGCGGCACCGCGATGTTGAGGATGCGCATCCGGTACGCGTCGGCGGTGTCGCCGATGACGCCGGAGAGCGCCCCCATGGAGACGAGCGCGCCGTACGCGGGCCGCTCCAGCGCGAAGCCGACGGCGAGCGGGGCGGCCAGGGCGAGGGAGGCGCGGACGGCCGCCGCCCAGGGGACGGGCGCGGACGACTGGGGGCGGAGTCCGCTCAGCAGCCAGGGGGGCGGTGCGGTGCGCCTGCGCTCGGATCCGGCCTCCGTGTCGGTCAATGCGTCCCCCTGCGTCGTGCGTTCAGCCCTGGTAGTCCTCGACCTCGTCGGCCGGCCGGACCTTCGCCGCGGACGGGTCCTCGCCGAACTCACTGAGGGCGCGGCGCTGTCGCAGCAGGTCCCAGCACTGGTCGAGCCGGATCTCCACCGTACGCAGGCGGGATCTCTCGTCCTCGGTGAGGCCCGTGTCCCGGGCGGAGCGGTCGCGCAGCTGCCGTTCCTCGGCGATGAGTCCGCCGATGTTGTCGATGATGTCGTGCTGGATGTCGCGTTCCCGGTCGTCCATGGCGTCTCCTTCGGCTTCTTCGGCCCTCTCGGCTTCTTCGGCCCTCTCGGGTCCTCCGGCTCCTCCGGCTCCCTCGGCTTCTCTGGTTCGAAACGGTGCGGGGCCGGCGTGCGGACGGTTCGGCGTGTGGACGGTTCGGCTCAGAGCGCGATGACGGTCTTGCCGCGTGCGCCGCCCGTCCGGTTCCGGTCGAGGGCCTGCGGGGCCTTCTCCAGCGGGAGTTCGATGTCGATGGGCACGCGCAGGACGCCCTCGGCGGCGCCCGCGGCCAGGACGTCGAGCAGGACCGGGGTGGGTTCGAGCCGGAAGTCGATGCCGGTCACGTCCGCGGGGAGCGCGGCCCCGGCGGCGACGCCCCGGGTGGTGAGGGCGATCCCGCCGCCGCGCACCAGCGCGGCACGGGCCGCGAAGGCGTCCGGGGTGGTGGAGACCAGGTCGACGAGTGCGTCGACGCCGTCCGGGCAGCTCTCCCGTACCGCGGTTTCGAGGGGGCGGTCCGTGGTGTCGATCGTGACGGCGGCGCCCAGCTCCGCCATCCGCTGATGTTCGTCACCGCGCACGGCCGCGATCACGCGTATGTCGCGGGCCGCGGCGAGCTGGGTCAGACAGCTGCCGACGCCGCCCGCCGCCCCGATGACCAGCAGGCTCTCGTGGCCGCGGAGCACCGAGATCTCCAGGATCTGGGCGGCCGCCATCCCGGCGGACGGCAGTGCCGCCGCGGTCCGGAGGGAGAGGCCGTCCGGGACGTGGGTGATGGCGGAGTCCTGCGGTACGGACACGTAGTCGCAGTAGGTGCCGGCGCCGGTCCCCGGGGCGGTGACCCGGCCGAAGACGTGGTCGCCGACCCGGAAGCGGTTCCCGCCGCTGCCGATCATGTCCACCCGGCCCGCGAAGTCCACGCCGACGACCAGCGGGAACACGCGCGGCGCGGAACCGTCGTCCAGGGTGCCCCGCGCGGTCTGCCAGTCGCAGGGGTTGAGTGCGGCGTACTCGATCCTGACCCGTACCTCGCCGGCTTCCGGCTCGGGCTTGGGCAACTGGACCAGTGCGGGGTCGGCCCGGAACGCGCCGACGGCTATGGCTCGCATGCGGAAGACCTCTCAGTCGCCCCCGATCCGGCAGTCACGAGAACCACTCTTCCCCGGCCCGTCCGCCGCCGCACGTCGAACCCGGGCCGCCTACGGCCCCGGCCGCCGCCGGGCTGCCCACAGCCGCCCGAGCACCGCGCACAGCGCCACCGCCAGCCCCGTTCCGAACACGATCCACACCGTCGTGCGCAGGGAGCCGGTGAGCGCGTCGTAGACCGCCGCCGCACCGCCCGTCTCGCTGTCCGGCACCTCGGCGAGCACCCGGGCGCGGGCGATCGCGATCACCGTACGCAGCACGAGCGCCCCCAGCGCGAAGCCGAACCCGGCCACCGCCGTGGCCGTGAGCGCGGCACGTGCGGAGCGCCCGCGCCCCGGTCCGCCGCGCACCCAGGCCAGGAGCACCGTCAGGGCGGCGAACACGACCGTGCCCACGGCGGGCCAGACGCTGCAGGCGCGCAGCCACCGGAAGGTCCGGCGCAGCTGGTCGGCGCGGTCGGCGGAGATGAGTGTGATGTCGGTGTGCTGGACCGGGATCCGGTCGGCGAACGGCACGCCGTTCCCCTCCAGGTTCTGTCTGACCTGCCGGGTCACGGGGGCCAGGTCGATGGTGACGGCCTCGCCGGTGCTGCCGTTCAGCGCGGCGGTGACGGCCTCGTGGGCGGTGCGGTTGGCGGCGCTCCACGCGGCCCGGAAGGCGTCGGTGGTGGTGAAGGACTTGACCGCCTGGTGCAGGAAGTCGCGCACGGTGCTCTGGAGCGGACCGGCGTCGACCTGCTTCATCGTCGCGTCGGTGATGAGGCCCGCGACGGTGTTCCGCACCTGCGGGTCCGAGGAGAGCGGGGCGACCGCGGCGACGTAGCGGTCCGTGTCGTCGATCTCCAGGTCCACCCAGGCGGAGAGCGCGCTCACCGGGACGAGCACGGCGAGCAGCACCAGTACCGCCACCGTCCGAGCCGCCGAGAGATACGTCCGCATCCCCCCAGGAAATCCCGTACGGAAGCGGTGTGCCGCGATCCGTACGCCATCCGAGTTGCCGGGTGACGCGGCCGGGTGTGCTCTGGAGGGACGAAGAGGGCGACGGAAGGAGTTCTCCGCCATGGCCACTCATGCAGCGATGCCGTCCCGCGGACGGGCCCGGGGCCGGCCCCGCGCCCGGCGGCACAGCGCGTACGCCTGGGCCGTCCCCGCCACGCTGGGCGCGGCGTACGGCCTCTACGCGTCGTTCATCCTCCGCAACCATGGTGCGAGCGGCGGCCGGCAGTTCTGGTACGGCCTGATCACCGCGGTGGTGCTCGCCGCCCTGTGCTTCGGGCTGGGCCGGATCCAGCACACCATGCTGCCCCTGGTGCGGGCGGTGGTGTACGGCGTGCTGACGGCCGCGGCGATCGGCCTGCTGGTCGGGCTGACCGATTCGAGCGTGCTGCGGTCCTCGGCGCTGGGACTGGCGGTCGGCCTCGGGATGTTCATCACGGCGTTCTACATCTTCTACACGCACGAGAAGACGCACGAGAAGACGCAGGAGAAGACGCAGGAGAAGACGCAGGAGAAGACGCAGGAGAAGACGCGGGAGAGGACGTGAGCGCGCCTCCCGGCGCATCGGGACATCAGACATGAGGACGGGCCCGCGCTCGGCGCGGGCCCGTCCTCATGTCCTGACCTGCTCGCGGCCGCGCTCAGTCGCGTACGACCGTCACCGGGCACGGTGCGTGCTGAGTGACGTGCAGGCTGACCGAGCCGAGCAGCGTCGCCTTGAAGCCGCTGTAGCCGCGTGCCCCGACGACCAGCAGGTTCGCGCCCTTGGCGCGTTCCAGCAGGGACTGGGCGGGGTTGCCGATCACCACGACCTTGCTGACCTCGGCCGCGCCCTCGGCGCCCAGGGCCTCTTCCAGCGCCTCCGTGAGGGACACGGTCGCCAGGGCCTGCGGGTCGAAGTCCTCCGGCATGCCCGGCATCATGGACGCCCAACTGGTCGCGGGGTATTCCCAGCTGTTGACGGCCTCCACCGTGTCGCCGGTCAGTTCCGCCTGGCGTACGGCCCAGTGCAGCGCCTTGATCGACGACTCGGAGCCGTCCACGCCCACCACGATCCTGCCCATCTCTGCCTCCAGCTCGGTTCGGCTCAGTGCGCAGAGGCGTCGTGCGAGAAAGTCCCGCACGGCGCATCTTTCAGATCAACTCTAATCAAACCGGACAGAGCGTCAGACAGTGGGTCCCCTCGGACCGGTCGGCGTCCGGTCCGGTTCGCCCGGCTCGGTCCGTTCGGCGGCCGGATCAGTCCGCCCGGCTCGGTCCGATCTCCGTCCGGATCAGTCCAGCCGGAGGTCGGCGAGCTGCTGCTCGAACGGCACGACCTCGTCGTCGAGCCCGAGGGCCCTCGGTGCCCCGGAGGACGCCCGGCCGCCCGCGATCATGGCCGCGAGTTCGCCGCCCGCGCGCCGGATGCGGGACGGCAGGCCGTCGGTGTACTCGTCGCCGGACGAGCCCCAGTCCTCCGACGCCGCGTACACGGAGGTCGGTACGACGGTGGCCCGCAGGTAGGCGAAGAGCGGGCGCATCGCGTGTTCCAGTACGAGGGAGTGGCGGGCGGTGCCGCCCGTCGCCGCCACGACGACGGGCTTGCCGGTCAGCGCCGTGTTGTCGATCAGGTCGAAGAACGACTTGAACAGTCCGCTGTACGAGGCGGTGAAGACGGGCGAGACGGCGATCAGGCCGTCCGCCCCCGTCACCTCCTTGATCGCCTCGTCCAGGGCGCTCGGCGGGAATCCGGTCACCAGGTGGTTGGCGATGTCGACGGCCAGGTCGCGCAGGTCGATCACGTGGACCTCGACCGTACGGTCCTGGTCGGCCAGCAGGCGTTCGCGGGCCGCGCCGGCCAGCCGCTCGGCCAGCAGCCGGGTCGACGAGGGGCTGCTGAGCCCGGCCGACACGGCGACGATCCTCAGCGGCTCGGTGACGAACACGGTGGACTCGGTGGACACGGCGGTCAGACCTCCTTCGTGGCCGTGCGGGCGGCGACGGCCGGGTGTACGGGGGCGGAGTCCGGGACTCCGGCCGGCCGCAGGGCGGCGAACTCCTTGCGCAGCACCGGGACGACCTCCTCGCCGAGGATGTCGAGCTGCTCCAGGACCGTCTTCAGCGGCAGTCCCGCGTGGTCCATCAGGAACAGCTGGCGCTGGTAGTCGCCGACGGCGTCCCGGAAGGACAGGGTCCGCTCGATGACCTCCTGCGGGGAGCCGACGGTCAGCGGGGTCTGCCGGGAGAAGTCCTCCAGGGAAGGGCCGTGCCCGTAGACCGGGGCGTTGTCGAAGTACGGACGGAACTCCCGTACCGCGTCCTGCGAGTTCTTCCGCATGAACACCTGGCCGCCGAGGCCGACGACGGCCTGCTCGGCGGTGCCGTGCCCGTAGTGCGCGTACCGCCGCCGGTAGAGGTCCACCATCTTCTTGGTGTGCTCGATGGGCCAGAAGATGTTGTTGTGGAAGAAGCCGTCACCGTAGTACGCGGCCTGCTCGGCGATCTCCGGGGAGCGGATCGAGCCGTGCCAGACGAACGGCGGGACGCCGTCCAGCGGGCGCGGGGTCGCGGTGAAGGACTGGAGCGGCGTACGGAACTTGCCCTCCCAGTCGACGACGTCCTCGCGCCACAGCTTGTGCAGCAGGGCGTAGTTCTCGATGGCGAGCGGGATGCCCTGGCGGATGTCCTTGCCGAACCAGGGGTAGACCGGGCCGGTGTTGCCGCGCCCCATCATCAGGTCCACGCGGCCGTCCGCGAGGTGCTGGAGCGTCGCGTAGTCCTCGGCGATCTTCACCGGGTCGTTGGTGGTGATCAGCGTCGTGGACGTGGACAGGATGATGCGGTCGGTGCGGGCGGCGATGTAGCCGAGCGTGGTCGTCGGGGAGGACGGGACGAACGGCGGGTTGTGGTGCTCGCCGGTCGCGAAGACGTCGAGGCCGACCTCCTCCGCCTTCTGCGCGAGGGCGAGGGTGGCCTTGATCCGCTCGTGCTCGCTCGGTGTCCTGCCGGTCGTCGGGTCGGTGGTCACGTCTCCGACGGTGAAGATCCCGAACTCCATGGCGCCCGCCTCCAGCTTGTTGAATGTTGAACCATCTGAACGCACCCTACAACGGGACGCCCCCCTGACCTATTCCGTGGTTCCGTTCCGTCGTCCCGCCCCCGCCTTTCCCGCCGCCCTGGCCCTCGCCTGGGTCGAGGACGTCTACGTCGAGGCCGTGCACGACGAGCGCTTCCTGGTCGCCGCGATCCTGGACGGCCACCACAAGCTCGCCGCCTACGCGGCGACCGGCGTACCGGCGAGGGTCCTGCTCCTGTCGAGGGCGGAGGACAACCGGGGTCCGGAGGAGGGGTGGAGCGCGGCGTTCAACGAGGTGATGGGGCGGCTGTAGAAGCGGCGGCCAACCCTGAGAAGTGCGAGGGGGTCTTCGTTCAACGTGACAGTCAGGGGCATGTTCGACACGTTCGGAAACGATTGCATGGGTGGCTGGGAGCTCCGGCCGTAGAGTCCCGCAGCGGGCGGCCGGGACCAGGAGCCGTGCCTGCGCCGCTGCCGACGCCGAGTTCGGCGCCCGCCGGCGGACGCTCTCGTCGATCATGCGTGCGGGACGGCAGCCGGGTCAGAACCCCCGTGCGTCTTCCGGACCCGGCCCGGCAGGGCCCGGAAGACATCCGCGGTTGACGGTCATGAACACACGGGCGGTTCCTCGCCGTCCTTTGCGGGGCGGAACTCGATCGGTTTCAGCCCTGGGGAATCGAACCGGGCCCTGTCGCCCGTGAGCTTGATGAAGCCGGTCACGATCGGGGTCCGCTCGCTTGCGTCGATGCCGGTCTCCTTCGAGTAGTCACGGACGGTCACCCACCACCGCCCGTCGAATCTGGTGAAGCGGAGAGGGCAGTGAACGTACAGATCTTGCGGATACCAGATTCCCTCCGTGGCGTTCGTGGGCGGCTGCTCCATGACCGGCGGCTTGGCCGGATTCGGAGCAGGCAGGCGAGGGCAGTGCCCGCCTCCTGAGACACGGTGGAAGTCCGCCGTCTCCTTCAGCGAGCCGGACCCCATCTCGAACCGGGCGACGTCCTTCGACACCAGGGTCATCACTCCGGACACCCGGTCGCCGTACTGGAGGATGGTCCTCGCCAGTTTCGCGTCGGTGGCCCACTTGCTGCCGTCGAACACCGCGAACCGGAGACCGCAGCTCCGCACCAGGTCGTACGGGTAACTCACCCCGATCCGCGCCGCAGCCGGCCCCAACTCCAACGGCTGGTCCGCCGGAGCGGTTGCGACCGACGCGAGCGGGTCCGGGGTCCCCGGCCCCGGCTCGGTGGCGCGCAGGCCGAGCCCCGCACCACCTGCGGTCAGCACGACTGCGCAGGCCACCGCCGCCCCCCGGCGGCGGGCCCTGACGCGGCGCCCCTTGGTCAGGAGCGTCTCCACACCCGTCGCGCCCCCCGCCGAAACGTCCCCTTGCGCCAGGTCCCGCAGGCCCCGTCGCAGCTGGTCCTCGTCCTCGGTCATCGCGTACTCCTCTCCGTTCCCGCATAGCCGCTCAGCGCGCCGGCGGCGCGCAGCCGTTCCAAGGCCCTGTTGGTCCGGCTCTTGACCGTCCCGGGCGAACAGCCGAGCAGTTCGGCCGTCTGGTCCACCGACAGGTCCTCGTAGAAACGCAGCACCAGTACGGCTCGCTGGGTGCGGGGCAGATCCGCCAACGCGCGCTCCAGCTCCAGGCGCGCCTCGGCGCTGCCCGCCATGTCGTGACCGCTGGTCGAACTCTCCGTCTCGGCCCGGACGACCTCCGCATGCCAGCGCCGCCGTCGCCAGGTCGCGTACAGGTTCACGACGACCTTGCGGGTGTACGCCTGCGGCGACTCCCACACGGCCGCCCGGCCCCACCGCGTGTAGACCCGGATCAGGGCGGCCTGCACCAGATCCTCAGCCGTATGCGGATCACCCGTCAGCAGACGGGCCGTTCGCAGGAGCGACCCGTGTGACGCCGCCACGAAACCCGCGAACTCCGCGTCACGAGCCGAGCTGCTCTGGCGCATCGGCACTCCCCCCGAGCGTTCGTACGGTCCGAAGACCCTGACACCCACTCGACAACCTGGCCTTCCCGTCAGGTTCCATCGGATCTGTTCGGGGACGGCCGGGACCGGGCGGGTTGCTGCGTCACCGGGTTGGTCGTTGGTAGACCCCTTGCGTCGTCCTGAGGGCGACAACGCCAGGAACTCCGGGCAGTCAACTGCCAGGAAGTTCCGCAATGTTCCAAGTTGATCGCTCCAGCGCGTGAATGGCGGACGTGATCAGAGCGCGCGCGTCCGCTCCGTGGACAGCCTGGCTTCGACAGCCCCACTCACGTCGTCCGGGGTCTCGTGAAACTCGCGAATGGAACGCAGCAGTGCGGACGCACAGGCATGCGTCTGGAGGACTCCGGGAACGACGTTGGCGCAGTAGGTACGGAACATCCTGGTGTGCTCGTACAGTTGTGCCATCTCGTGACGTTGGTTTCCCGCTGTCAGGCTTGGCGAGCGTAGGACGCGAGGCGGTCGGCGAGCGCGATGACGAGGCCGCGCAGTTCATCCGGGCGTTCGATGACAAACGGTCGGCCGAGTGAGGCGAGTACTGGAGGCAACCAGTCGAGTTGCTCCGCCCGTAGCTCGACACGCAGCCAGCGCTCGGTCTCCGGATCCGCGCCTGCCGCGGGCTCGGGCTCGTCCACGCTCGCGACGCCGGCGGGAAGTCGGGCGCGGATCTGCTCGACCGTCCCGTGGATCCGCAAGGTCACCTGATGCCGGTATTCAGCCGTGGCGAACCCGGACAGGACGCGCTGTGCCGGACCGGGGCCCACGGGCGCCTCGAATGAGCCGGGCAGGGTCCTCGCGTCTGCGATGCGATCGAGCCGGAAGGTCCGGTCCTCGCCGATCTCGGGGTCCGTGCCCGTGACGTACCACCGGCCCGAATGGGCGACGATCCCATACAGGTGCAGCCTGCGTTCGCTGCGCCGGCCGTCGCGGTCGGTGTACCTGATCGAGACCGGTCGGTGATGGCGTACCGCATCGGCGATGGTGAGCAGGACCGCGGCGTCGGGGGTGGCGAACTCGCCGGGCGAAGCCGTGAAGGCGAGGGATTCCAGGACCGTGTCGAGTCGGCGGGCGACGCGCTCGGGCAGCACCCTGCGGATTTTGGCCGCAGCCGTCTCGCCCGCCGTGTCCGCCGTCGTCATCAACCCCGCTCGGCGGCCGGCGACCAGGCCGAGCAGCACGGCGAGCGCCTCGTCGTCGCTGAGCATGAGCGGAGGCAAGCGGTAGCCGGGGCCGAGTCGGTAGCCACCGTAGCGGCCGCGCACCGCCTCGACAGGCACGTCGAGGTCGATCAAGTGGTCCACATACCGCCGCACGGTGCGGCCGTCGACGCCGAGCCGGTCGGCCAGTTCGGCAACCGTCCGGATGCCCCCCGACTGCAACAGCTCCAGGAGGGTGAGCACGCGGCCAGTAGGGCGAGACATACCCAGAGCCTAGCGCCAATACTGGACCGATTCTGTCCGCTATTTGTTCTAGCGTGCGAAGTGCAACGGCTCCACGAATCTAGGGAGATCACCATGGACTTCGTCTCGATCCGGATCATCACCGGCGACATCGCGCGACTCGTCGAGTTCTACGAGAAGGCCACCGGGGTGCAGGCGGCCTGGTCCACCGAGGATTTCGCCGAACTCAAGACCCCCAGCGCCACCCTCGCCATCGGCAGCACCCGCACTGTGCCGCTGTTCGCGCCGGGCGCCGCTCGCCCGGCCGACAACCACAGCGTGATCATCGAGTTCCTCGTCGACGACGTGGACCGCGTGCACGGGAACCTGACCGGCTTTGTCGCCGACTTCGTCAACGAACCCACCACGATGCCCTGGGGCAACCGGTCGCTGCTGTTCCGCGACCCCGACGGCAACCTCGTCAACTTCTTCGCCCCGGTCACCCCGGCCGCCATCGCGAAGTTCGCTCGTTGACGCCGGGCGCAGCCGCCCGCGCGGGAGCCCTGGGATGCCAGGGCTCCCGATGAACGCCTCCGCCGAGCCCCGGGGCGCCGACAAACGGGGCACCGCAACGCACCGCCGACCCCCGAGGGGCGTCTGCGGTTGTGCCTGCGGATCGATGCCGGACGGCCGATCGCGCACGTCGCGGCGGAAGCCGGGATCTCCCGACGCTGCCTGGCCACGTGGTACGCCCGATGGCGAGCGCACGGTGAGGACGGCCTGCTGGTGCTGTGACCGGAAACGATCACCGGTCGCGCCATTGCCTGTCAGTTCCCTGGTCTAGGGTCGCCCGCGTTGTTCCTGCGGCGAGGCGGCTCGTGTCTTCCGCGGGCGCGCCGTGGCGTGCAGTAGTGGCGTGCAGTACCCGGTTCCGGCCCGTGGCCGACGGGGTGCGGATCGAGGTGCACGATGCCTCGGACGTACAGCCGAAGGAGCGCAGTCCGGAGTCCGACAAGTGCGGCGGGCGGGGGCTGATGCTGGTCGCAGCACTGGCGGACCGGTGGGGGCGCGAGGCGCGGTGCGGGCCCGGGAAGGTGATGTGGGCGGAGCTGACGCCCGGCCGACGAGCTCCGGAAAGGGGGCCGTGACCGCAGGGCCGGGCCGCGCTACGATCGGCCCATGACCTCCGTACCGTGCCGAAACTGGTGGCGCTCCTTCTAGGAGCGGCCACCTCATCAGCGCGGGACCAGGGCCGTTCGATATGGACGGCCCTTTTCTCTGCCCTCGTACGGGTACGGATGCCGATCCCGGCGGGCCGTCTTCCACGCAATCAGCACTCGCGAGGAGAGAGCCCCGTGAACACAGCCACCGCCGCCGAGACCGCCCCCGACCCTGCCCAGTGCCGAAGTGCCGAACTGGAGGGGCGGATCCGGCAGACCCCCGGCCGGTTCCGGGTGATGACCGGGGACCGGCCCACCGGGCCGCTGCACCTCGGGCACTACTTCGGCACCCTCCACAACCGCGTCCGGCTCCAGGACCTCGGTGTGGACGTCTTCGTGATCATCGCGGACTACCAGGTGCTCACCGACCGGGATCTCGCCGAGCGGCTCTCCGAGCACATGGAAGGGATGCTGCTGGACTACCTGGCCGTCGGCGTCGACCCCGCTCGTTCGACGATCTTCAACCACAGCGCCGTGCCCGCGCTCAACCAGCTGATGCTGCCCTTCCTCAGCCTCGTCTCCGTCGCCGAGCTGAACCGCAACCCCACCGTCAAGGACGAGATCGCGCACTCCCGGCAGTCCACCGTCAGCGGGCTGATGTTCACCTATCCCGTGCACCAGGCCGCCGACATCCTGTTCTGCAAGGGCAACCTGGTGCCGGTCGGGCAGGACCAGCTGCCGCACCTCGAAGTGACCCGGACCGTCGCCCGCCGCTTCAACGAGCGGTACGGGACGGTCTTCCCGGAGCCGGACGCGCTGCTCTCCGCCGCGCCGCTCCTGCTCGGCACCGACGGCACCAAGATGAGCAAGAGCCGCGGCAACTCCATCGCGCTCGGCGCCACCGCCGACGAGACGGCGCGGCTGATCCGCGGGGCGAAGACGGACGCCGAGCGGCACATCACGTACGAACCGGAGGCCCGGCCCGGGGTGTCCTCGCTCGTGCTGCTGGCGGCGCTCTGCCTGGACCGCGATCCGCACGCCGTGGCCGAGGAGATCGGCGGCGGGGGCGCGGCCGCCCTCAAACGGACGGTGACCGATGCCGTCAACAGCCGGATGGCACCGATCCGGGCCCGGCGCGCCGAGTACGCGCGGGACAGGGCGTACGTGCGGTCGGTGCTCCGGGCCGGGAACGAGCGGGCCAACGAGATCGCCGAGGCGACGCTGGACGAGGTACGGGGGGTGATGGGGGGCGTGCTGTAGGCGCGCGGCCGCCGGTCAGTCCGCGGTCGGCCAGGCACCCCGTGCCGCCACGTCCAGGATCAGTGCCGCGATGTTCCAGGCATCGTCCGCGCCGCTGTGGTGGCGGCGGGTAGGAGCAGGGCGGCGTCCCGGTGTTCCGGAACTTGCCGAGGTCGTCGAGGGCTGCCTTGCCAAGGACCCCGACAGCCGCCCCACCGCCACCGAACTCCTCGAACGCGCCGCGCAGCACGGCCCGTTCAACGCCCCGCTGTGGCCGGCGGCCATCACCGAGCGGCTGTCCGAGCGGGCCGCCTTCGCCGTGGACGTGCAGGAAACCGACCGCGGACGGGGCCCGAGCCGCCGGGGCACCGGGACCGGCGCGCAGGACGGCGGCGGGACACCGAGTACGGGTCCCGTCGCTCCTGCGGACACCGGACCGGACACCGCCCCGGACCGCCCCGCACCGCACCGGTCACCGGACACCGCACCGCGCACCCCGCCGCCCGGTCATGACCGCGGTGCCACGGGGCGCCGCCTGCCGAGCAGGTCGGCCAGGCCCCGCCGCGTCGCCGCGATCACCACGCGGTCCTCGGGGCGCAGTACGTACCCCGGGTGCAGGTCCCAGACCAGGCTCGACGGGCGGTCCGGGGACGCGGGGGCGGGCATGGCCAGGGCCGGGCGGCGGTCTTCGGGCGGGGTCGCGTCCAGGGCGAGGACCCGCCAGGCACCCGCCCGGAACGCCTGCTCCACCGTGCGGCCCTCCAGCTGCGGGTGCCCCGCGACCTCGATCGCCGCGAACAGCATCACCTTCCGTTCGACCGGGATCGCGCCCAGGATCTGGCGGCCCATCATGGCGACCGCGAAGGACGGGGCGGACAGGTGGGTCACGGAGCGGGAGCGGGTCAGGGCCTGCGGGTGGGCGGCGCGCAGGGTGCGGTAGACGGCGGTGGCGAACTCGTCGTCGAACAGGCGCAGCGTGACGCGCAGATCCGGCTTGACCGAGCGGGCGTACAGCGCGGCCTCCAGGTTGGTGGTGTCGGCGCTGGTCAGCGCGAGGAGCGCGCGGGCGCGCTGGATCTTCGCCGCCTCCAGCACGCCCTCCTGCGTGACGTCACCGAGGACCACCGGCACGTGCAGCCGCCGGGCCACGGGGATGCCGCGCGCGTCCGGATCGTCCTCCACGCACACCACGGGGATGCCGAGTTCACGCAGCCGGACGAGGACCCGGGTTCCGATCTTGCCGAGGCCGAGCAGCACCACATGGCCGGAGAGGCCGCGTGGCGGGCGGCGCAGGGAGGACGCCGTGCGGAGGGAGCCGAAAGCCTCCAGCACGCCCGCCACGAGCAGTGGCAGCAGCATCAACCCGGCGACGCCCGAGAGGAGTTGGATCACCTGGCGGGCCGTGGGGTCGCCGATCGCCGGGTCGCCCATCGCGAACAGGTCCAGCAGTGTCAGATACGCGGCGTGCACCGGATCGTCGCCGGTGGTGAGCGTGGAGGCGACGGCGAGGCCCACCACGGCCAGGCCGACACCCAGTGCCGACCAGCGCAGCCGCCGGGAGAAGAACTGGCTGAGCGGTGCGCCCCGGCCGCCCATCCGGGGCGGCGGACCGGCCGGGCCCGCCTGGCTGACCGCCTCCAGGACGATCGTGCCCCGGCCCGTCGCGGCGGCCACCTGCCGTTCGTCGGGCAGGAGTCGGGGGCCTTCGTCACCGCTGCTGTCGGAGCCCTCGGTGCCCGCCGGGTCGTGGGCGGTGGAGGAGAGCAGCGCGAGGGTGCACAGGCCGGGGTCGGCGATCCGGCCGTCCTGGGGCGGGGTCCGTTCGGCGGCGCGCAGCAGCAGGCCCTCCGCCTGGATGACCTTGCTGGAGCCGGTGAGCGCGGTGGCGGCGAGGGCGGGCGCGGCGGTGTCGGCATCGGAGAGGACGGTCGTCGAGGTGTCCAGCGCGCGGCGGTCGAGGTCGGGGGCGGCGACGGCGGCGGCCTGGTCGAGCAGGGTCTCCAGGTACTGGCCCAGCTTGCGGTTGTAGAGCCGGATGACCAGCCGGAGACGGGGGTTGAGGCGGCGGGCGGTCAGCGCGGCGCGGATGTTGCGCTCGTCGTCGTCGTAGACCAGGGCCAGTGCGGCGGCCGATCCGACGCCCGCCTCCTCGAAGACCTCGTCGGACGGCTCCGCCGCCTCCAGGATGCGCACCGCCTCGACCCCGGCGTTGGTGTCGCCGTCCCCGGGAGCACCCGTGAGGCCGGTCCCGCCGTTGCGGTTCATCGCCTGCGACATCCGGCCGAACAGGGCCGCCGCCCGGCCCCGCCCGGTCAGCGGCAGTTCCGGCCGGCGCGCGTCGCGTCCGGGCGGCAGGACGAGGGTGACCCGCTCGCCGTACACATAGCGCAGCTCTCCGGCGAGCCGCTGGGCCAGCGCGTCGTCACCGCAGACGACCATGTGGCTGCCGAACGGGGAGCGTTGGGACTGCGGGGGAAGTGGAGGCACGGAACCCAGCATGCCTTGCTCCTCTGCGTCGTACCCGCCGGTCAGCGATCTTCTTCGGGGGCGCCGAGCGGGCGGGCCGCGTGCCGGGCCTGCGGGCCTGCGAGCGGGGGGCGTGGGTCCGCGGCCCGGACGATCGCCGACTCGACGGCCGCGATCCGGTCCGCGAGCAGCCCGAGCGCGGCGACCGCTCTCGTCACCGGGTCGCCGTCCGGGCCGCCGAGCGTCTGGGTACGGACGTAGGAGGCGTTGATCGCGGACCGGCGCGCGGACTGTTCGGCGGTGAGCCGCCCGCGCAGCGCGGCGAGTTTCAGCAGGTTGGACTCCGCGCCGCTGGTCAGCGTCTGGGCCTCGCCCGCGTAGTGGTCGTCGATGACCGCGGACAGCTCCGCCTCGTTCATCACCGGCACGATCCGCTCGGCGATCTTGTTCATGTTGCGGTACGAGCCCTGGAGCCGGAACGGCGGCTCGGTGCGTGTCGCGTCCGTCTGCGCGGCGGAGGCGATGTACGCGGCGTTCACGGCCAGCACCGTGTCCCGCGCGGCCAGCAGATGGCGCAGGACCGAGACGATCCGGTCGGCCTCGGTGGGGGCGTAGGGATGGTCGAGCCGGTCCGCGCCGGGGTCCATCCTGCTCGGACGGAGCGGAGTGTCCGGGGCGGGGCCCGTACCGGAGGCGAGCCGCAGGAACCGGGCGAGGTCGTCGCGGGAACGCCCGGCGAGCGGGGCCAGCACCGGGTTGGCGGTCAGCGCGTTCTCGACGAAGCTCAGCGCGAAGACGTCCTCGCGGCCGCTCAGCACCTCGCCGAGGTTCCATACGTCGGCCCGGTTGGCGAGCATGTCGGGGATGCGGAAGCGCGCCCCGGACTCGGTGTACGGATTGCCCGCCATGCACACCGCGAACCGCTTGCCCCGCAGGTCGTAGCTGCGCGGCCCGCCGTCCCGGACGCCCTCGATCCGGCGGGTGGCGTCGCAGAGCGGAATGAATTTCTGGAGCAGTTCGGGCGAGGTGTGCTGGATGTCGTCGAGGTAGAGGAGGGTGTTGTTGCCCGACTCCAGGGCGAAGTTGATCTTCTCGATCTCCTGGCGGGCGGTCGCGGTGCGCGCCTGTGCCGGATCGAGGGAGGTCACGTCGTGGCCGAGGTTCGGTCCGCTGATCTTGACGAGGACCAGGCCGAGGCGGTCGGCGACGTACTCCATGAGCGTCGTCTTGCCGTAGCCGGGCGGCGACACGAGCAGCAGCAGGCCCTGCGAGTCGGTGCGCCGGTCGGCGTCGGCGGTGCCGATCTGCTTGGCGAGGCTGTCGCCGATCAGCGGCAGGTACACCTCGTCCAGGAGGCGGTTGCGGACGAACGCCGACATGACGCGCGGACGGTGGTCGTCCAGCCGCAGCCGGGCGCGCTCGGCGGTGACGAGCGCGGAGCGCAGACGCTGATAGGCGCGGAACCCGGGAACGGCGGCGGTGCGGAACTCGGCCGTACGGGCGAGGAGTTCGTCCAGGCGGACGGTGAGCCGGCCCCGGGTGATGCGTGGATGGGTGCCGAGCAGGCCGTCCACGGTCGCGGTGAGCGGCGCGTCGCACTCGTACCGGGCGAGCACCGGCTCCGGGCAGAGCTCCACGGCGACGGCCTCCGCCAGATCGCCCGCGTCGACCTCCGTACCGCTCGCGGAGGCGTACGGGGCGAGCCAGCCCTCGACCAGCTGGCGCCGGGCGGGGAGGTCGTCGGGGAGGGCGGCGAGGTCCTCGTCGTACGCCGAAGTACCCGTCGTGCGGCGGAACTTGTCCAGGAAGGTGCGGACGGTGGCGCTCGTGACGAATCCGGCGGGGCCGCTGGTCAGCTCCTCGAAGAGGTACGCGGCGACCGCCCGCGCGTCGTCGGCCCCGGACGCCCCGCCCCCGCATCCGCCGGCCCGGACGGCGTCCGCCCATTCCTCCTGGAGGGCCCCGACGGCCGGGGCGAGGCCGAAGGTCTCACGGGCGCGGGCCAGCGAGCGGGCCCGCCGGGTCCAGGAGGTGCGCCGGGTCTCGTCCGTGCCGTACGCCCAGAACAGCTGCGCCGCCGCCCGGACGGCGGGCGGGCAGCGCAGCAGCCCGGCCCCGGCGTGCAGGCCGAGCAGGGTGGTGAGGATCGCGGTGGCGTCCTCGTCGTGGACCCCGCGCTGGTAGCCCTCGTCGTACGCGGAGGCCGCCGACTCCCGTACCAGAGAAGCCAGTTCGTCGGCGTTCAGGGCGGCGAGGGCATCGGTTCCGTGCTCGTCCAGGAGCCGGGCGGCCAGGTGCTCGGCGCGGTAGACGTGCGGGGACTCGGAGGGCAGCGTCCGGTCCCAGTACGGGCGGCTCGCCTCGAACTCCGGGTCGGTGACCGGCGCCCGGTAGTCCGTGCCGGTGAGGGCGAACGCGAGCCGGTCCCCGTGCGGGACGAGCGTCAGGTCGAAGGGCTGGGTGTTCACGGCGAACCGGTGCCGGCCGAGGCGGATCGTGGCGCCGCCGTCCGCGTACAGCTCGCCGCGGTCGCGCAGGGCCCGCCCGGCCTCTTGGCGGGCCGCCAGCAGCTGCCCGTCCAGTTCCTCGGCGCGCACCGGGTCGCCGAGCTCCCGCAGCTCGTCGGCGGTGCGGCGGACCTTGGCGACCATCGGGTCGGAGGCGAAGTACGTGTTTACGGCGTCCGGGTCGGGCAGGGCGGCCAGCCGCCGGGAGACGGTCTCCAGGACCCGGGCCGCCGAATCCGCCAGTCGCTCCGCCCGCCGGGCACGGGCGTCCTGCAACGTCTGCTTGCGGGCCGAGAACGCCTCGTACACCTCCGTCCGCCGCTCGGCCAGCTCGGCGAGGAAGTCGTCGAACTCCGCGAACCGCGACTCCAGGTTCTCCAACTGGAGCAGCAGTCGCGTGAGTTGCTCGTCGCAGGCGTCCGGGGTGTCCGCCGCGGCCAGGGCCCCCGTGACGGCCTGCCCGAGCAGTGCGAACTCTGCCGCGAACTCGGCGCGGCCCTCGTGGTCCAGGAGCTCGCGGCGGCGCGCGTCGAGCGTGGCGCGGGCCCGGTTGACCCCGCCGAGCACCTCGGCGATCCGCTCCAGGATCGACGTACGGACCGTCGCGTCGCCGATGTCGAGCCCGGCGACGACCTCGGTGACGGTGCTCAGACCCTCCGTCATCTCCGTCAGCCGGTCGCCGAGCGCCGAGGCGTCCACGACCGCGGTGAGTGCGGACGCCTCCGCGGTGAGGCGGCCGATGTCCTCGTGGTAGCCGGCGAACGCGTCGTCCCGGCCGAGGAACGCGACGGCACGCTGGGCGGCCGATTCGATGTCGTCGGCCGTGGCGGCGGTGAGTTCGGCGATCCGCTCGGTGTCCGCGTACCGCATCTCGGCCAGTGTCGCCAGCCGGCCGTGGGCGCGGCGCAGCTCGGTGAGCCGGTCGACCCAGGCGGCGGCCGAGCGCGGGGCCTCGCCCCGGATGCGGCGGACGAGCACGGTGAGCCGGTCGGCCGTCCCGGCCAGCGCTTCGGCGGCCTGCCGGGTCAGCTCCCGCACCGTCTCGAACTCGCCGAGGACCTGCTGCGCGGTGTCCCGAAGTTCCGCCAACGGGGCGGCCAGCTCACCCAGTTCGGGGTCGGTCAGCCAGTGGTAGCGGTCGGTGGCGCGGGTACAGTCCGCGACCAGCCGCGCGTACACGGCGGCGGTCGGGGTCGTTTCGGCGGCGCTGTGCGCGAGCGCGAGGCAGTCGGAGATGCCGCGCACCAGATCGGCGTTGCCGACCCGGGCGAGCGGGCCGGTCCCGGCGGGGCGGGACGCGGCGTGGGTGTCGGAGACGTACGGGGTGTGCCAGCGCTGCAACGGGTGGATCCGGGCCGGTTCGCCGCCCGTCGCGGAGTCCCGCAGCAGGACGAGCGTGCCGTCGTCGAGCAGGGCGTGGCCGCGGCCCTGGAGGGGGGTGGCGACCTCCTGCCGGATCAGGTTGTAGGGCAGGAGCAGACCGCGGCCGTCGTCGGGGGAGCGGAAGACGTAGAGGACGTCCTCGCCGTTCGGGGAGCGGACCGCGCCCTCGAAGACCGGGCGGGTGAGCGGCTCCGCGATGTCGAAGGTCTTGGTGGTGCCGGTGGTGAGGTAGTAGCCGCCGGGGAAGATGATCCCCTGGTCCTCCGGGAGCCGGTGGCAGGCGGGCCCGATGAGGTCCAGGCGCAGGACCGTGCCGAGCAGGGTGTTGTGGACCAGATACCGCCAGGACTCCTCGTTGTACGGGCGGACGCGGAGCAGGACCAGCGGGCCGATCACGGCGTGCTCGACATCCGCGTCGGCGAGGGACTGGAGCGGCTCGGTGACCGGCTCCTCGTAGATCCCGTCGGGGGTGTCGGTGTCGTTGACCGCCTTGACGGTGAGGGTGCCGCCCAGTGTGTCGACGAAGAGGACGGCGCCCGTGCCGTCCCCGTCCCCGCCCACGGCGATGTGCGGGTGCCGGCCGAGGACGTGGGACTCGCGGCCCGCGGCGGTCCAGGTGAAGTCGTGCGACGGCGGGAAGACGTGGTCGCGGTCGCCGCGCGCGTCGAGGAACGCCCCGGGCGAACCGTCCGGGGCGAGCGCCCAGCGCAGCACCCGGATGCCGTCGGCGCTCTCCCCGGTACGGAAGACGGCGAGCAGCTTGCCGTCCACGCGGCGCAGCCGCAGGAGGCGGGCGTCGCGGTAGTAGCGGTGCAGGGCGGCGAACTCGCGGACGAAGGCCTCGTCGTCGAGCAGACCGCCCCCGCCCGGCGGCACCTCGTCCAACGCCGGGCCGTACAGGGCGAGTACGTCGCGCACCTCGACGGCCTCCGCCGCCCCCGGGCCCCGCTCGAAGCCGAACAGCAGCCGGCCGCCGACGGCCACCAGGTCGCGGGCCACGGAGGCCCGCTCGGTACGGATCTGCTCGGTACCGGTCAGCCGGAGCTCGGTCGACCCGAACTCCTCGGTGCGCCGCGCGTTGAGCGCCTCGGCGCGGCTCGCGAGGTCGGCGGCCCGGCCGTTCAGCCGGCGGCGCAGCACGTCGTACGTCCCCGCGTCCACGGGGCCGCCGGCGGGCGGTGCGGTCGTGGTGTCGGTGTCCATACGTGCGGCTCTCCCTACGAGATGTGTGATGCGGGGTGGATGCGGCCGGGCGGGCCCGTCCGGCGTCCGGCGTCCGGCGACCAGCGACCGCGGACGAAGCGGGCGGACGGAGCGGCGGCCGGACGGGCTCGATCCGCCCGGCCTGTATGGAGATCAGGCCCGCCCGGCCTGTACGGAGATCAGGCCCGCCTGACCTGTACGGAGATCAGGCCCGCCTGACCTGTACGGAGATCAGGCCCGTCCGGCGATCGGTGTCCGCCCTACGCGACCGGTGACCCGTTCCGCGCGGCGGGTACGTCGGACGCGCCCGCCCCGGCCACCGCGGACACCGGAACGTCCGCCAGCCCCAGCTCCCGTGCCGCGGCCAGCAGTTGCTGCACCTGGCCCGGCGCGACCCCGGCCCCGGGCGCCCGCATCATCCGCATCAGCAGTGCCGACACCGTCAGGTTCTGCACGTCGCCCGTCGACACCGAGCCCAGCACCCGCGTCAGGTCGTCCGTGAACGACGACGTGCCGTTCAGCCACGGCCCCGCGAGCGCCTTCGCCGTGTCCGAGTTCTCGACGAACCCGTCGAAGCTCTTGCCCATCGAGACGGCCGAGACGAGCCGGTCGAAGAAGACCGACTCCCCGCCGACGATGTCGATGTCGGCGTTCTCCAGCCCCGTGGCCAGCACCGTCGCCTGCGCCTCGGCGACCTGCCGCTGCACATCGAGCCCGGCCAGCCGGATCTCCTTCTCCGCGGCGAGCCGCAGCCGGTACTCCTCGTGCCCGCGCGACGCGTCGTCCAGCGCCGCCATCGCGGCGGCCTTCTCGGTGAGTCCGGCCGCCTCGGCCTTCAGCTTCTCGCCGATCATCGCCGCGTCGGCCGTCGCCTGGGCCTGCGTGCCCTCCGCCGCCGCGAGCGCCTTCAGCCTGGACCCCTCCGCCTCGGCCTTGAGGCGGGCGGACGTGGCCTCGGCCTCGGCGAGACCGGCCTTCTCGATGACATCGGCCTCCGCTTCACGCACCTGGATCTCGGCGAGTCCGGGCGCCGCGGACTCCGCCTGGATGCCCTCGGCCAGTCGCAGCTTCGCCTGGGCGTCCAGGTCCGCGGTCTTCAGCCGGGCCTCGGCGAGCGTCAGCTGCTCGGCGGCCAGGTGGGTGGCCGCGGCCTCCGCGGCCTCCGCGGCCTTGATGTCCTTGACCAGCTTCTCCTGCGCCTCCGCCTCGGCGGCGATGATGACCGACCTGCGGGTGCGCTCCGACTCCTCGACGGCGCGCAGCGTCTTGATGGACTCCTCCTGCTCCGCGACCGTACGGTCCACGGCGATCCGCTCCCGGATCACATCGGCGACCTCGCGGCGCTCGGCCTCGACCTCCTTCGTCGCGGCGATCCGGTCGAGTTCGGTCTGCCGCTCGCG
Organism: Streptomyces sp. NPDC057963; assembly: GCF_042887155.1. NCBI lineage: Bacteria > Bacillati > Actinomycetota > Actinomycetes > Kitasatosporales > Streptomycetaceae > Streptomyces > Streptomyces sp. NPDC057963. The sequence goes on from NZ_JBHVPX010000002.1 coordinate 407,944, forward strand.
CCCGATGACCTCGATCAGGCGGTCCTTCTCGATGCGCTCGTTCTCCACGGCGATGACCCGCTCGCGGTTCTTCTGTGCGACGGCGATCTCCCGGGCCTGGTTCTCGCGCTGGATGCCGAGCTGCTCCTCGGTGCGGATGAACGCGGTCTGGGCGCCGAGCCGTTCCTCCTCCTGGACCCGGGCGGTCGCGGCCTCCTCGCGGGCCCGCAGCGTCTCGACCTCGCGGCGCTGCTTGATCTCGGCCTCGGCCTGCCGGCGCTCCAGCTCCAGGATGGTCTCCCGGGCGTCGACGTTCTGCCGGGTGATCTCCTTCTGCTCGGTGCGCTGGTACTCGTTGGTGCGGACGTGCTCGATCGCGGTCAGTTCGGTGATCTTGCGGATGCCCTGCGCGTCGAGGATGTTGGCGCCGTCGAGCTGCGCCATGGGGGTCTGCTCCAGGAAGTCGATCGCGGCGTCGTCGAGGTGGTAGCCGTTCAGGTCCGTGCCGATGACCCGGATGATCCGGTCCCGGAACTCCTCGCGCTTGGTGTACAGGTCGACGAAGTCGAGCTGCTTGCCGACGGTCTTGAGCGCCTCGGCGAACTTCGCGGCGAAGAACTCCTGGATCGCCACCTTGTCGCTGGCCCGCTCCGTGCCGATGGACTGGGCGACCTTGATGACGTCCTCGACGGTCTTGTTGACCCGCACGAAGAAGTTGATGTGGATGTCGGCGCGGATGTTGTCCTGGCAGATCAGACCCTCGCGCCCGGTGCGGCGGATCTCGATGGTCTTCACCGAGATGTCCATGTACTCGGCCTTGTGCAGCACCGGCAGGACGACGGCCCCGGTGAAGGTGACATCGACCTTCTTGGTCTTGGAGATGATCAGCGCCTTGCCCTGTTCCACCTTGCGGAAGAGCCGGCTGATGACGAGGAGCAGGGCGACGGCGATGAGCAGGGCAACGGCTACGAGCACACCGAAGCCCAGGGTGATGGCATCCATGGCAGTCCTTGGCAGCTGGTGAGAAAGGTGGAGAAGAAGTGGGCGGGGCCGCTCGGACGGTTCCCGCGGGGCGGTTCCGGTGCCGCGGTGCCGGTGCGGCCGCGACGGCGGGCGGGCGTCAGCCGGAAGCCGGTGGTCCCGGGTCCAGCGCCCTGTCGTACGGCGAGACCCAGAAGAACTCGCCCTCGTCGTCGTACGCGTACAGGAGCGCCGCACTGCCCGAGGTGAGCGCCGTGCCGCCCGAGGCGTGCATCGTGCCGCCCGACGTGCGCACCGTGCCGCGCGTGCCGTCCGTCCCGCCCGCGTCGTCCGCGGCGCCCGCCGCGGCGAGCAGCCGGACCTGGACGATCGCGGTGGAACCGTCGGCCGCCGCGACCTCGGCCTGGCCGAAGTCGGAGCTGACGGAGCCGGTACGGATCGTGCAGATTCGGCCGAGGAAGTCCTGCCGCGACGGAGGAGGCACCTCCGGGAAGCGCCGGCGCACCAGGCGCACCAGTACCCGCATCACGACCCAGGCGATCAGCAGCGCCCCGGCGAGCACGGCACAGGCGAGCCCGGCGCGGGTGGGGCCGGTGGCGCCGCTGCGGTGCAGCAGGACCGTACCGGCCAGGCTCGTGAACCAGCCGACGACGACCGTCACGGACACCGTGACGGTGACCGGCACTCCGCCCATCCCGGCCGGAACGGTGCCGAGGTCCCCGTCGAAGGAATGGTGATCGGCCGCACCGACCAGTACGAGAAGCCAGAAGAAGACGACCACGACCAGTGCGGCGCCGAACAGGACGGCCGGAAAGGCGGTTCCCGCGCTCAGGAACTCCTGCATCGGCCCACCCCCTGTCTGTTCTTGCGGGCGGCCCGGTGGCGGGTGACCGCGGTGCCGCGGCACCGCGTGTCGCGGCACCGCAGCAGCCGGGTCTTCCCCCGTATCCCCGTATCCCCCGAGTCCCCCCGTTTGGTGCTGACCGGATCGTGTCACTCGAAGGTGGGTATCGCACTGCCGGAATCCGGCAATCTTTACCAGTCCTTGATGCCGGGCACCGGCACCGGCCCGTATGCGTTGGGTGAGTGTCGATGTCGCGTCAGGATGTGAGGAGTTCGTGTGCCGGAGCCGGAGATTCCAGACGAGTATCTGGAGGGCTATGCCGGGATCCTGGCCGAGGTCGCCGCCACCGGCCGCAGGCTGACCCGGGACGAACTGGACGCCCGCCGCCTCCTGGGCCGGGAGGCCGCCGAGGCCGGATTCCAACTGCGCGCCCTGGTCGGCCGCCATCTTGCGACGACCCGCACCGCCTGGCCGCGCACCGCCTTCACCGATGCCACCTCCACCGACGCCGTGCTGGCCGCGATCGAGCAGGCCGTCGACGCCTTCGCCGAGGGCTTCGAGCGGGCCCAGCGGCTCACCGTGCGGCGCGAGGAGGCGGCCCGCCGCGAGTTCATCGACGACCTGCTGTACGGACGCAGTGACCTGGGCCGGCTCGCCGAGCGGGCCACCCGGTTCGGGCTGCGGCTCTCGCGGGCCCACGCGGTCGCGGTGGCGACGGGCCCGGAGGCGTACACGGAGACCGACTCCGTACCGCGTACGGTCGAGGCGGCGCTGCTCGCGCGTTTCAGCGGCCGGAAGATCCTGATCACGACGAAGGACGGGCGGCTGGTCTGCATCGCCCCGGGCAGCCAGCCCGATGTCCTGCGGTATTTCGCCAAGCAGTCGCACGCGGCGACGGACGGCGGACGGGTCGCGGTCGGCCGCCCGCACCGGGGCCCCGGCGGCGTGGTCCACTCCTACGACGAGGCGCTCGAAGCGCTCGACCTCGCCGAACGGATGGATCTGGACGAGCCGGTGCTGTACGCCTCCGACCTGCTGGTCTATCCGGTGCTGACCCGGGACCGGCAGGCGATGGCCGATCTGGTGCGCAGTCAGCTGGGCCCGCTCCAGCAGGCCCGCGGCGGCGCCGAACCCCTTCTGCGGACGCTCACCGCCTACTTCGACGCGGGCTGTGTCTCCGCCGAGACGGCGCGCCGGCTGTCGCTGAGCGTGCGGGCGCTGACCTACCGGCTGGAGCGGATCCACCAGCTGACCGGTTCCGACCCGTCCGACCCGATGCACCGCTACACGTTGCAGACGGCGGTCATCGGCGCCCGGCTGCTGGACTGGCCGGCCAAGGAGTTGTGACGTGGGGCGCCGCGCGGCCGGGGGAGGGTGAAGAGCGGCCCGGCCGGACCTTCTGGGCCCGGCCGGGCCCCGACCTCCTCAGTCCGACCCGACTTCCTCAGTCCGACCCGACCTTCTCGGGCCGACCGGGCCGACCGGGCCGGGCCGGGCCGACCGGGCCGGGTCCAGGAGGTCCCGGTCCCGCAAAGAAAGTGGCCGGAGGCGCGCATCGGGGGAGTAGCGCGCCTCCGGCCTGCCGGACGCGGACCGGTGGTCAGCCGGTCCGCGGTCATTCCGGCGGTCTGGGGGCGGGGCCGGACCGGTGGGCCGGTCCCGCCGGGCAGGGAGACCTACAGGTCGAACTCGTGCGGCGGCAGGTCGAGCGCGAAGCACGCCTCCCGCACGACGGCCTGTTCCGACTTGTCGAAGTCGCCGTCGGCGCCGCCGATCACGATGCCGATCTGGATGACGGCACGCGCCTCGGCGGGCTTCTTCTTCGCCTTGCCGATCTCCTGGAGCACGCTGACCTTGCCGAAGGCGAAGTCGGCGGTGAGCTTGTTCACGTAGTCGTTGAAGCGGCGCTGCAGGTCGTCCGCCGGGAAGTTCTGCAGAACTTCGTTGGCGGCGATCAGCGAGGCGACACGCTGGCGTTCGGACGGGTCGACGGAACCGTCGGCAGCGGCGACCAGGGCGCACATGGCCATGCTCGCGTCACGGAACGCCCCGCTCTTCAGGTCGTTCTTCTTCGCTTCCAGCTGCGACTGCATCGACGAAGCGGATTCCTTGATCCGATCCCACAGTGCCATGTCGTCGTCTCCATACGTTGCGTTGCGTTGTGTTGCCGGAACGGAAGCCAACTCTACAGACGTGTAGAAGTTAGCAGGGCGGGTGCCCGCTGTGTCCCGGAAACGACAGTAAGTAGGATGCTGCGACGCCGCGGCCGACGCGGTATCGCAGAAGGGCGGACCCAGATGGACTCGGCCAGGCCCGGCCACCCACCGGACAACGAGCCGCCCCACGCAGAAGTGCCCGCCCAGGTGGCCCCGGGCGCGGCACGCCCCGATCCCGTACGCCCCGATCCCGTACGCCCCGATCCCGTACGCCCCGACAGCCGGCGGCTCCGAAGGCGCGGGCAGGGCGAACTGGAGGCCCAGGTCCTCGCCGTACTGCACTCGGCGAACGGCCCCGCGACGGCAGGCTGGGTGCAGGAGCACCTCGACGGCGACCTCGCGTACACCACCGTCATCACGATCCTCTCCCGCCTCTACGTGAAGAAAGCCGTGACGCGTTCCCGCGAGGGCCGCTCCTACACCTGGACGTCCGCCTCCGACGAGGCCGGCCTCGCGGCCCTGCGGATGCGCCGCGTACTGGACGGCGAACGGGACCGGGACGCCGTGCTCGCCCACTTCATCTCGGCCCTGTCCCCCGGCGACGAGGAACGGCTGCGTGCGCTCCTCGCGCGGGCGGCGACCCCGGACGACCCGGGCGGCCTGGACGACCCGGGCGGGCCCGGTGATTTCGGTGATCCCGGGGATCCGGGCAACTCCTCGGACACGGAAGGCCGATAGCGGTCCGATGGGGGTCTTCGTCTATCTGCCGCTCGTGCTGCCGCTGACCGCGCTGCCGATCGCGCGGCTGGCCGAACAGCATCTGCACCCGCGCAGCGCGACCCGGCTGCTCGCCGTCGTCGGCACGCTGCTCGCCCTGTGCAGCACCCTGTGCCTGGCCCTGCTGATGGTGGTCGGCACGGCCCAGCTCCCGGGCAACCCGCTGCCGGACAGCTGGTCGGACCCTCAGGTGCGGAACGCGGTGCCGTACGAGGTGAAGGCGGGCATCGTCGCGATCGGGGTGCTGGCGGCGGTGCTCGGGGCGTGCGGCTGGACGGTGTACCGCCATGTGCGGCTGCGCGTCCGGGCCGGCCGCGCCTTGTCCGCCGCCCCTTCCGTGCTCTCGGGCGACGTAGCCGTGCTCCCGGACCCGGAACCGTACGCCTACGCGCTGCCCGGCAACCCGGGCCGGGTCGTCGTCTCGACCGCGATGACCCAGTGCCTGGACGCCCGTGAGCGCCGGGCCCTGATCGCCCACGAGCGGGCGCATCTGGCCGCCCGTCACCACCGCTACCTGCTGGCCGCCCAGCTCGCGGCGCGCGCCAACCCGTTCCTGCTGCCGCTGCGTACGGCGGTGGCGTTCAGTACCGAACGGTGGGCGGACGAGGAGGCCGCGCGTGCGGTCGGCGACCGGCGGGTGGTGGCGGTCGCGGTCGGCAAGGCGGCGCTCTTCTCGCACCGCGCCCCGGACGCCTCGGTCGGCTTCGCGGCCTTCGCCGCCGCCGCCGGCGCTGCCGCTCCGGGCTCGGCGGCGGGCCCCATACCGCGCAGGGTGGCGGCGCTGCTCGCCCCGGTCCCCCCGACGCGGCTGTGGCCCCCGTCGTCCGCCCATGCCGCCCTGGCGGCGCTCGTCGCGGCGGCGGGCACGGCGGTCTCGGCCCTGTCGTCGCTCAACGCCGCGGTGACGCTGGTGCAGATCCTGCACGCGGCGACCCTGCTGTGAGCCGTACGGAGGGGACGGGCCCGCCGGGGCGCCGGTGGCCGGGCGCGCGCCGTCCTCTCCGTACGGGCCCGCCGGGGCGCCGGTGACCGGGCGCGCTCGCGCGCGGCCACCACGCGGCGCCACCGCGGCCGGGCTCAGTCGGCGGAGGAGGCGAACTCCTCCTGCGCGACGGGTGCCGGACGGTTCGCGGGAACGCCGCCGCCCGCCGTCCTGCCGCCTGCCGTCCCGCCGCCGTCCCGGCCCCGCCACGCCTGGATCCTGGCCACGACCGGCTGGGTCCAGCGGGCGGTGAGCGGTCCGACGATGACGAGGATGAGGACGTACGCGGTGGCGATGGGCCCGATACGGGGCTCGGTCGCCACGGCCAGACCGGCGATGACGATGGAGAACTCACCGCGGGCGACGAGCGTTCCGCCGGCCCGCCACCGTCCGCGCGAACCGATTCCGGCCCGACGGGCCGCGTACCACCCGGTGCCGATCTTGGTGAGCACGGTGACGACGGCCAGCAGGGCCGCCGGGAGCAGCACCGGCGGGATCGCGGCCGGATCGGTGGAGAGCCCGAAGAACACGAAGAAGACGGCGGCGAACAGATCCCGCAGCGGCGTCAGCAGCTTGCGCGCCCCCTCGGCGACCTCGCCCGAGAGCGCGATCCCGACCAGGAACGCCCCGACGGCCGCGGAGACCTGCAACTCCTGTGCCACACCGGCCACCAGGACGGTCAGCCCGAGCACCACCAGGAGCAGCATCTCCGGGTTGTCGGAGGACACGGCCCGGCTGATCAGCCGCCCGTGCCGCAGCGCCAGATAGAGCACGAACCCGACGGTGCCGAGCGCGATGAGCAGCGCGATGCTGCCCCCGGCGAGTCCCACACCCGCGAGCATCGCGGTGAGCAGCGGCAGGTACACGGCCATCGACAGGTCCTCGATGACCAGGACGCCGAGGATGACGGGCGTCTCCCGGTTGCCCAGCCGCCCCAGGTCGGTGAGCACCTTCGCGATCACCCCGGACGAGGAGATCCAGGTGACCCCGGCCAGTGCGACGGCCCCCACGGGACCCCAGCCGAGCAGCAGCGCGGCCACCGCCCCCGGGGTCGCGTTGAGCACGAAGTCCACGGCGCCGGACGGGTATTGCGTCTTGAGACTGGTCACCAGCTCCGAGGCGCTGTACTCCAGGCCGAGCAGGAGCAGCAGGAGAATGACCCCGATCTCGGCGCCGACGGCGGTGAATTCCTCACTGGCCCCGAGCGGCAGCAGCCCGCCCTGCCCGAACGCGAGGCCCGCCAGCAGGTACAGCGGGATCGGTGAGAGACCTATTCGCCCGGCGAACCGTCCGATGATTCCGAGGCCCAGAATGACGGAGCCGAGCTCCACCAGCAGTGCGGTCGTGTCGTGCACGGTCAGCCCTCCGCAATGATCTCGGAGAGCGTGTCGACGCCCTCCCTCGTACCGACGACGACGAGCGTGTCCCCGATGGCCAGCCGGAAGTCCGGTCCGGGCGACGGATGCGCGCTGTGGGTCCGCAGCACGGCCACGATCGAGGCCCCCGTCCGCGTCCGCGCCTTCGTGTCCCCGAGCAGTCGGCCGCCGTACGGGGAGCGCGTCCCGAGCGGAATGTGCTCGGTGACGAGATCGATGCCGTCGGTCCGGACGGCGTCGATGGGCGCGGCGTCGATGAGGTGGGCGAGACCGGTGGCCTCCTGCGGTGTCAGGGGTACCGAGAGGCGGCACGAATCGGGATCGTCCTGGTCGTAGAAGCCGATGAACCGCCGCCCGTCGTGGTGGACGACGACGGAGATGTGCTGGCCCGACTCGGTCGTGTAGTCGTACTGCACACCGACTCCGGGCAGCGTGGTGCGGTGGGTTCCCATGGCTTCCTCCCGAGGTGTGCGGCGGTGCGGCGACGCACTTGGTGATCTCTTTAGCTGCTCATTACCTTATCCGGAGGCTTCCGCCGCTCCCGGTCCACGGGTGCGGCCGGGCCCCGGCCGACCCCGGCCGGCGCGTCGGAGCGGCCTCGTGGGCCCCCGGCGCCGGCCGGTCTAGACTCGCCCCGGCCGGAGAGCGGCCGGGCCACCTCCCGGTCGACCGCAGCAGCCGGCGGAAGGGCCGGGCATGTCGCGCAGCCGAGAGTTCAAGTTCCGGGCGGTCACGTCGTTCCAGCGGCATGTCGCCAACCCGCTCACCAGGCGGTTGCCGTCCCAGATCCTGCTGGAGACGACGGGCCGCACCTCCGGCCTCCCGCGCCGCACCCCGGTCGGCGGCCGGCGCGTGGGCCAGGCGTTCTGGCTGGTCTCGGAGTACGGCGAGAAGTCGCAGTACGTACGCAACATCCAGGCCGACCCCCGGGTCCGGGTCCGGATCGGGGGCCGGTGGCACACGGGCACCGCCCACCTGCTTCCCGAGGACGACGCCCGCGCCCGGCTCAAGGCGCTGCCGCGCTACAACAGCGCGGCGGTGCGGGTCCTGGGGACCAACCTGTTGACGGTGCGGGTGGACCTGGCGGACTGACGCCGGGGCACCGAGGCGCCGGGGCGCCGGGGCGCCGGGTTCCATCGGTCCGGACGTGCGCGTGCCCGGCCGGTGCGGTGCGGTGCGGTGCCGGCCGGGCACGGGCGGGGTGCGGCCCGGATCAGTCGGTGATCTCGATCTTCCCGTTGGAGGCCGCGGCGGCGGCCGCGTCCGGGGCCCGGTCGGGCAGATCGGCCGAAGTCCCGGCGGCGGTGCCGCCCTTGAAGTTCTTCAGCAGGGCCGCCAGGTCGACTCCCGTGGCGGAGCTGAGGAGTTCCATGCCCTGGGCGACGTTGTCCGTGACCGTGCGCGACAACTGGCTCGCGCCGTCCGTGGAGATGACGGTCATCTTGTCGATGGCGCTCAGCGGCTCGGACGCCTTGGCGACGACGTTCGGCAGTACCTCGACCAGCATCTGGAGCACGGCCGCGTCGCCGTACCGGTCGAACGCGTCCGCCTTCTTCTGCATGGCCTCGGCCTCGGCCGCACCCTTGGCGGCGATGGCCGCGGCTTCCGCCTCGCCCTCGATGCGTACGGCGTCGGCGAGGGCCGAACGGTGCAGCTTCTCGCCCTGACCGGTGAGCCGGGAGCGCTCGGCGTCCGCCTCGGCCTCCTTGACCTGGGCGATCCGGCGGGCCTCGGCCTCCTGCTCGGCCTGGTAGCGGGCGGCGTCGGCGGGCTTGCGGACCTTGGTGTCGAGTTCGCGGTCGGTCAGCGCGGCCTGGCGCTGGGCGACCTTCTCCTGCTCCGCGAGGACTTCCTGCTGGCGGGCCGCCTCGGCGAGCGGGCCCGCCGCGTTGGCCTTGGCGGCGGCGGCTTCCGTCTCGGCCTTGATCTCGGCCTGCTTGAGGTAGAAGGTCCGCTCGGCGATGGCGATCTCCTCGGCGGCCTTGAGCCGGGCCTGCTCGGAGGCGCGCTTGGCGATCGCCTCGGCGATGTCCGCCTCCTGCTTGGCGCGGGCGGCCTCGGGGCGGCCGAGGTCTTCGAGGTAGGAGCCCTCGGTGGTGATGTCCTGGATCTGGAAGGCGTCCAGGATCAGGCCCTGCCCGGAGAGGCTGGCCTCGGCCTCCTCGGCGACCTGGCCGGCGAAGGCGGCACGGTCCCGGATGATGTCCTCGACCGACATCCGGCCGACGATGGCGCGCAGCGCGCCGGAGAGCACTTCCTGGGTGAAGCCGACGATGCCGTCCTGCTGCTGGAGGAAGCGCTGGGCGGCGGCCCGGATCGCTTCCTCGCTGCCGCCGACCTTGACGATCGCGACGCCTTCGAGGTGGGACTTCACCCCGCGCAGGGTGACGGCTCCGCGCACGGCCACCGGGATGTGCCGGCTGGACAGGTCCAGGGTGAACTTCTGCTGGACGAACGGGACGACGAAGACGCCGCCGCCGACGACGACCTTCTGGCCGCTGTTGTCGATGCTGGTGCGGCCGGTCACCGGGTCGGTGGACTTCTTGCCGCGGCGGCCGGTGATGATGAACGCCTCGCTGGGCCCGGCGACCTTGTAACGGGTGACGACGACGAGGGCGAGGAGTACGAGGAGTACGACGACTCCGACGACTGCGGTCACGACTGGGCTCATAAGGGGATCCCCCCTGCCTCCCTGTGGGGACGGCAGTTGTTTTCGGGCGGTGTATCGGCTCGGGCGGTGGTCAGCGCTCGACGGGGCGGACCGCGACCGAGGTGGTCGACAGCGTGGCCTCCACCCAGATCTCGGTGCCGCGTTCGACCGGCGCCGGGCTCTTCGCCGCCAGCTTCACGGTCTGGCCCGCCATGCGCAGCAGGACCTCGCCGTAGCCGTCGGCCGGGATGGCGGTGACGACCGACCCGGACGTGCCGACGAGATCGTCGCTGCGCGGGGTCGCGCTGGTCTGGTCCCGCATCAGGGCCCGGCTGAACTTCCAGGTCAGCCAGGCCGCGACGGCTCCGGCGAGCACTCCGGCGGCGGTCGCGGCGACGGTGCCGGCACCGGTGGTGCCGAGCACGATCGCGCCGCCGAAGCCGAGCATCGAGAGGAACCCGGCGATGACGGGGAGAGAGAGGAGGCCGTCGAAGAGGCCGTCCAGGACGCCTCCGAAGAGACCTTCGAGGATGCCGTCGAAGATCAAGGACAGGACGAGCAGGACGATTCCCGCAATGCCGAGACCGAGAAACAAGGTCATGCGGTCACCCTCCCTGATCCATGGGTTCCCCGGACACGGTTCCCCCGATCACGTCTCCCCGGACGTCTCTCCCTCGAACATTTCTGTCGAACTGGCTGGATGATCCCATACATACCCGGCAACAGATACTGCCGGGTTCCGGCAATCTTTACTCGGTTTTGATGCCGGACAATTGTTCGGCCAGGGTGTCCAGCGACTGGAACGTGGCTCCGAGCAGTGCGACATGCTTCCAGCGCAGTACGCCGTCCGGCCCGATGAGGAAGACCGCGCGGCGCACCCCGATCCCGGGCGCCGCGACACCGTACGCCCGCGCGGTCTCCCGTCCGGCGTCCGCGAGCAGCGGCATCCGCAGCCCGTGGGCGTGCGCGAACGACTCATGGCTGTCCACACCCTGTGGACTGATTCCCCAGACCTCGGCGTCCAGCTTGCCGAAGGTCTCCATGCCCGAGGAGTACGAGCAGAGCTGCTTGGTGCAGACGGCCGTGTTGTCGCCCGGGTAGAAGGCCAGGACCACGGCGCGGCCGCGTGCCGCGGAGAGGGTGTAGTCGCGGCGCTCGAACGCCTCACCGGTGAGCACACCGCCCGGCAGCGTGAAGTCCGGGACAGCCCGGCCGAGTTGTGGTGACGATCCCATGTCGGTTCCTCCGTGGTCCGGTGCCGCGGGCGCCTTCCGGCCCGTGCTCCGTACAGCATGCTCGTCAGGGGGCCGGTTGCCGCACCCGGAGGTATGTATGACCGCACCAGGAGGTACGTATGACAGACCGCCGACCACCGTCCGCGGCCGTGCTCCTGCTGCACGGCGGCGTCGAAACGGGCCTGGGCCCGCCCCTGCCCGGCCCGCTGAACGTGCCCGCCATGCGGATGCGCCCGTTCGCGCGGGCCGTCTCCCGCGCCACGGGCGAAGGCGCCGCGGGTGTTCTCGTACGCACCGTCCGCTACACCCATCGAGGCTGGAACGGCCCGCGCGAGGACCCGCTCCACGACGCCGTCCGCGCCCTCGACACCCTGCGCCGCGAGGCCGGCGAGATCCCGGTGGTCCTGGTCGGCCACTCGATGGGCGCCCGCGCCGCCCTGCGCGCCGCCGGGCACCCGCTGGTGCGCGGGGTGGTGGGCCTCGCCCCGTGGTGTCCGGCCGACGACCCGGTCGTCCAGCTCGCCGCCCGCGACATCGTCCTGCTGCACAGCACCCGCGACCGCGTCACGGACCCCCGGGCGTCCCAGATCCTCACCGCCCGCGCCCGCCGGTCCGGTGCCCGCGCCTGCCTGGTCGCGATCCGGGGCAGCGACCACGCGATGCTCCGGCGCGCCGGGACCTGGCACGCGCTGACGGCCCGGATCACCACCGGCCTGCTCGGCCTGGGCCCGCTGCCCGAGGAGGTCGCGACGGCCCTCCGGCTCCCGCCGGACGCCACGGCGACCCGTGGAACCCTCGACGTCGACCGGATGGACCGCATCCGGCCCGGGAACCGGCGCGGGAACCGGCGCGGGCGCCCGCCCGGTCCGTGGTGCAGGGGCGGGGGAACGGGCGCACCCTGGTAGGGAGGTGATCGTCATGATGCACACAGCTGTCGGGTGGCATGTGGAGCTGGAATTCGAGGAGGACAGCCACCGCACCCGCGCGGCCGCACTGGTGCGGCTTCCGGACGGGTCCGAGGTGCGGGCCCACGGATATGCGAGCCGCCACCCCTCCGACAAGGAACAGCCGAGAGTCGGCGAGGAGATCGCGGGAGCCAGAGCACTCAACGAGCTGGCGATGAAGATGCTGACGAAGGCGCACGACGAGATCGACGAGGCGTCCGGCCGGACGTCGCACCCGCTCGCCTGAGCCCTGATCGGGAGTCCCGGACGTCCTCGCGTCCGGGACCCGCGGGCTCTGCGCGGGCCCGTGCCGGCGGAAGCCGTACGGAGGCCGCGGGAAGGCCGTACGGAGGCGGGAGGCGGGCGGTGTCCGGAAGGCGGGCGGTGCCCGGGGCTCCGGCGGCGTCCGGAAGTCCGGCGGTGTCCGGGCGGTGGGCGGTGTCCAGGAGTCCGGCGGACGCGGACATGGACATGGATGCGGACATGGCGGGGTGCGGCTGCGGATGCGTGACGGGGGCGGGCGGCCGACGATGGAATGCCGGGCTGCGGGAGGTCCGTGCCCCCGCCCCAGGAGGTTGACGTGCCGGCCGATGCGTACACCCACAGCGGGGTGCCCTTCGACCCCGCGGCCGTGGTGGCCCTGGTCGACGGCACCATGGCGGGGGTGGGCGTGCTCGACACGGGGCTGCGCTATCTGTACGTCAACCCGGCCCTCGAACGGCTCAACGGCGTTCCGGCCGCCGAACACCTCGGACGCACCGTCGCCGAGGTCCTCCCGGGGGTCGACGCGGGCGAGGACATGATGCGGGCCGTGCTCGCCGACGGGAAGCCCCGCGAGATCACCTCCAGCGGCTACACCGCCGCCTCGGCGGGCCGGGTCCGGCGGTACTGGCACGGGGCGTACCACCGGCTGGAGGTCGGCGGGCGGATCGTCGGCCTGGCCGGGATCGTGCTGGAGGTCATGGGCTCGGAACAGGGGCGGCACGAGCTGGAACAGGCCCGGCGGCACATGTCGATGCTCGACGCCGCGGCCACCCGGATCGGCACCACGCTCGACATGGACACCACGTGCGCGGAACTCGTCGACCTCGTCGTTCCGGGGCTGGCGGACCTCGCCACGGTCGAGGTCTTCCCGCCCGACGTCGCCGCCCCGGTCCGCCCCGCGCCCCCCGGGGTGCTGCGGCTGCGCAGGGCGGCGCTGACGGCGGTGGCCGGGCTGCGCGCCGAGCTGCCGGGGTTCGGGCTGACCGGTGAGTACGTCGACTACCAGGAGGGCGCGGCCGTACAGCGCTGCCTGGCGGCCAATCAGCCGGTCGTGGAGAACCACGCCACCGACGAACAGCTCATGCGCTCCGCCCCCGTCCCCGAACGGGTCGCCGCCTACCGCGCCCTCGGGATGCACTCGGCGGTCATCGTGCCCGTCGGCGTACGCGGCCGTCCGCTCGGCGTCCTCGTCCTGATCCGGGCGGGCGACTCACCCGTCTTCACGGACGACGACGTGGTGGTCGCCCGGGAGCTCGCAGGCCGGGCCGCCGTCGATCTCGACCACGCCCGCCGGTACGGCCACGAGCACACCATCGCCCTGGAACTCCAGCGCTCCCTGCTGTCCGAGCCGCGCCCGCCGCACCCGCACATCGAGATCGCCACCCGCTATCTGCCGGCCGACCGGAGCGTGATGGTCGGCGGCGACTGGTTCGACGTCATCCCGCTGCGGGACGGACGGCACCTGAACGCGATGGGCGATGTGATGGGCCACGGGGTGGAGGCGGCGGTCGCCATGAGCCACTACCGCTCGCTGCTGCGGATGTTCGCCGACGACGAGATGCCGCCGCACCGCATCCTGGAGCGGCTGGACCGGATGGTCGAACGGTCCGGGATGGACCGGGCGGCGACCTGCCTGCTGGTCGTCGTCGACCGGTCGGGCACGGCGTGCGAGGTGGCGAGCGCCGGACATCTGCCGCCGGTGCTCATCGATCCCGGGAAGGCCGGGACCAGGGTGCCCGACGAGGTACCCGTGGGCCCTCCCCTCGGTACCGGGTTCGGCGGGTACCGGACGGCATCGATGCGGTTCGGGCCGGGCACCGTGCTGTTCCTGTACACCGACGGTCTGGTGGAGCGGCGGGGCGAGGACATCGACGTGTCGGTCGGCCGCCTCGGGGAGCTGACCCTGCCCGCGAGCGGCAGCCTCGACCTTCTGCTCGACGAGGTGCTGAGGCGGTTCGGACCGGGTGCCGAGGACGACATAGCGGTACTGGCCTCGCGCACCCGGCCCTACCCGGGCGCCACCACCGCCCCTCGGTCCGCGACCTCTTGATCCGGGCCGCCACCACGGCGAGCAGTACCCCGCCACCAGCGCCGGCCGCGCCCCGAACCGCGGCGTCAGCCGGCCGGAGAGCGGCGCCTCAGCCCAGTTCCAGGCTGGTGATGCCGAACAGCCCGGAGTGGTCGACGTCCGGTGACGGGCCGGTGTACATCCGGGCGGTCTCGAACGACGGGGTGAGGCCCAGCTGTTCCGCGAGACGCACCGCCGCCGGGTTGACGTCGGGTGCGTCGATCGCCACCGCGGTCTCCGGGGCGCCGGCCGCGAGCGCGCCGACCAGGGCACCGGCCACCTCGGGCGACTCCGCGTACACCGGACCGATACGGGACGACGTGCGGCAGGGACGCAGCACGGCGAGGCCGCACAGCTCCCCGTCGCGGACGGCGGCGAGCGAGGTGCGGGCGGGCCCGGCGATCCACGGCGCGAGGAAGCTGTCGCGGTCGGCGGGGAAGAAGCGGCGGTCGTAGTCGGCCAGCCGGTCGAAGGGGAGGGTGCGGGCGTCGACGAGGACGGTGCCGGACGGGGCGGCCAGACCGGTGGGCGGGCGGCCCTCGTAGCGCAGGGTCGTCCAGACGGAACGGAATCCGGATTTACGGTAGTTGGGCTGCTGGGCCACCACCCCGTCCAGCCCGATGTTGCGCCCCTCCAGCCGTGCCGTGCCGGCCCGCCAGAGCCGGCTGCCGTAACCCTGTCCGCGCAGCTCGGGGCGGGTGAGGTAGAAGCCGAGGAACCCGTGGCCGGAGCCGTAGCGGACCACGGAGACGCAGGAGACCGGATCGCCGTCGAGCCGGCCGATCAGGAATCCGCGCGGGTCGGTGGCGAAGAAGGCGTGGCGGTCGGTCAGGCCGGGGTTCCAGCTCTCGGCGTGGGCCCATTCGGTCAGCATCGTGAGGTCGTCGGCGCTTGCGGTGGTGATCTCGAAGTTCGGCACGGGGCAGCTGTACCCGTGGGCGATCGTTTCGACGCCCGCGCCCGGCCGGCCCGCTCGCCGATCAGACGAACCGGCCGGCCCGCTCGCCGATCAGACGAAGAGGAACGCGCCCGCGGTCGCGGCCCCCAGCGACGCACCGGCGACCGTCTGCGCCACCGAGTGGTACCCGAGCGCGACCCGCGACCAGCACACGGCGACGGTCATCGTGTAAGCGAGCAGCCACCACGGCGAGTGGACCGCCGCGGCCAGCGCGACGACGGCGGAGGCCACCGCGGCGTCCACCGAGATCTTCCAGACGGTGTTGACGGTCAGAAGGATCACGGTCATCGCCCAGAGCGCGAGCATCGCCACGAGGATGCCGGTGGGGGCGTGGCCCAGGACCATCACCAGCGAACCGGCGCCGATGGAGCCCAGGATGACGAAGAAGATCGGGGCCCGCTTGGTGCGGTCGACGACATGGCGGTCGCCCCAGGTGCCGCGCCCGCGCTGCCATTCGATGTACCCGGCCGGAATGAGCCCGGCGCACAGGGCGCCCAGCAGGCCCCAGAGGAGCCCGGTCCAGTGGCCGGCGGCGGCCAGGCCGATGCCGAGCATGCCGACCAGCAGGACGTTGCGGGGCTGGAAGATGTCGGTGACGGTGCGCGCGGTGCCGGTGGCCGGCGATGCGGGGGCGTCGGTGGTCCCGGCGGCGTCAGGGGTGCCCGGGGCGTCGGGGGTGCCCGGGGTGCCGGGGGTGTCGGTGCGGGTCATGCGGTCTCCTCCAGGGAGGGCGTGGGGGTCGGCCCGTCGGCATCGGCGGATGCCGCGGACCTGGCGTGTTCCAGGACCTGTTCCGCCCGCTCCGCCGTGACCGTCCGGTAGGCGGCGGCCACCCGTACCAGCCAGGCCACCTCGCCGTCCTGGTCGGTGGCGTGCTGGGTCTCGACCGTCGCGGCGGCCGCGGCGGGCGCTCCGGCGTTCCTGGACCGCAGCGCCGCCTTGATCCAGTACGCGTCGGCGAGCGGTCCGGCCTTCTCGCGGTCGGGGGTGCCGTCCGCGGCGGCGGCCTTGGCGGCCGGGAGCAGGGTGTCGGGGACGTAGTGGCGCAGCTTCTCGACGGCGTCCGCGATGTCGGCGGCCCAGCGGTCGACGCGCAGGTCCGCGGGGGTGCCGAAGCGGGTCAGTTCGCGGACCAGCGGGGCCGGGGGGTCGAAGGGCTGGTCGGGGAAGGCCGTCATCAACTCGTACCAGAGGCCGTGCAGTCTGGCCTGGGCCCGCCACAGCTTCGCGCGGCGCCGCCCCTTGCTGAGGGCGGGGATGGAGGCACCCACCGCGAAGAAGGCGAACAGCACCACCTGCGCGGCCTCGGTGACCTCGTCGAACCGCAGGGCGAAGGACTCGCTCGGGGTGTCGGCGACGCTGATCCACAGGAACAGGGTCCGGCTGACGGTGTATCCGACCCCGATGAACATGGCGAAGGTCATCATCCCGAGACCCACGCGCAGATGACGCATCCCGGCACCGGCGGTGGCCAGCGCCCACTGGTACGCGCAGACGGCGGACGCGGCGCCCAGGTAGAGGTAGAACACGCTCATGTACAGCGTGGCGCCCCACTGTCCCGCGTGGTCGGCGACGAAGCGGTCCGAGGGCACGGAGCGGTCGACGACGGTGAAGAACAGCACCGTCAGCAGGATCAGCGTGGCGACCGACGCCTTGGCCGCGACCTGCTGGATGGCGCGGGCGAACCGTACGTGGCGCGGGACGGTTCCGGCGTCGGGGTACTGGCCGTAGATCGCGACGATGTAGCTGAGGATCGCCAGGATCGCGATCGTCGCCGTGTAGTGCTTGATCAGGACGGCGAGGTCGGTGACGGCGCTGTCGTTGAGCGCGATGCGCACGGCCCGGGTCTTGGTCCACAGGGCGGCGGCGAACCCCGCGTAGCAGCCCCACAGGGCCCGGCGGCGCTTGTCTTCTTCGTCGCCCCACAGGGCGGCCGGCATGCGCCAGAGGGCGACGGCCGTCATCAGGGCCGCTATGAGATAGCCGGCGAGATCGAGCGGGGTCACGGCAATTCCTCGGGGGTGGGGAGAGCGGGAGGGGACGGTGTCAGGTACGGCGGAACAGGCCGCGGCGGCGGGTGGCGACGGGGCGGGAGAGGGAGTTGGCCAGCCGCCCCACCATGTCGTCGCTCGGGACGTCCCTGGCCATGCGGGGAATGAGCGAAGCGCCGAACTCCGCCATGCGCTCGTCGTGGGTGTCGTACTGCGCGCGGGCCTGCACGGTGCCGTCCCCCGACCGGAGCGCGTCGGCGATCGTGGCGGCCACGGGCGGCGCGGCGGCGGGGGGCTGCGGCGGGGGTTCGGTTCCGAGGACCCGGCTGATCAGCGAGGTGTCGAAGACCGGCAGCAGCCGCCGGAGCTGTTCCGGGTCGAGCGAGGTGCCGTGGTCGAACCATTCGTGGCACAGCTCGTGCAGGATGACGTGCTGGGTCTGGTACGCGGTCGGCCGGCGCCGGTAGAGCACGAAGCTGGTCCCGCCGGTCTTCAGCCGCAGACCGCAGGCGGCGTTGACGCGGGCCAGCCGGTCGGGCATCTCGTGCAGCACGATGGTGCGGCCGCGGGCCGCCTCCATGTTCGCCACCAGTGCGTCGATGGAGAAGGGCGCGGGGATGGGCAGGTCGGCCAGCCCGGCCTCGCACTCCTTCCGTAGTTCGCGCAGGGACATGGAGACCTACTTCGCCGGCTCGCCGCGGGGTCCCGCGCCGTCGTCGCCCGCCGCGCCCCGCCGGTCCCTGGCGTCCTCCAGCAGGGAGAGCGCGAACTGCAGCAGCTCCGGCGGGAGGCCGTCCTCGTCGAGGCCGCGCCCGGCCACTCCGCTGATCTCCCCCGTACGCCGCTTCGCGAGGAACTGGAGACCGGCGACGACGTCGTCGACGACCTCGGACTCCTCCTTGAAGAACCGCCAGTCGACGCCGAAGCCCAGACCGAGTGCCTTGAGGATGTCCTCGGACGGCTGGGTGACCTTTCCGGCCAGGATGTTGGAGAAGTAGCTGTGCGAGAGGGCGCCGCCGCGCTCCTTGACCAGGTCGGCGAAGACCCGCCCCGAGATCTTCTGGCCGGGGAACGTCTTCTCCACCATGTACTCGACCTTCTGCCGCAGCGTCCGCAGCTCCGGTGCGCGCTCTTCGCCGATGTCCATCCGGCCCCCCACGTATCCGTCCCCGTCCGACCGGTGCCGCACGGTCTTCGATTCCGTCAACGGGCTCGTACTGTAACGAACCCCGATGCGGTGGCCTCGACGCGGGAGGCGGAACGCGGGGCGAAGCACAAGGAAAAACAGGGGGCGGAACACGGGGCGGAACCGGGGGCGGAACACGGCGCGGGACGGGGGCCGCGCGGGGGCCGTGCGGGAGGTCGTACGAGAACGGGCTTGCGTAAACACTCTACGTCACTGTTAACTCGAAAAAACACGGGCAGGGAACCACGAGGGGAGTCCCCTGCTCGTGAAGTCGGCGCGGGCAAAAGGGATATGCACCGCAATATGGGTGTAGCCCTTCACGACGGGGGATGCGTGAAGGGCTACACCTGCATTATGACCGCTGGTCAGGTTGTCATCAACTGACTGCCCGGTCAGTGGGACGGCGGCGTCCGGGGTCTTTCGTCCGGATCACCCCGCGAGCCCGGCGTGATCCGGACGAGAGGTCCTAGGCCGTCATGAAGTCCCGGACGCGCAGGGGGCGTTCGACGATGCGGACGTCGCCGAGCCAGCCGTGCATCAACTGGTCGAGCCTGCCCCCGTATTCATAGGCGCCGAGCAGCCAGGGCAGGCCCGCGGTGGCGAGACCGGTGGTGCGGGTGGCGGGATTGCGGGCGACGACGCAGCCGTCGACGTACATCGTCGTGTGCTTGCCGTCGTTGACGACCGCCACGTGCCACCACCGCTCGCGCGTCAGCTCATGGCTCCAGTTGGTGACGGCCCCCGGCTGGTTCAGCGGCGCCGCCGCCCACTGGAGGCCGGGGCCGTCCGACACGCAGAGGGTGGCGACGGGCTCGTCCGGGTCGCCGGACGTCTTGCCCGCGGCCCCCAGCGTGCCCCGGCGGCCGAGTACGGCGCCCCAGGCGTTGCGTCCGGCGTCCCAGTCGGCGGGGAGGCGGAGGAACGCCTCGATGGTGTAGCCGGATCTGAAGGTCTTGGTGTTGAGCGGGGCGTTGTTCTCCGTACGCAGATACGCGCCCCGCAGCGGCGGCTTCGAGCCGTCGAAGTAGAGGCTGCCGTGGCCGGGCTGGTCGGGGTGGTGGCCGGTGGACCAGCGCAGTGCGTCGGGCGCGCTTCCGGGCACGGCTTCGCGCACCAGGTCGTTGCGGTGCCCGGACAGGTCGGGGACGCGCAGATCGGCGGCGGCTGCGGAACCGTCCGGGTGCGCGGGCGAGTCGAAGCGCCAGTAGGCGACCGTGCCCGGGATCAGCAGCTGCTTCGCCGGGCGGGGGCCGCGCACGGGCACGGGCGCGAAGCCGGCGAACCGCTTCTCGAAGTCGATGGGGACGGCGAACCGGTCCTGTGGGCCGGTCAGTTCGATCTCACCGCGCTCCAGTTCGTTGAGCCGCTCGCCTGCCCGGCCGAGGATCCACGGCGAGATCGTCTCCACGTCGATGGTGTTCCTGGCCAGGTCGAAGCGGTAGAGGCGGATCATCGCGCTGCCGCCGTAGTAGCGGTTCTGGTAGTTGGTGAGGTGCAGATGGACGTCGTTGCCGGCGGTGTTCCTGCGGGTGGTGCGCCCGGCGGGCCAGTAGTGGCCGTTGAGGGTGAGGAAGATCTGGTCGTGCCCGGCTATCAGCTCGTCCCACAGATGCGTTCCGTGGTCGGAGAGCGCGGCCTCGTCGCCGTCCGCGTCGGCGTACACCAGCTCGTGGGTGGTGAGGACGACCGGCATGTGCGGGTGCTCGGCGATGACGTTCCGGGCCCAGGCGAGGGACGCCGCCGACGGCCGCCAGTCGAGCGCCAGCACCAGCCACTCCCGCCCGGCGGCGCGGAACACGTGGTACGTGTTGTAGCCGTCCGGGGTCGCCCCGCCGAACGTGGGCAGCCGCCGCATGCGCCGCGGACCGAAGGTGTCCAGGTACGGGGTGCGGCCGCGCCCGTCGTCGGTGGACGACGCGATGTCGTGGTTGCCCGCGACGACGCTGTAGCCGACCTGCCGCCGGTCGAGCAGCTCGAACGCCTCGCCTATCGCCTCGAATTCGTCGGCCCGGCCGTTCTCGGTGAGGTCGCCCAGATGGGACAGGAACACGATGTTCTCGTCGCGGCCGTGATCGAGGACGTATCGCAGCGACGCCTCGACCGGGGCCTTGTTGATGCTCGCCCCGTCGAAGAGGTACTGGGTGTCGGGCATGACGACGAGCGTGAACCGCGAACTCTCCGGATCGGGGTGCCAACGGGCCGTGGCGGCACCGGCGTTCTGCTGGGGGAGAGCCGCGGCGGGGGCGGCGGACACGAACCCCGTGGCCGCGGCGGCGGCACCGGTGAGCGCGGCGGCCCGCAGGAACGTACGGCGCCCGGCGCCGGGCAGGAGCGGTCCGTCGGGCTGGTGGAGGGGGCTGCACATGGGTGTCTCCGCGGAGGGCGATCGTCGGGGGGTGATCGTCTGCAAGCTAGCCGCGGGACCGGGGGAGGAATGGCCCGTATGGACGACATCCGGGCGAAGACTCCATGAATTGCCCGCTCCGGGGCCCGCGGTGGGACCGCGCGGCTCCGGCCCCGGCCCCGACTCAGGCTCCGGCCCCGGTTCGGGCTCCTGCCGCGGTTCGGGCTCCCGCCCCAGCCTCACCCCCGGCCCAGGCCCACCCCCGGCCCCAGGCCCCGGCCCCGCCGGAACGCCGCCGTGCCCGCTCCGCTACCGTCCGCCCGCGACCCGCAGGACCGCCCCCGTCACGTAGGACGCCTCGTCCGACAGCAGCCACGCGACGGCCGCCGCGATCTCCGGGGCCGCCCCCGGGCGGCGGAGCGGGATGCCGGACGCGGCCGCCGCCGCACGGCCGGGGTCGCCCGCGGTGGCGTGCATCTCGGTGTCGATCATGCCGGGGGCAACCGCGTTGACCCGGATGCCGTCGGGCCCCAGTTCCTTGGAGAGCCCGATCGTCAGGGCGTCCACCGCCGCCTTCGTGGCGGCGTAGTGGACGAAGTCCCCGGGGCTGCCGAGGGTGGCGGCGGCCGAGGAGACGTTGACGATCGCGCCGGACCCGGCGGCCGTCATGTCCCGCGCGGCCCGGCGGCAGCACAGCAGGCAGCCGAGAAGATTCACGTCGAGGACCCGGCGCAGCGTCTCGGCGGAGGTGTCGGCGAGCCGGCCCAGCGGACCTGTCACCCCCGCGTTGTTGACCAGCCCGGTGACCGGGCCGAGCTGTGCGGCAGCGATGTCGAAGAGCCGTTCCACATCCGCCTCCACGGCGGTGTCCACCCGCACCGTGACACAGCGCGCCCCCGCGGCCCGCACCGCCGCCGCGGTCCGCTCGGCGGCCTCCGCGTCGCTCACGAAGCCCAGGGCGAGGTCATGCCCTTCGGACGCCAGCCGGACACAGGTGGCGGCGCCGATGCCGCGACTGCCGCCGGTGACGACGGTGACGGGGCGCGACGAGGGAGGAGTGGTACTGCTGACGGCCACGGGAGGAACCTCTCGCTCTCGGATCATGCGTGTGCGTCGCATCGTACGGAGAGCGCCTGCCGTTGGAGTGGTGCCCGGCGGGCCGTTGGCGTGGTGCGCGGCGGGGGACCGCACCCGTGCCTAGGGTCGGCGGCTGACGGACCGCTGTCGGCGTGGAACGGGTTGAATCGCCCGGGACCGGTGGCGGCTCCTCCCCAACGGCGTTCCCCTGCCACCGCCTCGCATCGCGGTGGCAGGGGACGCCGACCGTCCGCGCCTGTACGCCCCTGGCCGCTACGCCCAGAGCGCGTCGGCGAGGGAGACACCGACGAACGCCGCGCCGAGCCCTGCCACCACACTCGCCACGACGTTGGCCGCCGCGTAGAACTTCGCCCCGTCCTCGGCCAGCCGCAGCGTTTCGTAGCTGAAGGTCGAGTACGTGGTGAGCGCCCCGCACAGTCCGGTGCCGAGGAGCAGTTGCAGCGAGGAGGAGGCGGCGCCGGCCGCCACCGCGCCGGTCAGCAGCCCCAGGATCAGCGAACCGCTCACGTTGACGGCGAACGTGCCCCACGGGAAGACGGTGTCGTGCCGGGACTGCACCGCCCGGTCGGTCAGGTACCGCAGGGGCGCCCCGACCGCCGCCCCGACGATCACCAGCAGCCAGTTCACCGGCGCCGCTCCCGGCTGTCGCGGTCGCTCCCGTCGCGGTCGCTCCCGTCGCCGACGGCGTCGTTCCCGATGGCGTCGTTCCCGACGGTGTCGCTCTCGTCGGTGTCGTTCCCGTCCGCGTACCGGACGACCTCGCAGGCGTCCAGGACGACCAGACCGCCGTCCGCGACCAGCTCGTCGACGAGCGGCAGGAACGCGCGGATCCGCTCCTCCGCGTCCACGATCACGACCGCCACCGGCAGGTCCTCGCTCAGGGAGAGCAGCCGCTGGGTGTGGATCATCGACCCGGCGCCGAACCCCTCGATCCCCCTGAAGACGCTCGCGCCCGCCAGCCCCGCCCGGTGCGCCCGGTGCACGATCTCCGTGTACACCGGCCGGTGGTGCCACCCGTCGGACTCGCCGACGAGGACCGTCAGGCGCAGTGCCCGTTCCGTGTTCGGCGCCGTCATGACTGCCTCCACGCCAGCACGCGGCGGGTCGCCCACACCGCACTCCACACCGCCGCGAGGGCCGCGCACAGTGTCAGTCCCAGATACGCCAGGCCGGTACGGGCCCGGTCACCCTCGACCAGGCGCTGGATGTCCACCGCGTACGTCGAGAACGTGGTGAAGCCGCCCAGCACCCCCGTGCCGAAGAACGGCCGCACCAGCCGGTGCGCCGCCCACACCTCGCTGATCACCACCATGAACACACCGATCACCGCGCAGCCGACGACATTCACGATCAGTGTCGTCCAGGGAAAGCCGAGCAGGGAGGTGGGCCAGATCAGCGCGGCGCCGTAGCGGGCGCACGCTCCGAGCACGCCGCCGAGCGCGATCACCGCGATGACGGGACCTTGGGGATTCCGAGTTCCCATACGTACGTGTCTCCTGCCTGCTACACGCACCAGGCTATCGCTGCATCCCCCGGCAGGCCCACCGCACCTTCGGCGGGCCCGCCGGCCGCTACGTCGGCGCGTGGCCCACCAGGTCTTGCCCGGAGTTGCTGTCCCGAGGGGAGGCCGGCCCAGGTAGGCACAGAAGACGCAACGGGTGATCCTCAACCCGTAAAGGGCTGCTGCGTTCTCTTCAGGCGCGGGTGAGGAAGTCGGTGGCGCGTTCGTCGAGTTCGGCCGCGTACCGTACGCCGCGGGCCCGGAAGCGGGCGAGGTCCCGGCGCATGCTGGTGACGGCCTTGCGGGTGCGTGCGGACCGCACGCCGTCCATGTGGTCGATGGCCCGGTTCCAGGTGGCGCATGCCTGCTCGATCCGGCCGCGCTTGAGCTGCATCTCGGCGCCGGCCACCAGGTCGAGGGCGACGATCCGCGCATAGGTTCCGGCGGGACGGGAGGCGGCGGCGCGGGCGTACTGCTCGGCGGCGGCGCGGTGATCGCCGATCGTCTCGTAGACCTTCGCGGTACGGGAGTAGACCGAGGCGGCCGGAGGGCCCCAGGCCAGGGCCCAGAACGGCACCTCGTCCCCCGGGGCGGCGATCAGCAGGGCGCGCGCCTGCTCGGCCTCGGCGAGGGCCGTCTGCGTCCGGCCGGCTTTGGCAAGGGTGTGTGCGTGGACAACGCGGAAGAGGGATTCGGTCTGGGCGTCGACCTTGCCCTTGGCACGGTTCAGTCCGGTTTCAGCGAGGCCCTGACAGTGCTCTGGTCGGTGCAGCTTGAGGCCCTGCATGGCCATCGTGCGCATCACGAACCCGTCGTGGCCGGTGATCCCGGATTCGACGGCGAGCGCGTAGGACTGAAGGTAGTACCGCTGAGCGAGGCCCTGCTGGCCCGCGTCGTAGGACTTCCAACCCAGGAGGTGCACGCCGCGGCTGGCGGCGGAGAGCATGTGCCGGCGGATCTCTTCGGTTCGGAAGCGGCCCCGGCACAGCGGGGCGACGTCGTCGCGCAGGTACTGGACGAGCGCGCTGCGGCCGTGCTGTCCGCCGTGGCGTTCGTCCATCTCGGAGAAGACGTGCACCATGTCGCGCACTGCGGCGACCTCGGCCATGCCGACGATCTGGCCGGTGCGGGCGGCGGCCATGCGGTCGGCGATGTCCTGTACGTACGAGAGCGGCAGGGCGGCGGCGGCCACCGAGTAGGCAGAGGTGGTCAGGAAGCGGCGCCGGTCCAACTCGAACCTCCACATCGGCAGTAGGGCCTCGATCGGGTCGGCCCCCAGCGACAGACCGATGCTGTCATCCTCCTGCCCGTCCTCGTCCGCCAGTCCGAGGTCTGGAAGGGTCAGCAGGCGGCCGAGCCGCCGGGACAGGACCACGGCGAGGTAGCGGCCGGTGTCTCCGGCGGGCGTGGTGCCGGCAATCCAGTGCTCGACGGTGGATTTGTTGGTCCGTAAGGCGACGCCGCACTCGGCGGCCACCGTGCGGACTGCCTTGGCCAGGGCAGCGTAGGTCAGCCTGGATTCGGCGACGAGGTCCCGCAGCTGGTGGTTCGGCGTGCGCGTGGTCATGAGTACCTGCCCGTATACCCGATATACCGCTTGCCCTGCCCGCCACCGTACCGCCGGATGGGCAGCGCGGGTTGACTGTTCATCAGGCCGCACAGCAGGGGCCCAAGCGGCTCCCCGGGCCCTTGCCGTGCGGCTGTGCACCGCCCGTCCACCGCGCCCATTCCCGGGTGCGGGGACGAAAGGAACTGGAGGTTTCGATCATGGAGCAGACCATCACCCCCGTGTACTCCGCGCCGATCGTTCTGGACGCCGGGGACGTCGCCGAGGTGACGCTGGGGACCAACAACTTCGACACCGCTGACGACACCCAGTACAAGAACGCCTGAACCACCGCTCTGCCCGGGGCCGGAGGGGCTGAGTGCCACGCCCGGCTCCGGGGGTGAGAGGGCGTCGGGCTGCGGGGCCGTGCCGGGTCACGGCCACATCCGGTCCGGCGCCCGCTCCTTTGTCGACTACCGAGCGATGGAACGGACTTCGAGGAGAGCGGCAGCTGATGCGGTGGAGTACGGGCTGTGTCGGAGGAAATGAATACGACCGGCTGCCGAGAGGCGGGCGGCCGATTCCGGGACTTGAGGCGACGTGGACGGTCGGCTGGCCCGTCGACCGGGTCCGGACAGCGGGCTCCGGCCCGCTGGCCTTGGCCGTCGTCGGCGATTGCGGCGCCGGTGACCAGCAACTTGAGCAGGCGCTGGAGACGGTAGGGGCGAAGGACTGGCGGGCACTGACCCGCTGGCCCGGGTCCTACCTGGCCCTCGCCCGCTGCGGTGAGGCGCTGGCGGTGATCGGTGATCTGGCCGGCCAGCACCCGGTGTACTGGCGGACCGAAGTCGCCGGAACCAGGTGGTCGACCTCGGCCAGTGCACTGGCCGCGCTGGGCGGGGCACAGGTCGACCCGACCGCGCTGGCCGCCCATCTGGCCCTGGCCCAGCCGGACGTGCTCGGACAGCGGAGCCTGTTCCGCACGGTGAACCGGGTGCCGACCGGACACCTGTTGCTGATCACTGCCGAGAAGAGCGCCGCCGTGCGCTACGAGCCGACCGACCGATGCCCGACGGGTGAGCCTGCGAGATGCCGCCCCGACGGTGCGGGCCGCGCTGAGTGAGGCGGTTGCCGTCCGGCTCGACGGCCGTACGGTCAGCGCGGATCTGGCGGGGCTGGACTCGACCACGCTGGCCTGTTTGGCGGCGAAGAGCGGCCCGGTGGCCGCGGTGACGTTCGCCGACGAACGCCTGCGTGACGATGACCTGGCGTACGCGGTCCGCACCGCAGCCTCGGTGCCGGGCCTCACTCACCATGCGGTACCTGGCAGCGTGGACACCGTGTACTACGCGGGCTTGGACGACCTGTCATCGCTCCCGGCCAGTGATTCCCCGAATGCCTACGTGGTCACGGCCTCCATCAAACGGTCCGTCCTGGACGCGGTCGTTGCCCGAACCCCGGAACTGGGTGTCCACTTCACCGGCACGGCAGGGGATGCGGTGTTGTCCGCACCGTCGGCCTACCTGTCCGATCTGCTGCGCGAGGGACAGCACCGCCGGGCCTTCCAACACGCTCAGGCGCACGCCCGGCTGCGGCACACCTCCGCGTGGACCGTGCTCCGCCGGGCCCGTTCGGCGTCGCGCACCGACCTGCCGGGGGCCTGGCGGCACCTGGCCGCCGTACTCCGTCAGGCACCGAGGGAGTGGGTGCCGCAGGCCCAGCAGCCGGTGGCCTGGACACCGCTGCTGGCCACCGCGGACTGGATGAGCCCCGACGTACGCACCGCTCTCGCCGACGCCCTCGATACGGCGGCCGACAACAGCGCGGAGGCACCCCGGCTCCTGGCGGCATGGGCCGACGGCCAGGACCTGGCCCGGGTGGGGGCGGACACCACCGGGTGGCGCGAGATCGCGCTCGCCGGACACGGCATCGAGATCGCCGCCCCTTTCCTGGACAACGAGGTCATCCGGGCCTGCCTCGCTGTCCCCGCCGACGAGCGCGGCGCCCCGGGCCGCTACAAGCCGCTGCTGGCCGCGGCGTTCACCGGTTCCGGTCTGCTGCCGGACTTCGTGTTGTCCCGGGTGACCAAGGGCGGCTTCAACGCCCTCGCCTACGCGGGCCTGACCCAGCATGCTCCTGTCCTTGCCGACCTGCTCGGTCCCACCTCCCGACTGGCCGCAGCCGGCCTGGTCGCCGAAGCGCCGGTGGCGAAGATGCTTGCCCGCGCGGCGGCCGGACAGCCGACCGCACAGGGCGCCCTGCATCTGGCCGTTGCCGCCGAGGTGTGGCTGCGGCAGCTCGAAGCCACCAATGCCCGTTCGTGGTGGGAGGTGATCGCTCGTGCGGCTGAGTGAGAGCGCCCACGCGGTGCTCACCGACGAGGGCGGCGCCATCCTGGATGAGCGCTCCGGACGCTGGACACATCTGACGCCGACCGCGGCCGCCGTGGTCCTGCTCCTGCTGTCCGGCTCCGGCGAGGAGCAGACCGCAAGCCGCTTCGCCGAGCGGTACGGGATCGGTGCCGAGCAGGCTGCCCGCGACGTGCGCACGGTCGTCGGCATGCTCGCCGCCCAGGGCCTGGCCGCCGACGAACCGGCGCTCGCGCGCCACTGGTGGAGGTGGCGGCGGTGACCAGCATGGAGGCGTACTCCACCGTCCGCGTCGGCACCTTCACCGAGCGGCTGGCGGCAGCCACGGGCCTCTTCTTGGCGCTGGTGCTGCTGCGGCTGCCCTTCCGCCACACAGTCCGCGCTGCCCGGCTCGCCCGGCAGATCGGCCGCCGCCCGCTCGACGCCGCGCGGGCGGCGGCGTTGGTCAGTGCGGTTCGGCACGTCGGCCGGCTTTGGCCGGGGCGGGCCGCCTGCATGGAGACCTCGCTGGGAGCCGTGCTCGCCGCAGCTCTGCTCGGCCGCCGCCTCAACTGGTGCCTGGGGGTGAGGTTCTCCCCGCCGCCGGTGGAGTACCACGCCTGGGCCGAGGTGCCCGAGATCGGCCAGGTCGGCGAGTACACCGCCGCCGGGTGGCACCACCACGCAGCCCTGACGGTCTGATCCAGCCCGCGTCATCGGGCGCCGTGTCCTTCACCCGCCCGGAGCAGTTTGACCGAATGCCCGTACCGAAACCCCTCGAAGGAGTGAACCCGTTGAACGCCGTCGCCCTGGCTGCCGAGTCTGTCCCTGAGCGCCAGTACACCCACCACGAAGGCCGCGGGCCGACACCACACCGCTCCAACCCGGTCGTCATTCACCGAGAGCTGACCACCCTGGATGTCCGCCCCGGCCACGAGGTGGCCGAGTTCGGCACCGGCTCGGGCCTGTCCGGAGCTCTGCTCGCCGAGCTCGTCGGACCCACCGGTTCGGTGACGAGCCTCGACGTCGACGACTTCCTGGTCCGCTGGGCCAACCTCATCCACCGTGAACGCGGCATCGACAACGTCCGCTGCCACACCGCCGACGGCACGGCCGGCTTCGCCGCGCGGGCTCCGTACCACCGGATGGTGGCCTGGTGCACCCCACCGCTGCTGCCGAGGGCCTGCGTAGACCAGGTTGTCGACGGCGGGCTGATCGTCGCCCCGCTGCCGATCGCCGCAGTGCCCAACATGACGGTCGTCGCGAAGATCCGCGTGAGCGGCGGGAATCCGGTCGTGGAGGCGGTGTTCACCGGCGGGTACATCGAAGCGACCTCCTCGCCCAAGACCGACCTTGACCTGCCCGGCCGCTGGGTGGACTGGGAGGTGCGTGTGCCCGCTCCCTCCTGGATCTCCATCGCCTGGCGTCAGGAGGACGACCCGCTGCACACCGGCGCCCGCACCGCGCTGGAACGGCTGCTGAAGGACGCGCACACCGAGCCGTACGGTGGTGCCGACGTCGACTGGCCGGCCTGGCGGACGTTCGCCGCCACCCTGGGTGATCACCGGCTGACCACGGCCGGGCTGAGTCCGGACCTGTGGGCGATCGGCCACACCACGGCGACCACGGCGGCCGTCATCCAGCAGGACGGCACGATCCTCGCCGATCGGTCCGACTCCCCGTCCCTGGCCGTGCTGCGCGGCTGGCTACAGCAGTGGGAGGCGGTCGGACGGCCCGCGCCCGAGAGCTACACCCCGGCCCTGGTCTGCGCGGGCGGCGATGAGGGTCCGGCGGGCTGGGACCTTCGGCTGTCCCGGTAGGCCGCCGCCTTCACCCGGATCGTCACCTCGGCGATCTTTCCGTCTGCGCGAGCCGATGCGCGCCGGGGTTCTCACCGCGTCCGCCGGAGGGAGTTGCGCAGCCCGTTCTCCTCGGTGACCTTGGCCCGGAGTTGCCGTATCGACGCGGAGTCCCCGGCGTCGTCGTTCCCGCCGGCGCGGCATCGCGCGCACTCGCAGGGCGGCCAGCGCAGCGGGTTGAACTCGGGGAACTCCGGCTCGGGCGCGGGATCTTGCTCCTTCATGCCGATCCTCGTTCCGTGCAGTCCGCCGTGTCCCGGTGACGCCGGAGCAGCACCCGGCAGTCGGTCGCCCCGCTGTAGTCGTGCTGATCGCTGGCGAGGGCCTCGGCCAGCCGGAGCTCCTGGCACTCGGGACAACAGCCTTCTGTTTCACGCCTGTTCTCGGCGAACACAGATAACTCCCCTCCGTAGTCATTCCACTACTAAGGGGGTTCAGGTTGGCCTAGAGTCGGGAGTGCTTCAACTTGTTCGGGACGAGCGAAAAGTCAGGTGGCAGCCGTTGAATCGCAAGGAGTTGGACCCCGAGAGCAGCCCGGAGGCCGCCTTTGGTGCACGCATCCGCCGCTTGCGAGAGGAGCGCGGATGGAAGCAGGAGGAGTTAGCCGACCGGATGGGCTACTCCGGCACCCACATCTCCGCCGTCGAAACTGGTCGCAAGATGCCGACTCTTCGGTTCTCGCGCAATGCAGACCAGGTTTTCGGCACCGGGGAAACGGCAGACACGTTCGAACGCCAGTACCGCGAGATCCGGCACGGTTCGCTGCTGGAGGGGTTCCCGCAGTACGTGGGCTACGAAGGACGTGCTGCGGAGATCCGGCTGTACGAAGTCGGGATCGTTCCTGGGCTGTTGCAGACGCAGGGGTACGCGAGGGCATTGGCGGAAGGTGACGTGTGGCGCGGTTCCATTACGTCCGAGCAAGCAGCCGACCGCGTCTCGTTCCTGGCGGAGCGTCAAGCAGTGCTGGTACGGCCCCGCCCTCCCACGATGCTGGTGGTGATGGACGAGAGCTGCGTCCGCAGGCGGGTCGGCGGGGACGAGGTCATGGCCGCCCAGCTCGACCGACTGCTGGAATTCGCCGAACTGCCGAACACCGTGCTCCAGATCGCCCCTTTCGACATGGCGGAGCGCCGTCCGTTCAACCTTCCGATGAACCTGCTGACGTTGTCGGACCTGTCCGCCGTCGCATACGCGGAGTCTCAGATGCGGGGCCATGTGGAGCGCGATACGACCTTGGTCCTCCCCTTGCTGGCGGCCTACCATCAACTGCAGGCCGAAGCGCTGTCCCAGGCGGCATCGGTGACCATGATCCGTGAGGCACGAAAGGGCACCCCGTGACGACCACGACCGAGTCTCCCCGCTGGTTCAAGTCTTCGTACAGCTCCAACGGCGGCAACTGCATCGAGGTCGCCGCCAACCTCGTCGCCTTCCGCGGCGTCGTCCCCGTCCGTGACTCCAAGAACCCGCGCGGCCCGGTGATGAACGCCTCCCTCGCCTCGTTCTCCTCCTTCGTGGCGGGTGTGAAGGCCGGGGAGTTCGGCGCCGTCTGACCTCGCCGGATCCAGCGCATGTGATCCGAGAAGCCTCGCCGTGCAGTGCATGGCGGGGCTTCTCGTTGTTCCCAACTGCGCAGTCAGTGCATTGGGTTCATGTTCTGGCGGGCCGCTGACTGGTTGCGGCGGCGGTGGCAGCCCGGCGGGTGGGCTGGATCGAAGGCGGGCCGATGCGGCAGAAGGGCGACAAATTGGTCACGAGCGGTTCGGTAAGCCAAGAAGGCAGCACCGGCCTATCACTCCCCAACGGTCGCACAGCGCCGCAGGTGTGGTGATCGCAGCGCTGGTGGTTGTCTCGTCGGACAGGCGAGTGGCAGCCCCGTCACGGTTACGACGCTCTGTTGTAGAGCGACCGGAAGTGCAGCAGCGTCTGATGGTCCGAGTCGGATTCCGTGAGCGTGTGGTCGTCCTCCAGGACACCGTTCTCATCCCACTGCTTCGCCCACAGTGCAATGCCGTACTCGTACTCGCCGTCCTCCGCGAGCTGCCCGTTTCTGTGCCACTCCCGAGCCCGTCCATGCAGTGCCCCCCGTGCGAACATCGAGTCCACCATGGGCTGCCCCGGCGCGTACCACTCCTTCGTCGGCCCCCACCGCAGACCCTCCCGGTAGGTCGCCTCGGACCTGAGGACGCCGCCCTTCTCCGTGAACGCGACCCCAGTGAAAGGCACGTCGTCCAGGTAGTGGAGACCGTCGTCTTCGTAGTCGACTCGGTCCGCCGAGACTCGATCCATGGAGATCTCCTAGCTGTCTTGCCCGTCTGGTTCGACGGGCGCATCCTGTCGGCTGCCGGTCCGCAAGTTCCGGCTGGTGCCGGTGACTTGTGATATCCGGTCCGATCCGATTCTGCCAAGTCGCGGTGGTCGTCCAAGGAGTGCTGCCGGGCACGGAGGCATCTGTTCGGGGAGCCGGAGCGCGGGCGTAACGTCAGCCGGGTAGCAACCGGACCACAGCAAGGCCCAACCGCGCCCCTGTCCCGCCTATTCGCGAGAGTTCCTACTCGGCAGAACAACTTCCAACCCGTGTGCCTGCACCGTCACCTGGCAGCGCTGGACAACGATCGTGGCGGGCGCGAAGGCCGGAGAGTTCGCCGGGGGCTAGCTCCACCCCAAATGGTGGCGCCTCCCGGTTGTGCTGCGGCGGTCGGCTCAACAAGGCTTGCGGCATGAGGACTTACGGAAAATCTGCCGCGTTCGTCGCCCTGTCCGTCACCGCCGTCGCCACCGCGCTCACCGGTGCCGCGCCCTCGCAGGCCGCCGCGTCGGCCAACCCCGCGCCCGCGCTCTCCTGGCGGTCCTGTGCCCAGGACGGCGGCCCCGCCGGGCAGGAGTGCGCCGAGCTGCCCGTGCCGCTCGACTACCGCGACCCGGGCGGCCCGCAGATCTCCCTCGCGGTGACCCGGGTCCGCAGCGACCGTCCGGCCGCCCGGCGCGGGACGCTCATGGTGATCCCGGGCGGGCCGGGCTCCTCCGGGGTGCAGCGGGTGACGCAGAAGGGGGAGCGGTTGCAGCGGGAGACGGAGGGGCGGTACGACATCGTGAGCCTCGACCCGCGCGGGGTCGGCGGCAGCCCGAAGGCGAGCTGCGGGCTCGCCCCGGAGGACCGGGAGTTAGTGAACCTGCGGGCCTGGCCCGGCGCCGACGGCTCGATCACCGAGAACGTGACACGCTCCCGGCGTACCGCCGAGGCCTGCGCCCGCAACGGCGGAGCGCTGCTGCGGAGCCTCACCACGGCCAACGAGGTACGGGACATCGACCGCTTCCGGCAGGCGCTCGGCGAGGAGAAGCTGTCGGCCTGGGGGAGTTCGTACGGCACCTACGTGGGCGCCGTGTACGCGCAGAAGTACCCGCAGCACACGGACCGTTGGGTGCTGGACAGCAGCGGCGACCCGAACCCGTCGCGAGTCGCCAAGGGCTGGCTGGCGAACATGGCGGTGGGGGCGGCCGACCGCTTCCCCGACTTCGCGCGCTGGGCCTCGGACCCGGCCAGGGAAGCGGAGGGGCTGCGGCTGGCTCGGCGGGCCGAGGACGTGCAGCCGCTGGTGCTGGACCTGGCGGCGCGGCTGGACCGTGAACCCAGGGAGTCCACCACGCCGGGCATCCGGCTGACCGGCAACCGGCTGCGCCAGGCGATCCAGCTGGCCCTGTACGAGGACGACGCCTTTGCCGGGCTGGCGGGGCTCGTCCGGGCGGCCGGGGACCCCTCGGCGAAGCCGGTCCTGCCCGATGCGCTGAGCGGGCCGATACCGGACGAGGACGCGGCCGTGACGGTCGGCGTGATCTGCAACGACGTGCGCTGGCAGGGCACGGTCTCCTCGTACGCGCGGGCCGTCGCCGCCGACCGCGTGAAGCACCCGCTGACCGCCGGGATGACAGCGAACATCACCCCGTGCACCTTCTGGAAGGACGCCCCCGCCGAGCAGCCGACCAGGATCACGGACCAGGGACCGTCCAACGTCCTGATGATCCAGGGCCTGCGCGACCCGGCGACCCCGTACTCCGGCGCCCTGAAGATGCGCGCGGCCTTCGGTGACCGGGCCCGCCTGGTGGCCGTCGACCACGGCGGGCACGGCATGTACCTGGGCCACGGGAACGCCTGCGGCGACCGCGCGGTCACCACGTTCCTGAACACGGGGGTCCGGCCGGAGCGGGACGCGTACTGCGCGGACTGACCGTGACGGGGCTGCGACTGGGCAAGCGCTCCGCTCAGTCGCAGCCCGGCGTCACATGTCCGCTGTTCCTGGCCTGCGCCAGCAGGGAGACGACCTCCTCGTCGGACGTCTGCCCGAAGTCCCGGTACCACTCCCCGACGGCGTAGAACAGGCGCGGCATGGACAGGCACACCACCTCGTCCGCGCTGCGCCGCAGCCGGACGACCGCGTCCGGCGGCGCCACCGGCACGGCCGCCACGACACGTGCCGGGCGCTGTGCCCGTATCACCAGGCAGGCCGCCTCGGCCGTGGCACCGGTCGCGATGCCGTCGTCCACGACGATCACGGTGCGGCCTTCGACCGGCGTCCGCGGCCTGCCCGCGCGGTAGGCCTGCGCCCGCCGTGCGAGTTCCGCCGCCTCGACGTGTTCGATCGCCGCGAGATCCTGCTTGCCGACCCGGAGGTGGCTGACGACGTCCTCGTTGAGGACCCGTACCCCGCCCTCACCGATGGCGCCGAACGCCACCTCCTCGTGGTGCGGCACGCCGAGCTTGCGGACCACGATCACATCGAGGGGAGCGCCGAGCATCTGTGCCACCTGGAAGGCCACCGGGACTCCGCCCCGGGGCAGACCGAGCACGACGGGGTTCTCCCGCTCCAGATGACGGAGCACCTCGGCCAGCTGCTGTCCCGCGTCCGCGCGGTCGGCGAACAGCACGGCGGTTCACCCCCAACCAGGGGAGGCAGGGACCACACGGGCCGTGCGGACCCCACCCGCTTCCTACCTCGAAACAACCCCAAGTGCGGTGTCCGCGCAACTCGGGCAGGGTCGGTGGCATGGAACGAATCGGAGCGGTCCTGATCGACATCGACGGGGTGCTCACGGTGTCCTGGAAGCCGTTGCCCGGCACCGTGGCGGCCATGGAACGGCTGCGCGGGGCGGGGCTTCCGCTGGCGCTGGTCACCAACACCACGTCCCGCACCCGTGCCTCGATCGCGGGGAAACTGGCCGCCGAGGGCTTCCCCGTCACGGCCGACGACATCCTCACCGCCCCCGCCGTCACCGCCGCCCACCTGCGGCAGCACCACCCCGGCGCCCGTTGCCTGCTGATCAACACGGGCGACATCCGGGAGGACCTGGCGGGCGTGACACTCGTCGACGAAGGCGCGTACGGGGCCGGGGCCGGGACCGGGGCTGTGGATGAGGCCGGAGACGGGGACGGAGACGGGCCCGGTCCGACTCACGGTGACGCGCCGGACGTCGTCGTCATCGGCGGGGCCGGGGACGCCTTCACCTACGCGGCGCTCAACCGCGCCTTCCACCACGTGCGGCGCGGCGCCCGGCTCGTCGCCATGCACCGGAACATGTACTGGCGTACGGCCACCGGTCTCGACCTCGACACCGGAGCCTTCCTCCTGGGGCTGGAACGGGCCGCCCGCGTCGAGGCGGAGATCACCGGCAAACCCGCCGGATCGTTCTTCGCCGCGGCCCTGGCACACCTCGGCGCCACCGCGTCGCAGGCCCTGATGGTGGGCGACGACATCGAGTCCGACGTACTGGCGGCCCAGCGCGCCGGACTCACCGGTGTACTCGTCAGAACCGGCAAGTACCTCCCCGAGACCCACCGGGCCGCCGACGGCACCCCGGATCACGTGATCGACTCCTTCGCCCATCTGCCGGACCTGCTGGAGCGGCCGGGGACGTGAGGAGTGCGCCGGCACGCACGGCCGGGTCAGGACACCGGGGACGTCCTGGGCACCTCGCCCTCGGTCGTGTGGACGTCGATCACGGAGAACGCCGCACCCTGCGGGTCCGTCAGCGCGGCGAAGCGGCCGAAAGGCATGGTCATCGGGCCGAACCGCAGGATCGCGCCGCGCTCGGTGGCCTTCGCGACGGCCGCGTCGCAGTCCGCGACGGTGAAGTACACATTCATGTACGGCGGCACCTCGGGCGGGAACTCGTCGCCCATCTTCATCCGCCCCATGACCGTCCTGTCGCCGAGGTTGAACATCCTGAAGTCGACGTGGTCGTCCTCCATCTTCACCATGCGGTACGGGAAGACAGCGGAGAAGAAGGCATCGGACTTCTCGGGCTCCCGGGTGAACACCTCGGCCCAGCAGAACGCGCCGGGGACGCCCTGGGCCTCGAAGCCCTCATGGGCGCCCGCCTGCCACACGCCGAAGAGGACACCGCTGGGATCGCGGGCGAGCAGCATCGTGCCGAACGCGCCGACCTCCATGGGGTCCATCAGCGTCTCGCCCCCGTTCTCGCGGATCTTCGCGGCGGTGGCGGCGGCATCCGGCGAGGCGAGGTACAGGCACCAGGCCGACGGTCCCTCCTGTCCGGGCATCGGGGGCACGACGGCGGCGACCGCCTTGCCGTCGGCGTACGCCTGCGTGTAGTCGCCGAACTCGGCCGTGGACTCGCCGAACGTCCAGCCCAGCACGTCACCGTAGAAGCGCTTCGCGCCTTCGAGGTCGGGGAACATCGCGTCGGCCCAGCACGGTGTGCCCTCCGGGTGTACGGCCATGACGTCGACTCCTTCGTGATCTTCACGATCTTCGTGCTCGGTGGGTGGTCCGGTCTGTCACGCTAGCCAGCCCACCGGCTCCCCGCGCGCTGGAAGCGTCGCGCTCCCGCGTCTCGCTGGGGCACACGGGTGAGCGGGCCAGCCGGTGGACCGGCCCCGTCCCGGCCGACCGGCCCGCCGAGCAGCCGCCCCCGACCCGGCTGACGGACCGGCCCCGTCCCGGTCGACGGACCGGCCCCGACCCGGCCCGACCTGCCCCGACCCGGCCCCTCCGGAGTGCCCTCAGCGCCCGGCGTCCGGCAACGGCGGGTCCACGCGCACCAGGCCCGACTGGTAGGCCATGGCGACCAGTTGGGCCCGGTGCCGGGCTCCCAGCTTGGTCATCGCGCGCCCGACATGGGTGCGTACGGTCAGCGGGCTGACATGCATCCGCTCGGCGATCTCGTCGTTCGACAACCCTTCGGCGGCCTGCGCCATGACCTCGCGCTCGCGGGCGGTCAGGACGTCCAGGGACTCGGGCGCGGCGATCCTGCCCTCCGGGCGGGCGAGGTAGCGGGTGATGAGGGCCCGGGTCGCGGCGGGCGACAGGAGCGTGTCGCCCGCGGCCACCGTGCGGATGGCGTCCAGCAGTTCCTCGGGCCCGACGCCCTTGCCGAGGAAGCCGCTGGCACCCGCGCGCAGGGCCTGGGCCACGTACTCGTCGATCTCGAACGTGGTGAGGATGAGGATGCGGGTCCCCCGCAGCGCCTCGTCCTGGCAGATCTCCCGGGTCGCCGCCAGCCCGTCCAGGCCCGGCATCCGGATGTCCATCACGACCACGTCCGGCGTCGTGGCGCGGGCCAGTTCCACCGCCTCCCGGCCGTCCGCCGCGAGACCGACGACCTCCATGTCGTCGTTCGAGTCGATCAGCAGCCGGAAGGTTCCGGCCAGCAGCGCCTGGTCATCGGCCAGCAGTACCCGGATGGTCACCGCGCCGTCCTCTCGTCGTGGTCCGATCGCCCCGGTGACGATTCGGGCTCCGCTTCAGCCGTCTCCAGCGGAAGCTCCGTGGTCACCTCGAAGCCGCCGCTCGCCCGGTGCCCGGCGGCCAGCCGGCCACCGGCGGACAGCGCCCGTTCCCGCATGCCGATGAGGCCGTACCCCGGCGCCCCCGCCGTCTGCGGCTCGTGCCCGTCGTCGCTGATGGTGAGCGTGAGCAGGCGGCGCGAGTAGCCGAGCCGGACCGACGCCGCCGCGGAGCCCGCGTGCTTCGTGACATTGGTCAGCGCTTCCTGCACGATCCGGTACGCGGTCAGGTCCGTCCCCGGCGACAGCGGCCGCTCCGCGCCCTCCACCGACACCGAGACGACGAGGCCCGTCTGCTCGAACGAGGCGATCAGCTCGGGGAGCTGGGCCAGGCCGGGGGAGGGCTCCAAGGGGGTCTCCGGATCGCCCTCGCTGCGCAGCAGCCCCACGGTCGCCTTGAGTTCGCGCAGCGCGGAGGAGGTGGTTCCGGCGAGCTGGTCCATCATGTCCTGCGCCTGCTCGGGCCGGCTGCGCAGCAGGTACGCGGCGGTGGCCGCCTGCGCGTGGGCGAGGGCGATGTGGTGCGCGACGATGTCGTGGAGCTCGCGGGCTATCCGGGTCCGTTCCTCGCTGACCCGGCGGCGTGCCTCCTCCTCGCGGGTGCGTTCCGCCAGCTCGGCCCGTGCCTCCACGGCGGCGACATGATCGCGCCGGCTCCGTAGCGACTCACCGATGGCACCCGCCAGCAGGACGCAGGAGAGAACGCCGATCCGGTCGGGCCGCAGCAACGCGGCGTCGCCCCAGCCGACGGAGATGATGAGGAGAGCGAGAGTCGCTCCGGTCGTGTACACCACGGTCGTACGGAGGTCCGTACGCAGGGCCAGGAGATAGAGGGCGACCAGAGCGGCGCCGATGAAGGTCGGGCTGGGGTCGGAGCCCATGCGGCCGCTCATGAGGCCCAGGACACCGCCGTACACCGTCGTCACCAGCACCACCGTGCGCGGGTACCTGCGGCGCCCCAGCAGCAGTACGGCGGAGGGCACCAGGGCGGCCAGGGAGAACGCGAGCGTCGGGCCGCGGACGATCCGGGCGCCGGTCATGGTGCTGGAGAAGACCGCGATGGCCCACAGCAGCACGGCCACCGCCACATCGACGGACCAAGGGTGGCGCCGGGCCCACTGCCGCCAGTCGGTGAACATGCAGTCTCTCTTCCTCTTCCTCGGAGCCCGTTTCCGCGGAGTCCGTCCGTCCCACCCATGGTCGTCGACTCGCCCCTCGTACCCGCCCGGGGCGGCCGGAGGCCCGCCCGTCATGCCGCACGACGGACGGGCCCCGGACACGTCACTTCACGTCACGTCACTTCTCTTCACTTCACGCCACGTCACCGATCGCGCTCATACGCGCACGGGATCGGGTTCGGGTTCGGGTTCGGCCACCGGTACGGCCGCGGGCCCGCCGTGGGTCAGCTTCTCGCCCTCGACGTCCACCCGGGGCACGGCCTTCTCCAGCCACCGGGGCAGCCACCACGCCCGGTCGCCGAGCAGGGCGAGAACGGCCGGGACGATCGTCATCCGGACGACGAACGCGTCGAAGAAGACGGCCGAGGCGAGGCCCAGGCCCATCATCTTGATCATCGACTCGTCCATCCCGATGAATCCGGCGAACACCGCGATCATGATCACGGCCGCCGCGACGACCACCCGCGCGCTGTGCCGGAAGCCGGCGACGATCGCCTCGCCGGGCCGCTCCCCGTGGACGTACGCCTCCCGCATCCGGGTCACCAGGAAGACCTCGTAGTCCATGGCCAGGCCGAAGACCACACCGATCAGGAAGATCGGCGTGATGCTCATCACCGGCCCGGTCTGCTCGACGCCGAGGGCATCGGCGAGCCAGCCCCACTGGAAGACCGCGACGATCACTCCGAAGGACGCCGTCACCGACAGCAGGAAGCCGAGCGCCGCCTTGAGCGGCACGAGCAGCGAGCGGAAGACGATCATCAGGAGCAGAAAGGCCAGGCCGACGACGAGCGTCAGGTAGGGGACGAGTGCGTCGTTGAGCTTCTGCGAGATGTCGACGTTCACCGCGGTCGTGCCGGTGACGAGCATCGTCGCACCGGTTTTGGACTTCAGGCCGCCTGCCTCGTCACGGATGGTGTGGACGAGGTCCGTGGTGTCCGAGGAGCTCGGTCCGGTGGCGGGCACGGCGGTGAGCACCGCGGTGTCACCGGCCTTGTTGAAGGCGGGGGGCGTCGTGGCGACGATGCCGTCGGTGGCGGAGAGCCGCTTCGCGGCCTGTGCCGCGGCGGCCTTCGGGTCGTCCGATCCCTTGGCGTCGACGACGACCGTGAGCGGCCCGTTGAAGCCGGGGCCGAAGCCGTCGGCCAGGGCGTCGTAGGCGCGGCGCTGGGTGGTCGAGGTGGGCTTCGACTCGTCGCCCGGCATGCCGAGCCGGAGATCGAGCGCCGGTACGGAGATCAGGCCGAGGCCGAGGACGCCGAGCACCAGGACCGCGAGCGGTCGGCGGATCACGAAGCGGGCCCAGCGGGTGCCCATGTTGGGCTTGGCGCTCCCGGCGGCCCCGGACACCGCGCCGCCCCTCGCACGCTGCCGGCCCCTGGCACCGCCCCCGGCCCGGCGCTCGGTGCGCGACAGGACGGCCTTCTGGAAGAAGCCGAGCAGCGCGGGCAGCAGACTGATCGCGACGAGGACGGCGATCACGACGGTGCCCGCCGCGGCGAGGCCCATCTTGGTGAGGACGGGAATGCCGACCACGGACAGGCCCGCCAGGGCGATGACCACGGTGAGGCCGGCGAAGACGACGGCGGAACCCGCTGTGCCCACGGCCCGTGCGACGGCTTCCTCGGCGCTGTGGCCGTCCGCGCGTTCCGTCCGGTAGCGCGAGACGATGAACAGGGCGTAGTCGATGCCGACCGCGAGCCCCAGCATCAGGGCGAGCGTGGTGGTCGTCGTGGACATCCCGAGGGCGACGATCGAGGCCACGCCCACGCCGATGCCGACGATCGCGGTGAGCAGCGGGAGGCCCGCCGCGGCGAGCGACCCGAAGGTGATGAGCAGGACGACCGCGGCGGCGGCGACGCCGACGAGTTCGCTCGTGCCGCCGAGCTCCCCGTCCGGCACCAGGGCCGAGCCGCCGAGCTCCACGGTCAGGCCCGCGTCGCGCCCCTCCTTCGCGGCGTCCTCCAGCGCCTCGGTCGTGGCGTCGGTGAGGTCGACGCTCTGTACGGCGTACGAGATGGTGGAGTACGCGGTCGTGCCGTCCTTGCTGACGGCTCCGGCCATGTCGAACGGGTTGAGGGCGCCCTTGACCTGCGAACCGCTCGCCACGTTCGTGACGATCTTCTCGACGGCCGCCCTGTTCGCGGTTGCCGTCACCTTCTGGCCCTTGGGGGCGACGAAGACGATGCGGGCGTCGGCGGTGTTGGAGTTGCCGCCGGGGAAGCGCTCGTCCAGCAGGTCGAACGCCCTCTGCGACTCCGTTCCG
Source organism: Streptomyces sp. NPDC057963 (assembly GCF_042887155.1). NCBI lineage: Bacteria > Bacillati > Actinomycetota > Actinomycetes > Kitasatosporales > Streptomycetaceae > Streptomyces > Streptomyces sp. NPDC057963. Next base: position 448,270 of record NZ_JBHVPX010000002.1, read on the forward strand.
GGCATCGAGAACCCGTCCTCGGCGGCGGTCGGCGCCTTGGCCGCGGCGAACGCGCAGGCGGCCAGGACCACCACCCAGAGCAGGGCGACGAGTCGGCGTCTCCGGAAGGAAAAGCGGCCTAGCCGGTAGAGGAAGGTAGCCACGAAGAGGCGCTCCAGTCTGTCTGGATCGGGCAACGGGTCGGCGGCGCGGATGCCGCGCTCCGGCCGTGCCTGGGCCGCGCCGGTCCACGGCGGGGCCGGAGGAATGCCTCAATCCTTCGTGAACGGGGGCGTCATCGTCGTCGTCCGCCTGCATGGAGTCGTACGTACTACCGCTGCCGTACGCGACGGGCCCGGCGTACCGCCCGGACAGGACGGCCGGGGCGCGTCGCGCCCTCCTCGGGGCCGGCCTCCGCCGCCCGGGTCAGACCCCTGCGGACGCGGGAAGCGGGGGAACGGTCGTTTTGGAACCGAAGTTGCTGAGACAGAACCCGGACATGTACAGGATCATTTCAGGATCGACTCGGCCCTAGTGTCATCGGTGTCAGCAGGAAACACCGCAACCGACAGCCGCTGGAGATCACGATGCGCTCGCGTCTCGCCGCCCGTTCCGCCCGTCTCGTCCTGGCCGCCGCGGCCGTGACGGCCCTCGCCGCCACCACCACCGCCTGCGACCCCGAGGACATCGCGGACGCCGGCAGTTCCACGGCCCCCTCCGCCGTCGCCTCCGCCAACAGCGGCGGGAGCGACAGCTCCTCCAGCGACAGCCCCTCCACCAGCGGTTCCACCGGCGGTGGCTCCAAGTCCGGTGGCTCCAAGTCCGGCGGCTCCAGCGGCTCCGGCGACAAGGCCGACTCCGGCGACGGCAAGAAGGGCGGCTACGGGCAGTCCTGCGGCACCAACGACCTGGACTTCACGGTCACCTCGGAGACCCAGGCCGGCGGCTACTACCTCGTCACCGCCAAGGCCAAGTCCGGTATCACCTGCTACCTGGACGTCAACACCCCCAGCGTGTCCTTCGGCTCCGGCGCCGACGGCGTCGCCTCCCCCGTCGGACAGGGCGGCGAAGACCCCATCAAGCTCACCGGCTCCGCCGTCGCCTACACCGGTATCAACCCCAAGACCACCAACAGCAATGCCGGCAAGGAGTTCGAGAACGTCATCATCGCCACCACCGAGGACGACCCCAACCCCGCCGAACTCAAGCTCCCCGACACCGCCAGCGTCGACAAGCCCATCGTCACCAACTGGGCCACCAACCGCGCCGAGGCCGTCCCCGTCATCGTCTGACACCTCCACCTCTCCGTAGAGGCTTCGCCGCAGTGAATCCGGCGGTGGTATCCACTGCGACACCACCCCTACGGGCCATCGGCGCGGGAAGGCAGAAGCAGTTCCCGCGACGGCCCGTCAGGTTCGGTCGGCCTCCGGCGTGGAATTGTCAACCGATGGATTTCGCATCATTCGCCAGCACTTCAACAATCCGCCGCTTGACCGAGTCGCGGTGCGGAAGCTGACGAGACGGCTGCCCCGGCTGCGGCGAGACGCCGAGGTCGGCGAGAATGTAGAGCATCCGCAGGGTGCGTAGTGCGTTGGAAACGTACGTCGGAGTGGTGCCCCGGGCCACGGCCCGCAAGTCGGCACCGATTTCGTCGAGCCAGGCGACGGATTGATCCGCGGTGAGCTTCGGGTTGGTGAGAGTCAACGCAATTGCGCGGGCGAGCCGATCGTCTTCCCGTTCGGCGTACAGGTAATCGGTGGGCGCGACGAGCCGCGCGGTCGCAAGGTCCAGCATCTCGACCGGTTCGGCATCGCGGTGGCAGCCGAAGGCGCCGAGCAAGTCGGCGCCGTGTGCCACAGCGTGCAGCCACCCCAGGCGCGCATCGTGTCCGCGCAGGTCGCTCTCCGCGGGGTACCAGCGGGCGAACGCGTTCATCCATTCCCGGCAGAAGTCCCCGCGGTTGACGATCATGGCCAGGACCAGCGGCGCGAACGTGCGGGCCTGAATCTGCTCATCGGCGAAGCGGGCCGCCATTTCATTGCCCAGGCGTATTCGGCGGTCGCCGTCGATGACGTCGCGCTCGATCCAGGTGCGCAACACGCCGTACGGGTAGCCGTCGCGCACCTCCGGGTCCGGATCTCGCAGACATTCCGCCAACTCTGCGGTGAGCTCGTCCAGGTCGCCCCCCGGGGGCAGGGCACAATCGTCCGAGTAAATTTTGTACCAATCAGTCATGATCGGTGAGATTAGCCCGCCACGCGCGGAATGCCCAGCCATTATTGGACGTCCTTCCTCAACTGGGCCATACAAAGCCGCCGTTGCCGATGCTTCCTTTCCATACCTGTGATGAGGGCAGTTGAGCCAGAACCCGAACTCATGAACAGAACCAAGCTGGGGAAGCCGGAGCGTTCCTCCACACACATCGATCAACAACGTGACGTCGCTGGGCCAATGTGTCACTTTCCGAAGCGGAGGGGGATGTGACGCCACGGTGACTCGCGTTATGAGTGGTGGCGGCCGATCGCGGCGGGCGGTGGTGGTGGCGGTAGCGGCGACGGTGGTGGTGGAGAGCGTGTGCTCACCCCCCTCAGCTGTCCGGCACCCCGGGGAGGGTTCCCGTGACCTGCGTCACCGGCGAGTGCGGTCGGGCTCGTGGGCACGGGGTGAGTGCGGTCGGGCTCGTGGGCACGGGGCTTCCAGGTGTGTTGATCACGAGCGTTGCCGACGGTCGTGATCAACCCGCCTAGCGCACCGCCCCGGTCCTCCGGGCGTCGCGGTTCCGGCGGGTCGCGGCCGCGACGGTGGCCATCAGTTCCGCGTCCAGGACCGACGGATCGGCCAGTCGCGTCGGGGCGGCGTACGAGTTGAGCAGGGCCTTCGTGACGCGCAGGGCGGCCTCGGGGCGGCGCACGATGGGCTTGGTCCACGCGGTGACCGCTTCGTCGAGGGCGTCCTCGGGGACCACGCGCTGGAGGACGGACAGCTCGTACGCCTCGGCGGCGTCGAACGCCCGCCCGGTCAGGATGAGCTCGCGCGCACGGGCGGCGCCGACCTCGTGGATCAGCCGGGGCAGCACGCCGCCCCACGCGGTGGGCAGCCCGAGGGCCAGTTCCGGCAGCCGGAAGCCGGCGGTGTCGGCGCCCACGCGCAGATCGCAGGCGAGGGCCAGCGCCAGACCCGCGCCGATCGCCTTGCCCTGGATCCTGGCGACGGTGACGGCCTGGCTGGTGGAGATCGCCTCGCAGACGCGGCGGGCCTTGTCGCCCGCGACCCGGATGCCCCGGCCGGTGGGGTCGTCGTCGAGCCAGTCGGCGAACTCGTTGCGGTCCCCGCCCAGGCAGAAGTCGTCCCCGGCCCCGCTGAGCACCATGACCCGGACGTCGGGGTCCGGTACGGCCAGGACCGCCAGCAGGTCGTCCAGCATCGCCTCGGTGACCGCGTTGCCCGTGGCGGGGCAGTTCAGCTCCACGCGCAGGACGGGGCCCTCGCGCAGGGTGCGTACCGTGCGCGGCCGTCGGTACGGGGGCAGGTAGTCGGGGAGCGAGAGCTTCATGCCGCCACGCTCATCGAGGTCACGCGCCGGAAGACCAGGCGGGACGCATAACTGGGCCGGGTGACGGCGCGCAGGGTGGGGAAACGTTTCACGAGCTGGGTCAGCAGCGTACGTGCCTCAAGGCGGGCGAGGGCCGCGCCCAGGCAGTAGTGCACCCCGCCGCCGAAGGTGAGGTGGGTGCCCGTGCGCTCGATGTCGAAGGTGTCCGGATCCGTGTTGCGCCGCGGGTCGTGGTTGGCGGCCCCGTACATGACGTGGACCATGCTGTCCTTCGCGATCGGCACGCCCGCCAGGACGGTGTCCTCGGCGGCGACCCGGGTGTTGATGTGGATCGGCGGGTCGTACCGGAGCGCCTCGTCGACGGCGGCGTCGATGTACCCGGGGTGCTCCGCGAGCCAGGCCCACCGGCCCGGCTCCCTCAGCAGCAGCCCCACCATGGCCGACAGCAGCGTCGCGGTGGTCTCCAGCGAGGCGATGGTGACGAACATGGTGAGCCGGTAGAGAATCTCGTCCGCCGTCTCGCGGTCGGGCTCCCGCGCGTCCCAGCTGTGTATCCAGCCGGTCAGGACATCGTTGCCGGGGTTGGCGCGGCGCTGTTTCAGCAGCTCGGTGAAGTACGCGCGCAGCTGCACGGTCGCCTCGGCGGACACGGCGAGCTGGCTCTTGGTGGGCAGCAGCTCCTGGGCGTGCACCTGGTTGTGGGTGATCTCCAGGATGTGGGCGTAGTCCTCGGGCGGGATGCCCAGCCAGGAGCCGATGGTGCTGATCGGGAGCTGTTCGCTGACCGTGCTGACGAAGTCGGCCTCGCCCCAGGCCAGCTTTTCGGCCAGCTCGTCGAGCAGGCGGGTGACGTGCTCCTCGACCTGCGGAGCGAGCCGCTCGATGGTCGAGCGGTCGAAGAGATTGCCGAGGCTGCGGCGCTGGCAGGTGTGCTCGGGCGCGTTGAGGCGGGAGAGCGTCCTGGTCATCTCCTGGGTGGCGACCGCGTCCCAGCGCTCGGTGTCCGCCTGGCGCTCCTGCCAGGCGAAGTCCGGCGCCAGCCAGTTCCGGCCGCGAAGCACCTCGCTGCACACGTCGAAGCCGGTGACGAAGTACGCGTCCCACGGAGCGCGTACGACGTCTCCCATGGCTCTCAGCTCGCCCAGAAGGGCGTAGGGATCAGCCTGCCCTTCGGGCGATTTGAGACGTCTCAGGAGGGAGATGAGGGCACGCCGGTCGACGGGGGGCCGGTCGGTGCCACATATAGCGCTCACGCAGAGTTCCTTGCCCTGGGCTCATGGTTACGGCCAGAACCTACCCCTCCGCATCTCTCCGCCAAGCGTCGATCTCTGTTGCCCGTATCACAGGGAAATGTGCCGCCGACCCCTTGTCGTATGCCCAGTCGCCCTCAAGTGTGCTGCCCGGTCAGGCGAGTTATGCGTACATGCCGCCTGAAAACCAGTCACCGGCCGTCGTCATACGCGGAACACGTCCAGGAAGGAACTCCACCAGCCCTTCGCCCTCTTCGGTTGCTCCACGTGGTCGTACCGCGCGGCGGGAGCCTCCTCCGGGGTGGCGATCCGGGACGAAACGGGCGACTGCGTCGCGGCCTTCGCAGCCTGGCGCGGCGCACTCGGGCTGAATCGCACCGGCAGGGACACCATCGCGCGGTGGAACGGTCCCGGCCGCCACTCGACACCGGAGGCCGGGACGGCGAGAGCCAGGTCCGGCACCGAGTTGAGGACCTTCTCGATCGCGGTGAGGGCGATGAGCTGCGCGGGGGACTTCGCCGGGCAGACGTGCGGACCCGCGCCCCAGGCCAGATGGGCGCCCTTGCTCAGGGTCTGGCGGGCGTCGGTGAGCGCGGGGTCGCTGTTCGCGGCGGCGAAACTGATCAGTACGGGGGTGTCCGCCTTCAGCGTCACGCCGCCCAGGTCGATGTCCTGGACCGGGAAGTGCGTCGCGTAGTTGGCGATCGGCGGGTTGTTCCACAGCACGTCGTCGAGGGCGTCCTCGACCAGCAGCCCCGTACCGCGCCGCTGCGCGTTCCCGGTGTCGTCCGACAGCAGGAGGAGCAGCGCGTTGGCTATGAGGTTGCGTTCCGGTTCGATGCCCGCGCCCATCAGCATCACGAGCTGGTCCTTGAGCTCCTCGTCCCGCAGACCCGCCGGGTGCTGGATGAGCCAGGAGGTGATGTCCTCGCCGGGCTGGCGCCGCTTGAGCGCGACGAGCTCCATCAGGCACTCGGTCAGCTCGGCGTTGGCCCGCAGTACGTCCTCGCCGTCGAAGATCGCGGACATGCTGCGGGTCAGCCGGTCGCCGATCTCACCGGGGCAGCCGAAGAGCTGGTTGAACAGCAGCAGCGGCAGAAGCTTGGCGTAGTCGCCCAGCAGGTCGGCGGAGCCGCGTTCGATGAACTGGTCGATGAGGTAGTCGGCGATGCGCTCGACGTCCCGGCTGAGCCGGGTGGTGTTGAGCCGGCCGAGGCTCTCGGTGACCGCCTTGCGCAGGCGCAGATGCTCGGTGCCGTCCGTGAACAGGCAGTTGGGCCGGTACGCCATCATGGGCAGCACCGGGCTGTCGAGCGGTACGCGGCCCTCCCGCAGCGCCGCCCACCGCCGTGAGTCACGGGCGAAGTAGGAGGGGTTCTGCAGGACCCGGAGCGCGGCCTCGTGCTGCACGATGAGGGTGGCGTCCACGCCGGGTGCCAGCTCGATCGGAGCGGCGAGCCCGTGCGCCCGGAACTCGTCGTACACACGCTGCGGATCGGACGCGAACTCCGGCCCGTAGAGCGACTTCTGCCGCTCACTGTGCATGGGGCACCCGGTGGGGGCGCTGTACGGGGTGGCTCCCGGATGAGAGTCCATGTGTGATTCCTCGATGTGATCGCGGGCCTCGCGGGGCCCGGACGGTGGACGGAAAACGGGGACGGGACCACCCGTACCGAAGGACGGCGGACGGAGCGGGGGTCAGGCCACCCGGGCGAGAAGGTGCTGGACCAGAGTGATCAGGGCCTGCGCGGACGAGTTCTCGTCCCGGGCGTCGCAGTACACGACCGGGGTGTCCGGCAGCAGGTCGAGGGCCTCGCGCAGCTCCTCCTCGGCATGCCGGGAGTACGGGTCGAAGCTGTTGACCGCGACCGCGTACTCCAGCCCGTACGTCTCGACCAGGTCGATCACCGGGAAGGTGTCGGCGAGACGGGCCGGGTCGACGAGGAGCAGCGCACCGAGCGAGCCCCGTGCCATGTCCTCCCACAGCTCGACGAAGCGCTGCTGGCCCGGCGTACCGAACAGGTACAGCACCAGCTCGTCGCTCAGGGTCAGACGGCCGAAGTCCAGCGCGACCGTCGTGGTCACCTTGTCGGGCGCGCCGCGCAGATCGTCGATGTGCGCGCTGGCCTGCGTCATCCGCTCCTCGGTGCGCAGCGGAGTGATCTCGGAGAGGGTGCCGATGAGCGTCGTCTTGCCCACGGCGAAGTGTCCGACGACGAGGATCTTCGCCGCACGCTGCACCGCGTCCGGCACATAGATGTTCTCAGCCGAACCGGACCTGGAGTCCATGCAACACCTCTTCGAGGATCTTCCTGTCAACGAGCTGGGCCGGCGGGGGCGCCTTGCGGCGGATCAGATGACCTTGTTCCGCTAAGTCGTTCAGCAGCAGCCGCGCCACTCCGACCGGCTGCCCGAGGTGGCCCGCCACCTCGGCCACCGACAGATAGCCGCCGGAGCACAGCTCCCAGATCGCCCGGACCTCGGGGCTCGGGTTCGGGGGCCGCAGCCGGTCGGGCGCGATCGTGACCAGGGTGACGAGGGAGAGGTCCTCCGCGTCGGGCAGGCCGCGGCCGCCCGTGATGACGTACGACCGGACGAACCCGCTGCTGACCGACTGCTCCTCGCCCGGCGCCGTCATGCGTCGCTTCCGGCGTTCTGGCGGGGCGGCGTGGTCATCGCCTTCCCCAGTGCGGTGACCTGCTGCTGCATGCGGAAGGACATGGCCTCCATGTCCACGTCGGCCGCGGCGGCCGCCGCCAGGTAGGCGCCGGTACCGGCGGCGATCAGGAAGATCCAGCCGTGCTCGTACTCAAGGAGGGTCTGCCGCCAGCGGCCGGGGTTCTGGGCGCCGATGAAGGGGGCGACGGCCCGGCTCAGCGACTGCATGGAACTCATCGCCGCCGCCACGGTCTCCGCGTCGTCCCGGCCGATCTGGCTGGAGTTGGCCAGCAGCAGGCCGTCGGCGGATACGAGGATCGCGTGCCGGGCGCCGGGTACCTGGAGCACATCGTTGAGCACCCAGGAGAGATCGGGGTTCACAGGATCTCGGGTCCTTCCATCGTCGTCTGGTCACGTCCGGACCGGGTTCCGCGCTGGAACGCGCCCAGGCGGGAAGCGGTCTCCTCGTTGCTGCGCGCCGGCCCGGGTTCGGTCGACGGCACCACGGACACCGGGCTCTTGCGACGACGCTTGGGCAGGCCGCCTGCGGTGGTGAAGGCCCCCGAGGGCTGCGGGGCGGAGGCCGGCTGCGCGGCCGGGGGGAACAGCGGGGTCGGGGCCGGCGCGGGCACGTGGCGTTGGGGGAGCGCCGCCACGTCCGCGTCGTAGCCGCCGTGGGCCACCGGGGCCGCGGCGGCGGCCGGGGGCGCCGGCACGTCGCCGGTGAGAAGCTCGTCGGGCAGGAGAACCACCGCGCGTACGCCTCCATAGGGGGATACGGAGTCCACCGAGACCTTGAACCCGTAGCGGGAGGCCAGCACGCCGGAGACGGCGAATCCGAACTGTGGGGGAATGCCCAGGCTGGAGACGCTGATCGCGGCCTGGGGCGCGAGGAGGGCCGCCGCGCGGTCCTTCTCCTCCTGGCCCATGCCGAGGCCGGCGTCGTCGACGATGAGGCAGACGCCCATCGGGACGGCCTGGATGTTGATCTCCACCGGGGTGCCGGGGGCGGAGTAGTTGGTGGCGTTGGCCAGCAGCTCGGCGAGGACCACCGCCACCGGCTCCACGGCCTTGCTGACGACGGAGAAGTTGACCTGCCCGTTGACCCGGACCCGGTCGAACTGCCGGATACGGCCCTGGGCGCTGCGGGCCACGTCGAAGACGGACGCGACGGTCTCCCGGCGCCCGAGCCAGCCACCGCACAGCACCGCGATGCCCTGTGCCCGGCGGCCGAACTGGCTGTTGGCGTGGTCGATGGCCATCAGGTCGGCGAGCATGTGCGGGTCGTCGCCGTACTTCTTCTGGGCGTTCTCGATGACCACCTGCTGCTCGTCCGCGAGCCCTTGGAGGGTGCGCACGGCCGCCTTGAGGACGGCCTTGGTCTCCTCCTCGGCGTCCTTGCGGACCTCGGTCATCTCGGCGGCCTGCCGGTGCAGCAGACCGGTGTGGGCGACGTGGAGCTCGTCCCGCTGCCGTTGCAGCGCGTCGCGCTCGCCCCGGAGTTGGGAGTTCTGTCTGCGAAGCCCGATATTGGTCTTGCGAGCCCGCAGGACGGCACCGACAGCGACCAGTGCTACGACAACCAGCGCCCAGAGGAGCGGGCCCTGTGCAAATGTCATGAGACTCACTTCAAGTGCCATGGCTATGGAAACGGCTTGACGCTCCCTCATGTGCCGCACGGGCCGGGCTGGTTGCGCCACGGCCTGTGTCACGCGGGGAAGCCTCCGAAAGTGGGGCCGAGGAACCCATCCCTCCCGGAATGCCCCCGTATGCCATCAGCCCACTGGAAGTAAGATGATCTTAGCATCGGCCTGTTGGGTAAATGTCAAGACCGACACGCCAGTTGCACGCTTGGCGCGGAATGTTCACATCCGGGATGAGGGGCGGAGCCCCCTCCGCCCCGGCGAACGCCTCGGTTTTCCGGGGTGAAATGTGACGATTGATCAGGTCTGTCCGGGGTGCCTCGCGGGAAGGGCCTGCGGCCCGAGGGGGCTGTCGACGCGCGGGCGGGGCCGTTCGGAACGGCCGGGAAGTCCGGCTCGATGCCCGAATGCCGCTGTCCGTATGTTGCAGAGATCTGTCATTGCGGACATTCCGGCCAGGGGTGAAGGTTGAGGGCATGAGCGATTCCCTTTCGATCCCGCATCTGGTCGTGATCCCGGTGTTCCCCGGAGTCAACGCACTCGATGTGACCGGACCGGCCGAGATCTTCGCGCTCGCCGCCCGGATGCCGCCCGCGGGGCGGGCGCCGTACGAGGTGCGGGTGGTCGGGGAGCGGCCCGGCGACGTGGCGACCTTCTCGGGCGTACGGCTCGGCGTCGACGGGACCTTCGCCGAGGAGTCCGGGAGGCCCGACACCGTGCTGGTGCCCGGCCGGATGGACATCGGTCCGCAGGGCCCGGAGCCGCGGATCGACGAGGCCGTGGTCGCGTGGCTCCGGGAGGCCGGGCCGGAGGCCGGCCGGGTCGCCTCGGTGTGCGCGGGCGCGCATGTGACGGCGGCCGCCGGGCTGCTCGACGGCCACCGGGCCACGACGCACTGGGCGACCGCCGCACGCCTCGCCGCCGAGTACCCGGAGATCGAGGTCGAGGCCGACCCCGTCTTCGTACGCTCGGGACGGATGTGGACCAGTGCCGGACTCACCTCGTCGATGGACCTCGCGCTCGCCCTGGTCGCCGACGACCACGGGGACCGGGTCGCGCTGGAAGTGGCCCGGATCATGGTCATGTACCTGCAACGGCCGGGCGGGCAGAGTCAATTCAGCGTGCCGCTCGCTCAGCAGGCGGGAAGCCGGGACGACGTACGCAGTCTGCGCCTGTGGATCGGTGCGCATCTGGACGCCGATCTGTCGGTGCCCGCACTGGCTTCCAGGCTGGCGATGAGCGAGCGCCACTTCGCGCGGACCTTCCACGCCGAGACTGGCAGCACGCCCGGTGCGTTCGTCGAGGAGATGCGGCTGGAGGCCGCGCGCAGACTTCTGGAACGTACGGACCGGGTGCTGGACGACGTGGCGCGCGCCTGCGGTTTCGGCTCCGTGGAGACCCTGCACCGCGTCTTCCGCGATCGCCTCGGCACCACGCCGGCCGCATACCGGCGCCGCTTCCGGACCTCCGCGCACTGACGCCACGACTCCGGGCCGGCCCCGGGTCCCCGACGCCTCAGGACATCGGCGCCGCATCCCGTGGCGTCGAGCACTTCCGCACGCCGCGATACGGCGGCGGCGACACCGCCAAGGCGCCGTCTCGACCGAGGCGCTGACTCAACCGAGGCGCCGACACCACCGAGGCGCCGTCTCGACCAAGGAGAATCATCTTGAAGATCACCGTCACCCACCTGGGCACCGCGACCGTCCTGCTGGAGATCGGCGGGCTGCGTCTGCTCACCGACCCGGCGTTCGACCCCGCACCCGCCGTGTACCACCACGGTCCGGTCACTCTGCGCAGCACCGCCGGTCCCGCGATCGGCGCGGCCGAGCTCCCCCACGTGGACGCCGTGCTGCTCAGCCATGACGAGCACCCCGACAATTTGGACGCCACCGGACGCGGACTCCTGGCGGGGCGTCCCGTCCTCACCACCGTCAGCGGCGCGGCGCGCCTCGGGGGCGAAGCCCGCGGCCTGGCGCCGTGGGAGACCCGGACACTGGCCGTCGGCGACAGGACCGTGCGGGTCACCGGCACACCCGGCCTGCACGGTCCTGTCGGGGACGTCACCGGCTTCGTCGTCGAGGTGCCGGGCGAGGACGAGGCCGTCTACGTCTCCGGCGACACCGTCCACATTCCCGAGCTGGACGAGATCGGCCGGCGCTTCACGATCGGCACCGCCCTGCTGCACCTGGGGGCGGCGCGTATCGAGGCCTTCGGCGGCGGCGAGCTGATCACCATGGACGGCGCCCAGGCGGCGGCCCTCACCCGCTCGCTCGGCGCCCGCAGGGTGGTGCCGGTGCACTACGACTCCTGGGAGCACTTCACCGAGGGCCGCGAACAGGTCGCCGCCCGCTTCGCCGAGGCCGGTCTCGCGGACCGGCTCCACTGGCTCACCCCGGGGGTCGCCGAGCCCCTCGACTGATACGGGGCCCGGTCCGCCGCTGGTTACCGGGCCGCATGCGCGGCCTCCAGCCAGTTGAGGAACTCGCAGGCGAAGTGCCACTGGTGGCCGGTGAAGACGTGCTCGGGGGCGTGTGCGGGGAACTGGATCGTCAGGCGGATGCGCAGGCCGTGCGGGCCGTCGCCGAACTCGTGCATGACGCGGCAGATCTCGGTGCCGTCGGCGAGTCGGCCGGTGCCGCCGATCCGGACGGGGTAGGTCTCGTGGCCCTCGCCCTCGATCGCGACGCCGTCGTGGAAGGTGAGGAAGAAGCGCAGCGGTCCGGAGCCGATGGTTTCGATGATCTCGACCACCCCGTCGGCGGAGTCGGCGAGGTAGTGCTCCGGATTGGCCGCGAGCAGCGCCGCCCGGTCTGCGCTCGCGAGCCGTCCCTGCCACCAGGTCAGGAACTCCTCGGCGGTGATCCCGCCGATCTCCATCTCGGTCACGGCGGACCGCCACGCGCCGCCCGAGGCGTCCGGCAGCGGTGCCATCGCCTCGTCCGCCGCGCGGAGGTCCTCGGTGAGCAGTTCCCGCATCGACTCGTCCCCGATCCGGTCCTTGAGCAGGGCGAGCGCGGTGCGGGCGCGGTCCAGCTCCCATCGGCGGACGTCGTCCCGCGTGTACTCGGTGCCGTCGATCACGGTCCGGACAGTCAGCGCGCCGTTCATGGCGTGCTCCTTTCGACACTGAACCTTAAACGGAGAGTTTTTCTCCGTCTTCAGGAAGATAGCATGCGGAGGGAAACTCTCCGATTGGTTGGGCGACGAAAGGCGGTACACCGTGCGGGCGGATGCGGCACGCAGCAGGCGGCGGATTCTCGACGCGGCCCGGGACGTCTTCCTGGAGCGCGGTCTCGACGCGCCCCTGGACCTGATCGTGCGCCGGGCCGGAATCGGGCCCGGCACGCTCTACCGGCGCTACCCCGACCGGGAGGCGCTCGTCCGGGACCTGACCGGCGACCTGCTCGTCCGCCTGGAGAGCGCGGCCGAAGCGGCGGCCGCGGTGGACGACGACGCCTTCGCGGCCGTCCGCCGCTTCGTCCACGCGGCGGCGGACCTGCGGATGGGCGCGGTCATCCTCGTCCTGCTCGAAGGCCTCGTCGTCGACGAGGAACTCGTACGCATCCGCACCAGCACCGCGAACACCGTCCAGAGCCTGATCGACGCCGCGCACCACTCCGGCCGGCTCCGCCGAGACGTGGGCATGGGCGACCTCGTGCTGCTCTCGATCCGCCTCTCCCGCCCCCTCCCCGGCGGGCTGGACCGCCTCGACCCCGACGGCGACCTCCTCCACCGCCACCTCGACCTGGCCCTCGACGGCCTCGACACGGCAGCAGCGACCCGGCCCACGGCCACCCCGCCATCCGGCACCCCCCTGACCTTCGCCGATCTGATCGCCGCCGCCGACCGCCCGGCCACCACCGACTGAACACCGCACGGTGCGCCCCGTTCCCGTGCACACGCGCACGACCGGGGCCACCGTCCGGGCCCGGGTCGGTCGTGCGCCGCAGCAGAACACCTCACCCGGCTCACCGCGATCTGGCCCCAGGCCCCGGTGAGCCGGGTTTCCGATCCAGGCCCAACCCAGGCCCAACCCAGGCCCGAACCCAGGCTCAAACCCCGGCCCCGACCCAGGCCCGAACCCCGGCCCAGGACGCGGTGTCATGGTGTGCCCGGCCGTCCCGGGACCTCGGGTCACGTGCATGCGGGAGCGGGCTCTCGTCACTGTCGGCGAAGGCGGGCGGAATCCAGTATTGAGACCAGCCAAGGGGAAACGCCCCAGGCAGAACCCCGGTCCTCACAGGACCGGCCGATGTCACAGGAGATCTCATGAACCTCTCGCAGAACACCGCCCAGTCGACCGACGCCCAGACCAAGACCGGCCTGACCCTGTCCCGCAAGGCCGCGCTCGGTGTCGCCGCGGCTGCGGTCATCGGCGGCTCGATGTTCGCCCCGAGCGCCTTCGCCGCGACGGACTCCGCGCCCAGCCACTCCGTCGAGGCGGGCTGCGGCGACTGCTACCCGGACGTCATCTGATCCCGGCAGTCGTCCGACTGATCCCGGTCGGTTGACCCCGGCAGTCGTCCGACCGATCCCGGTCGGTTGACCCCGGCAGTCGCCCGACCGACCCCGGTCGGCTGATCCCGGCAGTCGTCCGACTCCGATGGTCGCCCGACCCCCGGAGCCGTCCGACTCCCGCGGTCCCTTCGGATCCGACCCGACAGCGCCCTGACGGGGCCCGCCTGCCACCCGGCCGGCGGGCCCCGCAGCCGGAGCGTGAGCAACGTGAGCAAGGAGAGTGAGCCGTGAACTGGCTCGAACGCTGTGTTTCCGACGCGGAACGGTTCCTCCGTACGCAGTGGCGCCAAGGGCCCGTCGTGCTGCGGCCGGACGATCCGCCCACCGAAATCCTCACCCCCGCCGACCTCGACGACCTCATCGACTCGGGCGCCCTGAGAGTGCCCTACGCCGGACTGTTCACGAAGGCCGGCGCCGTGCCGGAGGCGGCCTTCTGCCCGCCCCGCGTGGTGGCCGGGCGGTATCTCGAAGGCTGGCTCGACCCGGAGCGCGTACGGACGCTGATCCGGGAGGAGCAGGCCACCCTGCAACTTCGCTACGTCAACCACTGGTACCCGCCGGTCCGGCAGCTCACCACGGGCCTCGCCGAGCAACTCGGGCGGCTGGCCGAGGCGTTCTGCTTCTACTCACAGCCCGGCCGCTTCGGCGCCGTACACCGCGACGACGGCGACATCCTCGTGCTCCAGCTCAGCGGCGCCAAGCACTGGCAGGTGTTCGGCGGCCCCACCGACGCGGGCTGGCAGCCCGTACGGGAGGACGACCCGGGCCCGGTCCTGCTCGACACCGTCGTACGGGCCGGCGAGGTCCTGTACGTCCCGAACGGTTACGCCCACACCGCGCAGGCCACCGAGGACGGCCCCTCGCTGCACCTCACGATCGCGCTGCGCGAAGCCGGCGCCGGGCACCTGCGCGCGGAGCTGCAGTCCCTGCTCTCCTCCGGCCTCGCCCTGCCCGCCCGCCCCCTCGACGACGCGGATCTGACCGGGACGGCCGCCGCCCTCCTCGACCACTTCCGCGTCCGGCTCGACAGCGCGGACGCCGAGTCCCTCGTGCACAGCGCCCGCCTGCACGCGTACAGCAGCCGCCCCACGGCCTGAGCGGCCGGAGCACCCGACGGAGAGTGAGAACAACGATGGACTGGCTGAAGCGATGTGTCCGGGACGAGCAGGAGTTCTTCGCCACGCACTGGCGCCGCGCACCGGCCGTGCTGCGCCCCGAGGACCCCCCGGTGGACCTCCTGGACACCGCCGAACTCGACGGCCTGCTCGATGCCGGGCTGCTCAAGGTGCCCTACATCGGGCTCGTCCACGAGGACAGCCACGTACCCGCCGAACGGTTCTGCACGCCGCGGGTGGTGCTCGGCGAGGTGGTCGAGGACTACGCGGACGCGGAACTCGTGCGCCGACTGGTCGACGAGGAGCGGGCCACCGTACTGCTGCGGTACGTGGACCAGTGGCACCAGGGTGTACGGGCCCTCACCACGGGCCTCGCCGGGCAACTCGGCCGCCAGGTGGAGGCGTTCTGCTTCCGCACCCCCGCGGGCACCCAGGGCCGCCCCCTCCACCGCGACGACGCCGACGTCCTCGCGATCCAGATCAGCGGGGAGAAGCGCTGGCGCGTCCACGCCGGACCGGCCGACGGCAACTGGGAACCGGCCAGGGAGGACGGCGACCCGGGCGAGGCACTGCTGGAGACCGTCCTGCGCCCCGGCGAAGTCCTGTACGTGCCGCGGGGGTTCGCGCACCACGCGGACGCTGTGGGCGACGCTCCGTCCGTCCACCTCTCGCTGACCGTGCGCGAGGCGGGCACCGCGAACCTCTACGCCCTGCTGCAGGCGTTCCTCGCGGACGGAGCCGCGATCCCCGGCCGGCCGCTCGACGACGAGGCGCTCACCGAGGCCGCGGAGGCACTGATCGGCCACACCCGCCGCACGCTGGCGACGCTGACCCCCGAGGCACTGGTGGCCCACGCACGCGACGCGATGCGCGCGACGATGCCCGCCGCCGCGTGACCGGTCCGGGCGGCGCGGACGTCCGCACCGGCGCCGGTGACTGAACCGCCGCGCAGCACACAGCACACAGCGCACAGCACACAGCCCCCGAAGCCCCGTGCTCGGGGGCTTTGCGCAGTCCTGACGCGACAAGATCTTTTCTGCCCGGCCCTTCTGCCTATTCTTGCCCGGGGCATCCGATGCGCCGGTCGGCACCACCCGTCAGACGGCGACGAGGGGGGTACGTGGAAGGGCAGGAGCAAGTACGCACCGGGCCGTTCGAGGCGGCCCGGGGGCTGGGCGAGAACGACCTCGCCGTGTACGGCTGGGTCCTCGAACACCGTACGGGCGACCCGGAGGCCGTGTCCGAGGCCACCGGGATCGGCCTTGAGGAGGCCGCACTGAGCCTGGAACGGCTGCGGCTGGCCAGGCTGTTGCACGCGCAGGACATTCCCGGGAGCTCCCGGACGCTGTTCGCCGTCGCGCCCGAGACCGCGCTGGCGCAGCTGGCCGCGCCCGTGGAGGCGAAGATACGCGAACAGCAGGACGGCCTCGCCGGTATGCGCCAGGACCTCGGTCCCTTCGTCGCGTGCTACCACCAGCGGCATTCCCGCAGCGAGTCGTTGGAGCTGCTGGAGAACGTCCAGGACGTCCGCAACACCCTCAACCAGGCGTCGAACCGCTGCCGCAAAGAGGTGCTGACCAGCCAGCCCGGCGGCGGGGCGCGGGACCCCGAGGCGATGCGGGAGGCGCTGGTGCGGGACCAGTCGATGCTGGAGCGCGGCATCCAGCTGCGTACGCTCTACCACCACACGGCCCGTTTCAACGGCCCCAGCCAGGCCTACGTGGCCGCCGCGTCGGCGCTGGGCGGCAAGTACCGCACCGCGCACGAACTGTTCGGCCGGCTCATCGTCTTCGACCGCGAACTCGCCTTCATCCCCGTACAGGACGACAGCTGGGGCGCCGTCGTCATACGGGAGCCGTCCACGGTCATGTACCTCTGCGAGATCTTCGAGCAGGCCTGGGACCGGGCCACCCCGTTCGCCGATGCCGTCAGCCAGGGCCTGGAAGAGGTGTCCCGGGAGATCCACGAGACGATCGTCCGGCTGCTCGCAGCGGGCCTGAAGGACGAGGCCATCGCACGCAGACTCGGCATGTCGCTGCGTACCGCCCGCCGGCACATCGCCGACATCATGGAGGAGTTGGACGCCACGAGCCGCTTCCAGGCCGGTGCGCACGCCGCGGCCCGGGGGCTCCTGGCGAACCCCGTTCCCGTAGCCGAAGCGCCTGACGTCCCGGTCGTCTGACGGCCTGGTCGTCTGACGGCCTGGTCGTCTGGTGGTCCAGCCGTCCGGTGGCCCGGTCTCCTGAGCGCTGTCGGCCGGCGGCCGTGTCTCTCGCCGGCCGGTCCCGTCTCCCGGTAGCGAACTTACGCGACTGGCCCGGGGCCGTCCGGTGTCGGATGCTGTGAGCAGAGCCCGTGCGGGACGCTTCCCGCGCGGCGCTTCGGCGGCGACCACGAGGAGGGACATGGACGGCCGGCCCCTGGCACCCCCGGCACCCCGGGCAGAGAGTGAAGGCAGGCTCCATCTACAGGAGTTGCTGCTGTTCCTCTCGGTGCACCTGGACCGGGCGCCCGGCGTGATGTGGCCCGAGTACGAGCATCCGGCCCTCGGCAGCCCGGAACGACCGGGGGCGCTCGACCGCCTGGCCGCCGAACTCGGTCTGCGTACCGGCCTGGTCGCGAACAGCGGCCGGGCCACTCGCACCTGCGACGGCGCGCGGAACCCCGCCGCACACCTGGTGATCCATCAGACCGAAGGCGCGGGGTTGTGGCGGCTGAGCGGTGACCGGACCGACGGCGGCGCGGGGGCGTTCCGGCACCGCCTGCGGTCGGGCGAGGTCCTCTACATTCCGGCGCGCTGGTCCTGGACGGTGGAACTGACGCCGGGAGCGCAGTACGTGGTCACCGACCTGACGCCGCCCGGCAGTTAGGCCCGTTCCGGCCCCTGCCGGCCCCATGGGCGCCGACCGGGGGCGCCGGGGCCCCGGGAAGATCAGCCGCCCCATGAGGTGTCGCACGGGGTCACCACGCCCTGGCCCGTCGGCTCCACGTCCGAGAGGTGCCATCCGGTGGCCGGGTCGCCCGCGGCCTCCTCGGCGGAGGCGGGTACCGACTGGAGCCCGATGCCGCCGCAATCGAGGTCGGCGGCGTACGCGGGGGAGCCGGGCTGGAGGACCAACAGGGCGGCGGTGGCGGTGAGGAGCAGGGCAAGGCGCTTCGGCATGATTCCCCCCAGGGACGTGGTGTGGGGCCCGCCGTTCCGGCGGACCCGCTCCGTTCGTGCGGTGTGTGACCACACTGGCCCAGGCCCGTCACGCATGTACGGGAGCGAGCCCCTCACCAAGGTGCGTGACCGCAAAGTGAAGGGGGCTCGAATGCCCCCGAGCCGGTGGAAGTCCGGCGAATCTCCGGGCCGCGTGCGCCCCCTCAGGTCAGGTAGCCCCGCTGCATGGCCAGCACCACGAGCTGGGTCCGGTTCGTCGTGCCCGTCTTGTCGCGGAGCCGGCGCAGATGGGTGTCGACCGTGTGCGGGCTGATGCCCAGCCGGCGGCCGATTCCCCAGTAGGTCTCGCCTCCTGCGAGCAGCGTCAGGACCTGGTGCTCGCGGGGGGTCAGTGTGGGCTCGCAGACAACGGTGTTCAGGGCGTCCGGCATGGCGGGCTCCTCCTCGTCGACGGGTGACCGGCGGGCGCCCTCTTGGGGTGGGCCCGTCCGGACATCCACCACATTGGGCCACCCGTGAACCCGCCCGCGACGGGCCGGACGCCTCATCAACCTGCCTGACAGCAAAGCGAGGTGGCGACAAAGGGGGACGAAGCGCGTCACGGCGTCGCGGGCCCGGCCCCGTTCAGTGGTCGCCCGATGCCCGATGCCCGACGTCCGATGCCCGATGCCCGATGCCCGATGAGTCTTCACCGAAGCGCAACCGAAAGTCGGCGAAGCGCAACCGGAAGCCGGCGAAGCGCGGCCAGGAACCGGCCCCCGCTCCCCGCGTGAAGCGCCGGCGGTTTTCCCCCTGCTCAGTTGGGCTTGTCGTCCCGGCGCCTCCGGCGCGGTCCGGCGGCGCCATCCGTGACGGTGGCGAGAGCCTGTGAGAAGGCGCGGATGCGCGCGGTCTCGTGGTTCCGGTGCCACACCAGGCCGAGATACGAGTCCGCGAGCCCGGTGAGGGGTACGAGGGTGATCGCGCGGCGGCCGTAGTAGTCGGCGGCGGGGCGGCAGAGAAGCATGGCGCCACGGTCCGCCTGCACAAGGGCGAGGCCCTCTTGAAGAGTGGTCACCGTGGGCCCGGCGGGAATCGCGAGTCCTTCGGGGGTGGTGCTGGGCGCTTGCGCGCGGCGCCAGTACTCCGGCGCCGCGCCCTGGACGCTGATGAGCGGGCAGGCGGCGAGATCCTCGGCGCTCAGACTGTCGCGTTGCGCGAAGGGGTGCCGGGAGGAGACCGCCAGCGCCTGCGGCTGTTCGGAGAAGACCTGCCCGAGAACGAGGTCGCTCTCCTCGACCGGCAGGAGGACCACGGCCGTGTCGACCTCGCGACGGTGGATCGGACCGAACGGGTCGGAGAACGGGATCTCCACGATCTCGGTGGCACAGTCGGGGTGCCGGTTCTGGAAGAGCGCCATGGCGTCCATGACGTGGTCGTTGGCCGTGCCCTGGAAACCTATGCGGAGGACCCCTTCGACGCCTCTGGCGACCGTACGGACGTCATCGAGCGTCGCCAGTATCGCGTCGAAAGCGGGACGCAGCCCCTCGAACAACTGCTCCCCGAGCGGGGTGAGCCGTACGCGACGGCTCGTGCGCTCGACGAGCCGGGCGCCGATCCTGTTCTCCAGGGCGCGCAGCAACTGGCTCACACGGCTCTGGGACAGGTAGAGGCGCTCTCCGGCCCGGCCGAAGTGGAGTTCTTCGGCCAGCGCGAGGAACGCCTCCAGCTCGCGGGCTTCCAGGCTGCTCACGGGCGTCCTCTCGTCAGGTGCGAGCCGGGGCCTCGCAGACCGCCAATCTATCGATGAGCCCAGCTCATGGATGGATGAGGGATTGGCCGTTGTTCCAGCGACCCGCGGTCTGTTGTCTGGGGGCATGACGCACGTCGAGGAATCCACACGTACGCCACTCATGCAGGAACGGTCCGCGGTGCGGGGCTGGTCGGGCGTGGTGGCGCTGGCCTTCGGTACGTTCACCGTGGTCACTTCCGAGATGCTGCCCGTCGGGTTGCTCACCCCGATGGGAGATTCTCTCCGGGTCCCGGAAGGCGTGGCCGGTCTCACGCTGACCATCGCGGGTCTGGTCGCGGCGGTCTCGTCGCCCCTGCTGATCTCGGTATCGGGACGGCTCGACCGGCGCGTGGTGCTCTGTGCGCTGATGGCTGTGCTGGTGATCGGGAACCTGGGCGCGGCCTGGGCGCCGGGCTTCGGCGTCATGGTCGTGGCACGGGTGCTGGTCGGCATCGGGATGGGCGGGGTCTGGGCGATAGCGGCGGGTCTGGCGGTACGCCTGGTGCCGGCGAAGTCGGTCGGCGCCGCGACCTCGCTGGTCTTCAGCGGCATCGCCGTGGCCTCGGTGCTGGGCATCCCGGCCGGGACGTATGCCGGAGCGCTGGCAGGCTGGCGCGCTGCTTTCGTGGCCGCCGCCGGCCTCGCGCTCGTCGTGCTGATCGCGCTCGCCGTGCTCCTGCCCCGGCTCCCCGCGGAGCAGGCCGTTCCGCTGGGTGGCCTGATGCGGCTGTCCGGCAACGCGCGCGTACGTACCGGCCTGATCGTCGTCGGATTCGTGGTCACCGGCCACTTCGCCGCGTACACCTACGTGCGGCCGGTGCTGGAGGACGTCTCCGGTGCCGGTGCGGGCGCGATCAGCACCCTGCTCCTGGTGTACGGAGTCGCGGGCGTCGCGGGGAACTTCATCTCGGGCGCCGGAGCCGCCCGTTCGCCGCGCAGGACGCTGCTGGTGATCGGCGCGGTCATGGCGGGCACCCTTGCGCTGCTCCCGGTGGTGGGCGGATCGCTCCTGGTCGCGGGCGTTCTGATGGCCGTGTGGGGCCTCGCCTACGGCGGTGTCTCGGTGAGCACGCAGACATGGATTCTGGCCTCGGCCCCCGAGGCGCGTGAGGGTGCTTCCTCGCTGTTCGTCGGGGTGTTCAACGGCGCCATCGCGCTGGGCGCGCTGCTCGGTGGCCTGGTGGCCGACGGGACCGGCATCACGGCGGTGATGTGGCTGGGCGCCGCGCTCGCGGTCGGAGCGGTGGTGGCCGCCGCGACCGGCCGCGCCCCGGCCGACGGCTAGGGCCTCTCGGGCGCCGGGCGCGGTCGGCAGCGGACCGACGGCACGGGTGCGGGGGGCCCGCGGTATGTCCCCCGGCCCTGGAGGTCATGCGGTCGCCCCGTACGGGTGCTGCGACATGCCTGCCCGGCCCCGGAAGCCGTGCGCTCGCCCCGGCGCCGATGCAGGTCGACTCGCGATGTAGGTCGGCACGCCTGGTACATTGCTATGCATGGAACGCGGTAAGGCAAGTCGCCAAGCGCCGGAGAAGGTCGAGAGCCAGCTCCGCAAAGGGGTTCTGGAGTACTGCGTCCTGGCTCTGATGCGCGACGGGCCCAAATACGGGGTCGAACTGCTGAGTGAGTTGCAGGGCACCGGCACCCTGGCGACCAGCCAGGGCACGGTCTACCCGCTGCTGTCACGGCTGCGGCGGGACGAACTCGTCGTCACCACATGGCAGGAGTCCGCGTCCGGTCCGCCACGGCGCTACTACGAACTGACCGAGTCCGGGCACGCGGCACTCGCGGAGTTCGCCGGCATCTGGCCAGGGTTCCGCGACGCCGTCGACCACCTCCTCACGCCGGCCACCGGGCATCGGCACAATCCCGCAAAGGACGAACACTCATGAAGACCGACGACACCCTCGTCCGGGACTACCTCGCGGCCGTCGACCGCGAGAGCGCGGCGCTGCCCCCGGCCGCCCGCCAGGAACTTCTGGCCGACCTGGGCGAGCACATCGAGGTCGCGCTCGCCGAACGGCCCGGCGGCATACGCGAGATCCTCCGCGAAGTGGGCGACCCGCGCACGATCGCCACCACAGCACTCCAGGAACTCGGCCACACCCCCGACACGCGCGCCCACAAGCCCCGCCGGCGCCGCTCCCCGGCATGGCTGCCGATCCTGCTCCTGCTGGTCAGCGCTGTCCTGCCCTATGCGGGAGGCTTCGTCCTCCTGGACTGGCTCTCCGTCGCCATCAAGATCACCGCCATCGTGATGGTGTGCCGCTCCCACCACTGGAGCGCGTCCCGGAAGTGGATCGGCCTCACCCTGACCGTCCTCGTCCCTGTGGCCATGCACATCGTCTGGTACTTCCTCTTCGTCGCCCCCGACAACACCGATGTCACCGAGACGTGGCGCTGGACGGCCGTCGCCCTGGTGCTCGTCCTGACGGCGGTCGGCTCCGGGTGGTTGTGGCGCACCAAGCGCTCCTGACCGCGCCCCTTCCCCCTTTCCCCTTCCCCCTTCCCCCTTCCCCCTTTCCTCTTTCGGCTTTTGGCTTTCGGCTTTCACCGGCAGCCCCGCTCCCGAGCGGTGCGTCACCTGCCGACGTGGAGATGGGACGCCCAGCGCGTCGGAACTCTGCGATAGGCGTGGCGGAGCCTGCGCAGGGCATGGTGCAGGGCGAGTGCGATGTGGTCGGTGTCGGGGGTGCCGTCGGGCCGTTGCGGCAGGTTGTCGTACACGTCGACGGCGATGTCGGCAGCGGCGTCGTCGGCGACGGGCCAGAGGGTGCCGATCACATGGCGGTATCCCGCGATCTGGAAGGCCGAGGTCAGATGGATCGCCTCGGCGGCGAACCGGGGGCCGGTCCGAGCGGTCTCGCAGGCCGACAGATAGGCCAGGTCGGCGGTGAGGTTCAGACGGGCGATGTCCCTGATGCTCAGCGGCCGTTCGAGATGGTCGTGGACGAGGAGGCGGCCGGCCGAGGGGTCGGCGGGGTCGTTCACCGCGTGGCAGGCGAAGTGCGCGAGGGAGTGGTGCGGCAGCTCCGCGAGGACGCGGGAGGCCGTGGCCTCCGGTCCGGTGAGCGTGAGCGCGTACGGGTAGTGGGAGGTCAGCTGCCGGAGCTCGCGCAGGGCTCCGTCGAGGGCGGCGGCCCCGGGGGTCCGCGGCATCGAGACCGCGAGAACCCCGCCGCTGCCGCGCCCCGACCGCGCACGGGAGTGGGCGAGCGCCCGGATGGTCGGGGTGTACGAGGAGACGGCCCGGTCCATGACCGTGCGGGCCGGACCGGCATCTTTCCCGTGCCGGCCGGCGGCGTGCAGGGGAAGGGTGCTCAGCAACCCGCCCGGCGACCACCAGATCCGGGGCCAGGGCCGGCCCGGTGCGGGGTGCGAGACCAGGCCCAGGGCGTCCAGGACCGGTTCGGCGACGACGTCCCACAACCAGCCCAAGGTCTCATGCACCGACTTCTGGGCCGTCAGGCGCTCCAGCACCGTGAGTGCGGGATCCTGGCTCGCGTCGACGGCCTGGGCGAAGGATTCGGCGCGGGTGCGGGCCGCCGTCTTGGTGAGGCCGGCCAGCGGCACCACCTGGATCCGGTCGTGGTGCAGTACCAGCGCGTCGCAGCGGAAGTCGCTGGTGTTGACCACGACGACGGGGCCCGCCACGGCCTGGGCGCACAGCTCCGCCGTGGTGGGCGGCCGAAGGAACCCCTCGAAGCCCGGCAGTCGGCGGATGTCGTCGAGCAGCGCGTCGAACTCGGCGACCGCGCGTCGGCGCTCCTCGGCGGCCCGCCGGCTCAGGCCGCCCGGAGGCACCGCCGACCCCCCGGGGAACTCGGTGCCGGGTCCGTCCAGTCGCAGGCGCAGCGCGGTGAGGCGGTCGGCGAGTTCCGGTTCCGCGCGGCGGAGTCCGGTCACATCGGTACGGATCTCCAGCGCCTGCGCGAGCAGGAGACCGCGCCCTGCCTCCAGCAGCCGCAGCGCCCGCTCCGGATCGTCCAGGCGCAGGGCACAGGCCGCCGCGTCCGAGGCGAGTGAGGCGAACCTGCCCAGCCAGTTCTCCTGGGTCCTGCGCTCCTCGTACCGCGGCGCGACCGCCGGCAGCAGGCCGTTGGCGTACTCGTAGGCGGCGCACGCCCGGGTCCAGGCGCCCGTCTCCGCGTGGCAGCGCGCGAGTTCCTCGGCGGCGACCACCCGTGCGCTCGGCGTGAGGACGGGATTGCGCGCCGCCTCCTCAAGGGCCACGCGGGCCTCCTGGAGCGCCGACGTGTCCCGTGCCACCGCATGGCGCAGCACCAGGGCACGGCCGAGTTCGAGCAGGACGACTCCGCGGACGGGGGCACTGCCCGGGGCCAGGGCCGCGGCCTCACGGTGGCAGTGCAGGCTCTCGTCGAGGTCGGGCAGGCCGGCGGTCAGCCGGAAGCGCTGTTCGAGGGCGCTGCCCAGCTTGTGCAGGGCGAGTGCGCGCTCGACCCGCAGGGGCGGGGTGGCGTCGAGGGCCCTGCGGTGGGCGTCGACGGACTCGTCGAGGTCGGTGGCGTCCCCGGCGCGCCGGTACCGGGCGTCGAGCGCCTCGCCGAGGCTGCCCCAGAACCGGTGGAGGCTGTGGTGGTAGCCGTCGGCCGTGCGGGCGGCGTGCCGGGCATGCGTCACGGCCTCGTCGAGTACATCGGTGCGGCCGCTGCGGGCGTGGTAGTGCCCGAGGAGCGCCGAGGCCAGGTTCGAGTGGAACAGCGGCAGGTCCCGGTGGTGCGCGGGCGCGCGGCGGATGGCCTCGCGCGTCGTCTCGACGGACTCGTCGATGTCGGCCAGCGCCCCGGTCAGCTCGAAGCGCCGGGACAGCGCGTTGGCGAGGATGGACAGTACGCCGGGGTGCCCCTCGTCATGGGGGTCCGTCGCTGCCACGGCCTCTCGGGCGACGCGCAGGCAGTCGTCCAGGTCGTCCGGGTTGCCGGTGTGCTCGAAGAGCCGCCGCAGGGCCCTGCTCCGGCCGGCCAGGGCGTTCGCGCGGTGCGATGCGCCGGGCGCGGTGGACCGGACGGCCTTTTCGGACATGCGTACGGCTTCGTTCAGGTCGCCCGGGTCTCCTGCCGAGTCGTAGCGGCTCAGCAGGGCCTCGCCGAGATTCAGCAGCGCGAGCGTGTGGTCGTCACCGGCCGCGCGCCCGGCCTCGATGGCGGCGTCCAGGTCGGCCGCCGCTCCGGTTCGCTCGTGGCGCATCCCCAGGGCTGCCGCCAGGTTCGCCTGGTAGCGGGGGCGTTCGGGATCGTCGGGGGCGGCGGCCCGTGCCACGGCGCGCGCCGCGTCGATGTGCAGGTCGAGGTCGCCCAGGTCCTGGGTGCGGGTCTGCCGGAGATGCCGGATGTCCGACAGGAGGGACAGATGGCGGACCAGGGCGGGGTCTCTCCCGGGCGTGGCGTCGACGGCTTCCTGTGCCGCGCCGACGGCGGCGTCCAGGTCCGTCATGCCACCGGTCAGCTCGTGCCGGGCCCGCAGCAGCACCGCGAGGTTGGCCAGCCGCCCCGCACGCCGGGGCGCGTCGGCCGACGTGGCGCGGACGCCCGCCCGCACCTTCTCGACCGCCTCGTCCAGCACGGCGGCGTCGCCGGTGATCTGGAAACGGTCGTACAGGGAGAGGCCCAAGTCGTTGAGCACCTTGGGTTTTTCCGGGTCCCGGGGGTCGTCGGCCACGGGGGTCTGCTCCGACCTGCGCCAGTGGTCGATCCACGCGCTTGCGCCGCGGAGGTCGTCCGCGTACCGCTGCCTGCGCAGCCGCGCCCGCTCCAGCTGGGAGGCCATCTCTTCCCGGGCCGGGTGGTCGGCCGAAATGCCCCCGACCGCCTCCTCCATGGCTTGGATCGCGGCATCCAGGTCCGCCGGATCGCCCGAGATCTCGGACCAGGCCATCAGTGCCGAGCCCAGGGGGGTCCGGATGCCGGACTTCCTGGCGCTGTCGGGCAGCGCGTGGGCGGCGGACCGCAGGAGCCGGATCGCGGCCTTCAGGTCGGCGGAGTTGCGGGCCCGGTTGAACCGGTCGCACAGCGCCCTGCCCACCGCGCCCTCGGTGACCGCGTGGAGCGGATGGCTCGGGGTGATCGCGCCCAGGGCGGCCCGCCCGGCGTCGATGCAGGCGTCCAGATCGTGGGAGCTGTCCGTCAGGAGGTAGCGGTTGCGCAGATCCTGGCAGAGGTTGTTGAGCGCCGGGAACCGCAGCGGATGGTCCGCCGGTACGTCCCTGACGATGGACTGGAGCGCACCGATCGACCGGTCCATGTCGGCCATGTCTCCGGCCCGCTGGCCCCGATTGGCCAGCGCCCCCGCCAGGTTGAAGACGTACCGCTGCCGGAGCGGGTCGCTGGGAACGGAGGCGTCGACCGCCCGCTGAAGGACGTCCACCCCCTCGTCCAGCGCGGCCGGTTCCTGATCGCACTGGTACTGGTTCAGCAGCGCGCCGCCCAGATTGGACAGCCGTTTCGCGTATTCGGGGTCGTTCGCGCGGGTCAGGCCGACGGCCTGCCGGCAGACGTCGAGTCCTTCCGCCAGATCCTCGCGGCTCCGCGAGGCCATGTACCGGTTGAGCAGCGCCCCGCCGAGGTTCGACAGGAACATGGCTCGCGCCGGTGCGGCGGGGGCGGCCGTGCGGACCGCCTCGCGCAGATGCGCGACGGCCGAGTCGAGGGTGTCCAGGTCGCCCGTGCGCTCGTAGGTGTTGCGCAGAGCCACCCCGAGGTCGCTGAGGATGCCCGCCCGGTCCCCGTGCCCGGCGGGCACGAGGCGGAGTGCCTCGGTGAACCGGAGCACCGCCTCCGCCAGTGCCGCGGGATCCCCGGTGGCCAGCGCGCGGCGCAACTGCTCCATGCCCAGGCGGTGTTCGGCACGGAAACGGGTGTCGACGCCGTCGTCCGCCTCCTGGAAGTGGACCGCGAGCTCGGCCGGCACGGAGTCCGGCCGGACCATGTGCACCACGCGCAGCAGCGGCACCGCGATCTCCAGGTCCTGAGCGCCCTCGTTCTCGGGGAGGAGCAGGGCGCGCTGCCAGTGCAGCATGCCCACCGCGTACAGGACGTCCGTCTCGGCGAGCGCCTCTTTCACCAGCGCCAGGAGCCGTCTGGCCTCCGTCCACGCCTCGGCCGCCAGGACCGGTCGCCGGTCGCCGGTCTCCTCGTACCGGCGGAGACGGGCCAGGAGTCTGGCCGTCAGCTCGTCACGGAGCGGGTCGTGGTCCGGTGTCGCACTCACTGAATGTTCCCCCCGGCAGATGGAGACGGGCCGCAGCGGCACGATTACCCTACGGGTCCGTTTCGAACCATGAGGGGATCGTGGGGCAGGGAGAACCGGCCGCTACGCCGGACCGGATCAGCGGGCTGTGCGAGGAAAACGCCGCCGGAATCGGGGACATCGCGCAGACCGCACCACCGCTGCTGCCAACGCTCCCGCCGCTGCTGCCACTGCTGCCACTGTGCCCGCCGCTGCTGCCGCCACTGCGCCCGCCGCTGCTGACCACCGCGATCCGACGGGGCGAGCGGCGTGGTGCCTGCCCTCGGCGGACCGGACATGGTGCTGGTCCGGCCAGGCGTCGAGGGCGGTCGGGACGGCCGTGCCGGGCGGGGTTTCACTCCGCCGCCCGGCGTGCGCGGCCATCCGCCGGAGGAGGCGTGGACGTGTCCCGCGAGCAAGTCCCGAGCATGGCTCGCGGGCAGCACGCCTCACGGCTCTGCCGGCAGCTGCAACCCCGTACAGTTCCCGCGCCGCACCTGGTCCTTCGCGAACGCGGCCACGTACTCGCGCAACAGCACGCGCCGCTCGGCCGCCGTCGAAGGCCCGGACTCCTCTTCTGCGTGCCGGTAGAGGGACGTGTAGCCCCAGTGCGCGGCGAAGCCGGCATTCTCGCCGCCGCACTTGGCGACGGCCCACGCCCTGTCCTCGGTCAGCGCGGGCTTCCAGACGGCGCCCTCGCCCATCGGCAGCGGGGCAGGGCCCGAGCCCATCTCGCGCATGTTCCTGCCCCACTCACCCCGCCAACTGGTCAGTTCGACGAGTGGATTGCCCGGTCTTCTGCTGCTTCCGTCCGCGTCCTCCTCGGCCGGCTTCGGCGCGTGCAGCGTGCACCGTCCGACGACCCCGCCGTCGGCGACGGCGATGCGGACCTCCCCGTCGCGTCCTTCCGCCGGGACGTGGGTGGTGGCGAGAGCGTTGCAGGCGGTGCCCTTCGCTTCCGCGCGGGGTACATACCTGCCCGTGTCCGGCACCGCCCCGTCCTCAGGCGCGGGCAGCGGCTCGCCGCCGCAGCCGAGCTTTCCGGTCACCTCGTTCGTCATCCGCACGGCGAGCCGCAGCATGGCTGCCTTCTCCTCGCGGCTCTTGGCGAAGTACGTCCAGGTGCCCACCAGCAGTCTGCGGTGTTCCCGAGCAGGCCCCGTGCCGCCGCGCGGGCACTCGGGCATGAGGTAGACGCGGCTGTTCTCGGCCTCGAAACCGGGCAGCCCGCCCGGCAGTACGGCGTGCGGCGCATAGGAACTGCCGATGTACCGCATCTCATCGGCCCGGTCTTCCCCGCCGAGATAAGCGTCTACGGCGACCACGACTTTGCCCTGGTCGTTCTTCAGCACGCAGCGGTACTGGCCGAGATCCTTGTCGAAGGACTCCCGCTCCGTCCCGAGCCGCTCGCCCGTCCGTACCGTGTCCAGATCGCCGCGGGGCAACTTGCCCCCGCACGCCTCACGCGCCAGCCACCAGTCCTTCACCGGCGCCCGGACCGAGAACCCGGCGATGACCAGGACGACCAGCGCACAGCCCGAACCCCACAGCCACCTACGGTGTCGCCACGCCCAGTCTCTCACCGGTTCCCCCTCGCTCACTCGTACGCAACTTCCGCACCAGTGTGCCCAGCCCTCCCCAACCACCCACCGCCCGGGCCCGAACCGCCTGGACCCGAATCGGCCGGACCCGAACTTCCTGGACCGAATCTCCTGGACCCGAATCGGCCACCGGTCGGCCGAGTTGCCCCGGCAGTCGACAGGCCGACGCCAGTGCCCCCAGTTGCAGGTCCTACGCGTCGACGACTTCGTCGACGGCAGCGGGACCGAGGGAGTCGACGTCCTCCATGAAGCTCAGGCATCCGGGCGTTGACCAGGTCGGGGTGGACCATGACCGACCCCGCCCGCGCCGAGATCGGCCCCTCCGCGTCGTTCATCACCGGGCGATCCGTACACGTCGACGGCGGGCGCTGCTGCACTGAGACCGCCAACAACCAAGGAAAGAGCACCACGTGATCGGGCGGGTCTGCGCTGTCATCGTCACCCCGAACGACACGATGCCGGTCACCCGCCGTACCCGGCCCGGCATCCCTGTCCACTGGGTCCTGCCCGGAGGAGGCGTCGAGGCCACCGACGAGTCCCGGGAAGCCGCACTCCACCGGGAGAGCCACGAGGAGATCGCCGAGCAGGGCCGACATCGTCCGCCTTCTGCGCACGCTGGAGACCGACGACGAGCGACAGCTCTTCCACCTCGCCCGCATCAAGACGCTGCCTGGCCGGGTTTCGAGGTCGGGTGGCGATTCAGTCGGAATTCCTTCGGCCCGGTCTTCAACGTCACCCGGACTTGTATCGGGAGAAAAGCCCGGACGGTCTGCTTTTCTTGGGAGAGAAGGAGCCATTTCGCCGGTCCACCTTCGGGCGGAGGTGGAAGAGGGCGCGCACCGAGGTCAGGATGTCGGATTTCCGGCTCTATGGCCTCCGCTATACCGTGCACGCTTTTTCTGCCCGATCCGGGGCGACGCTCAAGGACACGATGGCGCGCGCCGAACAGTCGACCGAGAAGGCTGCACTCATTCACCAGAATTCCGACCTTGGGCAGCAGAAGGAGGTCGCCAGTGGGCCGGGCCGGACGGTGCAGGCCGCCCGAGAGGGGGGCGTGAGCAGCAGGAGAAAGGCCTGATCGGAGAGGCGGCCGCCGTGGTTCGCTCGCCGGGTCGCCGGGTCGCCGGGTCGCCGGGTCGCCGGGTCGCCGGGTTGCCGAGCCGCCGGGTTGCCATTCGACCAAGACCGCCCGCATTCATTTGGCGGCTGACCCGGTTCCGGAAACCCCGCCGAAGCGGTGAGTCGCCTCTTGGGCCTCATCGCATTTCTCTACGGGGCTGCGTTTCGCCGACGATTCGAGAGGATTTGCCTGTTGTGCTGTCGGAAGAAAATACTCGAAGAGTTGACTGTACTATCGTGAGCGCGAAGGTATGCGTAAAGGAACCGGCTGTTCGCTTTCATGATATAGTCCTCATGGATTTACAGAACGCCGCGAAAAAAGGGGAATGGCGTGAATACCGAGAAGGTTACGGCTCGACGTCTTACGGCCGAAGAGGTTTCGGAATTGGGCCTCCAGGACGGCATCTTCGTCTCGGCGGAGATGGATGGCCTTCCTCTCGACTGCTACGCCCCGGCCTTCCTTGTGAAGCCGGGTAAGAATTTCGAAGGAGGGTCCTTCGCCGCGAGGACGATCTTCGGTGAGGAAATTCATGTTCTCCCGGACAATGCCGAAGAGCGCGGGATCTGGATTGCCGACAAGGCAGGGGAGGAAATCGAGGTTCTCAAGAGTGCCGGCGTCCTCCTGAACCTCGCCCTCTTCGTGCCCGAGGGGAGCAAGGAATCTCTGGATTCGCTCTACGCCGCCGCTCGGGACGCGTTCGGCGCGGGGATCGTTCAGCGCTGGAGCGAGGAAACCGTCGCGGTGCCGGACGTCAAGGTCGACCTGTACGAGGAGCCGGCCCGGGGACGGAAGAACACGAACAATCAGAACCGCGACCGCCGTGCCCTGGACATCTACCCGACCCGAGTGCGGTTCCTGGAGCCCAGCGATGGCTGGAAGTTCGTTGTCGAACCGCACAAGGAGATCGTCGATGAGACACCGACGATCTGACCTGAGGGCAGGTTAGCCTCGGTCTTTCGCGGGAGCCCGTCAGCTTGCTGACGGGCTCTTCTTCGTCTGTCGGCGCGTGGGGGGCAGGCCGTCGGCCCGGTTGTCGCGGCGGGTGGGCGCCGGAGTCCATGCTTCCGGTGGGATGGTTCAGGCTCGTCGGGGCAGGTGGATCTCTGGTCAATCGGGGTTCGGGAGGGCGTCGCTTCGCTCGACCGCGCTGGTGATGACGTCGGTCCAGTCCCAGTGGTGGGTGAATCGCATCTGCCAGCGGAGGGCGGTGGTGATCAGCCGGGCGGCGGCTGCGAAGAGGCGGAGTCGCAGACGGCGGGGTTCCCGGAGCGGGGCCGGTCGCGATCGGGGTGTCGCCGGCGAAGCGGGCGAGCCGCAGGCCGTCGGCGTCGGTGAAGCGCAACCGGGTGTCGAGGTACGGCCGTTGCTCGCGGACGAACAGCCGCATGCCCTTCGGCCGGCCGGCCGGGACAGCCTTTCGTCTGTCGCGGAGCTCCTGCGTTTGTCGCCGGCCCCCTGCGAATTCGTCAGCGATCGGTAACAGAGGGATCTTGCACAGGCATTCGTATGTCTTCATAGAGGCACGGCATCGGCGGAGACAGCAAAGGGGTGGGCGGACATGGCAAGGCACAAGGGAAGGGGATCGCACGGTCGGCTCCTCGCGGCGGCGCTCGGGGTGACAGTGATGGCCGCTGCCGCCTCGATGTGGACCGCGCAGGCCGACCCCACCGGAGGGCGGCAGCCGCAAGCACGTGTCTCGGTGCCGGGCGCCCAGCCTCAGGACCGGACCGTGACCAAGGTGGCGGCGGACATCGCGCACGCCTCGGACCGCGGGCCCCGGGGCGTCAACATCACCATCGACGACGGACCGGACCCGGTCTGGACGCCTCAGATACTGCAACTGCTGAAGGACAGCGGTGTGAAGGCTACGTTCTGCATGGTGGGCACGCAGGCCCAGGCGCACCCGGACCTGGTCAAGGAGGTCGTGGCGGCCGGGCACCGGCTGTGCGACCACACGATCTCGCACGACACCGCCATGGACACCAAGTCCGAGGCATACCAGTCCCAGCAGATCCTGGATGCCGAACGCATGATCACCAAGGCGTCCGGAGGCGTCCGGCCGCAGTATTACCGGGCCCCGGGTGGCGCCTTCACCCCGTACAGCCGACAACTCGCCGCGTCCCGGGGGATGCGGCCGCTGGGCTGGAACGTCGACTCCAAGGACTTCGAGCGTCCCGGCGTGGACACCATGGTCGCCACCGTCAAGAGGGAGATCTCCAACGGGCCGACCATCCTCTTCCACGACGCGGGAGGGGATCGCTCCCAGACCTTGGCCGCCCTGCGCGAGGTGCTGCCCTGGCTGAAGCAGCAGGGGTACTCCTTCGGCTTCCCCGTGCGGTGAGTGAGGCTCGCCCGCACCGACATCGGCCCCCCCGGCACCGGCAGACAGGCATGACCGGTTGGCCGTCGCAACCTCCGACCGGTCTCAGGTGATCAGGAGCGGCCGGACGGCCGCGTTCTGCACACCGCGGGCCGACGGCAGGCAAGTCTCCACTCCGAGCGAGTGCAAAAGAAGCCCCTGGCCACTGGCCCGGGGCATCTCAATGCTTCAAGTCAAGCAGTGCGTGACCTGATACATCCTAGTTCGTTCACTTTTGTGAGCTCTGACCATTTGGTGGGGCGACCGGACGAACGGGAGGCGACACATGAGCGGATCCTTGGACGATGGCATGCAGGCATCCGGGTCGTGGGATGTTCAGACCCAGGCTGGAAATGATCTGCTGAGGAAGCTCGGTTCGGCGTACTACGCCGAACGCCGAGGCGATGGAACTTCTGATAACACGCAGAGTGCGCTGGACGCTCTCGATGCACACATCTCCACTCATGGAGATGGTTTCCTCCAGGGCTGACCCTCTTTTCCCATCGCCCCGGTCTGGCTCGCGCCACCGGGGCATCTCCACGCAGAAGTCAAGCCGCCGCAGGTACCGGTGCAGCGGCTGTAAACAGGCGTTTGTCCCTCAGCATCGCCCGCAGTACGTCCACCCTGCGCCGGGCAACGGATCGCCGCAGGTTTCTGGTAGCCAGCCAGAAGGACCGGAGGCGCCCGCGACCGGTACTCGAAGGCTCGCTCCAGGGCTGGGGAGATGCCCACCAGGAGGTCGCGAAGGCGGTTCAGCATCCGCACGCGGTCGGCCATCAGATCCCGGCGGTACCCAGTCAGGAGCTGGAGCTCACTCGTCATCTCGACGGAGGTCTCGACCGGACGGAAGTCCCGGCGCATGCGCGCGGTGTCCGCGATGGTCCGAGCGTCCTTGGCGTCGGTTTTCCCTTCGCCTCGGTAAGCCCCCGACATGCGGTTCACGGTCTTGCCGGGGATGTAGACCACCGACTGGCCGTGAGTGAGGAGTAACGCCAGCAGCAGAGCAGACGTGCGGCTGGAGATGTCCACCGCCCAACGGACCTCGTCCGCCAGGTCCAGCGCGGCGGCGATCAGCGCCAGGGTCTCGGCTTCGTCGTTCGGGACCTTGCGCGACAGGAGTGAGGCGCCCTCGCCGTCGACGGCCACTGCCCAGTGGTGGCCCTTGCCGGCATCGATGCCGACCCAGATCCGCTGAGGTTCAGTGCTCATTGCGCGCCCTCACCACGATTGACCTGCACTTCTGTGGTCAGAGGAACACTCCGCCGTCGAAGCCTTGATCGGCGGTGTCCGCATCTCTCAATCAGCGGTCAGAGCGTCCAAGGGAGCCGGGCGGCCATGCCCCGCGAGCCATCTGAGCGGCACTTTCTCATCAGTCACACCCGGCTCCCCCGAACCACAACCGACCTGTCTCGCCTTGGGATCACACCGATGGTCTTAAGGCTTTTTCATGGAACGGGTGACGAGATTCGAACTCGCGCGCTGAGCTTGGGAATCACCTCACCGGCGATGTCTGCCCGAATGAGCTGCGCTGCCGGCCGCAGGGGCGCGTACACGGAGGTGCGGGTGTGCGCCGGGTGGGGCGGCGCCGGAGAGGCATGGAACGACGCGTCCAGTCTCATGTGGCATTCCTCACAGCGAAAACACAGGAAGTGAAAGCAACTGCACCCTTTCGTCTTTTCTGTCTGTCCCGGTGTCGTGGTGTGGGCCGGAACAGGTGAAGAAATCGTGACGGTCGACTGTTGTCCCGGTCATACGATCACCTCAAGTCGCATCTGCGTGTCCCATTCCGCTGCGACCCCTTCTTCTCTTTTCGGACCCCGAAGGGCTTTTGTGAAGATTCGCCGGATTCTTGCCACAGCTGTTGCCGCTGCAGTGACCACGCCCGCCCTCCTGCTGTCGGTCACCCCCGCGTTCGCCGACGACAAGCCGGCAGCGCAGACGCAGAAGAAGCCGTCCATCGCGGAGCTGGAAAAGGCCGCCGCCGCAGCGAAGGCGGCGTACGACGACGCCGTAACGGCCGAGAACGCCGCCCACGCGGCTCTGGAAGCGCTCCTGTCCGACACCGCTCCCCTGGCCGTGGCGGCCAAGGCCGCCCAGGCCGCGGCGGCCGTGGCCGCCACCGTGAAGACCGACGCCGACCAGGCGGTCGTCGACGCCAAGGCGGCGGTCGACGCCCTCCCGGAGACGGCCACCGAGGAGGAGAGGGCCGCGGCGGCGACGGCTCTCACCAAGGCGGAAGCCGACGCCGCAGCAGCCGGTGAGGCCAAGGCCGCCGCCGACGCCAAGGTCGTGGAAGCCCTGGACGCGCGTGACGACGAGCGGGTCGCCGCAGTCCGGACGCTGGACCGGGCGCAGAAGGCCACCAAGGCGGCGCTCGCTGACAAGACCGCCGCCGACGAGGCGCTGGCCAAGGCGAAGGAGGAAGGTGAGGGCGGCGAGGACTGCGTCCCCGAGGCCAAGCTCACCACGGTCGTCACGGGTCTGCCGTCCACAGTCGTCGCCGGAACGAAGGTCAACTTCAATCTCCGGGTGACCAACGGCACCGACAGGACGATGGACGAGGTACTTCCGTTCGCCTACGTCCACGCGACCGACCGGAGCGGGCTCAACGACATCGACGACCTGGTGCACCTGCAGTGGTCGTCCGCCTCGTCCTCGACGTGGAAGAACGTCGACAACGAGCACTACATGGACGCCATCAGCCCGCTGAAGGCCGGCGCCCACGCCGACGTCAAGATGCGCCTCACGGTCGACGCCTCGGCCCCTGCGGGCAACGGCATCACCTTCGTCACCGGTGACTACTTCAACGACAACGGCACCTGCGGCGGGAACCCGGACCTCAAGGACTACGAGTTCCGGATCGCCGCCGCGGGCAGCAAGCCCGGCAAGGTCGACGACGCCAAGCCCGGCACGACCAAGCCGAACACCTCGGACGTCAAGCCGCAGGGCGGCGCGTCGGCCAGTCCCGTGAGCGGCAGCCTCGCCGCCACCGGCTCGTCCTCCGCGACGCCCCAGCTCGCCCTCGCGAGCGGCGCGGCCCTGGCGATCGGCGCGGGCGCGGTGTTCGCCGCACGCCGTCGCAAGGCCGGCTCCCACGCCTGACGCATGAGGCGGGGTGCCGAACCAGGCCCCCGCCCCACGCGGGCCGACCAGCCCCCCCCGCCCCACGCGCTGACCGCCCAACGGGCCCGACACCGAGCGGTGTCGGGCCCGCTGCCCATCACTCCACCGAAGAGCGCCGGCGCAAGCCCGCTGACGACACCGACGCCGATGTCCGACGCCTGCACACACAGGCGGACCGGCGCCTGGACGGCAGCGCGGTCGCCCACATCTACGAACTCGTACCCCGGATTCCGGCTCCGCCCGGAGCTGCGCGGAGAAAACGACGCGCAGGGGCGTGGGCCCGAACGTAGACGGGTCTGCACCCTGAGGTGTGTGGCACAGGTCGCTGGAAACCGCGTCCTGGCATTCGGGACTCTCGGCCGCATTCGCAGCGCCGCCGCCGAGGCAGGCATCCGTACCGCCGGCGGGGCCGCCGGGTGACCGACGACGGTTGGGTAGGGGAGTACGCCTTCCCTCCTGAGGACGGGGCCGGCTACCCGAAGACTGTGCGCGACGAGGTGAAGGCCGTCGCCGTCCAGATCGTCGGACTTGCCAACCTCGGCATCCACCCGGCCGGACTCGGTGATCCCACCCCCGGCACGGCTCGCCGTCACATGCTCGCCTCCGGCGGACGGTTCGAGACCCGGGCACTCCCCCGGACAGGGCCACGTCTCCTCGCCGCGGTCCTGGTCGTACCACCGCTGCACCTGCCCTGACTGCAGCCGCCACACCGGCGCCAGTGTTCCCCAGCCGCAGGTCCTACGCGTCGAATGCGGCCGGCTCGAGGGAGTCGACATCCTCCATGAAGCTCAGCATCCGGGCGTTGACCACGTCGGGATGGTCGATCTGCGGTCCGTGGCCCGTCGCGGCGATGATCTCGGCGCGGGCCCCGGGGATCAGGCGCGGCACCCGCTCCAACTGCCGTTGCGGGTGTACCAGAAGGCTGCGCTTGCCCATGATGACGTAGAGCGGGGTCCGGATGGAGTGCAGCGCGTCCTCGGCCAGCGGCAGCGGTGCGGGGCGGCGGATCCTGAAGGCCCGGGCGCCCACCTGGACCCACTTCCGCAACTCGGGAACGGCGATGACCGGCTGCTCCAGCCAGGAGGCGAGGCGGGGGCGCAGCGCCTTGGGGGCGAAGCTGGCGAAGAGGCTCACGAAGACCCAGGCGAAGAAGCGCAGGCCCACCTTCTCCAGGCCGCCGGGGTCGAGGGCGGTGACCGAGGCGAGCCGTCCGGGTCGGCGGTGCGCCTGGTTGAGCACCAGCCAGCCGCCATACGAGGAGCCGACGAGGTGGACCCGGTCCAGGCCGAGCGCGTCGAGGGCCTCGTCCATCCACTGGGCGGCGCGCTCGGGCTGCCACATGGGCTCGCGGTGGACGCTGCGCCCGGCGTCGCCGGGGGTGTCGAGCGCGTAGACGGGCCGTTCGCCGCTGAGCGCGGGGGTGTTGGGGTACCACATCGCCGAGCAGTAGCCCGCGCCGTGGATCAGGACGACCGGCGTGCGGGATTCGGCGGCGGGGTCCGTGGGACCGTACCGGTAGACGTGCGTGGTGCCGAAGCTCGTCTCGACGTCCGTCTCGGAACGAACGGGTGCGCCCATGGCGTAGAGGACGTCGCTGGCGGCGAAGTAGCGGTCGCGCAGGGTGTCGTTGACGTAGCGGCCGACGTCGCGGCGCACACGGGTCGTGTTCTCGGGCACGGGGCACCTCCGGGAAGATCCGTTCTTCGTAATACGACCGTACCATGGTGATGGTACGGCAGTACCATAAAGGTGTCCGGAGAGAGCGGACGGCGAACCCCACCCCGACGGACGGAGACACCGGCACATGCCAAAGCGCGTGGATCACGAGGAGCGGCGCACCCAGATCGCCGATGCGTTCATCCGGGTCGCGGGGCGGCGAGGGCTGCACGCCGTCGGCATGCGCGACGTGGCCGCGGAGGCCGGAGTGTCACTCCGGCTCGTGCAGTACTACTTCGAGACCAAGGAGAAGCTGCTCTTCTACGGGGTCCAGCACCTGACCGATCGCTTCACCGCACGGGTGGGCACCCGCCTGGCTGCCGCCGGCCCGGACCCGGGCCCCCGCGCGACCATCGAGGCGATCCTCCTGGCGTCCCTCCCCACCGACGAGGAGAGCCGCACCTTCCACCTCCTCTACAGCTCCTACTCGATCCTGTCCGTGACCGATGAGGCGCTGGCTTCTCAGCCCTTCCTCGACAACCCCGACGCCGCGGAGAACGCCCTGACAGGCTTGCTCGAACAGGCCCAGGCATCAGGCCTGGCCGATCCCGGCGTCGACGCGCGCACGGAGGCGATCAGTCTGCTCGCGATGACGGCGACCATGGGCACCGGCATCCTCGTGGGCCAGCGGAGTCCGGAGTCGGCCATCGGGGTACTCCATCACCACCTGGACCGGATCTTCGTGACCGTCGAGGCGTCGGCGGCCGGGGAGGGTCCGATCTGACGTGCCGTTGCGGGACTTGTGGCACGCGGACAGTGCGCGGCTCTGAAGGATTCAGGCAACACAGAAGGCCCCGGTCGCCGGCCTGGGCTTTCGTTCAAGAGCGGGTGACGAGAATCGAACTCGCGCTCTGAGCTTGGGAATCACCGGCGCTTACTCAGTGGGCAGGTCGCTGACCTGCTTGTTTGTGCTCAGAGATGGGGATGGCGCGGGCTCTGGTGGCCGTGCTTGACCGCTGTTGTCCGCTCCGAAGGGCGCGGATGGGGCACGGTCGCCGGGGCTGAGTAGCCTGACACGCATCGTGCCGAGCGTGTCCGGTCTCCATGCGGCCATCAGTCTTCGTGCGGGGCCTCCAGTTCCTGGAGCCGTTCGCCGATGTCGTCGGCCCATGCCTGTGCCCACTGCCGCAGCCTGGTGATGGCTTGCCCGTCGAGTCCGTAGGCGGCGAATTCCGTGTCGTCGATCCAGTCGGCTCCGCCCAGTCGCGCTTGCAGCTCGCTCAGTTCGAAGGAGTCACGGGCATGGCGTCGCCCGAGCTCCTCGAGTTCGACATGGCTCCAGCGGTCCGCAGCGGCCTGTACGTCGATCAGGTCCCTGGCGAGTCCGCGGTCGGACAGTGCACGGACCTTGGTTCCGACGACATCTTCGAGGGACAGCACCAAGCCGTGCTGTGTGTGCACGGGTGGCCGCCAGAGTGCTTCCTTGAGGATGTCGACCTCGCACTCTTCATGACTGCCGGGATCTGCGACGAGCAGGCGCGCGGAGAGCGGGTCTGCTTCCAGAGCGCTGACCTGCCACCCGCGTTGTTCCAGGCCGGTTCGTACGGCAGCAGCAATGTCCTCCATGCGATCGGGGTTCTCGGTCGCGACGTCGAGGTCCTGGCTGAGCCGGTCGACCAGAGGCCGTGCGCCTGGACCGCATAGCCGCCGGTAAGGGCCAGAGGATACGCACCGCCTACGGCAAGCACGTCTGCGAGCAGGCGACGGTGCAGGTCTGTGAGGTTCACGCAGCGGCCTGGGCGCTGTGGGCCAGTTCGTCGAAGGAGCATTCCCAGACTTCACGAACATCACGGCTGATCAGTGTGCGCAGTGTGGGCCACAGGCTGGTGAGGAGGCCGCGATTGAGGTACTGGACCAGGTCGTCGTGCTGGCCCTCGGCCAGGACGATGCGGTAGTAGCTCATCCGCAGCCGGGGCTGGTCGAGGTCGAACGTGGTCAGTCCTGACCACGCAAGGTGGAGCGGCAGGCTCACTGTGCCGTGCTCGGGGCCGGCAAGCTCGGAGAGTGCTGCGGGCACGCGCCGGGCGAACTTTGCGCGGCGGAGATCGGAAAGACTGGGCTGTGATGCCATGCGTCGATTATCCAGGAAGAGGCCCCACGGGCACTCGGCCAGCCGGTGACACGGCCTTCTCGATGTGGGGGCGACCTTGCCGCAGGCGCCCTCGACTGTTGCTGCAATCACGGGGCCGTATGTCCGCGCGGGGAATCGCCGACGAGCTGAACGTGTCCGTGCGCACCGCCTACCGTGACGTGGCACGTCTGCAGTCCGCAGGGGTCCCGGTCTACGCGGAGCCGGGCCGCGGGGGCGGCTACCAGCTGCTCGACGGCTACCGCACCCGCCTCACCGGGATGAGCGAGACGATCAAATCCAACTCGACGGGCAACCTCAAGACGACCGTCACCGCCTCCACCGACGGCTACTTCCGCTACAGCTTCGCGGGCACAGCGACGACTCCGGCGGTCAACGCGGCCGGCGACTTCGTCGACGTCCGATAGCCACGTACTGAGAGCGTTTCTGAGACCTCATGCGGGAGAACGCCGATTCGACCACAGGCGACCGTCACACCGCGCTGGTCGAGTCCGAGCGGATGTCCGACAGGGGCGCCGCCCTCACCGGGGCGGCGCCCCTACCCGTATGACGGTGATCCTTTGACCCTGTGGCCTTATCCCTGTCAGTCGTCGTCGCGGTCGACTTCACGATCGTCCGCGCTCACCGGCACGCTGCCCGGGGCCTGTCGAAAGGGCCCCGGCCGGCAAGCCGGCCGACCCTGCCCTCGGACGGTCCTGCAGAGATCTGACCACCAAGAGCCACCTCGCGTCCGACTGCCGCTGCGGCCCGCTTTCGTCGTCACCACAGGCGAGGTCGGTGATGCACCGGCGTTCACTCAGGTTATGGACGGCCTATGCGTGCTCAGGCGGGTTGGCTGCCCCAGGAGCACACCAAACGTGGTCCTCGCGAACAACGCGTGCCGTCTCGCGTGATCCGCACGCATCTGCGGCGGGCGGAATTCGTGCCGGGCCGTGACCTGACAAACAAGGCCCGGGTCTGCGACCTGGGCCTTCGTCGTGGAGCGGGTGACGAGAATCGAACTCGCGCACTGAGCTTGGGAATCACCCGATGCTCGGGCGTCAATGTGCGACCTGACCTGCGGAAACAGGCTGATGCTTCCCGGATCCGAGTGTCGTATCGGCACCTGTGATGACCGCTCTTTACCGCTCCGACTGGCACGTAATGGCACGGCCGGTCACAGGTTCAGGTCCAGGCGTCATGGAGGTCCTCGGGGGTGAGAGTGGGGACGTCGGCGGTGCAGCCGTTGCGGGTGACGGAGAGCAGGGGGTGGTGTCATCGGCGCCGGGCAGCTGGGAGCGACGGGTGAAAAGGCGGGCGAGGCCGCGGTTGTCGAAGGGCTTCTTCTCCAGCCACTTGACCGAACCCACGAGGGTGATCTTCTTGGCGATGGGGGCGCGGTCGGCGCAGCGAGCCGGGGCAGCATGCACGCTTCATCGCCACCGTCCGCACCGTCTTGGAGCAGATGGAATGGTACGACGCCGCTTCCTGGATGGCGTCGAGTGAGCCGACTGCCGTCACCGTGGTTCACCGCCCCAGCGGGCACGCAGCAGGCACGGCGATCACTCGTACACGACTGCGGCGCTCAGGCGCGAGTGAACAGCGTCGGCGACCCGTTCCAGCGCAGCCCGATCCTGTCCACGACCTGGGTCGCGAGCGTTAATGCGGCCTCGTCCCGAAGCCGTCCGTGAGGGTTGCTTCGTCGGCACTCAACCGCGCGGCTGTTTCATGACCGAGGGCTTCCGCTTGTGCGACGAAGACGCCGCTGGCCAGTCCTCGCAACCACTCCACCATCAGGCGAATGCAGAACGGGTTGGGCCAGGGCCTGCCCTCGACCGGCAAAGCCAGAACCTTGATCGCTGCGGCCAGGCGGGCGAGCGGAGAGTCGTGACCGTCCAAGACCGGCCCGAGTTCATTCGGCCGGAGCAACTGGCCCTCTGGAGCGACGCGGACGAGTGGCAGCGGATGCTGCGCGACCGCGGTCACCGGGAGGCTCCGATCGCCCGAACCGAAGCCAACACATACGCGCGAAGCACGGCCGGGATCGTCAACGCACAGGACGACACGTTGCGAGCCTGACGACACCAAGCCCGTGACCCACCGGGTGAGGTTCTCCGCGTCGGCCACGCATACCCGCGACCCCTCTACGTTCAGCACCCCGTCGAAGACGTCGTCTCCCATGACAGGCATAGCGCGGTTCCAGATCGATACCCGAGTGAGCGCGGTCTGCCCGCGAGTCTGGACGACGATGTGTTTGCCGTCGCTACAAGCTGGCGCGTTGTCCCAGTCCAGCTCCGGAGGATCGGTGGATCCGATGAGGAGCACCGGATGATTTGTGTAGAAGTCCACAGCCCCAACCAGCACGACGCCCCTCCTGATCTGCTGAGATGCGCAGAGAGTATCGCCGCGCGAGGTGGAGGCCGCAGAGTCTCGACGACTCAGGCCAGGCCTGCCCCGAGGGCGCGGCGCACGGCGTCGGCGCGGTCCTTGATGCCCGCCTTGGCGAAGAGGTTGTTGATGTGCGTCTTCACCGTGGCCTCGCTGATGAAGAGCTTCTCGGCGATGGCACGGTTCGGCAGGCCCTGGCCGATCAGGGTGAGGACCTCGCGCTCGCGCGGGGTGATGTCGCCGGGCAGCGGCTGTCCGGGGGCCGGGGGCTTGGTGCGGACCGTCTCCAGGAGGCGGTTCTGGACTTCGCGGTCGAGGACGGACTGCCCCGCGGCGGCGGCGCGGATGGCGCGGGTGATGTCCTGGCGCCCCGCGTTCTTGGTGAGGTAGCCGCTGGCGCCGGCGCTCAGCGCGGCCAGGATGGAGTCGTCGTCGGCGAACGTGGTCAGGATGACCACGGCGACCTCGGGGTGCTCCTCGGTGAGCCGCCGGGTCGCCTCGGTGCCGTCCATCACCGGCATCCGCAGGTCCATCAGGACCACGTCGACCGGGCCTGCGGCGACTGCGGCGAGTACTTCGGTGCCGTCGGCGGCCGAGGCGACGACGTCGATGTCCTCGGCCAGATCGAGGACCGCGGCCAGCGGCTCCCGTACGGCAGCCTGGTCGTCAGCGACGATCACACGCAGCCGCTGGGGATTCTGCGTCGGTTCACTCATCCCGGAATCACTGCCTCCACTTGCCAGCCGCCTACGTCCGGTCCTTCGGTGACCGGGCCCGCAGTGATCGTGCCACCCAGCAGGGCGACCCGTTCCCGCATGCCGATCAGCCCCATTCCGCTGCCGACGCCCGCGCGCACCGCACGGCTCGCCGCGCTGTTACGGATCCTCAGTGTCGTCGATGCGGCATCGAACGTCAGCTCCACATGGACCTCGCCGCCGGGCGCGTGCCGGACGGCGTTGGTCAGCGACTCCTGCGCGATCCGCAGCAGGTTCTGCGTGACCTGGGACGGTACGTCGCGCACGGTGCCGGTGAGGGTGAGGGCGCCGCGGTGGCCGGACGAGTCGAGCATCGCGGTCAGGCTGCCCACCAGCGGCAGGGAGTCCTCACGGAGCGCGTGCACGGTCCACTGGGCCTGCTTCAGGCTCTCCTTGACCATGCTGTGCGCCTTCTGGTTCGCCTCGCGGACCTTCTCCAGGTCACCGGTTTCGATCAGGGCGTCCGCCAGTTCCAGCTGCATGTTGATGCCCGCGAGGGAGTGGGCCAGGACGTCGTGCACGTCGCGGGCGATCCGTCCCCGCTCGGTGAGGACGGCGGCCTGGGCCTCGGCGCGGGCAGCCCGCTCGGCGGACTCCGCGGCCTCGATCACCGCCTGGACGGCGCGCCGGCGGCTGCGGTTGATGATGCCGAGGACGACCGGGGTGGCGGTGGCCAGACCGACCGCCCAGGGCAGCAGATGGTGGCCGGGGCCGACGCGGAAGTACAGGACTCCGCCGCACAGCAGGCTGCAGAACGCCGCGAGGGCCAAGGCCGGCTTGGGCTGCAGCCGGTATCCGGCGTGGCCGACGATGAAGAACGCGAAGAGGTAGCTCGATCCGCTGCGGCTGACGGCGATCAGGGCGGCCGCGGCGACGATGCCGAGGGTCAGCCAGACCAGGGCGACGCGGGGCGGGACCCTGTGCTCGGGCAGGTGCCGGGCGAGGAGGGCGAGGCAGTTGACGACGATGAGCGCGGCGACCACGAGGCCCCGGCCGCTGAGACCGATCGGCCGCACCGTGATGAACGCGGAGCCGATGACGCAGAGGGTCAGGACCCAGCCCACGCGAGGATCGTGACCTGTGAAGGCCAGGGGGCCGGACGCTCGGTACGGGGCCGAGCCCGTATCGGGCGCGCTCTGCTCTGTAGGGGTGCTCTGCTTTTCTGGGACGCTCTGTGCTTCGGGCACGGCGTGACCATAGTTCACGGTCAGGCCGTGCGGTCGAGAGAGGGCGCCGGGTGCGTCGCTGCGGTCGTCTGCGCCTGCCTGCCGTTCACCATCCGGCTCCGGACAAAGATCGTCGCGAGTCGCGTGACGACCTCGGTGAGTGCCATCAGGACGAAGGCCGCGACCCAGGCCTGGTCGGTGGTGATGTGGTGGGCGATGCTGAACCGCGCGACGTTGTCGGCGCCGCCGTGCGAGACCCAGAACTGGAAGCACATGCGGGCGCCCATGCCGAGCACCCAGAGGATCGCGGAGACCGCGCCGGCCTTGATCAGCAGGTGCTCGCCCGCACCCCGGATGCGGGTGTAGACGCCGCCCGCGATGCCGAGCGCCGCGCCGACGGCCATGAGCGCGCCGATCAGCACCAGGTCGTTGCCCGCGGTGGGCACGCTGTCGAGGTACGTGTGGGCCACGAAGGCCACGATCCCCAGCGGGATCAGGAAGGTCTTGAGGTCGAGACGGCCTTCCCGCAGTTGCCGGAAGACGATCAGGACGAGGGCGATGTCGGTGATCCACTCGGTCGTTGTCATGCCCTCAAGAGTGCTGGCGTAGGGCCTCGCGCACCTGGACCCATGGGTGGAACGACAGGTGGAGATCGTCGTCCCGCACTCATCCACCCCACCTGCCCGCGCCTCTGCGCCGTACCGCTTGGCGAGGTCCGGGGCGAGCTCGGAGAGGCAGGCGCACAGGTCCATCACGGCGGCCGCGCGCTCGGGGTCGGCAGGGGTGACACGGGTCGGCACGACATGCGCCCTGAGGCGGGGCGGTGGCAGAGGCGGCTCCGGCGCCGCGACGAGTGCCGCCGGGCGAGGCCGGCGCCGTAGGGAAGTACTCCCACAGCGTCCACCGGCCCGCTGTTGCCTGGACTGCAGACTCCCGTACCTTGGCTTCCTCGTCTGGACTCGCCCACGCACGGATTGCCACCTGTAGCGAAGCGGAGCTCGCCATGGCTCTTTCCCCGCCCGCCCCGGCACCGCCAACCGGACCTGAGCCGCGCCGAACTTGTAGGCGCAAGCGCACCAGAGTGAGGTCGGAGGGGGGTGAAGCGCCGGATGACCGGCACGCCGATACGGACCTCATGGTCCGAGCGCACCAGTCCAGTCCGAAGGCACAACTGATCTACCAGCACCCCACGAAGAAGCACCAGCGCAAGCTCGTGAAGAGCATCAAACCGAAGTCCGGCAGCAGCGTGAAGAAGCAGCTGAGCACGCTCAGGCGGAGAAGCCGGAGTACTCGGGCTGAGGTGGCGGCGGCCTCGCCTGCGGGGCACGCAGCGGAGGCGGGACTGC
Organism: Streptomyces sp. NPDC057963; assembly: GCF_042887155.1. Taxonomy (NCBI): domain Bacteria; kingdom Bacillati; phylum Actinomycetota; class Actinomycetes; order Kitasatosporales; family Streptomycetaceae; genus Streptomyces; species Streptomyces sp. NPDC057963. The sequence continues at coordinate 492,807 of NZ_JBHVPX010000002.1, forward strand.
CCAGCACACTAGACAGCAAAGAAGAACCCCAATTTTTGACCTGGGGCTCTCATGCGGAGCGGGTGACGAGAATCGAACTCGCGCTCTGAGCTTGGGAATCACCTGGCCCTTGACCTTACGTATGGGCTCTGACCTGCTGAAATGCGTCCCGATGGTCAGGCCCTGACTGCTACGTCGGTTCCTTTGGTGACCGCTGTTTATCGCTCCTACTGGCACGTTGTGGCACGGCCTCTTGCGCGGTGACAGGGGGAGGTATTGGCAGGGGGTGCGCGTTGCCCAGCGCGCTGGCGTGGTTCGCCGGGATGCCCGGTGGCGTGGGCATCAGCTTTGCCTGTGCTGCTCACGTATCCGTTCGGAGGGCCTCCACGGGCCGTTGGCCCGCAGATTGGTGAGCAGGGCAAGTCGCTCGGGCGGGACGCGGCAGATCCCGTCTGCCCTGGGGTTGCCCGCGTCGTACCCCCAGGTTACAGTTATTTCAGATGGTACTAGGCGGGGTCAGTGATTGGAGGCGACCATGGCTCGTTCCAGCGTTCTTGCCCGTGCCGAGAAGGTGGAGCCGAATCCCTCGCACCAGGGTGCGCTCGCGGCGACTGCTCGGATGGCGCCGGAGGCGGTCGAGGTGTTGGTGCGTACCCGGGATGGCAGCGAGTTCGTGCTGCCTGGGGAGCTGGTCCGCCTGCTTCTGACCTCGGCCGGTGAGCTTGCCCGTGGGCATGCGGTGACGGTCCTGGCGTCCGAGACGCAGCTGTCGCCCGCTGAGACTGCTGAGCTTCTGGGTCTGTCTCGGCCGTTCGTCGCACGCTTGCTTGATGCCGGCGACATCCCTTCGACGAACCTGCCGGGCAGTAGCCACCGGGTGGTCCGCCTTGCGGACGTGCTGGTGTTCCAGCGGCAGCGTGAACGACGCCGAGAGGGCCGGCGCCAGATCGCAGATGTCTTGGAGGGTGTCGATCCGGCCTCTTGATCCGGGCGTCGCGGGTAGCCGTCGGAGTGAAGAAAGAGGGGGAGCGTGGCAGCGCGGGTCTTTGTGGACACCAACGTCCTGTTTCCGTTCTCGGTCATGGACGTGATGCTGGCCCTCACCGAGGATGCTATCCACGAGATCGTGTGGTCCGAACGGCTGCTCGCGGAGTGGGAGCGGGTCATCGTCCGGGAGGGAAAGCGTTCGGCGAAGTCGGCTGCCGCAGTTGCCCAAGCCGTCCGGCGTTTCTTCCCCGACTGCGAGATCGAGACCGCGGTATACGGGCACCTCGTGGATGAAATGCCGGGTGATGACCCCGACGACCGGCATCACTCGGCGGCAGCGGTGGCGGCCGGTGCCGACGCCCTGATCACGTGGAACGTTGCCGACTTCCCTGCCGGTGATTTGGCCGAGCGCGGAGTGCGAGTGATCGACCCGGATTCGTACCTGTGCGGGCTGTACAAGGAGTTGCCGCACGAGGTCGCGGAGACGGTAGTCAGACTTGTCGGAGAGAAGCGCAACCCGCCAGTCACCCTCGCTGATGCCGTCGCCCGTCTCGCGAAGGCCGGCCTACCCGTCTTCGCTGACCTGCTGACAGGACACCTCGGGCACCGAATGAGGTGACGCGAGGGCTGGTGGTGCGAAGGTGGTGCCGAACCCCTGATGCGGACCAGACGGAAAAGAAGCCCCTGGCCGTTGGCCTGGGGGCTTTTTCATGGAGCGGGTGACGAGAATCGAACTCGCGCTCTGAGCATGGGAATCTACTGCGCGGAGGGCATTCACGCCATGCCTGACCTGCGTAAACAGGCTCTGTCGGACCCCTCTCGAAGGCCCTCCGGGATCAGGCTCTGACCGCTGTTGACCGTCCTTAAGGGCACGGTTGGGGCACGTCCTTCGCGGTACTTCCTCGTAGAGGGCGTGGGCCGCCTGGATCGCCCGCGAGCGCCTCTCGCTGGTAGGCCGCTGATGCCCGGGCTTGCTCCCGCAAGCAGTCAGCTGGAGGGGGCGGGGGGTGACCTCCGCGATCAGGCCCTCGACCAGCTTCTTGATCTCGTCTCGGATAGGCGGACGGCCTCGACGTCCTGGCCCGCAGGGTCTTCGGGCTTCCAGTCGAGGTAACGCTTGCCCGGGAAGACGGGGCAGGTGTCGCCGCGGCAGGCATTGCGTGTCGGCGGGTGTGACTGGCAATACGCAGGATTGCGTGCATCAGCTGTTCATCAGGCCGAAGGCTGGGCCTTCCAGGAGCGGGCCAAGGACTCGTCCTATGCAGACTCGGCGTCGTAGTCGAAGGACGCTGCCCTGCAGCCTCGGTTGCGGGCAGCGTTGCAATTCACCCAGTTGTCTTCGCCGGGACCCAGCTCGATGGGCTTCCGGCAGTTGCGACACTCCGACCGTTCCGTGGCCGAGCTGATGCTCGCGGCCAACTCGTCGATGCGCTCGAGCAGCTCGCACGCGGGCATCTCGGGATCCTCTGAGGCCAAGAAGGCGACCATGCGGCGGGCTTTCTGGAGCGTGGACGCATTCAAGTCGGTGACCCCTTTGGGAGCGGCGCCCTGCTCGCTGCTGATCTCCGTACTGGTCATCGCGGCGGCCATTGATCGGACGGGCCCCTTCGAGAACCACAGCCTCTTCGAGATCACGGCCAACCTGATGGCCCTCAACGGCTCGGCCGCCCTGACGGCCCTGCTCCTGTCCGCCATGGTCACCGAGCAGAAGAACGTCTGCCTGAAGATCGAGTAGGCCTGCGTGGAGCTGGCCGAACTGTCGCCCGCCTCTCCGCCGTGACCCGGACCGCGACGCGCGGAGCCTCCGGGGTGTACCCGAACCCGACAGATGTTCTATGTTGCACAGGCGAAACAGCGGGGGAGGCGACGGACGACACATGGCACGGGACTACGACAGTCAACTGCTGGAGTCGGTGGCGGTACGCCGTCGCAGGATGCGCGACGCGTTGCTTTTCGGAGCGGGGCGGGCGCGACGCACCGCGGACGAACGGCTCGGGAAGGTGTTCGCGGGGATGGCCATCGCGGCCGTCCTGTGCGCGGTATGCGTCGGATGGTCCTTCATCCAGGCCACGCTGGCGAAGCAGAAGGCCGAACAGCAACAACAGAAGCAGCAACAACAGGGACTCGTGCAGCCGTACGCGCAGCCGTCGGCGCCCCCGACCCCCTCGCAGGCGTCGGCCCCGTCGAAGACGGCCTTCAAGGCGGCGTCCGGGCACGCATCCGGGCCGCCGTCCACCACGCCCTCGAAGGCCGGGACCCCTGCCAGGTCGGCAACCCCGACGAAGTCCCTCCGCCCGTCCAAGGCGCGCACGTTGCCGCCGCCGTAGGCGACGAAGACGCCCAAGCCGACCCATTCGTAGAAACCTTGACGCTGAAGGGCCGCAACGCCGCGATGATAGGTTCCCGCAAGTGGTGAGCACAGCAACGACTTCCCGAGCGCAACTGTCCCGGGTGACCCTGGTCGGTGAGCGACGCCGGGCCGACATGGTCCTCCCCTCGGACACCCCCATAGGGCAGCTGCTTCCGGACATCCTGCAGTTGCTCGACGACCGTGCTGCCTCGCGGCCCATGACACGCCAGTTGGTGACGTCGGACGGTTCGGCGCTGCCGCAGGACAGCACGCTGGCCGGCGCCGGCATAGCCGACGGCGCGGTCCTGCGGCTGGTCAGGACCCACTCCGCGCCGCCCGCCCCCGTCGTTCACGACGTCGTCGACCTGGTGGCCGACGATCTCGACCTCCAGGCCTGGCGCTGGCGCCCCGCCGCCCGCAGGGGCAGCGCGGGAGTGGCGACCGTCGCCTTCGCGGTGACCGCCGCACTGCTCGCCCGCCGCGAGTTCGCACTCGACGCCCTGGCCGGCGCCCTGCTCGTCGTCACCGTCCTCCTGCTCGCCGCCGGCGCCCTCGGCGTCCGCGTCGGGAACGGAAACCGAGGCCTGGCCACGACTCTCCTGCTCGCCTCCGGAGGACTCGGCATCCTCACGGCGTGGACAGCCGCCGATGCCTACCAGTGGGCGGGGATTGCACGACTGGCCGCCGTCGCGGCCGCGCTCGTCCTGCCCCTCGTCATGCTCGGCTGGTTTTCCCCGCTCGGTCGCGGCGGATTCATGGGCGCCGCCGCCATCGCCGCGATCACCGCCGTGTGGGAGGTGGTCGCCTCCGTTCAGGACGACCCGGCCCGACTCGGCGCGGTCATGGCCATGTTCTCCCTCGTTCTACTCGGCCTGCTGCCCCGCCTCGCGCTGATGGCCTCGGGGCTGACAGCGCTCGACGACCGGCGCTCCGGCGGAACCTCCGTGAGCCGGCACCAGGTGGGCAACGCGCTCGCCGCCACGCACCGGGGCCTCGCCCTCGCCACGATCGCGACGGCCGTCTCCGCCGCGGCGGCCGGCTGGTTGCTCACGCTGGCCGGCGAACCGAGCGTGTGGACCGTGGTGCTGCCGACGCTCGTCGCCGTGGTGCTCCTGTCGAGGTCACGGGCCTTCCCGCTGGTCGCGGAGGTCGTGGCGCTGATCGCCGCGGCGGGGTTGCTCCTCGTACGCCTCGTGATGCTGTGGATCGGACACGGCGGCGGCGCGGGAGCCCTCGCCGTGCTGTGCGTGGCCGCGCTGCTGCCGCTGCTCGGGCTCGCGATGCAGCCGCCGGACCACGTGCAGGTACGGCTGCGGCGCATAGCCGACTTCGTCGAGTCCGTCGGGGTGGTGGGGTTGTTCCCGCTGGCCGGTGGGGTGTTCGGCATCTACGGGCAGTTGCTCGACAAATTCTGAGGTTCACGCGCAGGCGCTCCGCGCGGGGCAGCAGGTCGGAAGAAGAGGGCAGGGGCACATGTCAAACGCAGACAACTGGCAGGGTGACGTCCTGCGGGACCTGAGGGGCGGCGGCCGGCAGCCCGCCCCGCAGGGCGGGCTCGGGCCCGCCGGGCAGAGCGCTACCCCGCCCGTGCCCCCCGGCCAGGGTCAGGATCCCGCGCTGCCCGTCGCCCCGCAGGCCCCGCACCCCGCCCCCCAGGTCCCGCCTGCCGCCCGACAGCCGCAGAACCACGCCCCGGCACACGGCCCCGCCCACGCCGGCGCCCGCGCGACCCGTACCCCCGACTCCCGCCCCGCGGTCGATCCGAGTCTTGCCGGAGCGAGCCGCAAGCCCCGCAACGGCGAACCCTTCACGGCCCGAGCCGCCCGCGCGATCTGGCGAACCGTTTCCTCATCCGTGGCCCGCGAGGTCGCCGAGGTCTCCCGCATCGCCGAATCGCTCCAGCAGCCGGTGACCACCGGTCGCCAGATCGCCGTCACCTCCATCCGAGGCGGCGCGGGCAAGTCCACCGTCGCGGCCCTGCTGGGCACCACGTACGCCCACTACCGCCAGGACCCCGTCCTCTTCGTCGAGGCCGACCCCGCCCTCGGCTCGCTGCCCATCCGTCTCGGTGCCGAGTCACTGCGCTGGACCACCGGGGACGTCGCTGACATCGTCCAACCGCAGATGTCGCTGCTCGACATCACCGGCTACCTCGTCCAGCTCCGCGACAACGCCTGGCTGCTGCCCGGTAGCCAGGGCCAGATCGGCGCCATGCTGGACTTCCGCTCCTACGAACGCGCCATGGTCGCTCTGCGCCGCTACTTCGGCGTCACGGTCGTCGACTGCGAGACGCTCCCCGCGGAAGTGGCCCGCGTCGCACTGACCGCCTCCCAGGCCTGCGTCCTGACCACCCCCGCGACCCTCGACGGCGTCGCCAGCACGCACGCGGTGCTCCAGTGGATGCAGGGCCTGCCCCCGCACGTGATCGGCGGCACCGTCGTGGTCCTCACCGAGCAGGCCCCACACTCGGGCATCAACACCGACGAGGCGGTGCGCACGCTCCGGTCCACCGGGACGAGCGTCCACGTCCTGCCGTACGACCGCCACCTCGCGGACGGCGGCGCGATCCGCACCGTCCTGCTCGCCCAGGCGACCAGGACGGCCGCCACCCGCATCGCGGCGGACGCGTTCCAGCTTTCCCAGAAGCGCCACTGACGGACGACGACGGACGACGAAGATGAGCACCCGACTGATCCACCGCCCGGCCCGGACGGTCAGGCCGCCCACCGCCTCCGAGGCGCGCGTCATAGAGGCACCGCCCAATCTGCCCGAGGGCAAGGCGGGCAACATCGCGATGTCGCTGCTGCCCGTGGCCGGTGTCATGTCGTCCGTCGTGATGATGACGGTCGTCCGCAACAGCCAGTTCGCCGCCCTCGGCGCACTCATCCTCGTTGTCACCGTCATCGGTTCCGTCGGACTCGTCTTCTCCCAGCGCGGCAAGGCCCAACGCACCCGCCGGACCCAGCGCGAGGCGTACCTCGCCTACCTGGAGGACCTCCGCGAGGAACTCGCCACCGAGGAACGCGAACGGGGCGAGCGCGCCGACGTGCTCAACCCGCCGCCCCACGCGCTCTACGACATCGTGCGCGACCCGGCCCGGCTGTGGGAGCGCCGCCGCGTCGACGCCGACTTCCTGCGTGTGCGCGTCGGGACCGGCGAGATGCCCGTACGCGACCTGCGGATCGCGGACCAGGGCTCCACCGTCCTCACCCCGCCCGACCTCTTCATGCTCAACGAGGCCTCGGCCCTGACCACCCGGTTCCGCAACGGCACCGAACTCCCGCTCACCGTCCCCCTCGACCGCGTCGGCAACGTCACCGTCGTCGGTCCCCGCGAGGACTGCCTACGCGTCGCCCGCGCCCTGATGGTGCAGACCGCCGCCGCCCACGCACCCGACGACGTCGCCATCGCCTTGGCCGTGCCCGGCGACCGGCTCGACGACTGGGAATGGGCCAAGTGGATGCCGCACCTGCTCGACACCGAGCAGCTCGACGGCCCCGTCGCCGCCCGCCGGATCGCCCCCTCGGCGGCGCAGCTCGCCCGCTGGCTCGGCCCCGAACTGCGCCGCCGCGCTTCCTACGCCGCCGAAGTCCGTCGTGGCCTGTCCGGCAAGGACGCCCTGTCGATGACCTCCCGGCTGCTCGTCGTCGCCGACGGACACGGCGAGGACGCCGTCGAGCTGCCGCGCCCGGACGAGGCCGTCGGCCTGCGCGAGATGGGCGTCACCGTCCTGCACCTGCTCGACCAGCGGTTCCAGGAGCCCGGCCACGTCGGCGTACGGATCACCGTCGAGGGAGACCGGGTCCTCATCGAGGACCTGCGCCAGGAGGAGCCGATCAGCGCCCAGGGCACCGTGGACGAGGTCGGCATCCCCTTCGCCGAGGGCCTGGCCCGGATGCTCGCGCCGCTGCGGCTGTCCGCCGAGTCCCTGATCGACGCCCCGCTGTCCGGACCCGTCGACTTCGCCGACCTGCTCGGCATCGACGACGTGGCCCGCCTCGACCTCGACCGACTGTGGGCGCCGCGCGGCGAGCGCGCCTTCCTGCGCGTGCCCATCGGCGTCAGCGACTCCCGCGAGCCGGTCCTGCTCGACCTGAAGGAGTCCTCCGAGCTGGGCATGGGCCCGCACGGGCTGTGCGTCGGCGCCACCGGCTCCGGCAAGTCCGAACTGCTGCGCACCCTCGTGCTCGCCCTGGTCGCCACGCACCCGCCGGAGGACCTCGCGCTCGTCCTCGTCGACTACAAGGGCGGCGCGACCTTCGCCCCGTTCGCGGACCTGCCGCACGTCGCCGGTGTCATCACCAACCTGGAGAACCAGGCCGGTCTCGTCGAGCGCGTCCACGCCTCCCTCGCGGGCGAGGTCAAGCGCCGCCAACAGGTCCTCAAGGACGCGGGCAACGTCGCCGACATCGGCGACTACGCCGCGCTGCGCGCCGACCGGCGGCCCGACCTGGAACCGCTGCCGCACCTGTTCGTCGTCATCGACGAGTTCGGCGAACTGCTCACGGCCAAGCCCGATTTCATCGACCTCTTCCTGTCCATCGGCCGGATCGGCCGCTCCATCGGCGTGCACCTGCTGCTGTCCAGCCAGCGCATCGAGGGCGGCAAGCTCAGGGGCCTGGACACTTACCTCTCCTATCGGTTGGGCCTGCGCACCTTCTCCGCCGACGAGTCCCGCACGGTCCTGGACACCACCGACGCCTTCCACCTCCCCCCGCTGCCCGGCTTCGGCTACCTCAAGGTCGACACCAGCCACTACGAGCGCTTCAAGGCGAGCTACGTGTCCGGTGGCTACCGCGGGCCCGTCCGACGGACCGAGGAGGAGGACACCGGTCCCCTCGCCCTGGAGTACGAGGCGTTCAACACCCTCGCCGACCTGGAGAACCAGGGGCCGCAGGAGGCCTCCGCCCGGCGCCGCGAGACCGGCCCCACCGAGATGGGTGTCATCGTCGGACAACTGGAGCACGCCTCCGCCCCCGTGCGCCGGATCTGGCTGCCGCCGCTGCCCACCGCGATCGCGCTGGACACGGTCGCCGGCCCGCTGGACGCCGGCCCGCGCGGGATGCAACTCGCCAAGCGGCGCGGCCGGCTCACCGTGCCGCTCGGCCTGCTCGACGACCCGACGAAGCAGTGGCAGGGCGAGTGGTACCTCGACCTGACCGTCGCGGGCGGCCACGCGGCCGTCATCGGCGGACCGCAGTCCGGCAAGACCACCCTGCTGCGCACCCTCGTCCTCTCTCTCGCACTGACCCACACCCCGCGCGAGGTCGGCGTCTACGGCATCGACCTGGTCGGAGGCGGCCTCCAGGCCCTGTCCGGTCTGCCGCACGTCGGCGGCATCGCCGGTCGCGCCGACCGCGAGCGCGCGGCCCGTACCGTCGAAGAGGTACGGAACATGCTCGTCACCCGCGAGGACCTCTTCCGCGACCACGGCATCGACTCCGTCGAGCAGTTGCGCACCCTGCACGCGGCGGGCCGGCTGCCGCAGCTGGCCTCCGCCGAGATCGTCCTCGTCATCGACGGCTTCGGCGCACTGCGCGACGACTTCGAGGAACTCGACGACGCCGTCGTGGACATCCTCAAGCGCGGCGGCGGCTACGGCATCCACGTCGTCGCGGGCATGCTCCGCTGGAACGACGTCCGCATCGCCACTCAGTCGAACTTCGGCACCCGGGTCGAGCTGCGCCTCAACGACCCCGGCGAGTCCAGCATCGAGCGCAAGCTCGCCGAGACCCTCTCGTCCGACGAGCCCGGCCGGGTCCTCACCGACGGCAAGCTGTTCGCACAGGTCGCGCTGCCCCGTACGGACGGCCTGGCCGACCAGGCGGAGCTGGGCGCCGTACTGGAACGCACGGCCCGCCAGGTGCGCGCCACCTGGAGCGGAGAGGCCGCCCAGCCGGTACGGGTACTGCCGCACGTCTTGGAGCCGCACCTGCTGCCGGGACCCGCCGCCGAACCCCGCCGGGTGCCGATCGGCCTCGACCAGACGGCACTGGCGCCCGTACTGCTGGACCTCTTCGCGTACGACCAGCACCTGCTGGTCATGGGCGACAGCGAATGCGGCAAGACGAACCTGCTGAAGACCATCGCGGCCGGACTCATCGAGCGGTACGGCGAGGAGGAGCTGGTCTTCGCCATCATGGACCCGCGCCGCGCCCTGCGCGGAGCGATTCCCGAGGAGTTCAACGGGGGCTACGCGTACAACGCCAAGATGTGCGCGGGACTGGCCGTGGGCATCGCCACCGAGCTGGAACGGCGGATGCCCGACGGCAGTGCCCCCCTGGACGACCTGGAACCCGGCAGCTGGGGCGGCGGTCCCCGGATCGTGGTACTCGTGGACGACTACGACGTGCTCACCACCGCCGGGCAGCCGCCGCTCGCTCCCTTCCTGCCGTACATCCCGTCGGCGGTCGACATCGGCCTGCACTTCGTGCTGACCCGCCGCGTCGCCGGCGCCTCGCGCGGCATGTACGAGCCGCTGGTGCAGGGGCTGCGCGAATCGGGGGCCTCGGCCGTGGTGATGGCGGGCGACCGCAGCGAGGGCCAGCTCTTCCCCGGCGTGTACGCCTCGCAGCAGCCTGCCGGACGCGGTGTGCTCGTCCGACGGGGGCAGACCCATCGCCTGATCCAGACCGTGTACACGCCCGAGTGACGAAACCGCCAGACCACTAAGGACCGTACGACCCCATGACCAAGGACGTCATAGCCCTCACCCCGCGGATGCCCGACGCCTGGAGCGTGCTCGCAGGGCTGCTCTCCGGCGGCCCGGACAAGCTGGTGGACACCACTGGCGAGGGCGCCGTCGTACAGCTCTGCGACGCGCAGGGCCGGCCGCTGGTGGCCGTCGAGGCGCCGATGCTCGTACAGGTCCCTGGCGAGGCCGCGCGGCTGTTCGGGGCCGTGGAGCCACCGGTGCCGTTCTGGTGGACCGAGGCCCGCGCCACCACTGGCGTCGCGGAGGCCGAGCGGCTGGCGGGCACCTTCGCGGCCCGGGTCGCCGCGCTGACCGGCGGCACGGCCTGGCCGCCGGAGGCCGCGCTCTCCGTGGCCGTGGTCCCGTCCGAGGGCGTGGGCGTCGCCCCCGCGCCGGCTGCCGCGCAACCCGCCGTGGACGTCCTGACCGACAAGGTCGCCGTCGTCATCATGGACCGGCCCGTGGTCGCGATGACGGCCTGGCTCTCGGACTCCTTCCGGGCCGCCGCCGCCTCGGAGCGCGGACTCCAGATCGTCAGCCCGGCGGTCAGCACCCTCACCCCGGCCGTGCGCGACGCCCTGCCCGGCTGGCCCTCGCGCTGGGTCGTGCAGGACGAACGGGACGGCTACTACGACGGCCGCTCGGGCGCCGTGCTGCGCTGGCAGGAGGGCATGTTCGCGACGGTCGTGCAGCCGGACGCGACCGAGGACGATCCGCGCACCCCGGTTGCGGCCTCGTTCCGGGAGTTCGCGGACACCGGCGAACGCCAACTGGCCGTCTCCTTCCGGACGGTCCACCCCGCCGACGACCGGCTGGTGCTCGGCGGCGCCCTGGAGACGGTCTGGCGCGAGCTCACCGGCGAGGCACCGGCCGGCTGGGCGACCGCCGAGCCCGCCAATCTGCCCTGGTCCCCGGCGCGGTTGACCGACGTCGCCCACGCGCGGTCGCCCGAGCCGAGCTGGTTCGTGGTCGTCGGGAGCCCGGCGCGGCCGGGCGTCGCCGGCGTCCGGGTGACCCGTACGAAGGCGGGCGTGGAGGAGGACGTCACGCTCGCGTTCGGCTACGGGGCCCACGAGGAACCGCCGTTGGACGCGCTGCCGCGGCTCGCGGAGGCGCTCGCCACCCGCCACCCCCTGCGCTCCATGCTCGTACAGCTCCGCAAAGCACGCCGTGACCTGGCGGTACCGGCCCGCTTCGAGGGCCCCGGTGTGCCGTTGGCGTTTGCCCTGGGCTCCGAGGAGGTCCGGGCGATGCCGGGCGACCGCGCACGGCGCACGCCGCTGTCAGTGCAGCCGGTCACACTGGGACCGAAGGCCCGCCCGGCGCTGTACTACCCGTTCCCGGGGGATCCTTCGGACCTTTCGGGGTGGAGCGACTTCGAGCGGTTGGTGCGACACCTGAAGGGCGAATGACGGGACTGCGGGTTTGTCAGGCCTTTGTCACAGCTGCTGGGTTGCTGGTTGCACTAGCGATGTGAGTTCATAGAAATGAACATACTTACGATCATTCGAGTGTGTGGGGGAGCGGAATGAAGTTCGACATGGGGACGCAGGTTCTGACGAGCCTGATGTCGGGGTCGCGTAACTCGAGTACCGACCTGGGAACGCTGATCCAGCAGTTGATCAACGCGGCGCAGCCCCTGGAGGGCAAGTTCAACGGCCAGGGCAAGGTCGCGTTCGACTCGTTCAAGCTGCGGTCGGACGGGATCACGAAGGAACTGAACGCCTCGCTGTCGGCCATCCTGGGCGGCCAGTCCGGCATGGAACAGGCCTTCGGGGCCGGTGATCAGGAGCACGGCGACAACGCGCGCACGCAGATGGGCGCGGGCAACTTCGACGCGGCCCGGTTCTCCGGCCGCTGATCCTCTTCAGAACCTTTCAACCATACGGGGAGTGTGATGTGTGATGGCCGGTGACACGGACCGTCGGTCCTACGACACGGGTGCGTCGACCGAGGCGCAGGGCAACATCCAAGTGGTCATCGGCCAGTTGGAGCAGGTGATCGCGGCGCGCGAGGCGCAGGTGAGCGCGGCGATGTCGGACTTCGCGGCGGACGGTGTGGCGGACGACTATCACGCCAAGGAACTGCGTTGGAAGAACGCCTCGCAAGAGGTGAAGAACATCATCCGGCTGCTCAAGACGACGCTGGAGAAGAACGACGCGACGGCGCAGCAGACGCTGGCGCGGGCCAAGGCCGCGGTCGACAACATCGGCTGAGTGGGTTGTCGGAGCTTCGGGGGAGCCATGACGTCGTGGGACATCAAGCCGCAGGGTGTGCAGAGCCAGCTCAAGCTCACCGGCGAGCGGGCGGCTGATCTGGAGAAGGCACTGAACAAGCTGATGTCGGACATGTCGGAGGCCGCGTACGCGGCCGGTACGGCGATTCCGGGTTCGGCGGCCAAGGTGCCCTCACCCACCATGCAGGGGCCGGTGGCGACGGGGCAGGTGCCCTTGTCGCACCGGGGCAGCACGGGACCGGTGGGCGCCGCGCTCAGCCAGTACCTGGAGAAGCGGCAGACGGACCTCAAGTCCATGGTGGACCGCATCCAGGCCGCCGTCCTGGGCGCGGCCAAGGCGACGAACGAGTACGTCCAAGGTGACCTGGAAGCGGCCAAGGAGGCCCAGGACGCGGCGAAGAACGTGCGCCTGGACCAGTTGAAGGACGCCGCGGGAGGCGCCAAGTGAGCAACGCACCGGTTGATGCTGCCAATGTGCCCGTGTTCACGGGTCAGTTGTCGGTGTTGGACGAGAAGGTGAAGGCGCTGTCGGCGGATGGCGGCGCGTTGGCGAATGCCGGCTCGTCGGTCCATACGACGTTCGGTGGGATGTCGGCGTATTACCAGGCTCCCGAGGCGGAGCAGTTGTTCGCGGTGACGAAGCCGGTCGTGGACATCACGTTGTCGTTCAGTGGCGACATGTGCACCATCGCGGGGGCTTTGGGCACGTACTCGCAGGAGATCCGGCCTCTGGTGAAGAAGCTGGAGGAGTTGAAGGCGGAGGCGGCGTCGTTCCAGTCGAAGGTCTCGCACGATGAGGACTGGATCGAGGACGGGGATCTCATTGATGAGAACCTTGATCGTCGGAACGAGATCGCCGAGGTATGGACGCAGTTCCAGGCGGCGGAGCGGCACGCGCACGACAAGATCGTGGCGTTGGTGTGTGGTGCGCCGCTGAAGGTGAACGACGGCTCCAACGGTGAGGGCATGTACGGCTATGACGCCGAGGCTCTCAAGCAGGCGAAGTCCTTGCCGTGGGGTGATGCGGTGGAGGAGTCGGTTCCGGCGTGGCAGGTGTGGGAGCACGTCTATGACTTCGGCAAGGGACTGATCGTTGATGGCGTGTGGGGCACGATCAAGGGTCTGGGGACGCTGGTCGGCGTCGATGGTTGGGACGCGGCGGGGCAGGCGTGGACGGGGCTGGGGAAGCTCGCGACGGGTCTGGTGATCACCGCGACGCCGGCGGCGGCGGTGTTCTGGATGGCGGACGACAAGGATTTGCCGCCGTGGATTCGTGATTCGCGGACGGCGATGAAGGAGACCGGCAAGGCGCTTCTTGCGTGGGATCAGTGGGGTTCGAACCCTTCCCGCGCGGCGGGTGCGGTCACGTTCAACGTGTTGACGACGGTGTTCACCGGTGGTGCCGGTGGTGCAGCGGCGGGTGCGGGCAAGGCGGGGCTTGCGGCGAAGGCGATTTCGTTGGCGGGCAAGGCGGGTCGTGCGATCGATCCGATGACGTATGTGTTCAAGGGTGTCGGGGCCGGTGTCTCGAAGATCGGTGATGTGATGGCCGGTCTGAAGGGCATGGGGAAGGTCGAGGTTCCCAAGATCGACGAGGGTGCGTTCAGCCTGCCCGAGGGCGCCATGGAACTGCCTGACGGAACGATTCAGCTGCCCAAGGACACCCCGATACCCGAGGGGGCCATCAAGGTCTCCGACGACACCATCAGGCTCCCCGAGGGCACCACCTCCCTGCCCCCGGGCACGGTCAAGTGGCCATTCGACGGCCCCGCGAAGTACGCCGATGAGGCGGGCAACCTCTACAAGGAGGACGGCAGCCTCTACCAGAAGGCCGGCGACGCCAGGCCGGAGCCGTCCCCGAAGCTCGACACGGGCGCGAACACCCCCAAGTCGGAAGTCCCGGTCCTCCAGGAGGCCCCGGTCCTGGTGGGAGTCGGCGGCCGAGGCGGCGACGACGTCATCCGCGTCGGCAGCGACATCTCCGACCCGGTCCACGCAGTGGACAACGGCGCCCACGGTGGCGCCCACGGCTTCGACAACAGCCCCACGGGCCGCGCGGGCGACCACACCCCGGGCGGCCACGCCCCGGATGGCACGCCGCGCAACGACCTCGACAACACCCCCCGGGGCTCCCGCCCCGGCGATCTGTCCCCGGTCGGCCGATCCGACGGCTCGTCCACGGGCGGCTCCCACCCGGACGGCCCCGGCTCGGGCGGTTCCCACCCCGACGGGCCGACCACGGGCGGCTCCCACCCCGGCGACCTCTCACCGGTCGGCCACCCGGACGGCCCCGGCTCGGGCGGCTCCCACCCGGACGGCACGGGCGGTGGTCACCCGGACGGCCCCGGCGGTACGGGCGGCGCCGACCCCCACGGCCCTTCGCCCTCGGCACCCCTTGACGAGGCGACCCGCGCGGCCCACCACGCGGAGTACGAGGCCGCCCGTGAGGTGCCGGCCAAGGATCGGACGCCCGCCGAAAGCGCGGCGATCACCCGCGAACACGTCCGGCTGGCCAACGAGGACCCCATCTGGCGTGCCGAGCACTACGACAAGTGGGGGCCCGGCTACCGGAACAGTGCGGAGGAACTGGTCGATGGCCAGCTCCTGCCGAAACTGGTCGAGAAGCCGGGCGGCGGCTGGATGGCCGCGTCCTCGATTCCGTACGCGCACCCGGGCGGGTTCCACCTCGACACCTTGGAAAGGGGCCGGTCCACAGTCGTGCCCGATGACCTCAAGCACCTGGACAAGGTCGCGGCCAAGCGCATGGCCGGCATGGAGCTGACCAAGTGGGAGAAGGCCTTCGAGCAGAACCCGAGTTTCGACAACGCCTACGAGTTGGCCCACGCGCAGGAGAACTTCAACGCGATTGGCGAGGGCGCCGCGAACAACAGCAAGCTCGGTGAGGCCCTCGGTGAGGAAGCCGCCCGCCGGCACATGCTCCGGCAGGTGGAGTTCGAAGGAGCTCACGAGCTGACCGACCTGCCGGAGACGGCGAACGGTTCGAAGAGGTTCGACCAGCTCTGGCGTGACAAGGACGGCAACCTCATCATCGTCGAGGCCAAGAGCCCCAACGGGACCTTGGATTGGCGCCAAAGCAATGGTCATCCCAGCGGTGGCACGTTCATGGTGAAGCAGGGAAGCCTCGATTACGTCCGCACCATCGTGGCCGACATGAAGGATCGCGTCATCGAATCACCGGGCGAAGCCAAGTACATCAAGGAGATCGAGGACGCCATCAAGGACAAGACACTGCGTTACGTCCTCGTCCAGGCCTCCGAAAACACCGGTACGTATGCTGGAGCCGTACTCAAAGACTTCAAGCTCTTTTAAGGAGAAATGCCTTGGTTTCGGTCATCCCCCGCCATCCCTTCCCCACAGAGAACGCGGAAGCAGCGCTCACCGCGCTCAAGGAGAGTGCGGAGGGGTGGATCGGTGGTCTGGAGGCGGACTCGACTGGTCTGGGCGAAGCCTTGGACACCACGCTCATGGTGGCCAAGGTGCGCTGCCTGACGGATCCGCGGGGGTCGATCTTTCCCACGTGGGATGCCTGGGTGAACGCCATGCAGGTCGGTTCGGCCGTGTTCGCCGCCGCGACCGCGGCCGAGGGCCAGGTGCAGTGCCGGATCGCGCACGAGGACCGTACGCTCCGGGCCACCGGCCCGCAGCAGTACGTGACGCCGGGTACCTGGCTGACCGCCTTCTACCTGGCCGTGGTGTGCCGGGAGCGGGACAGGATCACGGCCCTGTGCCGGGTGCCGCTGTCGCTGCTCCGGGACAACAACGCGCAATTCGACGCGTTCGAATACGCCTGGATCGACGCGCTGCAGACCTACTGGCTCGGTGGTGACGGCCTCAGCGCGAAGCTGGTGGCCGCGATCGACGGCACGGACCCGGCAGTCGCCACTCATCCGGAAGCCGCGGGCAAGCTGATGTATCCGCCGATGGAGATGTTCCACCGCGTCGTTCGCGGGGACCACGCCGGCTTCAACCGCGCCCTCGCCGCAGCCCTGGAGTGGCACAAGGAGTACTGGACCGACGGGGGCCGGGCGGCCCGGGTCTCGGGTCTCGTCGCTCTCGCTCCGCTCGCCGTGGCCTGCTTCGCCCAGAACGAGGGCATTCCGATCGAGGCCGAGTCCGAATACCTGCCCGCCACCCTCCTCGCTGGCAACTGGTGCGGCGAATTCCCCACGTAAGGCGGACTGCGTTACGAGCCCGGTGCGTCGCGTCCACGTGGATGACCCGGATGTCGACGGGGACCCGGGTCATTGCGTGCTGTACCGAGGTGAGCCGTTTGCCGGGGAGGTCGCCGAGTACGTGGGCGGGCAGATGGTCTACCTGGACGTCTATGCCGAAGGCATCCGAGACGGCTTGTCGCAGGGGTGGTATCCGGACGGTTCCAGGAAGTCATTGGGGACCGTGCGAAACGGTGTGGCGACAGGTGAGTTCAGGGAATGGCATCCCAATGGAGCCCTGAAGGCGCGGTGATTCTTCGACGATGACATCTACAGTCCGCGAGACGAGGCGTTCTGGGACGAGGACGGCAATGTCACTCGCGACTGGCATCGCGAGTAACGAGCGGACAGCGTGCCGTCCTGGCGGCGGGTAATGGAATTCGATCGAGTCGACGTGCGTCGTGTCGATGTCGACGACCCGGACGTGGACGGCGACTACGGGCAACGGCTGCTCTATCGGGGAGAGCTGTTCACGGGCGAGGTCGCGGCTTTTGCGGGCGGTCGAGGTTGCGGGTGTGGAAGTCGGCTCCGAGGTCGCGGTAGCGGGCGGTCGGGTCGTTCATGAGGTGCCAGACGGACACCAGGATCGAGCGGGCCACGGCGACCAGGGCTTTCATGTGGCCGCGGCGTTTGACGATGCGGCGGTAGCGGGCGCCGAGGAAGGTGTCGGTGCGGGCGGCGGAGATCGCCGCCTCACCGAGCGCGCCGCGGAGCCAGGGGTTGCCCTTGCCGGTGGGCCCGGAGGTGTTCTTGTTCCCGGACTGCAGGGTGCGGGGGGAGAGTTTCGCCCAGGACACCAGGTGTCCGGCGGTGGGGAACACCGTCATGTCCAGGCCGATCTCGGCGAGGATCACCTGTGCGGTGCTCGGGCCGACGCCGGGGATCTCGTCGAGGCGTTCGGTGTCGGTGATCGGTATCAGGGTGCCCTGCCCGGGGCCCTGGTCGTCCTCGGTGGTGGACAGCTCGGCCAGGCGCACGGTGATACGGGCGGTGAGCTTGTCGATCTGCACGGTGAGGTAGTCGATGGTGTCCAGCAGCATCCGGCACATGAACCCGTGGTGTTCCTCGAAACGGCCGGTCAACGATTCGGCGAGGGTGGCGTGGCTGGCCTTGATCGTGCCGTGGGCCAGATCCGCGAGGGCTTTCGGGCTGCGCTCGCCGACGATCAGCGCTTCGAGCATGGCGCGCCCCGAGACGCCGAAGATGTCGGAGATCACGGTGGAGAGCTTGATCTGGGCGTCTTCGAGGAGTTTCTCGGTGCGCTGCTTGTGGCGGGTGCGCTCGTGCGTCATGACCGCCCGGTCCCGGGTCAGGTCGCGCAGTTCACGGACCGCTTTCGGGGGTCGAAGGAGGGACGGAGCATGCCGCGTTCGGTGAGTTTGGCCAGCCAGACCGCGTCCAGGCGGTCGGTCTTGGGCCGGCCGGGGACGTTCTTGACGTCTCGGGCGTTGACCAGCCAGCACTCCAGGCCGCGTGATTCGGGGAGGAAGAAGTACGGCTTCTAGTCTAGGCGCCGGCCAAGCCGCCGCCGACTCAACGGGCAACTGCGGAAGAACGAAGCACCCGGCGAGGCACAGGCGGTCCTTCGGCTTTGACGCCATGGACGACTACCGCGGCCCGAGCCGCCAAGACGTCCCCGAGCTCCTGGCACAGAACCTCCGGACCACATCATCTGACCCCAGAGAGTGCCAACGATGACCGCCTCCACCGGCCCGGGCGCCCACGCCGAGAAGGGGCCGGACGGGTTGCTGTTCGTGGGGGAGAAGCGTCCGCGGTTGGCGTGCGGGACGGCGTTGAACGCCTGGATGCCCATGACGCCGGTCACTGCGACGCGTCGGCCGTCGACCCTGGCCAGATGGATGCGCCGGAACAAGGCACCCCCATTGGCGTCGTCCACCACGTTGGCGCAGACGGTGAGTTGGTGGACGCTCGGTTCGAAGTAGTGCGGCCAGCCGTGGTTCCCGGGGGCGATCACGTCGTACAGGGTGGTGAGGATCTCGCGCTCGACCCGTCCCCGGCCGAGCCGGTAGTACCCGCTGCCTTCGAAGAAGTCGCCGCTGTCGACGATGAGCGCCTCGGACCGAGCCGCATGCAGGTGGGCCAGCAGAGGCAGGGCGTCCTCGAAGGCGGAATGGACATCGGTCGTGGCCAGGATGCGCTGGAGGCTTCGGGTCACGGCGTGACCTCGCAGATGTCCGCGCCGAGAGAACGGAGCTTGGCGGGGAGGTCGGCGTGGCCCCGGCGGAGCTGCTGGAGCCCTCCGAGAGTGGTGACACCGCGCGCGGTGAGCCCGGCGATGAGGAGGGCCGAGCCGGTACGGATGTCGGTGGATTCCACCCCCGCGCCGGTCAGACGCTGCGGGCCGGTGAGACGGCACATCGTGGGAGAGATCTGCTCGATGTCCGCGCCCAGTACCGCCAGTTGGGGGAGCAGGTTGCCGTGGCGGCCGGGATTGATCGTGTCCGCGAAGAGATGCGTGCCGGGTAGCCCCAAGGTCAGGGCCATCAGCGCGGGTTCGAAGTCGGCGTCCAGGCCGCCGGGGGAGAGCGACGCGATGGCGCGCAGTGAGTGGCCGGTCGGTATCGTGTTCCGGGCGTGAACAGTGAGGGCATCCTCGTGCACGGCCACAGAGATGCCGAGCCAGCACAGTGCGGCTACGAAGGGTGCGATGTCTCTGCCTCGTACGCCCTCGATGCGGCCATTGCCTCCCGTGGCCGCGAGCGCGCAGGCGAGTGTTCCCGCTTCGATCTTGTCGCCGGGAACTGTCCAGGTGACCGAGTCCTCCACGGTCGCCGCATACGGGCGGGGTGAGGGCGATCATGCGTTCGGTGGTCCGCGTTCCCCAGCCCGCTGACTTCAGTGCGTCCAGGACACTGGTGACTTCGGGGGACAGGTTTGGGTGGCCCAGCCGCAGCGGGCGGTTTGCGACAACAGCTCGCAGGATCGCGGCGACGGTCGCACCGCGCGAGCGGAAGGGCAGCTTCACCGATACGGAATCCGTACGGGTGCTCCCGGCCACGACGCTGTAACCGCGGTCGTCCACGGCGTATCGGTCGCCGAACGCCTCGTAGATCCTGAAGTGCTGCTCCATCCCGCGATCCCCGATCTGGCACCCGCCGGGCCACGGCATGACGGCGTGTCCGTGGGTAGCCAGCAGCGCGGGCACCAGGTAGTACGAGGCGCGGATGCGGCTGGCGGTCTCGAACAATTCCGGGGCGACGTGCCCGACGCTGCCGCCCAGGACCAGAACCGTGGTCGGGTCACCGACCGCACGCGCCAGTCGGTGCCCGGCCTGCTGCAACAGCGTGAGCATGGCGTATACATCAGCGCTGGTAGGGACGTTGCTGAGCCGCGCCGGCCGGCGCAGGGCCGCAGCAGCTGCGAGAAGCGGCAGAGCGGCGTTCTTGGAGCCGTCGACGGTCACGGCCCCGGTGAGTGGCGGGCCGGGCCGGATTGCGATCACTTCTGCGGTGGTGGCAGGGGTCTGGGCGAGGGGCATGGTCATCTCCTAGGAAGCAGTACGTGCACGGCCGCGTCCGGAGGTGCGGGCGGCGCAGGGACAGGGATCTCGGCCCAGCACCGCTTTCCGCCGTCGAGGACGACATGCTGCGCAAGAACCCCTGCCGGATTCGCGGGGCAGGTCGCGAGGACGCCGACGAGCGGCCGGTGGCGACGGTCGAGCAGGTCTTCGCTGCGGCAGAGGTGATCGGCCTGCGCTGGCGCCTCATGGTTCTGCTCGATGCCTTCGCCTCGATGCGGCCCGAGGAACTCGCCGAGCTCCGCCGGCAGGACGTGGACCTCGGCTCCGGCGCGCTCTGGGTTCGCCGTGCCGCACCGGAGCTCAACACAGGGCGCCGTGTGATCGGCGCTCCCAAGTCCCGGGCGGGCCGACGGGAGATCGTGCTTCCGTCATTCCTCCACGAGGACGTCCGTCGACACCTGGAATGGTTCGCTCAGCCGGGGCCGGACGGACTCGTCTTCGTTGGTGAAAGGGGAGCGGTACTGCGCGGCACCACGTTCGGCCGTAAGTGGCGGAGGGGCCCGGGACAAGGCCGGGCTGCCCGAACGCTTTCGCTTCTACGATCTGCGGCACACAGGCAACACGCTCGCCGCCGACACCGGCGCGAAACTCAAGGACCTCATGGTCCGGGCTGGCCAGTCCTCCGAGCGAGCGCAACTGATCTATCAGCACTCCACCAAGGAGCATCAGCGCAGGCTCGCCGCCAACATCGATCTCGACGTACGCCGCCAGCAGTCGGTCGCAGCCTCGGGGAGTGGGGGTGCGAGCATCCACCCGCTGGTGCCGCGTCCGCCAGGACCATCCGCCTCACGGGCCGCGCGGCGTTGATCGCGCAGGAGTAGACAGCCCCCACCGCGTATGTGACGCAGGCCACTTAGAAGTGATCTCACGATGCGGGACCCGGTAGTGGAGTGCTCGCCCTGAGGGGTGACGGATCCACGACTAATGGAGTCTGGGAGGGCCGCTATGGCACGCGAATGGCACGGGCCCTAAAAGTGGTCTAGACAACAAACAAGGCCCTGGTCTCTGACCAGGGCCTTCATCATGGAGCGGGTGACGAGAATCGAACTCGCGCTCTGAGCTTGGGAAGCTCATGTTCTACCATTAAACTACACCCGCGGAGCACGCCGTGTGATCGGCTACGCATCGTTGCACACTCTACCCCATGCCAGGTCCCCGGCGTTTGAGCCGTGGGGCTTTTTTTGTTGTGGGGGAGGGTGGATGCGGGTGCGGTGGGCGGGAGTTGGAGGCGTAGCGTGGGGAGTCGGAGTGCCGCCTGGAGTGGCGTCCTGTTCATCCCCTAATGTGGCTTTCTCGTCCACGGTTTGTTGGGGAAGGGACTTGATGGACTCCATGGAGCGCACCGTCGTCCGCTGTGCCGAAGGGCACGTTTTCGCTACCGCTTCGTTCCCGATGCAGCAGCTCGGGGCCGGGCGGATCGGTCCCGGGCGGCTCATTCGCTGTCCTCGTTGTGCGCGGCTGCGGCATGCCGTGCCGGTGGTGTTCGAGCAGCGGTAGGAGCGGTGACAGGCGCGCGGGGCGGTCCCGGATTGGGGCGGGCCCGCGCGTTCTGCGTATCCTCGGGGCGTGCTTCTCTCAGATAAGGACATCCGGGCCGAGATCGACGCCGGACGTGTACGCATTGATCCGTTCGACGCGTCGATGGTGCAGCCCTCGAGCATCGATGTGCGGCTCGACCGCTACTTCCGGGTATTCGAGAACCACCGCTATCCACATATTGATCCGGCCGTCGAGCAGGCCGATCTGACGCGGATGGTCGAGCCCGACGGGGACGAGGCGTTCATCCTGCATCCCGGCGAGTTCGTGCTCGCTTCGACGTACGAGGTCATTTCGCTGCCCGACGATCTCGCGTCGCGGCTGGAGGGAAAGAGTTCGCTCGGACGGCTCGGTCTTGTGACGCATTCGACCGCGGGGTTCATCGACCCCGGTTTCTCCGGGCACGTGACCCTGGAGCTGTCGAATCTCGCGACGCTTCCGATAAAGCTGTGGCCGGGGATGAAGATCGGGCAGCTGTGCATGTTCCGGCTGAGTTCGCCTTCGGAGTTCCCGTACGGCTCCGAGCGGTACGGATCCCGGTACCAGGGCCAGCGCGGGCCGACCGCGTCGCGGTCGTTCATGAATTTCCACCGGACCCAGGTGTGATGCCGGATGAGCGCTGATGTGCGGGAGAACCTGACGTAGGAGGGTTTCGGTCATGCCGTGCGTGAGCCGGCGCAGGCCGTGGCCGACGAGAGGTTCGAGCCCGATGTCGTGCTGAGCATCGCGCGGGGCGGGGTGTTCGTCGCGGGCGGGCTCGCCTACGCCCTGGACTGCAAGAACATTCACCTCGTGAACGTGGAGTTCTGCACCGGGGTGGATACCACCCTGGTAAATGCCGGTCATGTGAGCCGAAGCACGATAGCTGTCACTGAGGCAGGAGGTCTGTCACCAGGACTTCCGGGCAGGGCGGGGCTGGAAGCTGTGCCAGAACCCGTGACCTGTGACGTCCTGTGACAACCGGGACGGTAGGGCCGGCGTGGCTCACGTAGTCACCTGGGACTCATGAGCTTCTTGCTTGTGCAACCCATTTCGATACCCACGCGTCCGACCCTTTGACGGACGGCTGCCGATCACCCGGGAGGGCACGTGTCGAAGAAGGACCGGACAACGGACGCGGCGGGGGAGAAGGACCGCGAGAAGTGGATGGCTCGTTTCCAGGTACGGCTGGCCATGCAGCCGGGCGTGGACCGGGCAGTGGTGCTCCAGGCGGTCAAGGAAGTCACGACACACTGCGCGGATACGGGAGAGCACCCGCGGACTGCTTTCGGCGACCCGGACGCCTATGCCGTGCAGGCTGCCGCGCGGCTGGTACCGGCGGACCGGGCGGCGCGCGCGAGGCGGCACGGCGCCGCAGTGGACGCGCTCGACTCCGTGCTGAAAAGGGCCCGGGACGCCGCCGGTCTGTGACCGGTTGAAGCGACGCCCGCCACGTCCCGGCGCACGGGTTCTGACGCAGCTTCCATCCGTCGGGGCTGTTGGGCGTCTGTGCTTGCGCGCTGCTGGTGACGTGCGGCGTGCCGTCCCGGTGACAACCATCGTGCTTCGCCTGGTCGACGCCGCAGGCCAGTCGACGCCGCAGGTGACACCTACCGTGCTTCGGCTCATCAAGCTGGTTCCCGTGCCGAATGCCATCGACTTCTCGGACAAGAAGGTCCTGATCGCCGACGACGTCGCCGATACCGGGAAGACGCTGAAGCTGGTGCGTGATTTCTGTATCGATCATGTCGCCGAGGTGCGCAGCGCGGTCATCCACGAGAAGTCGCATTCGCTCGCGAAGTGCGAATACGTGTGGAAGAAGACCGATCGCTGGATCAACTTCCCGTGGAGCGTGGAGAAGTCCGTCGTTCGGCGCACTGGGCAGGTTCTCGACGCGTAGCGCCGGGCGGCGCCGGCGGATGACGGGGCGCGGCCTGTGTGGTGCGGTCCGCGCGAGGTGGTCCGTGCGGTGCGTGCCGTGCGGTGCGGTCGGCGCGGCCCCGTGCGAGCGGGCGCACCCGGACGGGGAAGACAGGGACGGCAGGAAGAAGAAAGAAGCAAAGAAGAGAAGAAGAAAGAAGCAAAGAAGAGAAAGTGGAGGGGCTCCGACGCGACAGCGTCGGAGCCCCTCCACTTTCTTCTTTCTTCCCGGACGACCGGATCCGTCAGACCGTGCCCAGCTTGATGATCGAGAGCAGGGCGATCAGCTGGATCGCGGATGCGCCCAGCGCCTTCGGCCACGGCAGGTCGTGCGACTTGCTCACCATCGAGGTGAAGAGCGCGGCCGAGGCCAGCCAGGTGATCCAGCCGAGGATCTGGACCAGGGAGTTCTCGCCGCCGAGGAAGAGCGCGAATATCAGGCGGGGGGCGTCCGTGATCGACATGATCAGCATGGAGAGGCCCACGGTCGGCTGCCAGGAGCCGTCGCCCCCGAGCTGGCGGGCGAGGGTGTGCGTGACCGCGCCCAGGACCAGGCCGCCGATGACGAAGCCGATGCCCGTGATGACGATGTAGGGGACCACCGTGGAGATCGTCGCGTGGATCGCGTCGTCCCGGGCCTGGTCGAAGCCGAAGAGGGCCAGCAGGCCGTACAGGAACGTGACGATGAGCGCCGGGCCCCAGACCGGGTAGTCGCGCATCTGCCAGAACGTCGGTCCCGGGCGCAGCACGATGCCGGTGAGCAGGTCCTTCCACGGCAGCCGCGGGCCGGCCGGCTGGGCGGGAGCCTGGCCGGCGCGGTAGGTGTTGCCGTCGCCGTACGGGTCCTCGCCGATGCTGAACGCCTGGGTGTGCCCCGGGGAGTTGGCGTACGGGTCGCCCTGCTGGGGGGATCCGTGGGGGTGGTGGGGCTGTTGGTACGGGTCGCCGAAGTACTCCGGTTCGCCGTGGTTGCCACCGCCCTGGCCGCCGGCGTTGTAGCCGTTGCCGCCGTTGCCGGCGTTCGGCCCTCCGCTGCCGTTGCCGTAGCCGCCGTTGCCGGTGTTCGGCCCGCCGTTGCCGTACGGGGGCGGGGCGCCGTTGCCTCCCGTCGGTGGCCATGGCTGCTGCCCGTACGGCGGTGGTGCCTGTGTGCCGTACGGCTGCTGCCGCGGTTGCTGCTGCGCCTGCTGCGGGGTGCGGTTGTCCCGGCCGCGTCCGATCCTGAATCCAGCCACGTCGTCGAACGTACCTGGTCCGCTCGGGTGCGGTGAGAGGGCCTGGGGAACCTGCCCGCCATTGCGGCCGAGCTGTGACATCCCCTAGGGGAATCCAGGGGGCACCTCCGGGGGAATCCTGGGGGCCCCGGAGGGTTGGCCCGAGGGGCGGGGCATGGGACCTGTGCGGGAAAGCAGCAGCGGCCGGTCCTGCCCCCGAGGCAGGTCCGGCCGCTGCTGTCGCACGGCAGCCCGAGCTACTTCACCGGCTCCGGCTCCGGTGCGTCCGCCGACTCCGTCTCACCGGCCGGGTCGGCCGGGGTCTTCACGGAGTCCAGCAGCAGCTGCGACACGTCGACCACCTGGACCGACTCCTTCGCCTTGCCGTCGTTCTTCTTGCCGTTGACCGAGTCGGTCAGCATGACCAGGCAGAACGGGCAGGCGGTGGAGATGATGTCGGGGTTCAGGGACAGAGCCTCGTCGACGCGCTCGTTGTTGATGCGCTTGCCGATCCGCTCCTCCATCCACATCCGGGCACCACCGGCACCGCAGCAGAAGCCGCGCTCCTTGTGGCGGTGCATCTCCTCGTTCCTGAGGCCCGGGACCTTCGCGATGATCTCGCGCGGCGGGGTGTAGATCTTGTTGTGACGGCCCAGGTAGCACGGGTCGTGGTACGTGATCAGGCCCTCGACCGGCGTCACCGGGATCAGCCGGCCCTCGTCGATGAGGTGCTGGAGCAGCTGGGTGTGGTGGATGACCTCGTACTCGCCGCCGAGCTGCGGGTACTCGTTCGCGATGGTGTTGAAGCAGTGCGGGCAGGTCGCCACGATCTTCTTCGACGCCTTCGCCTTCTTCGTCGAGTCGTCCTCGTCGTCCTCGCCGAACGCCATGTTCAGCATGGCCACGTTCTCCTGGCCGAGCTGCTGGAACAGCGGCTCGTTGCCCAGGCGGCGGGCCGAGTCACCCGTGCACTTCTCGTCGCCGCCCATGATCGCGAACTTGACGCCCGCGATGTGGAGGAGTTCCGCGAAGGCCTTGGTGGTCTTCTTGGCGCGGTCTTCGAGCGCGCCCGCGCAGCCGACCCAGTACAGGTAGTCGACCTCGGACAGGTCCTCGACGTCCTTGCCGACGATCGGGACCTCGAAGTCGACCTCCTTGGTCCACTCGACGCGCTGCTTCTTGGCGAGCCCCCAGGGGTTGCCCTTCTTCTCCAGGTTCTTGAGCATCGTGCCCGCCTCGGACGGGAACGCGGACTCGATCATCACCTGGTAGCGGCGCATGTCGACGATGTGGTCGATGTGCTCGATGTCGACCGGGCACTGCTCCACGCACGCACCGCAGGTGGTGCAGGACCACAGCACGTCCGGGTCGATGACGCCGTTCTCCTCGACCGTGCCGATCAGCGGGCGCTCGGCCTCCGCGAGAGCCGCGGCCGGGACGTCCTTCAGCTGCTCCTCGGACGCCTTCTCGTTGCCCTCCATGTCCTTGCCGCCGCCGGCCAGCAGGTAGGGGGCCTTGGCGTGCGCGTGGTCGCGCAGGGACATGATCAGGAGCTTCGGGGAGAGCGGCTTGCCCGTGTTCCAGGCCGGGCACTGCGACTGGCAGCGACCGCACTCCGTGCACGTGGAGAAGTCGAGGATGCCCTTCCAGGAGAACTGCTCGACCTGGGAGACCCCGAAGACGTCGTCCTCGCCCGGGTCCTCGAAGTCGATCTCCTTGCCGCCGGAGGTCATGGGCTGGAGCGCACCGAGCGCCGACTCCCCGTCCGCGTTCCGCTTGAACCAGATGTTCGGGAAGCCGAGGAAGCGGTGCCAGGCGACACCCATGTTGGTGTTGAGCGAGACCGTGATCATCCAGATCAGCGAGGTGCCGATCTTGATCATCGCGGTGAAGTAGATGAGGTTCTGCAGCGTGCCGAGCGCGAGGCCCTTGAAGGCGAGGACCAGGGGGTACGAGATGAAGTACGACGCCTCGTAGCCCTCCACGTGGTGGATCGCGCCCTCCAGGCCGCGCAGGGTCAGGATCGCCAGGCCGATGACGAGGATGACGTACTCGACGAAGTACGCCTGCCACGCCTTGGAGCCCGCGAAGCGGGACTTGCGGCCGGCCCGCGAGGGCAGGTTCAGCAGCCGGATGGCGATCAGTACGAGGATGCCGACCGTCGTCATCAGACCGATGAACTCGGTGTACATCTCGAACGGCGGCCAGTCGCCGATGATCGGCAGGACCCAGTCGGCCTTGAAGAGCTGCCCGTACGCCTGGAGCAGCGTCGGCGGCAGCGTCAGGAAGCCGATGGCGACGAACCAGTGCGCGAAGCCGACGATCCCCCACCGGTTCATCCGGGTGTGGCCGAGGAATTCCTTGACCAGGGTGATCGTGCGCTGCTTCGGGTTGTCGGTGCGGCTGCCCGCCGGGACCGGCTGTCCGAGCGTGACGAACCGGTAGATCTGCGCGACGGCTCGGGCGATGAGCGCAACGCCGACGACAGTCAGCACCAGCGACACGATGATCGCGGCGAGTTGCATGTGGGGGCTCCTCGGGCCTGCGAGGGTGGGATCCAGCGTCTACAAGCGAATACTGGCAATTACTAAGCAGTAACTTAATCAGTCTGTGCTGACACTATCCACTTATTCCGCCGCGCTGTAGCCGCACCGGCGGTGATCTGTGTCGCTCAGGTGTGCCTTGCCGTGCCGGGTGAGTCCGCGGACCGCCCGGCGCAGCGGAGTGTGTGCGGCGCGCACCAGGATGGCCAGGTCGAGTCCCACCCAGTGGTGCTCGGCGTAGTGCTGGTCGAGCAGGGCGGGTTCGTCCCACGGCATTCCGGAGCGGGAGCGAACCTGTGCCAGGCCGGTGAGGCCCGGCTTCAGGTCCTGCCGCCAGTGTCTCGCGCCGGGGGGCGCGGCGGATGCGGGGGTCCCCGCGGTCCGTGTCCGGTGGTCGTCCGGTGCCAGGGGCTCCGGCCCGACCAGCGAGAGGTCTCCCCGTACGACGTGCGGCAGCCGGGAGAGCAGATCCAGCCGCAGCCGCCGGGTGCGCAGCGAGCGCAGCACGAAGGGGCGGCCGCCCAGGCCTACCCGGGGCGACCGGGTCAGTACGCCGCCCGGGAGCCGCCGCGCCGCGAGGGCGAGGGCGCCCGCGGCGAGCAGGGGGGCGGCCAGGGCCAGCAGGATCGAGCCGAGGGCCAGATCCAGTACGCGCTTGGCCGACGGCCTCTCCCGTCGCCGCGCCCACTGCCATGTGCACCGCCATGTCCGCTGCCCTGCCCGGCGTGCCCCTTGCCGGGCCTGTTGCCGGGTCCACTGCCAGGTTGACGGCCAGGTCGACGGCCACTGCGGCGTCCGCCGCCGCCGCCGTTGCCGCTGCCGCGCCCATCGCCGCGCGGGCCGCCACTGCTGCCGCGGCGCCCACCGCCCCTGCCTCCTCCCTTGTCCCCGCCGCCCCGGTTGCTGTGCCTGCCTCTGTCTCTGCCTCTGCATCGTTCGCACCTGCCTGGGGTCGAGCGGATCGAGCGGATGGAGCGGATCGAGCCGGGTTGGACGGGGTTGAGCGGGCCGGCTGTCGGTTTTGCGTGACTCGCTGCAGTTTGTGACAGAACGATCCCATGACGCGATGATGGGTGGGGGCTGCGCGGCCCGCAGGGCGGGCGGGTGTCGTTCGTGATCTCGCGCTCCGCGCGAGGTGCGTGCACGATAGTTGAGTCGACCCGACTCAAGTCTGTTGACACTGGGGCGGGTGTCGTGCATCCTTGAGTCAGTTGCACTCAAGTAGTCAAGCTGGAGGAATTGAAATGGCACGTGCGGTCGGCATCGACCTGGGCACGACTAACTCCGTCGTCAGCGTTCTCGAAGGCGGCGAGCCCACCGTCATCACCAACGCAGAGGGCGCCAGGACCACGCCGTCCGTCGTCGCCTTCGCGAAGAACGGCGAGGTGCTGGTCGGCGAGGTCGCCAAGCGCCAGGCAGTGACCAACGTCGACAGGACCATCCGCTCCGTCAAGCGCCACATGGGCACTGACTGGAAGATCGACCTGGACGGCAAGAGCTTCAACCCGCAGCAGATGAGCGCCTTCATCCTGCAGAAGCTGAAGCGGGACGCCGAGTCGTACCTGGGCGAGAAGGTGACCGACGCGGTCATCACCGTCCCCGCGTACTTCAACGACTCCGAGCGTCAGGCGACGAAGGAGGCCGGCGAGATCGCGGGCCTGAACGTCCTGCGTATCGTCAACGAGCCGACGGCCGCCGCGCTGGCGTACGGGCTCGACAAGGACGACCAGACGATCCTCGTCTTCGACCTCGGCGGCGGCACCTTCGACGTGTCGCTGCTGGAGATCGGCGACGGCGTCGTCGAGGTGAAGGCCACCAACGGTGACAACCACCTCGGTGGTGACGACTGGGACCAGCGCGTCGTCGACTACCTGGTGAAGCAGTTCGCCAACGGGCACGGTGTGGACCTGTCCAAGGACAAGATGGCTCTCCAGCGTCTGCGCGAGGCCGCGGAGAAGGCGAAGATCGAGCTCTCGTCCTCGACCGAGACCACGATCAACCTGCCCTACATCACGGCGTCCGCCGAGGGCCCGCTGCACCTGGACGAGAAGCTCACGCGCTCGCAGTTCCAGCAGCTCACCGCTGATCTCCTGGACCGCTGCAAGAGCCCGTTCCACAACGTCATCAAGGACGCGGGCATCCAGCTCTCCGAGATCGACCACGTCGTTCTCGTCGGTGGCTCCACCCGTATGCCGGCCGTCGCCGAGCTCGTCAAGGAGCTGACCGGTGGCCAGGAGGCCAACAAGGGTGTGAACCCGGACGAGGTCGTCGCCATCGGTGCCTCGCTCCAGGCCGGTGTCCTCAAGGGCGAGGTCAAGGACGTCCTGCTGCTCGACGTCACCCCGCTGTCCCTCGGTATCGAGACCAAGGGCGGCATCATGACGAAGCTCATCGAGCGCAACACCACGATCCCGACCAAGCGCTCCGAGATCTTCACGACGGCCGAGGACAACCAGCCGTCCGTGCAGATCCAGGTCTACCAGGGCGAGCGCGAGATCGCGGCGTACAACAAGAAGCTCGGCATGTTCGAGCTGACCGGCCTGCCGCCGGCCCCGCGCGGTGTCCCGCAGATCGAGGTCGCCTTCGACATCGACGCGAACGGCATCATGCACGTCGCCGCCAAGGACCTCGGCACCGGCAAGGAGCAGAAGATGACCGTCACCGGCGGCTCCTCGCTGCCGAAGGACGAGGTCAACCGGATGCGTGAGGAGGCCGAGCAGTACGCGGAGGAGGACCACCGCCGCCGCGAGGCCGCCGAGGCCCGTAACCAGGGCGAGCAGCTCGTCTACCAGACGGAGAAGTTCCTCAAGGACAACGAGGACAAGGTCCCCGGTGACGTGAAGACGGAGGTGGAGACCGCGCTCACCGAGCTGAAGGAGAAGCTCAAGGGCGAGGACACCGCCGAGATCCGTACCGCCACCGAGAAGGTCGCGGCCGTCTCCCAGAAGCTGGGCCAGGCGATGTACGCCAACGCCCAGGCCGACGGCGGCCCGCAGGGCGACCCGCAGCCGGGCGCCCAGCAGGCCAAGGCCGACGACGACGTCGTCGACGCCGAGATCGTGGACGACGAGAAGCCCGCGAAGGGCGGTGCGGTGTGACCGAGGAGACTCCGGGCTTCGAGGAGAAGCCCGACGTCCCCTCCGGCGCCACCCCCGACGGAGCCGAGCCGAAGGACGCCCCTTCCTCTCCGGAGGAGGAGGCGTCCCCGGCCGGGGACGCAGCACAGACAGTCGGTCTGACGGCCCAGCTGGACCAGGTCCGCACCGCGCTCAATGAGCGCACGGGCGACCTCCAGCGGCTCCAGGCCGAGTACCAGAACTACCGCCGCCGCGTCGAGCGGGACCGGGCCACGGTCAAGGAGATCGCAGTCGCGGGTCTCCTGTCCGAGCTCCTGCCCGTACTCGACGACGTCGGCCGGGCCCGGGAACACGGCGAGCTCGTGGGCGGGTTCAAGTCGGTGGCCGAATCACTGGAGACGGTCGTCGCCAAGCTGGGCCTGCAGCAGTTCGGCAAGGAGGGCGAGCCCTTCGACCCGACGATTCACGAAGCCCTGATGCACTCGTACGCGCCGGATGTCACCGAGACGACCTGCGTGGCGATCCTGCAGCCGGGGTATCGGATCGGCGAGCGCACCATCCGCCCCGCGCGGGTGGCGGTGGCCGAACCCCAGCCGGGTGCGACACCGGCCGCGGCCAAGGAAGAGAAGGCAACCGACGAGGAGAGCGGTGGCACCGAGGAGGTCTGACATCCCGTCTGACCACCTCGCGGCCCACCGCCCGGCCATGCGACCGGCCAACGGGCCCGCCGCATGGCCGATCGTCCGGAAGGAGGGACGTCGATGAGCACGAAGGACTTCGTCGAGAAGGACTACTACAAGGTCCTCGGCGTCCCCAAGGACGCCACCGACGCCGAGATCAAGAAGGCGTACCGGAAGCTCGCCCGCGAGTTCCACCCGGACGCCAACAAGGGCGACGACAAGGCGGAGGAGCGCTTCAAGGAGATCTCCGAGGCGAATGACGTCCTCGGCGACACCAAGAAGCGCAAGGAGTACGACGAGGCGCGCGCCCTCTTCGGGAACGGCGGCTTCCGGGCCGGCCCCGGCGGCGCCGGAGGCAACTTCAACTTCGACCTGGGCGACCTCTTCGGAGGCACCCAGGGCGGGGGCGCGGGCGGCGGACCCGGCGGTTTCGGCGGCAGCGGGGGCGGCCTGGGCGATGTCTTCGGCGGCCTGTTCAACCGGGGCGGTACGGGGACGCGGGTGCAGCCGCGCCGCGGCCAGGACATCGAGTCCGAGGTGACGCTCAGCTTCACCGAGGCGGTCGAGGGGGCCACGGTCCCGTTGCGGATGTCCAGCCAGGCGCCCTGCAAGGCGTGCTCCGGCACCGGTGACAAGAACGGCACCCCCAGGGTCTGCCCGACCTGTCTCGGC
Source organism: Streptomyces sp. NPDC057963 (assembly GCF_042887155.1). Taxonomy (NCBI): domain Bacteria; kingdom Bacillati; phylum Actinomycetota; class Actinomycetes; order Kitasatosporales; family Streptomycetaceae; genus Streptomyces; species Streptomyces sp. NPDC057963. Next base: position 524,447 of record NZ_JBHVPX010000002.1, read on the forward strand.
ACCGGCCAGGTGTCGCGCGGCACCGGCGGCGGCTTCTCGCTCACCGATCCCTGCGTGGACTGCAAGGGCCGGGGCCTCATCGCCCAGGACCCCTGCGATGTCTGCAAGGGCAGCGGACGGGCGAAGTCCTCCCGGACCATGCAGGTCAGGATTCCGGCGGGTGTCTCGGACAGCCAGCGGATCCGGCTGCGCGGCAAGGGCGGTCCGGGCGAGCGAGGTGGACCGGCCGGCGATCTGTACGTCGTGGTCCATGTCGACGCCCACCCGGTGTTCGGCCGCAAGGGCGACAACCTCACGGTCACCGTGCCCGTCGACTTCACGGAGGCGGCGCTCGGCGGCGAGGTGAAGGTGCCCACGCTCGGCGGCCCGCCGGTCACCCTGAAACTGCCGGCCGGGACTCCCAACGGGCGCACGATGCGCGCCCGGGGCAAGGGCGCCGTACGCAAGGACGGCACCCGGGGCGACCTGCTGGTCACCGTCGAGGTGACGGTGCCCGGCGAGCTCACCACCGAGGCCAGGGAAGCACTGGAGGCCTACCGGAAGGCGACTGCGGGCCGTGACCCGCGGGCGGAGCTCTTCCAGGCAGCGAAGGGAGCTTGAGGTGGACGGCCGACGACGCAATCCGTACGAACTGACCGATGAATCGCCGGTGTACGTGATCTCGATCGCGGCCCAGCTCTCGGGCCTCCATCCGCAGACACTGCGCCAGTACGACCGCCTGGGCCTGGTCTCTCCCGACCGCACGGCCGGGCGCGGCAGACGCTACTCGGCCCGCGACATCGAGCTGCTGCGCACCGTGCAGCAGCTGTCGCAGGACGAGGGCATCAACCTCGCCGGCATCAAGCGCATCATCGAGCTGGAGAACCAGGTCGCGGCCCTCCAGCAGCGCATCGCCGAGCTCTCGTCGTCCCTCGACGGTGCGGCGGCGGCGATGCAGCAGCGCGAGGCCCAGGTGCACGCCTCGTACCGGCGCGATCTGGTGCCGTACCAGGATGTGCAGCAGACCAGCGCGTTGGTGGTCTGGCGGCCGAAGCGGCCGAAGGACTGAGCGGGTTCGCACCCCGCACGACGAGCGAGGCCCGTCACCCGTTCCTCACCGGGGTGGCGGGCCTCGCCCGTGGGCGCACGCCGTGTACGTCGTCCCGGACCGGGAACGCAGCATCCGTCCGTAGCGTGGCCTGCTGCTGCGACGGGGCCGGCTGCGGCTGGTGTGACGGGCCGGGAACGGCTGTGGGCCGGTGCGACGGACGGGGAACGGCTGTGGCGGGGACGGCCACCGGGTCGGTGGCCCCTGCTCCTTGTTCTTCCGGTGCGACCCGCCCGGTCAGGGGGCCGCGTCCGCCACGAGACCGGAGTACCCCGAGGACAGCTCGGGTGTGAGGGGTGCGCACCATTCGTGCTGCGTCAGGATCTCGGCCAGCGGGTACACCTCGTCCCCCACCGTGCCGGCCGCCCGGTCCAGATGCACCGGCCGCCCGCTCAACAGGAGACGCAGGGCAGGCAGGGCGCGGGCCTTGAACGTGAGCTTCTTCCCCGACGAGAGCACCTCGACCGTCCGGCCCAGATCACGGAACCGGGGACGGAACTCGCTGATGCAGACGACGGAGGCAAGGGGACCGAAGGTCTCCAGGAAGGGGACGTGCCGGGGCGGGGCGACGTCCTGCTCCCGCGTCACCAGAAAGTCTGCGGGAGTGCGGGACCCGACGAGCCGGACGGCCGCCCCGACGAGTTCCTGGTGCTGTTCCGAGCCCGCCGCGTTGTCCAGATCGCGACGGAAGAGCTCGTTCTCACGGGACCGGTCGGCGAGCCAGGACAGCCAGTCCGCCCCGGTCCGCGTGGTGAACCCGAGCGTCATGTGCAGGCTGTGCCCCGAGCCGCGACCGCTTCGGCCGGCCCGGTGCCAATGACCGCGCGGGATGTGCATGACGTCGCCGGGGTTCATGGTGCCGGCCCAGAGCGTTTCCTCGCTGGGGTCGTTGTTCCGGGCGGTGTCGCGGTGGAGCGGCGCGACGCGCGACGTGCCCCGTACCTCCCAGTCCTTCTCGCCCGAGAGCTGGACGGCGAGGACATCGTGGTCGTCCCAGTGCAGGCCGAAGCCGTCGGCGCCGTTCGTGGTGAGGTAGATGTTGACCGTGACCCGATCGCCCGACCACCACTGGATGGCCCGGCAGGCCACTTCGAGCGTGGGGTCGAAGACGTTCGCACGGTCCAGCACCATCGTCACCCCCTCGCGCAGGAGGTTCCCGAGGTGGCGCATGTTCACCAGGCCGGCCTGGCCCGCACCGCCCGTGTCCTGGCTCAGGTACGCGCCGGGGTGCAGTTCCCGGCCGTCCTGGAAGCAGCGAATCTGCGGACTTCCCAGCCGCCTGCGCATCGCCAGATCCAGAAGCCGGGCGGGAGTCAGCAGGCGCGTGACCAGACCCGGGTCGCCGAGGCTGCCCCGGGCGAACCCGGTGCCGAGATGACGTGGGCCGTCCCACCCCAGTGCCTCTTCGATACCGGCGACCAGTCTGTGGTCCACTGCCCCTCCTGATGCGGAAACCCTGGTGGCGCCGAGGGGCCGCGCGGCCTTGCGACGACGCGGCCCCGTTGCCGTCCTGCGGATCCGGTCCTCAGACGCGGTGCGGCGCGTCGGTCGCTACGTTCGGCCAGGCGATGTCCCAGGCGATGTCGCCTGCTGCGGCGCCGAGCGGGTCGGCACCGTCGGAGCGGTCGTGCACGCTCCCCAGCACCTCCACCGACACGAGGAGGTCATCGCTGCTGAGGGTGCTCTGGGTGGCGCTCATGTGTATCGCTCCGTCCGATCAGAGGTTCGATGCCGAGTGAACAGTGCCATCGAAGCACGTTCACCGGCGGTTGGGATCATCGGCAGAGTGAAAAATCCGATTCAACGGCGAATTCCCATGACTTGGCGTCAGAGTGCGTCGCGATCGGCGCCCTGGTCCAGGATTCCTGACTGTGCGATGAGGTAACCGAGTTGGGCGCGGCTGCCGCTGCCGAGCGCGGCGTTCAGTTTGGCGATGTGCGCCCGGCAGGTGCGTACGTTCATACCGAGGCGGCGGGCGATGGAGTCGTCGACGTTTCCTTCGACGAGGAGCTGGGCGATGGAGCGCTGTACTCCGCTGATGCCCTTGGGCGTCTGTTCGTATCTCCTCTCTTCGAGGAACGGTTCCGCGCGGGTCCACAGCTGCTCGAAGACCTTCACCAGGTACTCGACCAGCCCGGGGTGGCGCAGTTCCAGGGCGACTTGGCGGTCGTCCTGGGCCGGGATGAAGGCGACGGTCCGGTCGAAGATGATGAGGCGTTCGATGAGTTCTTCGAGCGTCCGGATCTCGACCTTGCCCTCGGGCAGACGCTCCGCGTAGGCAAGGGTTCCAGGGCTGTGCCGGGCCGTGTGCTGGTAGAGCGTGCGGATGCTGACACCGCGGTCCACCACCGAGAGGCCCCGTTCCAGGGCCTCGCTGAGGCGGTCCTCGCTCCGCCCGCCCCCGGGCTGGACGGTGAGGACTTCGGTGCGGCACTCGGCCGTGGCGAGATCGAGCGCCGCGTTGATCCGGTTGACCCCCTCCAGCACGGTGATGGCGTGGGTCGTCGGCGGGTCCTGGGCACTGATGTCCATGAACGGTTCGAAGGATTCGGCCAGTTCGACGGAGTGCCGCCGGCGTTCCTGGATCTCGCGCTCTATGGGGTGAAGGCGCTGGGCCAGGGCGGCGGACGGGGGGACCGGACGGAGCCAGTCGGAGTCGTCGGGGTCCGGGTGCAGGAGGGTGAAGTCCATCAGGCAGGGCGCCGAGTCCACTTCACTGCGGGCGATGCGTCCGGAGCGAAGTGCGCTGGCATAGAGGCGTTTTCCGGCGTCACAGAGCTCGGTGATCCCATGAGGATGCGCCTGTTTTGTATCTCTTGTGGTCATACCTCCACCCCCCAGGTTCCTGAACATGCAGGAACATGATGCATTGACTCGGTGGTGTTCGCCTGCCCAGGTAAGACATCGTCTTAGGTGCGGGGGAGAAGAATCCACAAGTGAGGACGAAGCTGACTATGTATAAGCGAGTGCTTCGCTCGGTGCTTGCCGCCTCGTTCGTCGCGGCTTTGGGCCTTGGAGCGGTGGGCGCCGGCGACATTGCCTGGAACGCCGAGGCGGCATCCGTGCCGGGTGACATCGCGTGGAGCGTTGAGGCGGCGCCCGCGTCGGGCGACATCGCCTGGGTCGCGCCGGCCTCCGCGTCGGGCGACATCGCCTGGGTCGCGCCGGCCTCCGCGTCGGACGACATCGCCTGGGTCGCGCCGGCCTCCGCGTCGGACGACATCGCCTGGGTCGCGCCGGGTGACATCGCGTGGAGCGTCGAGGCGGCGGCCGCGCCCGGTGACATCGCCTGGTCCGAGCCGACCCACCTGAGCGCATGACCATCCCGCCGGACGACCGAACCTTCCGGCGCGAGATGGCCACGGCCTACCGATCAGGCTGGCATTTCATCGATCTCGTCACGGCCATCCCCCGTTGTGGCGACTCGTTGATGGTCACTCTGTTCGGCGACCCCATCGTTGTCGCACGGGAAGAAGACGGCGAAGTACGTGCCTACCGTTGCCTCCGCAAGCCGCGGGGAGCACCGCAGCCCGTCCGCTGCGCGATTCGGTACGACATGATTTTCGTCAACCTCGACCGGCGGGACCACCAGCTGTTCGAGCCAGAGACTATTTCCGCCACCCCCCGCAGTGCCTGAGCGATCCCCCGTCGTTACATGTCGCTCAGTCACTCCCCCACACAACGGCGCCATCGTGACCTGAACACGATGGCGCCGTTGTGCTGCCCGGAGCGGAGTCCGCGGTTTCCCGCCCGCCCCGCCCGCCGCGCCCGCCGCGCCCGCCCCGCTCGGCCCGGTTCCTCTCACGCCCTGCCGGGTTCCCCTCACGCCCTGCCGAGCGCCCGGTCCAGGGCGATCTCGATGACGACGCGGTCCGGGTTGGGCCCCGGCGTGCGCGCGTAGCGTTCCTCGTAGCGGCGTACCGCGTCGGCGACCGCCTCCGCCTCCGCGCTCACCGTCGCGCGGCCCTCCAGGGTCGCCCAGCGGCGCCGGTCGACCTGGCAGACCGCGACCCGTGCGCCGTCCGGACCCGCGGCCAGGACGTTGGCGACCTTCCGGCTGTTCTTGCTGGCGATGACGCGGGCGAGCCCGGCCCCGGGGTCGTACGTCACGCCCACCGGCACCACGTGCGGTGTGCCGTCGGCGCGGGGGGTGGTCAGTGTGCACAGGTGGTGCTCGCGCCAGAACGCGAGGTACTCGGGGCTCGGATTCGTTACGTCGACTGCCATGGGGACAGCGTAGGCAGTGCGGACCCGCACATCATCCTGCGGTGGCGGAGGCCCTCTCCGGCCGGTTGACTCGGAATCCGACCCGGTCCTGGTCCCGGTCCTGGTCCTGGTCCCGGAATCCGACCCGGTCCCGGTCCTGGTCCTGGTCCCGGAATCGGACCCGGAAGAGAAGTGCCTGTGGGGTTGAGTGGAATAGACTCAACTTTGTACACGTTGACTCAGTCAGTGTTGTGGAGAGAGCCAGCCATCGCAAGGAGGAGAAAGCGCACGTGGACGCCGAGCTGACCAACAAGAGCCGGGATGCCATCAACGCGGCCACCAGCAGGGCCGTGAAGGACGGACACCCCGATCTGACCCCCGGGCACCTGCTGCTCGCGCTGCTCGCGGGCGAGGACAACGAGAACATCATCGACCTGCTCGCCGCCGTCGAGGCCGACCAGATCGCCGTACGCACCGAGACGGAGCGGCTCCTGGGCGCCGAGCCCAGCGTGACCGGGTCGACCGTCGCCCCTCCGCAGCCCAACCGCGAGCTGCTCGCCGTCATCGCGGATGCCGCGCAGCGCGCGAAGGAGCTGGGCGACGACTACCTCTCCACCGAACACCTGCTGATCGGCATCGCGGCCGAGGGCGGCCGCGCCGGTGAGATCCTGAGCGGTCAGGGGGCCAGTGCGAAGAGGCTGCTGGACGCATTCGAGAAGAGCAGGGGAGGGCGCCGGGTGACCACACCCGACCCGGAGGGCCAGTACAAGGCCCTGGAGAAGTTCGGTACGGACTTCACGGCCGCCGCGAGGGAAGGCAAGCTCGACCCGGTCATCGGACGCGACCAGGAGATCCGGCGCGTCGTCCAGGTGCTGTCGCGGCGTACGAAGAACAACCCCGTACTCATCGGTGAGCCCGGCGTCGGCAAGACCGCCGTGGTCGAGGGCCTCGCCCAGCGCATCGTCAAGGGCGACGTCCCCGAGTCCCTGCGGAACAAGCGCCTCGTCTCGCTCGACCTCGGCGCGATGGTCGCGGGCGCGAAGTACCGCGGCGAGTTCGAGGAGCGGCTGAAGACCGTCCTCTCCGAGATCAAGGAGAGCGACGGGCAGATCATCACCTTCATCGACGAGCTGCACACCGTCGTCGGCGCGGGCGCCGGCGGCGACTCCGCCATGGACGCCGGCAACATGCTCAAGCCGATGCTGGCCCGCGGCGAGCTCCGCATGGTCGGCGCGACCACGCTCGACGAGTACCGCGAGCGGATCGAGAAGGACGCCGCGCTGGAGCGCCGCTTCCAGCAGGTGCTGGTGGCGGAGCCGAGCGTCGAGGACACCATCGCGATCCTGCGCGGTCTCAAGGGCCGCTACGAGGCCCACCACAAGGTCTCCATCGCGGACTCCGCGCTGGTGGCGGCCGCGACCCTGTCCGACCGCTACATCACCTCGCGCTTCCTCCCCGACAAGGCCATCGACCTGGTCGACGAGTCGGCGTCCCGGCTGCGCATGGAGATCGACTCCTCGCCCGTCGAGATCGACGAGCTCCAGCGCGCCGTCGACCGCCTCCACATGGAGGAGCTGGCCCTCAGGAACGAGACCGACCCCGGCTCCAGGCAGCGCCTGGAGAAGCTCCGGCGCGACCTCGCCGACAAGGAGGAGGAGCTGCGCGGCCTGACCGCCCGCTGGGAGAAGGAGAAGCAGGGCCTCAACCGCGTCGGTGAGCTGAAGGAGCGCCTCGACGAACTGCACGGCCAGGCCGAACGCGCCCAGCGCGACGGCGACTTCGACACCGCCTCCAAGCTGCTGTACGGGGAGATCCCCGGCCTGGAGCGGGAGCTCGCGGAGGCGGCCGAGGCCGAGCAGGAGGCCGCCAAGGACACGATGGTGAAGGAGGAGGTCGGCCCGGACGACATCGCCGACGTCGTCGGCTCCTGGACCGGCATCCCGGCCGGACGCCTGCTGGAGGGCGAGACCCAGAAGCTGCTCCGCATGGAGGACGAGCTGGGCAAGCGCCTCATCGGGCAGACCGAGGCCGTGCGCGCGGTCTCGGACGCGGTACGCCGCACCCGCGCCGGCATCGCCGACCCCGACCGGCCCACCGGCTCGTTCCTCTTCCTCGGGCCGACCGGTGTCGGCAAGACGGAGCTCGCGAAGGCGCTCGCCGACTTCCTGTTCGACGACGAGCGGGCCATGGTCCGCATCGACATGAGCGAGTACAGCGAGAAGCACAGCGTGGCGAGGCTGGTCGGCGCCCCGCCCGGATACGTCGGCTACGAGGAGGGCGGCCAGCTCACGGAGGCGGTCCGCCGCCGCCCGTACAGCGTGGTCCTGCTGGACGAGGTCGAGAAGGCCCATCCCGAGGTCTTCGACATCCTGCTCCAGGTCCTGGACGACGGCCGGCTCACCGACGGACAGGGCCGGACGGTGGACTTCCGCAACACCATCCTGATCCTGACCTCCAACCTCGGCAGCCAGTTCCTGGTCGACCCGCTGACCAAGCCCGAGGTGAAGAAGGAGCAGGTCCTGGAGGTCGTACGGGCCTCGTTCAAGCCGGAGTTCCTCAACCGGCTCGACGACCTGGTGGTCTTCTCCGCGCTGTCCGGCGACGAGCTCGCGCACATCGCGAAGCTCCAGATCGACCGGCTCGCCGGACGCCTGGCCGAGCGCAGGCTCACCCTCGACATCACCCCGGACGCCCTGGCCTGGCTGGCCGAGGAGGGCAACGACCCGGCCTACGGAGCACGGCCGCTCCGCCGTCTCATCCAGACGGCGATCGGCGACCGGCTCGCGAAGGAGATCCTCGCGGGCGAGATCAAGGACGGGGACACCGTCCGGGTGGACCGGGCCGGGGACGGACTGCGCGTCGGCCCCGCGGCGTAATCACCCCGGCCCCGTGCCGCCGGCACCCCGTACAGGGTGCCGGCGGCACGGTCCGCACACCGGCCGCGTGTCAGCTTGTGGCGGATCGGGCCCGTCCGGGCTTGCCATCCCCCGCCCGCCATGGGAGAGGATGGCGGCAACCGCACGAAGGGAAAAACACGGTGAGCATCGATCCGTCCTCGATTCCTAATTTCGGGGGCCAGCCCGAACCGCAGGCCGCAGGACCGGAGGGCCCCGTCGTCCCTGACCAGGACCTCGTCAAGCAGCTCCTGGAACAGATGGAGCTGAAGTACGTCGTCGACGACGAGGGCGACCTCGCGGCGCCGTGGGAGGACTTCCGCACGTACTTCATGTTCCGCGGCGAGGACGAGCAGCAGGTCTTCTCGGTCCGTACGTTCTACGACCGCCCGCACGCCGCGGACCAGCGTCCGGTCCTTCTCGACGCGATCGACGACTGGAACCGCCGCACCCTGTGGCCCAAGGTCTACACGCACACCCACGAGCCCGAGGAGGGTTCCGAGGAGACCGAGGTCTCGGTCCGTCTGATCGGTGAGGCGCAGATGCTCATCGGTACGGGCGTCAGCCTGGAGCACTTCGTCTCGTCGACGGTCAGCTGGGTGCGCGCCTCGATCGAGTTCGACAAGTGGCTGCAGGAGCGTCTGGGCCTGGCGCCGGCCGAGGAGAAGCCGGACGGCGCGGAGCAGGCCGCTCCGGACGCCTGAGTCCCGCACGGAAGCGAGAGCCCGGTCCGGGCGGTGGTCCACGTGACCACCGCTCCGGGCCGGGCTCTTCCGCGACGGGGCAGCCTTGGGCTACAGCCGCTACAGCCGCTTCAGCCGGGACACCACGGCGACGAGTGACGTGTGACACCTCGTCGGCCGGGCATCCGGCGCCGTACCTGTGCCCGGCGCTGCCTTCTCCGGGACCGCACCTCCCCGTGCCGTGCCGTGCTGCCGTCCGGTTCGGTGAGCGGCTGCTGTCCCGGTTCGGTGAGGGAACGTCACTTGGAACCCGGTGACGGGCTGTCGCGGGCCGTAGGGGCCTGGTCGCAGGCCCGATCAGGGCGTCGGCCCACCACTTTCGTCACTGTTCCGCAACAGACATGAACCGCCACGCCGGGCGCCCCGTACAGCCCGGTGTGCGCGGCTCAGCGACCGCGGCGACCCGAAACGAGAGAAGGAACCGACATGCCCGGCGGCAACATCAAGATCAGCCCGGAAGAGATGCGGGAGGCGTCGACCTGGCTGCAGCACCAGAAGGAACTGATGCAGCAGAGCCTCCACGAGGCCAACACCAAGATGGACGAGATGGTCGAGGCGGCCTACGCGACGCCGGGCTCCGAGACCAAGTTCCGTCCGTTCTGGGAGGAGTACAAGAACGGCACCGACAAGGCGATCGAGGGCCTGCAGGGCGTCAGCGAGTTCATCAAGCAGGTCGCCGACGCGTTCGTCGACACCGACGACCAGACGTCCGGCTCCATCGGCTGACGTGCCCTTGGGTCCGGTCCCGCCCTTCCGCGGCGGGACCGGACGGCGGCCGGAGAGGAGGAACCGATGACCCGCATCAACGTCCCCCTCGGGGACCTGAACGAGACGGTCAAGTCACTTGAGGACATCGGGGATCGGATCAACAACACCGCGCGGCTCAGCGACGTCGGATCGAAGGGCGATGTGGGCGATTCGAAGCTCGCCGACTCCCTCGCCGACTTCGACGACGCATGGGGCAGGGGCCACGAGAAGGTGCAGGACAACGTGAAGGTGTTCTCCGAGAACACGAAGAAGATCTCCGACGCCTTCACACAGACGGACGACGAGACCGTCAAGGTGCTGGACGACTCCAAGAAGGCCTGACGAGAGCCTGCTGGCAGAAGGGACATGCGTCATGACGCATCCGGTCACGGACCGGGCTACGGGGGCGCCCGCGCACTACAAGCTGCGCTACCCCGGCTCCTGGTGGTATCTGGACCTCGACCCGAGCACCCGGGACGCGTCCATCCGCCGCCGTATCGAGCACCAGGCGAAGGGGGTTCCGCAGCTCTCCCGCGAGCGGCTCGACGGCCTGATCCGCGACACCCGCCGGACCGCCCGCGAGGCCTACGCCCGGGGGGCGCTCCAGGCGGCGGGGATGGTCGGGTTCCCCGGCGGGGACGCGATGCTCAGCGCCACGTCCGTCGTGCTGCGGATGCCCGTGCCGGAGGACCAGTCGGCGGATCTGGCCGAGGTGCTGTTCGGGGCGAGCATGCAGGCCGGGGACCCGCAGAGCAGCGGGTACCCGCCGCGCGAGGTGGAACTGCTGGAGCTTCCGGACGTCGGACCGGTCGGGCGGATCGCCTCGATCGAGGACATCGACTACAAGGGCACGCCGGTGCGTACGGCGCTGCTGCACACGCTGTTCCCGATCCCGAACCGCCGGGAATACCTGCTGGTCTCCAGCTCCACGCCCAATGTGGAGCTCAAGGACCAGTTCTTCGAGGTGTTCGACGCCATCGCGGGGACGCTGCGTTTCGTGGAAGTCAAGAGCAAGGGCACGGCTGTGCCGGCCGCACAGAGCCCGCAGGGCACGGACGAGAACGGAAAGTGAGGGCGCGGCAATGGCGCGGCCAGCGGTGTCCGACTGGGAGACGGTCTTCGGGTTCTCGGACGACCCGACGCCGGGCGATGCGGAGATGCTCGGGAAGCTCGCGGGCCAGTACCGGTCCGTCGCCGACGACGCGGACCAGGCGCTCCCCATCGTCAGCGGCCTGAAGAACAGCCAGCTCGGCGAGGGCAAGGCCATGGACAAACTCCGGAACAAGCTCGGGGACCTGGCCAATCAGGTGGAGAAGCTGCACAGTTCGTACGACAAGGCGGCCCGCGCGCTGGACACCTACGCCGACCAGCTGGGGGACCATCAGCGCAAGGCCGACAACGCCCTGGTCGACGGACGGGACGCCAAGGAGCGGCTGCAGCGGGCCACCGATGCCGCCGCCGCGGCGGGGTCTGTGATCAGCGGCCTGGACGCGGCGGCCCCACCCCCGCCGGACGACGAGGCGGCCCGGCGCAGTGCGCGGCAGGCCATGGAGAATGCCCGGAACGACCAGTCCGCGGCACAGGGGAACGTCGACAGCGCCCAGCGGGATCTCGACGCCGCCCGCATGCTCGCCGAGGACGCGCGGGAGCTGCGCGAGACGGATGCCTCGACGGCGGCCCGCGCTCTGGACGAGGCGACGAGCGAGGCGGTCCCCGGCAAGAGTCTGTGGGAGAAGATCAAGGACATCTTCAAGAAGGTGCTCGGCTTCATCAGCGCCGCCCTGGGCATCATCGCCATGCTCATCCCCGGATTGCAGGGCCTGGGGCTCATCCTGACGATCGCCAGTCTGGTCACCGCTGCCATCCCCTTCATCATGAACATCGTCGACAGTATTCAGTCGGGCGAGTGGGATGTGCTCGACATGGTCCTCAGCGGCCTGGGGCTGGTGCTCGGCGGCATCGGCCTGGTCAAGATCGCCAATCTGGGCGGGATCGCGAACACCCTCAAGACCGTCACGAGCGATCTCAAGGCGATCCAGATCAACATCAAGAGCGTGATCCCCACCATCAAGTCGTTCACCGGGTTCAAGAACCCGGGTGACCTGGTCGCGAACCTGATGAAGAACCTCCCCGGTGGCGTGTGGAAGACACCGGACATCCTGAAGCAGCTGCCGGACATCACCAACATCTGGACGAAGACGGCGGGGTGGATCGACCAGAGCTCGAACCTCATCGGAGTGGCCGGCTTCGGCTGGGCCATCAACGGCGCCGTCCCCCACGGGACGCAGGGCACGATCAAGCACGACCCCAGCTACGTGGAGGGATCGACCTGATCCGGGCCGTGTCCCGTCATGCGTGAGGGCTCCCGCCCCGGCCGTCGCCGGGGCGGGAGCCCTCTGCTGTGGGACCCGGGAGCCCTCTGCCGTGGGACCTCAGAGCCGGTGTCGGAACCCTCGCACGGGCGCTCAGCTCCCGGCCGGCAGAAGCACCGTCTCCGGGACCTGGACGGTGCGCAGCACGCCGTCGCCCAGGTGCAGGATCGCCCGCCCCGGGCGGGTCGCGCCCAGGCGGCTGCGGGGCACCTTGACGCCGATCAGTTCGCCGTCGCTCATGTTCTGCGGCTTCAGCAGCAGGCCGCACCGGTTGCGGCGGGCCTCGGTGTGCCAGCCGGAGAAGCCGGAAGAGAGCCGGTCGGTCTGCCCGGAGATCACCAGGCCCCGGCCGTTCTCGGCACCGGACTTGGCGATCTGGTTGAGGACGGGCTCGGCCTTCGTCTTCAGCAGCAGGTCGGCGTCGTCCAGGATCACCACGGCCCCCTGCGGCGAGGACGCCAGCGCCTCCTCCAGCGCGGTGGGGTCGATGTCGGACTCGTCGAAGACCGCGAGGACCCCGGACCGTCCGGCGAGTTGGCGCAACGGCGACCTGGCGGGCGCGCCGACGACGACGGGCGTCCCGGCCGACAGCAGCGACAGTGCCAGCGTCGCCAGGACGGTGCTGCGGCCGGAGCGGGCGGGTCCGGCGACGAGGAAGGTCGGCGTGATGGCGAGGTCCGGCCCGAACGCGGTGAGTTCGTCGCCGCCGACACCGGACAGGGCCCACCGTGCGGACGGCAGCGGCTGCGGCACGTACCGGGTCGCGTCCTCCCAGGTGAGCCGGTCCGGCAGGGTGTCGACGCGGAACGGCCGGGTGGAGTCCGGCAGCTGGGCCGCCTGCTCGCGGCAGTACTCGGCGATCTGCTGGAGTGCCACGGCCTGCGCCTGGCCTTCCGGGTTGTCCGTGAGGAGCGCGATCTGCACCTCCGCCTTGTCGGCGGCGCGGAACGCGCGGCCCGGCGGGATCTCGTCGGGCACGTTGCGCTGGGTGATGCCGATCATCCCGTACTCGGACTTCTCGTTCAGCTTCAGCACGAGCTTGTCCTCGGTGGAACCGTTGACCCGGCTGGAGAACAGCGCCCGGTCACCGGTCATCACCAGGTGGATGCCGACGCTCGCGCCGTCCCGGAGCAGGGTCAGCACGGAGTTCAGCAGGTTCCCGGAGTCGTACTCGCCGAGCTGCTTGTCGAAGACCTCCCACCGGTCGATGAACAGCACGATGTGCGGCGGCCGTTCGGCCTCCGGCAGGGCGCGGCGGAGCTCCGGCAGGTCGGCGCTGCCGCGGGCGGCGAGCATCTCCTGGCGCCGGGTCAGCTCCCCGGTCAGCCGGGCGAGCAGCCGGGCCACCCGGTCGGGCTGGGTGCGCTGGGTGATGGCCCCGCAGTGCGGCAGCCCCTCGATGGGCAGCAGCGCGCCGTTGCCGCAGTCGATGCCGTACATGTGCAGCCGGTCCGGGGAATGGGCGGAGGCCAGGGCGCCGGCGATGGTGCGCAGCGTCTGCGACCTGCCCTGCCGGGGCGAGCCGATGATGTGCAGGTGCCCGAGCGTCGCCGGGTCGATCACCAGGGGCAGCCGGGCCTGCTGTGCGGGCAGGTCCACCACGCCGTACGCGACGGGCGCGAGGTCGTAGTCCGAGGGCGGGGGCGCCGGCAGTTCGCCGGTGACCAGGACCTCGGGCAGCGGCGGGAGCCAGGGGCTGTGCTGCGCGGGGATGCCCATCTCCCGGTCCGCTTCGCGGATCGCCGCGACGAGCCCGGTGAGGTCGGTCTCCACCTCGGCGGGTACGGCCGCGCCGCGGGGCCGCGCCGGGAGCGGCTCGCCGAGCCGTTCCCAGCCGACCGTCACCGCCCAGGGTGCCGGCAGCGAGGTCGCCGCGGCACCGGGCCGACGGCCGCCGACCCGTCCGGACTGGAACGGCACGAGGGAGTTCTGGCCCAGGCGCACATAGGCGCGACCGGGGGTGCCCTGCGAGATCCCGGCGGCCTCGGCGGAGTTGAGGACGTCCTGGCTCTCGCCGGCGTCCGTCACCCGGAGCGCGATGCGCAGGTTGGTGTTGGCGCGGATCTCCGAGGAGACGACGCCGCTGGGGCGCTGCGTCGCCAGGATCAGGTGGATGCCGAGGCTGCGGCCCCGCTGGGCGATGTTGACCAGACCCTTCACGAAGTCCGGCAGGTCGCGCACCATCGAGGCGAACTCGTCGATGACGATGAGCAGCCGGGGCATCGGCGCGCGGCCCGCCGGGTTGCGCTCCAGCAGCTCGACGTAGTCCTCGATGTCCTTGGCGCCGGCCGCGGCGAGGATGTGCTCGCGCCGGGTGAGTTCCGCCGTCAGCGACACCAGGGCCCGCTCGACGAGGTGGGCGTCGAGGTCGGTGACCATGCCGACGGTGTGCGGCAGGTCGACGCAGTCCTTGAACGCGGAGCCGCCCTTGTAGTCGACCAGGACGAACGTCATCGCGTCCGGACGGTTCGCCACCGCGAGCGAGGCGACCAGCGTCTGGAGGAGTTCGGACTTGCCGGAGCCGGTGGTGCCGGCGACCAGCCCGTGCGGGCCGTCGCGCCGCAGGTCCAGGTGGAACGGCCCGTCCAGGGAGACGCCGACGGCCGCCCGGGTTGAGCGGCCCCCGGCCGTCCAGCGCGCCCGGATGCCGGCGGCCTGCGGTGGGTCGAGGGCGAGGACGTCGAGCAGCCGCGCGGAGGCGGGTAGCACCGCGGCCTCCTCGTCGGCCCCGCCCGGGTCCCGCAGCGGGCCCATTGCGCGGGCCAGCGAACGGCACCATTCCAGGGACACCGCGTCGGGCCGGATGCCCCCGACGGTGCCCCTCCCGGAGCGTCCCACCCGTACGGTTCCGCCGGGCTCCTCGGCGACGACGGCGTGGCACTCCTCGGGCAGCAGCCGCTCCTCGGCGTCCAGGCAGACCGCGCGGACGCCGACGGCCGGTCCGTCGCGCAGGATCTGCGCCACGCCGGGCAGCGAACGCAGCCTGCGGGCTCCGTCGAGGATGACGAGCACGTCGGGCCCGGCGGGCCGGCTCCGCCGGTCCTCCCGTCCGGCGCGCTCGACGATCAGCGCGGTGAGTTCGGCGACCCGCCGGGCACAGGTCTCCGTGCCGTAGCCGATGCTGGCCGGGGTGTCGCCGGACTTCTTGCGCACATGCGGCAGCCAGCGCAGCCAGGACCAGCCGTCCCGGCCCCGTTCGCCGGTCGTCAGCAGATGGATCTGGAGGTCACGGGGGCTGTGCAGAACGGCGGCCTGGGCGACCGCCCAGCGCGCCACGGCGCGCGCGGCCGGGCCTTCGCCGGCGATGCCCAGGACGTCGTGCTCCCGCAGCGGAACGGTCACCGGGACGTCGTACGCGGTCCGCGGGTCCTCGCGGCGGTGTTCGTCCTTCGTCGGGTCCTGGAGCACCACGTCGGAGGCCAGATCGGCGGTTCCGATGCGCAGTTCGAGGAAGTCGGCGTCGGAGGTACGGCGTTCCCACAGGCGGCGCCGGGGGCCGACGGCGGTCAGGATGACCTCGGCCGGGTCCGGGAAACCACGGCGCCGGGCGGTGCGTTCGGCCGCCAGGGCCTTCGCCGCGTCGCCCTCGATGCGTGCCTTCTTCTCCTCGTAGGCGGCGACACTGCCGGAGTGGGTCTGGCGCCCGGTGCGCCGGCTCATCAGATAGTTGCCGAGGATCGCGACCGGGGAGAGCAGCCCGAACAGCAGCATCGACATGCGGCCGAATATCAGCGCCCCGGCCCCCGCCATCACCAGCGGGGCCGCCGCGGTGATCCACGGGAGCGGCCGGGCGGCGGGCGGGGCGGGCGGGGAGGGCAGGGTGAAGCGGGTGGCGTTCTCGGCCGGCCGCAGCCGCGGCGGCCGGTTGTAGTCCCAGCCGGTGCCGTCCTCCGACGGCTGCACGGCCGCGTCCGGCTTCTGCGGGAGGGCGAGTTCGAGCAGGCTGTCTCCGACGAGGAGCTGTGCGCCGGCCGGCCAGGCGGTCGCCTCGGTGAGGTCCTCGCGGTCCAGTTGCAGGGTGGCGCCGTCCGGCGCGGAGGCGTCGGGTGCGATACGGCAGCGTCCTTGGGGGCCCACCGCCAGGACGGCGGCCGGACGGTCCGGTACGGCGCGCAGCACCTGGGCGGTCCCGTCGTGGGCCAGCCCGATCCGGTACTCGCCCATGTCGAGCCGGTGCACGGCGCCCGCGCCGGTCCCGCCGACCGCACGGACCTCCACCAGCCCGTCCGGTTCGGCCGACACGGTGCCCGCCGGGCGGCCCAGGCCCACGATGGCCGCGTGGTGCAGCGGCGCGTCCCGCAGCCGCATATCGGCGGGCAGCAGCCGGTCGCCGGCGTACAGGCCGAGGCCCTCCGGGGGCCGGTGGATGCCTCCCGCCCCGGCCAGCGCCTCCGCGACAGCGCGCACGGGCGTGTCGGGGTCGGCGTCGAGGTGGACGTCGAACGCGTCACCGTCCTCCTCGACCACGGTCAACATCAACGACACGAGAACGTCCTCCAGCCGGCGTGAATGGGGGGCCTCGGCAGCCGCACTCGGCGGCTCCCGTGCCACTGACGGGACTTACGGCGCCCGTCCGCGGATGGTTCACCCGGCGCACCGGTGAACCATCCGCGGACCGGCGCCGTAGTGGCCATCGGGTGCACGGCGCAGCCACTGTGCCGCCCTCGTTCCCGACTGTCCCGGTTCCGCCGCCGGGGCGTCCCGACAAGGAGTCAGAAGATGATCTGGTACGTCCTGGCCGTGGTGCTGGGGCTGGCGTTGATCGGGGCGGTGGCCGCGCTGATCGTCACCGAGCGACGGCCCCGCCCGCCGAAGCCCGTCGCCGCCTCGGTGGCCGTCGTGGGCCGGGAGGCGCTGGACGTGGTCAACGCGGGCTTGCGCCGGCTGACGGGCGAATGCCTGCGCTCCGGCCGGTCGCTGCCCGACCTGTACGCCGTCGTCTACTCCGAGGAGCGGCTCGCACTGCTGCTGGCCGGGGCCGAGGAGTCCGCCCCCGCGCCCTGGACCGTCGAGGCGGACGGCGAGCGCTGGACGATCTCGCCCGAGGATCTGCACCGCCCCGGCCCGGAGGGCGAACCGGCCCTGCCGTACGCGCTGACGGTGACGGTGGGCCTGGACGGACCCGACCGCGTGCTGGTCGACCTCTCCCGGGCGTCGGGGCCCGTCTCGGTGACGGGCCCGGACAAGGAGGTGCACAGCCTGGTGCGGGCCGTCGTCACCGAGGCGCTCGCCGGCCCGGTGGGGGCGCTCGCCGAGGTCACCCTGGTGGGATCCCTGGCCGACGGCCGGCTTCTTTCCGGCGACGAGCCGCGGAACTCGCGTCTGCACAGCGCGGCCAGCCTGGAGGAGGCGTTCGCCACGGTGGCGGCGTCGGCGGCCTCGGGAGCGCCGGAGCCCGGCTCGCCCGACGTCACGCAGATCTTCCGGCTGATCGAGGGCAGCAGCCGGATCGCCGTCCAGGGCGAGGCGCCGCACCTGTTCGTCGTGGATGCCTCGCAGCTCCCGCGACGGGAGGGGTCACTGGCCGGTCTGCGGCGCGGGGACGCGGTGCTGGTGGTCGGCGAGGCACCCACGGGGTGGCGCTGGCGTGCCGGTGCGGGCGGATCGCTCGACACCGGGCCGCTCGGCCTGGAGATCACCCGGCACGCGGGACGTCTGGCATAGGTGTCATCCGGCCTCGCGGTACAGGCCGCCCGTGTACATCCCGCGGCTGTGCAGTGCCTCGCGCAGGGCGCGGGCGGCGTAGAACGTCCGGGACTTGACGGTGCCCGGCGGTACGCCGAGGACCTTGGCCGTCTGGTTGACGCTGCGTCCCAGGTAGTGCACGTGCAGCAGGACCTCGCGCTGGGCCGGCCGTAGGTCCTGCAACGCGTCGATGAGCACCTGGGAGGTGAGCATGTGGTCCACGCCGTCGGACACCGGCAGGTGGGCGAGTTCGGGGTCACCGGTCTCCGGTGGTCTGGCCTGGCGGGCCCGGTGGCCGTCGATGACCAGATTGCGCAGCGCGGTGAACAGCCAGGGCCGCACCGAATCCGTGGTCGGGTCGAGTTCCTCGGCGTGCCGCCAGGCGCGTATCGCGACTTCCTGGAGGACGTCCTCGGCGCGATGCCAGTCGCCTTCCAGCCGCCGTGCGGCGAACTGCAGCAACGCGCTGCCGTGGAAGTGGTAGAGCGCTCTGAGGAACTCGTCGGGGTGGGGTTCCGCGGTGCGGGGGCCAGGTATGAGGCCTTCGGTCGAAGCGCTGGCCGACAAGGGCCTTCCTCTCCGGTCGTCTGTGGGAAGACGGGTTCCGCCGGCTGCGGGACAACCGGCAGGCGCCGCCGCGAGCCGCCGTGCACCCGTACGGTGCCCGTCAGCCTGCGGCGGCGGTGAACTCGCCCCGTCAGCGCCGGTCAGCCCGGTTCGCGAGAGGAAAGCGAGTCCACCTCACGGGGCGTCAACTCCCGGTCGTAGAGATGTACGTCGGCGATGTCACCGTTCCAGTGGTCGGCCGCCTTTCCATCGAACTTGCCGCGGCCGATCACCACAGTGCCAGTGGGCTTCACGCTGCTGGAGGCCACCCTGGTTCCCGCGAGCCGGCCGTCCACGTAGACCCGCATCCGGTGGTCCTTCTGACTGTACGTGCCGGTCAGGTGGTACCAGCGGCCGGGCTGCGGCTTCTCGGGCGTCTCCGCGACGGTACGGGCGCCGCTGAAACTGAAGGCGAAGTTCCCGTCAGGGCCGGAGTACTGGAGGAAGAACGTGCTGATCCGGTCGCCGTCCTGGGAGAGGGCGGTGTGGATGCCGGTCATGCCCTGGGGCGTGAGGCGCACCCGCGCGGCGACCGAGTAGTCCTTGCTTACGGTGTCGAGCCGGGTGCTGGAGTCCGCGTATCCGCTGGCGCCGTCCAGCTGCACGGCGCCGCCCTCGGGGCCGTCGGTCCACTGCGTGCCGCCCCTGACCACGGCGTCGTGCTCGCCGGCCTTCGCGGTGCCGGACTGGTGCAGGGGCCACCAGCCGAGGCCCTGCAGCGACTCGGCGCCGTCGGTCGGGCTCGACGCGGCCGGTTTCGCCCCGGCGGGTTTCGCTTCGGCCTGTTCCTCCCCAGAGTCCTGACCGCGCACCAGTTGGACGACGACGAAGGCCAGCGCGACGGTCAATACGGTGATCGTGGTGATGAGCGGCCATCTGCGCGTCATGAAGTTCCTCAGGAGGTGCGGCATAAATGTGTCTCTGGTGAGTACGCGTCCGATCCGGAAGTGGTTCGGTGTGCAGGTGAGTCGTGACAGGCCTGTGAGGCGGCGGGCCTGTCCGCCCCTGGACGTGCGCGCGTGCGGCGGGAGATGCGGCGGCGCCGTGTCCGCGCCGGTGGAACATGGGGAGGTGTGACGTTCCGGCGGCGCGGGCGCATCGTCCACCGACCGTTCCCGAGGGTGCACGACGCGGTCGCCGGTGTCCGCCGTCGTTCCCCGGCCGTTCACCTGTGTGCGGTGGGGTGCGGGGTGTGTCCCGTGGAATCCGCTCAACTCCGTTACGGCTGTCGGTGAGCGGTACGGCGGGCACGCCGAGGGACTTCGGGACGGGCAGACCGGGGAATGTTTGCAAGCACTCGTTTTGGGGCCAGGGTTCCGAGTTTCCTGCCGGCCGATGGATCGGGCCGGAACCGAGTAGTGGTACTGACGGACCGTGATGAGGCTGGAGCGGTCGGCCTTCGGCGGCAGGGTGAACCCGCACTCGAAGTCCTCCGTCGGCAGCGGTGTCGGCTCGCCCACCTCGCAGCGGAAGTTGAAGCCGGTCGAGGTGACGGTAGAGGAGTTGGCGATCGGTTTCGGCGATGCGTGCTGCGAGGGCCATGTTCATTTTGCGGGGCCCGTGTTCGGTCATGCTCTGCATCACGGCGGAGTAGATCAGGCTCTGTGGTGGTGGTGCTTTGTACGAAGAACGTGGACGCATGGGGTGAGCCTGGCGCAGAAACCTGCCCTGGTCGGGCGGCTTCGCTCCGCTCCCACTCATAGGGGTTGTTACACAACGTGACAGGTGTGGGGGTGAGTGTCACGTTGTGTGGAGGGGTGGCCTGTGTGGCGAGAGATGGGCTTGGTGGGAGGGTCTGTGGAACGAACGTGACAGGTGTGGGGGTGGGTGTCACGTTGTGTGGAGGGGTGGCCTGTGTGGCGGGGGGTGGGCTTGGTGGGAGGGGCTGTGGAGTGAACGTGACAGGTGTGGGGGTGGGTGTCACGTTGTGTGGAAGAGGTGTTGCTGTGGGCGGGCTGGCGGAGGAACCGGGCGAGCGTATGGGTTGGCGTCGTGCGGGCCCGCCTGCTGTCGGTTCGCCCGGGTGTGGAGTGACGGCCAGGCGTGGGAGGTGACTGTGAAGGTGGGTTTGTCTGGCTTTTTGCTGGGTTGGTCAGTTGGACTTGGTGTAGGTGAGTTGTTCGCCGGTGTTCGTGTTTTCGCGGCTCAGGGAGCCGTTCGGGAGCAGGGTGAGTGTGGTGGGTTTGCCTGCGGTGCAGGATGACATGGGTTCGCCGACGGCGACGGTGGAGGTGCCGACTTCGACGGGTCCGTTCGGGGTCGGTTCTGCGGTCAGGTCTGCGTGGAAGACGCAGTGGTAGGAGCCGCCGCCGTCCAGCGGGCCGTCCGCGGTGAGGGTGAGGACGGTGTCGCCGACCGTGCCCTGCTTGATGACGAGATCCCGCGTGGAGTGGCCGACGGCGTTGTCGATGGAGCCCGACCAGGCGCCGAGGTAGCCGGCCGGGATCGGGCCGTCGCTGTTCCTCTTTCCGTCGGTCGGGCTCGACGCGGCCGGTTTCGCCCCGGCGGGTTTCGCTTCGACCTGCTCCTTCCCGGAGCCCTGGTCGCGCACCAGTTGGACGACGACGAAGGCCAGCGCGACGGTCAATACGGCGATTGTGGTGATAAGCAACCATCTGCGCGTCATGAAGTTCCTCAGGAGGTGCGGCATAAATCTGTCTCTGGTGATTACGCGTCCGATCCGGAAGTGGTTCGGTGTGCACGTAAGTTGTGACAGGTCTGTGAGGCGGCGGACCTGTCCCCCTGGATGCGCGCCCGTACGCCGGGAGACGTGGCGGCGCCGTGTCCGCGCCAGTGGAACATGAGGAGTTGTGACGATCCGGCGGCGTGGGCACTTCGTCCGCCGACCGTTCCCGAGTGTGCACGACACGGCGCGTCCGGAAAGCGACGCCGCGCCATTCGCCGCCGGTCCCTCCTTTCGTGGGGACCGGTGCCGAATGGCGCGGGCGGCTCGGGACTGCGCCGGGCCAAACAACACGTGGAGCCCCTGGTCGAGTTGGTCTCCGTACCTCATTTCGGATGAAGGGGGCGCGGGTTCAAGACGCCAGGCGCCGCAGCCGACCGGCCGCCTCCTGGAGGACATCGTCCTTCTTGCAGAAGGTGAAGCGGACCTGGCTGCGGCCGACGTCGGGGTCGTCGTAGAAAACGGAGTTGGGAATGGCCACGACGCCGCAGCGTTCGGGGAGGGCGCGGCAGAAGGCGTAGGCGTCCTCCTCGCCGAAGGGGGTGATGTCGGTGGTGATGAAGTACGTGCCCTGAGGCTGGTAGATGTCGAAGCCGGCCGCCCGCAAGCCGGCGCCGATCAGGTCGCGCTTGCGGCGGAGGTCGGCGCGGAAGCCATCGAAGTACGAGTCCGGCAGCCGGAGGGCCTCGGCGATCGCGTACTGGAATGGGCCTGCGCTGACGTAGGTCAGGTACTGCTTGGCTGTCCGGACGGCGGCGACGAGCGGGCCGTGTGCCGTGACCCAGCCGACCTTCCATCCCGTGAAGGAGAAGGTCTTGCCGGCGGACGAGATGGAGACGGTGCGCTCACGCATGCCGGGCAGGGCCGCGATGGGGCGGTGCCTGCCCTCGTAGACCAGGTGCTCGTAGACCTCGTCGGTGACGACCAGCAGGTCGCGTTCGATGGCGAGTGCGGCGATGGCGCTCTGCTCTTCAGCGGTGAGGACCATCCCGGTCGGGTTGTGCGGAGTGTTGAGGAGAAGGAGGCGGGTCCGCGGGGTGATCTTGGCGCGCAGCTCATCCAGGTCCGGGCGGAAGGACGGCGCTCGCAGCGTGAGCGGCACGCGCTTCGCACCGGCCATCGCGATGCAGGCGGCGTAGGAGTCGTAAAAGGGCTCGAAGGCGATGACTTCGTCGTCCGGCTCCAGAAGCGCCAGCATGGTGGCGGCGATGGCCTCTGTGGCGCCGGCGGTGACCAGGACCTCGGTGTCGGGGTCGAAGAAGAGTTCGTAGAAGTGCTGCTGGTGGTCGGAGATCGCCGCGCGCAGCTCCGGGACGCCTGGGCCGGGCGGGTACTGGTTGCCCTTTCCCTCTCGCAGAGCGCGGACGGCGGCCTCTCGGATTTCCTCGGGGCCGTCGGTGTCGGGGAAGCCCTGGCCGAGGTTGATGGAGCCGGTCCGTACGGCAAGCGCCGACATCTCCGCGAAGATCGTCGTGCCGAACCCGGCGAGGCGGCGGTTGAGCAGCGGTCGTCCCTGTGTCATGGCCGCCATCCTGCGCGGAAGCTCTGGAGTTGCTCAAGTCTGCTTTGGCCGTACGGGGACGGGGGCATCTCCGACACACGCAGGAAACGCGAGGAAGCGCAAGGAAGCGGCGGACCTCGCTTCGGGGGAACGGAAGGGCGTGAGGTCGGTGGGAGCCATCTTCGGAGCGGTGTTCGCGGTCGCGGTGGTCGTGCTGTTCGTAGCGGTCCTCGTGAGGTCGGGGAACAGGGCGAAGGCGCGCGGACGGAGTGCGCGCCGGGGCGCGAGCGCCGGCGGCGCCGCGGGCGGCAGCTGGTGGGCGGGGGGTGACAGCGGCGGCGGCACCTCCTGCGGAGGCGGCGGCGGGCACTCGGGCGGTCACTCCGGGGGCCATTCGTGCGGCGGCGGCCACTCCTCGTGCGGCGGCGGTTCCTCCTGCGGCGGCGGGGGCGGATGCGGCGGAGGCAGCTGACACGGGGCAGCTGGTCCGCGACCGGGCGGGGCCACACGCCCGGTGCCGGACCCGTGCGGTCCGGTGTCCGACAGGTGCCCGGCGGGTGAACTCCCGCCGGGCACCTTTTTGTTGGGCCTTTCCGCGCGATTCCGGTGAACAGATGAACCGGGAGGCCCCCTAGGGGATGGAAACCACTTCAAGTTGGGCAAAAAAGCTGTGGGCGCGGCATGCTTCGTGATTCCCTCGGACGAGAGAACATTCAGCCCTAGGACCCGAGTTGGACCTGATCGGGCGCTTCCCACCTCCCACGTGCATCACGTCGGAGGCGTCCCCTGTCCATGTGTCCACGCTTGTTTGCGGAGCCGACTCATGCTCACGACCCTCCAGACGGCCTATTCCGACACCCGTGCTGCCGATCTGGCCTGGGCGCTGGGGCGCGAACCGCTCCCCGCCCTGGCCGTGCTCGACCTCGATCTCGCCGGTGCCCGACTCCAGATGCGCCTGCTCGGCGCCTCCCACCAGGTGCTCCTGGAGGAGGACCGGGACACCTGTTCCGAAACCGTCGCGTGCATCCCCGGCAGCAGCACGCCGCTGCCGCTCGGGGTCGCCAAGCGGCTCGGCGAGTGGGAGTACGAATTCGCGGCGCGCGTCGAGACGCTCTCGGCGGGCTCGTTCGCGGGACGGGCGCAGGAGCTCCTCGCGCTCGTGGCCGACCATCCCCACGGTCTCGCCGGGACGTTCCCCGGCAGCCCGCACGCCTTCACCGCCATGCTCGCCCAGCGGACCGAGGGTCAGGTGCGGTGGCGCACCTGGCACGCGTACCCGCAGGAGGGCCAACTGGTCGTGACGCGCACCCGGGTCGGCGTACGGATGCCGGCGGCAGCGCTCTGACACGGGCCAACCTCCGTCGTGAGCACGCCACTTACATCCTTGTGGGTGACAGGCGGCCACCTCGTCGTAACGTAGCGTTCGCCTCATGATCGACCAGCAGGTGTCGCTGCGAGGGGGCGCGGCGCTTCTTCCCGTACGGCCGAGGACCGGTCGATGTCTCGTGCTGGCCGCTGTCTTCATCTGTGCCGCCTGCGGTCTGGTGTACGAGCTCGAACTGGTGGCGCTCGCCTCCTACTTGATCGGTGATTCGGTCACCCAGGCGTCCGTCGTGCTCTCCGTGATGGTGTTCGCGATGGGCGTCGGCTCGCTCCTCGCGAAACGTTTACGCAGCCGTGCCGCGGTGGGTTTCGGGCTGATCGAGGCGGCGCTGGCACTCGTCGGTGGTTCCTCGGCGGTCGTGCTGTACGCGTCGTTCGCCTGGATCGGGGAGTCGCGGTTCGCCCTGGTCGGGTTCTCGCTCGCGATCGGTGTCCTGATCGGGGCGGAGATCCCGCTGCTGATGACGCTGATCCAGCGCGTCGACCGGCAGGACCCGGGCGGGGCCGTCGCGGATCTGTTCGCCGCCGACTACGTGGGCGCGTTGGTCGGCGGGCTGGCGTTCCCCTTTCTGCTGCTGCCGGTGCTCGGACAGCTCACCGGGGCGCTGTTCACCGGCGCGGTCAACGCGGCGGCGGGCGGGGCGCTGGTGCTGTGGGTGTTCCGGCGGGACCTCACCCCGCGCTCGCGGTGGCTGCTGTTCCTCGTCAATGCCGCCGTGATCGCCGTGCTCGCCACCGCCACGGCGCTCGTCGACGACTTCGAGCGGGCGGCACGGCGCGCCGTGTACGGGGACGGGGTGCGGGTCGCGCTGCAGACCGGGGTCCAGGAGATCGTGCTGACGGGGACGGGCCGCAGCTCTCTGGACCTCTACCTGGACGGGCGGCTGCGGGTCAGCGCGCGCGACGAGTACCGCTACCACGAAGCGCTGGTGCACCCGGCGATGAACGGGCCGCGCGCCCGCGTCCTGGTCCTGGGCGGCGGCGACGGCCTCGCCGCCCGGGAGGTACTGCGCTACCCGGACGTGCGCGCTGTCACCCTCGTCGAGCTCGACCCCGGCGTCACCCGGCTGGCCCGTACCGACTCCGCGCTCTCGGCGCTGAACGCCCACGCGTTCCGCGACCCGCGGCTGACGACCGTCGACGCGGACGCCTTCACCTGGCTGCGGGCGGCGCACGGCAGCTACGACGTGGTGATCTCCGATCTGCCCGACCCCGGGATCTCCGCCAGCACGAAGCTGTACTCGGCGGAGTTCTACGGGCTGATCGCCGAGGCCCTCGCTCCGGGCGGCCGGCTGGTGGTGCACGGGGGCCCGCCGGTGACCCGGCCGCGTACGTACTGGACAGTGGAGGCGTCGATGAGGGCGGCGGGGCTGCACACCCGCCCGTACCGGATCAGTGGCCGGCTCTCCGATTTCGCGGCCGGCCCCGACCGGGCCACGCACCGGGCGCAGGCCGAGGACGGCTGGGGCTTCGTCCTGGCCGCCCGGGGCGGGGCGCCAAAGCTCCGCCTCGCCCCGGGAGCGCCGGAGCTGCGGTCGCTGACACAGCCCTCGCTGGCGCGCGCGGGGCGGGAGGCGGAGAGCGCCCGGCCGTGCGGGCTGCCGCCGTCGACGCTGGTGCATCCGCGGTACTGGGAGGGCCGGTGACCGGGCGCCGCCCGCCCGGCGGCCTCGCGACGCGGAATCGCTGACGTGATGGCCGGGGCTGAGTAGGCTCGGTTTCCATGGAGCATGAGGTGTTCGTTCCGGTTCCGGTCCCGTCCCTTCGGCGGACGCTGGGCGATCCCGCCCGCGTCGCGCGCTGCGTACCGGGCCTCCAGCAGGATGCCGACGCGTCCGCGGGCCCGCTGGCCGGCCGGCTCAAGATCCGGATCGACGGCCACACGATCACGTACCGCGGTGCGCTGCGGTTCACCGCCTCCCCGCCGGACGGGCCGGACGAGGGTGCGGTTCTGGTGACGGGCGAGGGCGTCGAGGCCCGGGGGACCGGCGCGGCGAAGCTGGCCCTGACGATCGGCCTGACACGCGAGGGCGACGGCACGACGATCGGGTTCACCGGCACGGCGAGCGGCGACGGCCGCCTCCTGGACCTGGACCCGGCGGCGGCGCTCGCGGCGGCCCGCCGCCTGCTGGACCGCTTCGCGCAGCAGCTGGTGACGGAGACGCTGGCGGGTGGCGGTGCGGGCGGCGGTACAGGCGGCCCCGCGGGCGGCGAGGCGGTGGGCGAGGTCCTCGACGAGGCCGAGCGGTCCGTCGGGGAAGCGGTGGAGCAGGCCATCGAGGAGGCGGCCGAGGAGGCCGACACGACCGGTGCTGCCGCCGCCCGCGGCACCGCCCCGGAGGCCGCCGGTGACTCCGGACCGGACATCGCCGACGCACACGCAGACGCAGACGCAGACGCAGACGCAGCCGCCGATGCCGACGACGGCGACGGCGACGGCGACGGCGCGCCCACGGACGACGCCGCCACGGACGGGACGCCCGCCACCGGGAAGCCCCCGGGCACGGGCGCCGTCTTCGACGCCCCCGTGCCCCCGCCGTCGCTCGACCCTGCGGCGGAGGTGGAGTTCACCGTCCCCGACGGCCCGCCGGCCGAGGCCGCGCACGCCAGGCGGACCATGATCGGCCGCAGCGCCGAGGAGGTCGACCACGCGCCGCCGCGCGGCCGGTACGCGCCCGTGCCGTCACCCGATTCGACCACCGCGGGCGCCACACTCCGCTGGGTGGCCCCCGCCGCGGCGCTCGCGCTCGCCTCGGCCGTCGTGGTGAGCCGGGCGCTGAGGCGGCGGAGGTAGCCGCGCCAGTAATGTCGGTCCGGTGAGTAGCAGCGAGAAGGACGTCCGGCTGTCCGTCGGCGACGCAGAGTTGACCGTGAGCCCCGCCAACGGCTGCCGCATCGGCAGCCTGCGGATCGGCGGTACCGAGTTGCTGCGGCAGGGGGAGCGGTACGGCTGCTTCCCGATGGTGCCGTGGTGCGGGCGCACCGAGAACGGCGTCTTCCGCAACGGCGGTGTCCCGCACCGGTTGCCGCTGAACTCCCCGCCGCACGCCATCCACGGCACCGGCAGGGACACGGCCTGGCAGACCGCCCGGACGGGCGAGCGGGAGGCCGCCTTCTACTACGACCTGGCCGACCCCTGGCCGTATCCGGGCCGGGTGACTCAGACGTTCGAGCTGGCCGAGGATTCGCTCACACTCGCCTTCGGCATCGAGACGTACGGGGATTCGTTCCCGGCGCAGGCTGGCTGGCACCCCTGGTTCCTGCGCAACCTCGGCGGCGGTGGCAAGGACGCACAGCTGGCGTTCGACCCGGCCTGGCAGGAGGAGCGGGGCGAGAACCATCTGCCGACCGGCCGCCGCATCCCACCCCTGCCCGGACCGTGGGACGACTGTTTCGGGATGCCGGACGGCGTCGATGTGACGCTCACCTGGCCGGACCAGCTGGAGCTGACGGTGAAGAGCCGGGCCGAGTGGGTCGTGGTCTACGACGAGCAGGCCGAGGCGGTCTGCGTGGAGCCGCAGTCCGGTCCGCCGAACGGGCTGAACACCGACCCCAGGTACGTCACTCCGATCGAGCCGCTGGAGATCGCGACGACCTGGAGCTGGCGCAGGCTCTGACCCGGGCGGCGGCTCCGGGCGCTTCATCCGGCCGGGTCTCCCCGCCTCCAGGAGCTCCGACCGGGCGAAGGCTCTGGGTGGGGGCTCCGGGCGAGGGCTCTCTGTACGGGCTCCGGGTGGGGGCTCTCTGCACGGGCTCCGGGCGGGGGCTCCGGGTGCGAGCTCTCCGCACGGGCTCCGGTCGGGTGCTGCGGCGGGGGCCGTACAACCGGTCGGCACGGGCCGTGAGGCGGGCGCCTTAAGCTCGTAGCCATGACTGACGTACGTGCTGAGCTGCTCCAGCAGATCAAGGACAAGGCCGTGGTACACGGCAAGGTGACCCTCTCCTCGGGTCTTGAGGCCGACTGGTACATCGACCTGCGCCGCATCACGCTGGACGGCAAGGCCGCTCCGATGGTCGGTCAGGTCATGCTCGACGCCACCGCCGGGCTGGACTACGACTGCGTGGGCGGGCTGACGCTGGGCGCCGACCCGGTCGCCACCTCGATGCTGCACGCCGCCGCCGCGCGGGGGCAGGAGCTGGACGCGTTCGTCGTCCGCAAGGCGCAGAAGGCGCACGGGATGCAGCGCCGCATCGAGGGCACGGATGTGAAGGGCCGCCGCTGTCTGGTGGTGGAGGACACCTCGACGACCGGCGGTTCGCCGCTGACGGCCGTCGAGGCGGTGCGCGAGGCCGGCGGCGAGGTCGTCGCCGTTGCCGTGATCGTGGAGCGGGGTGCGGCTCCGGCCATCGCGGAGGCCGGTCTCCCGTATGTCCACGTCTACTCGGTGGCCGACCTCGGGCTGGCCTGACAGCTGGAGTGACGTAGGGGCTGACCTGCTCTTTTCGCCAAGGGCCGACTGTTTCACGTGAAACGGCCGGCCCTTGGCGTATGCCCGCGAACCACTCGTAGGACTGGTGGGGCGGCAGGCCGGGTGGAGCCGGAGCGAGAGTCTGGGAAGATGGGGGCGACGATGACGTCGCCCCCAGGTCAGGGAACCAGCAACGCACACCCGCACATCCCAAGGAGCGGTCAGATGCCCATCGCAACCCCCGAGGTCTACGCCGAGATGCTCGACCGGGCGAAGGCAGGCAAGTTCGCCTACCCGGCCATCAATGTGACGTCGACCCAGACCCTGCACGCTGCACTGCGCGGCTTCGCGGAGGCGGAGAGCGACGGCATCGTCCAGATCTCCACCGGTGGGGCGGAGTTCCTGGGCGGCCAGTACAACAAGGACATGGTCACGGGCGCCGTCGCCCTCGCCGAGTTCGCGCACATCGTCGCCGCCAAGTACGACATCTCGGTCGCGCTGCACACTGACCACTGCCCCAAGGACAAGCTGGACGGTTACGTACGTCCGCTCCTCGACATCTCCGCCGAGCGCGTCGCCCAGGGGCAGAACCCGCTGTTCCAGTCGCACATGTGGGACGGTTCGGCCGAGACCCTCGCCGAGAACCTGGCCATCGGCCAGGAGCTGCTCGCCAAGGCCGCCGCTGCCAAGATCATCCTTGAGGTCGAGATCACCCCGACCGGCGGCGAGGAGGACGGCGTCACGCACGAGATCAACGACGAGCTGTACACGACCGTCGACGACGCGCTGCGTACCGCCGAGGCGCTCGGCCTGGGCGAGAAGGGCCGCTACCTGCTGGCCGCCTCCTTCGGCAACGTCCACGGCGTCTACAAGCCGGGCAACGTCGTGCTCCGTCCCGAGCTACTGAAGGACCTCCAGGAGGGCGTCGCCGCCCAGTACGGCAAGGCGGCCGGCAGCCAGCCGTTCGACTTCGTCTTCCACGGCGGATCCGGCTCCACCGAGCAGGAGATCGCCACCGCGCTGGAGAACGGCGTCGTGAAGATGAACCTCGACACCGACACCCAGTACGCCTTCACCCGCCCGATCGTGGACCACATGTTCCGCAACTACGACGGCGTGCTGAAGGTCGACGGCGAGGTCGGCAACAAGAAGGTCTACGACCCGCGCAGCTGGGGCAAGTCCGCCGAGGCGGGCATGGCCAAGCGCGTCACGGAGGCCTGCGCCAACCTGCGTTCCACCGGCACCAAGCTGAAGTAGCGGCCGGTACGAAGTGTGGCCGTGGGCCCGGTACCCCTGGGGGTGCCGGGCCCACGGCGTGTCCGAGAGAGCGGAAGAGGGATCGCTGTGAGTTCCAGTGCGCACTATGACTTCGACACCGTCGTCGACCGCCGGGGCACCTGGTGCATCCAGTGGGACGGGGTCGCGGACCGGTTCGGGGTGGACGGGCTGCTGCCGTTCACCATCTCCGACATGGACTTCGAGACCGCACCGGAGGTGCTGAGCGCGCTGCGGGACCGGCTCGACCACGGGGTGTTCGGCTACACGACCTGGCAGCAGGACGACTTCCGTTCGGCGATAGCCCACTGGTACGCGACCCGGTACGGAACCCGCATAGACACCGGGCAGCTGGTGTACGGGCCGTCCGTGCTCAGCCAGCTCTCCCAGCTGCTCCAGATGTGGACGGCCGAGGGCGAGGGCGTCGTCGTCCACGCCCCGACGTACGACGGTTTCCGCAAGGCGATCACCGGGCTCGGGCGCGAGCTGAGGGGTGTGCCGGTGGGAGACACGGCCGCGCTGGAACGCGAGCTCGCCCGCCCCGACAGCAAGGTCCTTCTCGTGTGCTCGCCGCACAACCCGACGGGCCGGGTGTGGACGGAGGCCGAACTGAGCGGGATGGCCGCGCTCGCGGCGCGGTACGGGGTCGCGGTGATCAGCGACGAGATCCACGCGGACTTCGTGCACGAGGGGCGCGCGCACGTGCCGTGGACGCGGGTCGGCGGTGAGGGGCGCTGGGCGGTGATCTCCTCCGCGTCGAAGGCGTTCAACTTCCCGGCGCTGACCGGCTCGTACGGGCTGATCGCCGACCCGGCCGACCGGACGGAGTTCCTGCGCCGGATGGAGACGGCGGAGGGGCTCGCCTCCCCGGCCGTGCTGTCGCTCACCGCGCACATCGCCGCGTACCGGGGGGCCGGGGCGTGGCTGGACGAGGTCCGCGCGTATGTCGCCGGGAATCTGGCGCTGGTCGCGGAACGGCTGAACGGGGCGTTCCCGGAACTGGGCTGGGAGCCGCCGCAGGCGGGTTACCTGGCATGGATCGATCTGCGCCCGGCGGGTGTGGCCGACGACGAGGCGTTGCAGCGGGTGCTGATCGAGCGCGAGAAGGTCGCGGTGATGCCGGGGGCGGTGTACGGGGCCGAGGGCTTCGTGCGGTTGAACGTCGGGTGCCCGAGGTCCAAGGCGGAGGCGGGCGTGGAGGCGCTGATCCGGGGCGTCCGGGCCGTTGCGGAAGCCGTGTCGTAGGGAAAGCCGTGCCATAGGGTCGGACTCCGCCTTTGGGCCGAGGTCTCCCGGGCTCTGCGCACAGGGGGTGCGTGGTGCCGGCCGGCTCCGACTCGGGCCGTCCCGGCGGGTCGTCCGGGCGTTCCGCGAGGCCGGGTTCCCCGTGGAACGGGACGGCGCGGGGGACAGCCGCCCGTCCCTCGCGCTGACCGACTGACCGCACCCCTTCGGAATGCACCCCTTCGAAAGTGCCCCCTCGGGGGCATCTCCTCGAAAGCACCTTCTCGAAAGCACCTTCTCGAAAAGCACC
Source organism: Streptomyces sp. NPDC057963 (assembly GCF_042887155.1). Classification (NCBI taxonomy): domain Bacteria; kingdom Bacillati; phylum Actinomycetota; class Actinomycetes; order Kitasatosporales; family Streptomycetaceae; genus Streptomyces; species Streptomyces sp. NPDC057963. The sequence continues at coordinate 555,572 of NZ_JBHVPX010000002.1, forward strand.
CGCCGTCCCGATGGCCCGGGCGGCGGGGAGCGGGGATGCTGCTGGTATGCCTGACGCAGAGACGGGAGCCATCCGGGTCGCCTCCCCGGCCGGACGCTGGGTCGTCCTCACCACCGTCCTCGGCTCCAGCATGGCCATGCTGGACTCCACCGTCATCAACGTCGCCCTGCCCCGCATCGGGAAGGACCTGGGCACCGACCTGGCCGCCCTCCAGTGGACCGTCAACGCCTACATGCTGACCCTCGCCGGGCTGATCCTGCTCGGGGGCGCCCTCGGCGACCGGTACGGGCGGCGGCGGGTCTTCGTCGTCGGAGTCGTCTGGTTCGCCACCGCGTCCGTGCTGTGCGGCATCGCGCCGAACGCGGCCGTCCTGATCTCCGCCCGTGCTCTCCAGGGCATCGGCGGGGCGCTCCTCACCCCCGGCTCGCTGGCGCTGATCCAGGCCAGTTTCCATCCGGACGACCGGGCCCGCGCCGTCGGGCTGTGGTCGGGGTTCGGCGGGATCGGCGCCGCCGTCGGTCCGTTCGTCGGCGGGTGGCTCGTCGACGGGCCCGGCTGGCGGTGGGTGTTCCTGCTCAATGTGCCGCTCGCCGCGGTCTGTCTGCCGGTCGCGCTGCGCCACGTACCGGAATCGCGTGACCCGCACGCGCACGGGCGCTTCGACGTGCTGGGCGCCGTGTTCGGCGCGCTCGCCCTCGCCCTGGTGACCTACGCGCTGATCGAGGCGCCGGGACAGGGGGCGTCCGGCGCGGTGATCGGGGCGGCCGTCGGCGGGGTCGCGCTCGCGGTGGCGTTCGTGCGGTTGGAGCGGCGGCGGCCGGACCCGATGCTGCCGCCGTCGGTGTTCGCGTCCCGGCAGTTCACCGTCGTCAACATCATCACCGTCTGCGTGTACGCGGCACTCGGCGGCTACTTCTTCCTGTCCGCGATCCAGCTCCAGGTCGTGGCCGGGTACTCGGCCCTCGGCGCGGGCACGGCCCTGCTGCCCACGACCGTGCTGATGCTGCTGTTCTCGGCCTCCTCGGGCGAGCTGGGGCAGCGCATCGGGCCCCGCATCCCGCTCACCGCGGGCCCCCTGGTCGCCGCGGCCGGAATGCTGCTGATGCTGCGGGTGGGACCGGGATCGAGCTCCGTCTCCGGCTACCTCACCGATGTGCTCCCCGCCGTCGGGCTGCTCGGCGCCGGACTCGTCACCGTGGTCGCCCCGCTCACCGCGACCGTCCTGGCCTCCGTCGACACCGCACGGGCCGGTCTCGCCAGCGGCATCAACAACGCGGCCGCCCGCGCCGCCGGGCTGATCGCGGTGGCGGCGCTGCCGCTGCTCGCCGGGATGGGCCCGGAGGCCTACCGGAACGCCGACGAGTTCGCCTCGACGTTCCGGCGGGCCATGCCGATGTGCGCCGGGCTCCTCGTGCTGGGTTCGCTGATCGCCTGGGCGACCGTACGGAAGCCTCCCGTCACGGCGGACGAGGAGAAGCCGCGCCCCGAGTGCACGGTGCACTGCGGCGTGGTCGCCCCGCCGCTGGAACCCGCGCAGGAGGAGACACGGGACCAGGACGCGGACTGACCGCCGGCGCCGTGCGCCCGGGGTGCCGAGGTGCCGCGGTGCCGGGGTGCCGGGGTGCCGCGGTGCCGAGATGCACGGGCATGTTGGGCGCGCGGGCACGTGAGGCGCGCACGGGCTCCTCGCAGCGCGCCCCCGCACCACCCGGCGTGAACCAGCCCTCCGTGCAGCGCTCGGGTACCCCGGCGCGCATGTGCCAGGCACACTTGAACCCATGTCGATCCACGAGAACCTGCTCGGGGGACCTCCCCCGACCCACCTGCCCGACGACCCGGAGCCGCGCGAGCTGCTCGCGAACGGCACGGCCCCCGCCGACGTCGCCGCGAAGTACCCGACCTCCTCCCTGGCCTGGGCACAGCTCGCCGACGAGGCGTTCGAGGGCGGCCGCGTCGTCGAGTCGTACGCCTATGCCCGCACGGGCTACCACCGCGGCCTCGACGCGCTGCGCAGGGCCGGTTGGAAGGGCCACGGCCCCGTACCGTTCGAGCACGAGCCGAACCGCGGCTTCCTGCGCGCCCTGCACGCCCTGGCGCGGGCCGCCCAGGCGATCGGCGAGCAGGAGGAGTACGAGCGCTGCTCGACGTTCCTCCGCGACTCCTCGCCGACCGCCGCGGAGACCCTCGGCTAGGGCCTCTCGTTCGGATCACGCCGGGCTCGCCGATCCGGCCTGTCCAGCCGGGCTCGCCGATCCGGCCTGATCCCAACGGAAGACCCTGGACGTACCCGGCCCGGCGCATGCATTCCGGACCCCGCGGACAGCCGTACGTCCGCGGGGCCTGCGTTGCCCCGCGAGCCCCGTCTAGGATGCCGACAGGGGACCGGAGCTCCACCACCTCACGGAAGGGGCGGACCGCTACCCGGAAGCTTGTGTCGAGGAGACAGCAATGTCGACGATCCACCCCGACCCCGAAGCCACCGGTGCGCAGACCCCGCACCTCGACTTCGCGGGAACGACTCCGTACGAGGACTATGTCCAGGCGGACGTCCTGACCCATCTCCAGCAGCTTCGCTCCGACGACCCGGGCGAAATGGTCTTCCTGGTCACCACCCAGGTCATGGAGCTGTGGTTCACCGTCATCGTCCACGAGTGGGAGACTGCCGCGCACGCCCTGCGCGAGGACCGGCTGCCCGTGGCCCGCGATGCGCTCAAGCGGTCGGTGCGGGAACTGGAGGCGCTCAACGCCTCCTGGACGCCGCTCGCCCAGCTCACCCCCGCCCAGTTCAACTCCTACCGCGGCGCCCTCGGTGAGGGCTCCGGCTTCCAGTCCGCGATGTACCGGCGGATGGAGTTCCTGCTCGGCGACAAGTCCGCGTCCATGCTCGTGCCGCACCGTGGCGCGCCCCGCGTCCACGCCGAGCTGGAGAAGGCGCTCGCCGAACCGAGCCTGTACGACGAGACGCTCGCGCTGCTCGCCCGGCGCGGCCACGCCGTACCGCAAGCCGTCCTCGGCCGCGATCTCACGCAGAAGTACGAACCGTCCCCCGAGGTCGAGGCCGTCTGGGCGGAGATCTATGCCAACCCCGACCAGCACGACGACCTGGTCCGGCTCGGCGAGGCGCTGACCGATGTCGGCGAACTGGTGTGGCGCTGGCGCAACGACCATCTCGTCGCCACCCGGCGTGCGATGGGCTCGAAGACCGGGACCGGCGGTTCCGCCGGGGTCGCGTGGCTGGAGAAGCGGGCCACGAAGAACGTCTTCCCCGAGCTGTGGTCGGCGCGCAGCCATGTCTGAGACCTTCGCCGCCGCGTCCGGGGCCTTCGCCGCGCGGGCCGCGGCGCTCGACGCCGCCGACCGGCTCGCCGATCTGCGCAAGCTGTTCGCCCTCGACGACACCGTCTACCTCGACGGCAACTCGCTCGGCGCACTGCCCGCGCACGTACCCGCGCGGGTGCAGGAGGTCCTCACCCGCGAGTGGGGCGAGCTGCGCATCCGGTCCTGGGACGAGAGCGGCTGGTGGACCGCGCCGGAGCGGATCGGCGACCGGATAGCGCCGCTCGTCGGGGCCGCGGCCGGGCAGATCGTCGTCGGCGACTCCACCAGCGTGAACGTCTTCAAGGCCGTCGTCGCCGCGAGCCGGCTGGCGCCCGGGGAGCGCGACGAGATCCTCGTCGACGCGACGACGTTCCCCACCGACGGGTACATCGCCGCGTCCGCGGCCCGGATGACCGGCCACCGACTCGTGCCGGTCACCCCCGCCGAGGTACCGGACGCCCTCGGTCCGCGTACCGCCGCCGTCCTGCTCAACCATGTCGACTACCGCACCGGCAGGCTCCACGACCTGCCCGGACTCACCGCCGCCGTGCACGCGGCGGGGGGTCTCGCCGTGTGGGACCTGTGCCACAGCGCGGGCGCCCTGCCCGTCGGACTCGACGCGCACGGCGTGGATCTCGCGGTCGGCTGCACGTACAAGTACCTGAACGGCGGTCCCGGTTCGCCCGCCTACCTGTACGTCGCCGAGCGCCACCAGGCGGCCTTCGACTCGCCCCTGCCGGGGTGGACGTCGCATGCCGACCCGTTCGGCATGACCCCCGGATATGCCCCGGCGGACGGTGCCGTACGGGGCCGCGTCGGCACCCCCGACATCCTGTCCATGCTGGCGCTCGAAGCGTCACTCGATGTGTGGAACGGGGTGCCGGTCGAGGCGGTACGGGCCAAGTCCCTGGCGCTGACGGACTTCTTCCTGGAGTGCGTCGCCGCGTACGCGCCCGAGGGCCGGGTCACCTCCCTCACCCCCGCCGCGCACGCGGAACGCGGCAGCCAGGTCGCGCTGCGGTGCGAGGAGGCGGAGCCGGTGATGAGCGCGCTCGTCGCACGGGGCGTCGTCGGGGACCTGCGGCGGCCGGACGTGCTGCGGTTCGGGTTCACCCCGCTGTACGTGGGCTTCGCGGACGTGGAGCGGGCGGCGCGGGTCCTGGGCGAGGTACTGGGCGAAGTGCCGGGTGAGGCGCTCGGCGAGGCGCCGGGCGAGGTGCCGGGGAGCCGGGGGCGCTGAGCCGGGTGCGCCGACCCGGGGCGGGGAACCGGCCCCGGGGTCCGGAGCAGGGGCGGACTCCTGGTGGAGTCCGCCCCTGTCATGATCCTTCCACGGGTACGGGAACCTCCCGTACTGGTACCGTCCCCGCAGGTCAGCCCAGTTGGGTTCGGATACGGATCAATACAGCTCGGATACAGGACGGTTGGAGCAGCATGTCGGATTCTGCCGCGCGTGATCGTGACGCAGCCGAGACCGAGTCGGCCCTCTCGCATCCACCGGTCGCCCCCGATGCGTCCGCCGCCTACGGCAACCACCCCGACCAGCTGATCGACTTCTACGCCCCGCGTGACGGCCGGGCCGGTGCGCCGGTCGTGGTCGTCCTGCACGGCGGGGCGTGGCGGGCGCCGTACGACCGGCAGCATGTGTCGCCGTTCGCGGACTTCCTGGCCCGGCGCGGTTTCGCCGTGGCCAGTGTCGAGTACCGGCGGGGCGGCGAGATCCCGCAGCAGCGGGGTGCCGGTCCGGTCGCGGGCCGCTGGCCGGAGACCTTCGACGACGTCGCCGCGGCGATGGACGCGCTGCCGGACCTGCTGGCCCGGGAACTCCCGGCCGCCGACACCCGGCGGATCGTCCTGACCGGGCACTCCGCCGGCGGGCAGCTCGCCCTGTGGGCCGCCGCCCGGCACGTCCTGCCCGAGGGCTCGCCGTGGCGGCTGCCCGCACCGCCGCCGCTGCGGGGCGTCGTCGCTCTCGCGCCGATCGCCGATTTCGCCGCGGCCGTCGAACTGGACGTGTGCTCGGGGGCGGTCGGCCAGCTCCTCGGCCGCGAGGAGGACTTCGGGGAACGGGCCGCGCACACCGACCCGGCCGCGCTGCTGCCCACCGGCATCGCGACGACCGTGGTGCAGGGCACCACCGACCTCGATGTGCCGCAGGCCGTCGCGGAGGCTTTCGTCGACGCGGCGGCGAAGGCGGGGGAGACGGTGGGCCTGACCCTGCTGCCCGACGTCGGCCACTACCCGCTGATCGATCCGGCGAGCGACGCGTGCGCGGTGGTGGCGGAGGAGCTCGCCCAGCTGGCCTGGTGAGCGGCGGTCCGACGGCGGTGCGGGTCCGTAGTACTTGCGACGGACGGCGCGGGATCCGCAGCACTGCTGACGACCTGCGCCGGTTCGGCCCCTACCGTTGGAAACGTGACCGAGACCAAGAGCAGAAGCCCCGAGTACCGATTGGCCGCCGGGGCGTTGGGCGGCCTGCGGCAGGACCTCTTCCGTGACACCTTCGCCTACCGTCCCCTGGAGCGGATGCGGACCGACGGGCCGCTGGTCCGGCAGCTGCCGCAGCGGATGCGTGAGCGTGCCGCCTGGACACCCCACGCCCTGGTCGGGGCAGCCGCGCTGTTCGCGGCCCTCCTGGGCCTCGTCTCGTCGGACTCCTTCGTGCTGCGCTTCATGTTCGATACCGTCGTGCTCGCGCTGCTTCCGTCGGCGACCGTACTGATGACGCTGGTCAGGCCGATCGGCGCGTTCTGGATATCGATGGCGCTCATCCCGTTCGCGGCGGTCGCCGGCGGTGGCTACTGGCCCTGGGCGCCGAGCACCTTCTTCTCGCACCTGGTGGTGCTGATCGTGGTCGCCGCCCGGACCCGGCCCCGTACCGCCGCCTGGATGTGGGGCTTCACGTTGCTGCTCGGCGTCGTGCTGGAGAACTTCGGCGGCGGCGGGCACCCCACGTCGACCGCCTCCCCCTTCGCCGTCGTCTCCGCGTTCGCGCTGCTGGTGGTGTCCGTGGTGCAGATCCGTCGCGACGCCGAGCGCCAGGTGACCGTGCAGCGCACCGTGACCGCCGTTGAACGCGACCGGCGCACACTCCTGGAGGAGCGCACCACCATCGCCCGGGAGCTGCACGACGTGGTCGCCCACCACATGTCGGTCGTCGCGATCCAGGCCGAGGCCGCCCCGTACCGGGTGGAGAACCCGCCGCCGGAGCTGGAGCAGGCCTTCGTCACGATCCGGGAGAACGCGGTCTCCGCCCTCACCGAACTGCGCCGGGTCCTCGGCGTCGTACGGGCCGAGGACTACCAGGCGCCGGACGCCCCGCAGCCCACCCTCGCCCAGCTCGACGGGCTGCTCGCCAACGTGCGCGAGGCGGGCCTGGAGACGGAGAGGACGACCACCGGCGCGGTACGTGAACTGCCGCAGGGCGTCGAGCTGTCGGCCTACCGGATCATTCAGGAAGCCCTCAGCAACACGCTGCGGCACGCACCGGGCGCCACTGCCAAGGTCGAGATCGGCTACGTGCTGGGCGGACTCGGGCTGCGGGTCGTCAACGGGCCGCCGACCGGTCCGGTGAAGGCCTCGCCGGGGGCCGGTCACGGGATCACGGGGATGCGGGAGCGCGTCGCGATGCTGAACGGTGACATGACGGCCGAACCGACGAAGGAGGGCGGTTACGAGATCACCGCGTTCATCCCCGTCCAGTCCGCGAACGGAACGGACGAGCAGCAGGAGGCGCAGGTGGAGCAGGTATGACCACGTCGTCCTTCACCTCCGCTTCCACCTCCGCCGCCCAGCCCATCCGGGTGCTGATCGTCGACGACCAGATGATGGTCCGCGAGGGCTTCTCGGTGCTGCTCAACGCCATGCCGGGGATCGAGGTCGTCGGCGAGGCCGTCGACGGCCGGCAGGCCATTGCGCAGGTCGCGGCGCTGCGTCCCGACGTGGTGCTGATGGACATCCGGATGCCGGAGCTCAACGGCATCGACGCCACGCGCGAGATCGTCGCCGCCGACGCGGACGCCAAGGTGCTGGTGCTGACCACCTTCGACCTGGACGAATACGTGTACCAGGCGCTGCGGGCCGGGGCGTCCGGCTTCCTCCTCAAGGACGCCTCCGCCCGGCAACTCGCCGACGGTGTACGGGTGGTGGCCGCCGGTGAGGCGCTGCTCGCCCCGACCGTCACCAAGCGGCTGATCAGCGAGTTCTCGAAGATCGCCGAGAGCCCGCGGCCGCCCGCCTTCGCCAGGATCGGCGACCTCACGGAGCGGGAGACGGAGGTGCTCGTGCTCATCGCGCAGGGCCGGTCCAATGCGGAGATCGCCTCGTACCTGGTGGTCGCCGAGTCCACCATCAAGACGCATGTGAGCCGCATCCTGGTGAAACTGGGGCTGCGCGACCGCACCCAGGCGGCCGTCTTCGCTTACGAGGCTCGGCTGGTCACGCCCTCCTGAGCCTGATCACGCCTTCCTGAGCCGAGGCGGCTGGGGCCGGGGCTGGGGCCGGGGCTGGGGCCGGGGCTGGGGCCGGGGCTGGGCACGGCGCTGGGCACGGGGTCGGGGACGGGGCTGGGGTCGGGATCGGCGGGGCCGCCGGTACGGGGGACGGGGGTGGGCGGCCGGCGGCGGCTCGTACCGGGGGGCGGGTGTACGTCGGCCGACTCGTACCGGGGCGGGTGTGGCCGGTGACCGTCCGGTCCGGTTAGCGTCCGTACATGCACCCGTCCTCACATTCCGCGGCCGACGGCTCCTGCGAGCCCTTCGATCCCTGGTCCCCGGCGTTCGTCGCCGACCCGTACCCCGCCTACGCCGGGCTGCGTGCCGCCGGCCGGGTGCATTACTTCGAGCCCACCGACCAGTGGCTCGTACCGCACTACTCCGACGTGTCGGCCCTGCTGCGCGACCGCCGCCTGGGCCGTACCTATCTGCACCGCTTCACCCACGAGGAGTTCGGCCGCACGCCGCCGCCCGCCGAGCACGAGCCCTTCCACACCCTCAACGGACAGGGGCTCCTCGACCTGGAGGCCCCCGACCACACCCGGATCCGGCGCCTGGTGTCCAAGGCGTTCACCCCGCGTACCGTCGAGCAGCTCGTTCCGACCGTGCGACGGCTGGCCGCCGGGCTGGTCGACTCGTTCGTCGAGGCAGGCGGCGGTGATCTGCTCACGGCGGTTGCCGAGCCGCTGCCGGTGGCCGTCATCGCCGAGATGCTCGGCATTCCGGAGTCCGACCGCGCCCCGCTGCGGCCCTGGTCGGCGGCGATCTGCGGGATGTTCGAGCTCAACCCCTCCGACGAGACCGCCCGCGCCGCGGTCCGTGCCTCGCTCGACTTCTCCGCGTATCTGCGCGAGCTGATCAAGGAGCGGCGCAAGAACCCCGGAACGGATCTGATCTCCGCGCTCATCGCCGCCCACGACGAGGGGGAGCGGCTGAGCGAACAGGAGATGATCTCCACCTGTGTGCTGCTGCTCAACGCGGGCCACGAGGCGACCGTCAACACCACGGTGAACGGTTGGTGGACGCTGCTGCGCCATCCCGAGCAGCTGGCCGCCCTGCGCGCCGACCACGGGCTGCTGCCGACAGCGGTCGAGGAGCTGATGCGGTACGACACTCCGCTGCAGATGTTCGAGCGCTGGGTCCTCGACGACATCGAGATCGACGGCACAGTCATTCCACGCGGCTCCGAGGTGGCCCTGCTCTTCGGTTCCGCCAACCGCGACCCGTCCCGCTTCCCGGCCCCGGACACCCTGGATCTGGCCCGCCAGGAGAACCCGCACATCACCTTCGGCGCGGGCATCCACTTCTGCCTGGGCGCCCCACTGGCCCGGGTCGAACTGGCCGCTTCCTTCGGCGAGCTGCTGCGTCGCGCCCCGAACCTGCGGCTGACGACCGAGCCGGAGTGGAACCCGGGCTACGTGATCAGGGGCCTGAAGGAACTGCGCGTCGAGCTGTGACGGGGTGAGCGGGAAGGGCAAGGGGAACGCGGAAGGGGAAAGGGAAGGGGAGCGGGGGAGCGGAAGGGGAAGGGCGGGGCGGGAGCAGGGGCTCAGCAGCCCGGCCCGCACATCGGCGGCGGGCCTTCCAGGACATCGAAAGCGACCCCGAAGCCCGCGAGGGCCGTGAGGAGCACCGCCGCCCCGAGCGCCTGCCGCCACTTTCCCAGTACGAGGGCGAAAAGGGTGATTCCGGCAACGATGCCGCCCAGGGTCATGACCGGCAGCCCGAGCCGGAGCACGTCCCACTCCATCGCGCCCTCGAAGCCGCCGAAGAGGCCCCGCCGACCGTAGGGGGCCCAGGCGAGCATCCCGGCGGCTCCACCGGCGGCGGCGACCGCACATCCGGCGGCCCCGCGGATGGCTTCACGTCGGTTCTCCACGATCTGGTCGACGCGAACGCACCACGGGAAGGTTGCACATCCCGGGGAGGGGCCCGCCGTCACCGGGCGCCCTCCCCGCCCCGTCACGTCAGGACATCGCGTCGCCGCAGCGCCGCCACCCCGGCGCCCACCAGCACCACAGCTGCCGCGGCGAGCGCCAGCACCGGTCCCCACTCCATCCCCGTGCCCCCCGGCAACTTCGGCAGATGCGTGAACGGCGATACGTCCATCACCGGCTGCGGCATATGGATGGCGGGCCCGATCCACCCCAGCGCCAGGCATATTCCGGCCACGCCCCAGGACGCCACCGCGGCTTTCGGGAGCGCCCCGTACAGCAGGACCGTCATACCGCCCAGCAGCCAGATCGCCGGCAGCTGCACCAGCGACGCGCCCAGCACGGCGGGGAGTTCATGTCCGTAGCCGGCGGCCAGGCCGAGGCCGCCCACCGCCATGATCAGGGCCGCGCCGCCGAACGCGATGACCAGATGGCCGGCTGCCCACCCGATCCGGCTCACCCCGCCCGCCAGCACCGGTTCGGCGCGCCCGGCGATCTCCTCGCCGTGCAGCCGCAGCACCGAGGCGACGATGTACAGCGCCGCGACCGTCCCGAGCACGGAGACCATCGCCGCGAGGAACGCGTCGGTCAGACCGGCCTGTCCGCCCATCCGCTCGAAGATCTCCCGGGTCTTCGCGTTGTCGCCGACGAGGTCCGCCGCGCCGCCGGTCAGCCCGCCGAAGACGACACCGGCCGTGGCGAAGGAGAGCGTCCAGCCGATCAGCGCACCGCGCTGGAGCCGCAGTGCCAGACCGAACGCCGTGGAGATCCGCCCCCGTGCGGGCCCCGGGCGGGTCGCCAGAAAGCTCATGCCGACATCGCGCCGCCCGGTCAGCGTGTACGCGAGGGCCGCCTGGACGGCGACGGCGGCCGCGATGACGAGCAGCACCCACCAGCGTTCGTCCGCGTACGCGCGCACGTTCTCCGCCCAGCCGAGGGGGGAGAGCCAGGTCAGTAGCGACGATCCGTCGTCCGTCGTTGAGTCGCCCGCCGCCTTCAGCACGAACGCGGCACCGATCACCGCCGCCGTGAACCCCTTCGCGAGCCGTGCGCTCTCGGTGAACTGCGCGGTGATCGCGGCGGTGCAGGCGAACAGCACACCGATCCCGGCCACGGTCAGGGCGAGCGCCACCGCTCCGGCACCACCCGCGCCGGAGCCGGCCATGCCGGCCGCGATCACCAGTGCCAGCGCGCCGTCGGCGATCAGCGCGGCGAGGAGTGCGGCGGTCAGCGGGGCGCGGCGCCCCACCATGGCGGAGGAGAGCATCTCCTGGCGGCCGGTCTCCTCTTCCTCCCTGGTGTGCCGGATGACGACGATCAGGCTCATCACGGCCGCCAGCGCTCCGCCGAAGCCGACCATCCGCCAGCTGACGAGCCCGCCGACAGAGTCGCTGAAGACCGGGCCGTACATCGCGCGGAGCGAGCTGTTGCCGTTCATCGACGCGGCGAGCCCGGCGCGCTGGGCGGCGGTGTCGTACAGCGAGGCGAAGGACCTGCCGACGGAGGAGAAGGAGCCCCCGAGCACGATCACCCAGACCGGCATCATGATCCGGTCGCGCCGCAGGGCGAGCCTCAGCAGGGTCCAGGTACCGGCGAGCTGTCCCGCCCCGGTGCCGGTCCCGGTCCCGGTCCGATGTCCCGCACCGGCCGGTGCGGGCGTGGTCACGGCAGTCATCGCGCCACCACCCCCGCGCCCTCGCCGCTGTCCGTCGCGTCGGTCGTGTCGGTCGCGTAGTGACGCAGGAAGAGCTCCTCCAGGGTGGGCGGGGTGCTGGTCAGGGTCCGTACCCCCGATGCGGAGAGCGACTTGAGGACGGCGTCCAGCTTGTCCGTGTCGACCTGGAGCGTGACCCGCAGGCCCTGGACGTCGAGGTCGTGGACGCCGGGGAGCCGCGTGAGTCCGTTGGGTGCACCGGCCAGCTCGGCGCTGATGTTCGTACGCGTCAGATGACGCATGTCCGCCAGCGAACCGGTCTCCACCGTCCGCCCCTGGCGGATGATGCTGACCCGGTCGCAGAGTGACTCGACCTCACTGAGGATGTGGCTGGACAGCAGGATCGTCCGCCCGCGCGCACGCTCCTCGGCGACGCAGGCCTGGAAGACCTCCTCCATCAGCGGATCGAGCCCGCTCGTCGGCTCGTCGAGGATCAGCAGATCGACATCGGAGGCGAACGCGGCGACGAGGGCGACCTTCTGCCGGTTGCCCTTGGAGTACGTACGCCCCTTCTTCGTCGGGTCGAGCTCGAACCGCTCGACGAGGTCGGCGCGCCGGGCCGGGTCCAGGCCGCCGCGCAGCCGCCCGTACAGGTCGATCACCTCGCCGCCGGAGAGGTTGCGCCACAGGGTGACGTCACCCGGGACGTACGCGACGCGTCTGTGGAGCTCCACCGCGTCGTTCCACGGATCGCGGCCGAGCATCCGGGCCGCGCCGGAGTCGGCCCGCAGCAGACCCAGCAGCACCCGGATGGTGGTGGACTTCCCGGAGCCGTTGGGTCCGAGGAAGCCGTGGACTTCACCGGTCTCGACCATGAGGTCGAGGCCGTCCAGCGCGTGCGTCCGACCGAACGACTTGTGCAGCCCGGCCACCGTGATTGCCTTCGTCATGTTTCTGAAGGTACGCTACGTTCACAAATTTGTGAAGTTAAGGAAGCGTATAAAGTTGGGGCGCGGCAGAGGCTGCGGAATCAGGGGAGACGATCGGGCGATGACCAGCGGAACCGAACAGAACACGCGTGACGGGCGTGACGCGGAGGCCGTGTCGCGGTTCGTGGAGCGGTTCGCGTCCGAGATGACCGAGGCGGGGATGCAGCGGATGGCGTCCCGCGTCTTCGCCGCGCTCCTCGCGGACGACGACGGGTCCATGACCTCCGCGGAGCTCGCCATGGCGCTGCAGATCAGCCCGGCGGCCGTGTCCGGCGCGGTCAACTACCTCACCCAGGTCAGCATGGTTGGCCGCGAACGCGACCCGGGATCACGCCGGGACCGTTACCGCCTGCACGACGAGGTCTGGTACACCACCTTCGCCGGCCGCGACCGGGCGTTCACCCGCTGGGAGAGCACCCTCAAGGAAGGCGCCCGCACCCTGGGCGAGCACACCCCGGCCGGCGCCCGGCTCGCCGAGACGGCGGCTTTCTTCGAGTTCGCGCAGGAGGAGCTGGGCAGATTGATGGACCGCTGGCGCGAGCACCGAAAGACGCTCGACCTCCCGACGGCCGACGGGCGCCGGGCCACGAGCGCCTGAAGAAGTGCGGTCCGATGCCTGTCACACCGGTCCGATGCCCGTCACACCGGGCCGGGGACCAGGTTCGAAAGCGCGTCGAGGGCGCGGGGGTCGGACGGGTCGATGTCCGTGTACACGTCCTGCGGCCAGTACGGGCGTCCCTCGATCCAGGCGACGACCAGGGGCGGCCCGGCAGGCCGCGCAGTTCCGCCGTGCCGGTCGGCGCGGGCAGTCCCGCCCAGGGGCACTTGTCCGGCCCCGGCGGCAGAAGCCGCAGCAGCCCCTCCGGAGCGGCGTCGCCGTCGGCACCCCCGTCCGTCCCTCCGTCCGGCCTCCTGCCGGCCCTCTTCTCCGGGAAGAGCACGAGCAGGGGGGCGGCACTTGCGTTGTCCGCATCGCACAGCAGGGCGTACGGCCGGGTCCGTGGTTCCGGAGCGACAGCGGCACGGGCCAGCCGGCGTGCGAGCGGGATGCCCGAACCGAACATCCGCCAGGCGCCGTAGAGCCCCAGGACCCCACTCAGCACGGCGAGCCCCCGGAAGAAGTCCGGGACTGCACCGGCGTCCAGGACCCAGCACAGCCCGGCGATGACGCCTGCGTATCCCAGTGACCACGAGGTCCCCGCGGTTCCGGCGACGTACCGCAGCGTGGGCACCCGCCACCACGTGACCTCCTGCCCCACCCGCACAGGGTCCGCCGCCCGTGGCCCGACCGGGTCCGGGCCGCGCAGCCAGGCCTGGTGTTCCGCCACGGCGGCGAACGCGGCGTAGGTGATGTGCGCGGAGTCCGCGCGGGGCGGCGCGGACTCCGCGCGGGGCGGCCCGGACTCCGCGCGGGGCAGCGCGGACTCCGCGACGGCCCGGCCGTCCGGTCCGCTGCCAGGTCCACCGTCCGGCCCGCTGTCCGGTCCGCGGTCCAGCTCGGCGTCCGTTCCGCCGTCGGGTCCGGCGCCCGGTCCCCCACGCACCCACGGCCGGTCGGGCAGAGGGTACGACGACGGCCTCCAGCCCCTCCGCCTCCAGGCTCTCCGCCCCCAGCCTCTCCGCCCCCGGTCTGTCCGCGCCCTCTGAACCGTCCGGCATCTCCGGCCCCACCCTTCTGCCCGTCCCCGCCCGGTCTGCCCCCGGCCCCGCGCCGGAGGCTACCCCTCGGCCACCGGCAGCATCAGTCCCCAGGCCCCGGCCCGTACCGTCCAGGTCCTCGTCCGGACCGGGCCGCCGATGTGTATGTCCGCCCGGTAGCGGAAGTCCGCGCCCGAGACCGTGACGGCCTTCGCCTCCGCCGTCACCGGTTCGCCGGACGGAAGGCGGATCACCACCTCCGCGAGGCCCCCGTCGCCGCCCTGCGAGGTCACCGTCACCGACTCGACCGGGCGGTCCAGATCGTTGAGCAGGGCGCCGTCCGCCTCGACCCGCAGCCGGTGGGTGCGCGGTGGGACGGAGGACGGTGGCGGGGCGGGGTGCACCAGGGTGCGGACCAGGGTGCGGCAGGTGTCCCAGACCGTCGTGCCCCCCGTACGGGCCGCCGCCGCGCCGGGCAGCGTGCTCATGGCCGGGATGTGCAGCACCCCCAGGACGACGCCGTCGCTGTCGTCGACCAGCAGGTCGAGCATGCGTACGGCCCCGTCCAGCGCGGTGCGCGCCGCCGCCACCGCGCCCCGGGGCACGCCGAGCGCATGGGCGAGTTCCAGCGCGGCCGGGGCGCCGACCGGGATCAGCGCGAGCGCGCTCTCGGCGGGCTCGCGCTCCCGGTGCAGCAGGGCCACCGCCCGCCGCAGCGCCCGGTCGTCGCCGACCACCACCGGCCGCCGACTGCCCCGGCGGGACAAGGCCCGCGCGAATTCCTCGGGGCCGTCGGGCAGGCAGATCTTGGCGTGCGAACCGGCACTGAGCACGTCCTTCGCGATGCGGACGGATTCGCCGTCGGTCCGGCGGGCTACCGGGTCGATGACCACCAGCAGCTGGTGCGCACCGTCGCCGGGGGGCTGGGCAGCCGACACCTCGGTCCTTCCTCGGGTAGCATCTTGGTGCAAGAGCCCCTTGCGCTATTGCGCCAGGGGCTTCGTCTATTCCGGGGCACCGGTTCGACGGTTAAGGCCTTGTCGTACATCGTCGTACGGCATGTACGACGTTTACGTACGCCCCCTGACCTTGGACATGCCCCGCCCGGAAGGGGTGTACGCCTGTGCCCGCACTTGTGCTGCTCGGTGCTCAGTGGGGTGACGAGGGCAAGGGAAAGGCCACCGACCTCCTCGGTGGATCCGTGGATTATGTGGTGCGCTACCAAGGCGGCAACAACGCCGGCCACACGGTGGTCGTCGGTGACCAGAAGTACGCACTTCATCTCCTCCCCTCCGGAATCCTTTCGCCGGGGTGTACCCCGGTCATCGGAAACGGTGTCGTCGTCGACCCGGCCGTCCTGCTCTCCGAGCTGAGTGGGCTGAACGACCGCGGCGTGGACACGTCCAAGCTGCTGATCAGCGGCAATGCCCATTTGATCACCCCGTACAACGTGACCGTCGACAAGGTGACGGAACGGTTCCTCGGGAAGCGCAAGATCGGTACGACGGGCCGCGGCATCGGCCCGACGTACGCCGACAAGATCAACCGTGTGGGCATCCGCGTCCAGGACCTCTACGACGAGTCGATCCTGGAGCAGAAGGTCGAGGCGGCCCTGGAGCAGAAGAACCAGCTCCTCGCCAAGGTCTTCAACCGGCGCGCCATCGAGTCCGGCAAGATCGTCGAGGAGATGCTCCAGTACGCGGAGCAGATCAAGCCGTACGTCTCCGACACGACGCTCGTCCTGAACAACGCCATCGACGCGGGCAAGGTCGTCCTCTTCGAGGGCGGTCAGGGCACGCTGCTCGATGTCGACCACGGCACGTACCCCTTCGTCACCTCCTCCAACCCGACTGCGGGCGGCGCCTGCACCGGTGCCGGAGTGGGCCCGACGAAGATCAGCCGGGTCATCGGCATCCTCAAGGCCTACACCACCCGTGTCGGCGCGGGCCCGTTCCCGACGGAGCTGCTCGACGAGGACGGCGAGGCGCTGCGCCGGATCGGTGGCGAGCGCGGTGTCACCACCGGCCGTGACCGTCGCTGCGGCTGGTTCGACGCGGTCATCGCGCGGTACGCGACCCGGGTCAACGGCCTCACCGACTTCTTCCTCACCAAGCTGGACGTGCTGACCGGCTGGGAGCAGATCCCGGTGTGCGTCGCGTACGAGATCGACGGCAAGCGCGTCGAGGAACTCCCGTACAGCCAGACCGACTTCCACCACGCGAAGCCGGTCTACGAGATGCTGCCGGGCTGGTCCGAGGACATCACGAAGGCCAAGACCTTCGCTGATCTGCCGAAGAACGCGCAGGCGTACGTGAAGGCGCTGGAGGAGATGTCCGGCGCCCCGATCTCCGCGATCGGTGTCGGCCCCGGCCGCACCGAGACCATCGAGATCAACTCCTTCCTCTAGGAGCGGCGGACGTTCCTCCAGGAGCGGCGGACGCGCGGAGGGCCGGGACGGTGTGTTCCGGCCCTCTCCGCGTTTCTTCAGGATGCCGGCGGGGGCAGGTTCTTCAGCGGTACGTGGTCGTCGACGACGAGGCGGAAGAGCGCGACGGCGATCCGGTTCTGCGGTTCTTCGGTTCTCCGGTTCTCCGGTTCTGCGGTCCGCTTCCCGGTCGGCCGGTTCCCACCGCCTCGGTGGAGGGCCAGGACTACCGGATGCTCGCCGTCCCGGCCTCCAACGACGACCGTCCGGTCGTGGTGGTGGTGGGGGCCGGCTCCCGGCTCGCGGACGCCGCGACCGCGCACACCCGCAACGCCCTGCTGCTGGGCGGCCCACCCGCCGTGATCGCCGCCGGGCTCGGCGCGTACTGGCTGGCCGGCTCCGCCCTGCGCCCGGTGGACCGGATGCGCAGACGGCTCGCGGAGATCACCGAGCAGGACACCGGCTCCCGTCTTGAGACGCCCGCCACCCGCGACGAGATCGCGACCCTCGCGGTCACCATGAACGACGTACTCGACCGGCTCGCCGATGCCCTGGCCCGCCAGCGCGGATTCGCCGCGGACGCGGGCCACGAACTGCGTACCCCGCTGACCGCCCTGAAGGCCGAACTGGAACTGGCCGGGCAGCCCCGGCGCACCCGGGATGAACTCGCCGCCGCGGTGGCCGCCGCCGCCCGGGACACCGATCGGCTGATCCGGCTGTCCGAGGACCTGTTGCTGCTGAGCAGGACCGACGAGGGGAGGCCCGTCGTGCGGCCGGAGCCGGTGGCCCCCGCCGAACTGCTGGCCACCGCCGTGCGGGCCGCGTCGTCCCTCGCGGCACCCCGGAACGTGCGGGTGTGGCTGCACACCGACGAGGACGGCGTACGCATGGTCGCCGACCCCGACCGGTTGCGGCAGGCCGTCGACAACCTGCTCGACAACGCCCTGAGGTACGCCCCCGAGGGCAGCGGCATCGACGTCTCGCTCACCGTCCGCGGTGTGGGGGCGGACGGCCGTGCGGTGATCGAGGTGCGTGACCACGGCCCCGGCTTCCCGCGCACGTTCCTGCCGCTGGCCTTCGAACGGTTCCGGCGCGCCGACGCCGCCCGCAGCAGACACGGGGGGCGGCGCCGGCCTGGGCCTGGCCATCGTGCGTTCCATCGCGCAGGCGCACGGCGGCAGTGCGACGGCGGACAACGCGCCGGGCGGCGGCGCCCGGGTGCGGCTGGAGATCCCGCTCGCACCGGGAGCCACCCGGCTCTGAGCGGTCCGTACGGCGCACCCCGGCCGAACATGTCAGTGCTCACATCCGGCGTAAACGGTCCCCTCATTGAGGGTTTCGCACCATGGAGCCATCGATACCGGCAAGCAAGGCACCCGTGCGAGGTGAACGTTCATGAATCAGAAGGCCATGAATAGAACCGGGACGACGCAGAAGACCGGGAAGGGCCTCCGGATGCGGGCGGCGGCCGTCGGCGCCGTGTGCGCGGCCATGCTCGCGGGCGGAGCCGGGGCCGCGACAGCCGCACCGCTCACCGCACCCGCCGCCCATCCGGCGACGGTGGCCGCGGCGACGCCGGTGATGCACGCGTCCATCACCGCTCACGCCAACCACACGTCGGTCAAGGCCGGTTCGAGCGTCATCATCAGCGGCAAAGTGAGGGACATCAAGACCGGCAGCAAGCTCACCGTGCGCCATCTCAACAGCAGTGGCAAGTGGACCGCGCTGCACGTCAGTGGCACCGTCAAGAAGCACGGCGTCTACGCCGTGCACGTCAAGCTCAGCCACAAGGGCGCCCAGGAGCTGCGCGTGGTCCACGGCAAGACCATGTCGCCCATCGTCCACGTGAACGTGACCTGACCCCCATTCCTTCGGAATCCTTCGGACCTCCTCTGGAGGAGCACCAAGCCCTGTGGTCTAGACCTTGACAGGTCCAGACCATCAGGGCTTGAGTGGCGGGACGTCCGGACGGCCCGCTGACGTGGTCGTCGCGCCCTGCCGAAGGAGTGAGCAGCGCTGAACCGCATCAAGGGTCTTCTGACCGTCCTGAGCGCCGTCGTCGCGACGGCGGCGTTACTGCCGACCGCCTCCGCAGCTTCCACAGCCTCCGCGCCGAGCCCCGCTTCTGTGTCGGCCGTCTCCGCCGCCGCGCCCGCTCCGTGCGCGTCCGTATGGAGTTCCTCGACCGCGTACTCGGCGGGTGGCACCGTCTCGCACCACGGCCGCAACTGGACGGCCGCGTGGTGGACGCAGAACGAGAATCCCGGTGCCACCGCCGTCTGGGCCGACCGGGGCGCCTGTACGGGCGGGGTTTCGGACTTCGTCGTCAGCGAGGCGCAGTTCGACGCGCTCTTCCCTGACCGGAACCCCTTCTACACGTATCGGGGACTGATCGACGCCCTGCACGCCTACCCGCGCTTCGCGAACACCGGAACGCCCGCCACGCGGGCCCGGGAGGCCGCCGCGTTCCTGACCCACGCCGACTTCGAGTCGGTCGGGCTGCGGTACGTGAAGGAGATCAACGAGGCCAACTACTGGCGCAAGTGCGACTACAGCCGGCCCTACGGCTGCCCGGCCGGACAGACCGCCTACTACGGCCGCGGCCCGATCATGTTCAGCTGGAACTTCAACTACAAGACCGCGGGCGACGCGCTCGGCCTCGATCTCCTCGACAACCCCTGGCTGGTGGAGCAGGATCCGTCCGTCGCCTGGCAGACGGCCCTCTGGTACTGGAACACCCAGAACGGCCCCGGCACCATGACCTCGCACGACGCGATGGTCGGCGGTGCGGGCTTCGGTGAGACGATCCGCTCGCTCAACGGTGCCCTGGAGTGCGACGGCGGCAACCCGGGCTCTGTCGCGGCCCGGGTCGCCACGTACGAGCGGATCACCGCCGTCCTCGGTACGGCGCCGGGCTCCCGGCTGTCCTGCTGACGGCCGGACCGCGCCGCACCCTCGCCGCCCGGGTCCGTTCTGCCCGGTGGGCAGGGCCCGGCCGGAACATTCACCGGAAGGCAGGACGGTTCACCGGAAGGCAGGACGGTTCAGCGGAGGGCCGGAGTGTTCAGCGGAAGGCCGCCGCGTTGCGTGCGGCCCAGGCGGCGAAGGTGCCCGGCGTCCGGCCCAGGACGCGTTCGACATCGGGGCTGGCCCGCCGCTCCTCCTCGGTGGGTTCGCCCAGGATGGCCAGCGTGCCCTCGACCACGGGAAGCGGCATGAAGCCCGCCATCAGCGTGCGGGCCTCCTCGCGGGTCTGCTCGGTGAACCGCACCGGTTCGCCCAGCGCGGCCGCGATCGCCGCCGCCCGTTCGCGCGGGGTCGTCGGCGCGGGGCCGGTCAGGGTGTACGTGGCACCCGCGTGCGTGTCCTCGCGCAGGGCGGCGGCGGCGACCGCGGCCACGTCGACCGGGTCGACGAAGGGCAGGCCGATGTCACCGAACGGCGCTGCCGCCGCCCGCCGCGTACGGACCGACTCCGCCCAGGCGAGGGCGTTGGTGGCCATCCCGCCCGACCGCAGGACCGTCCAGTCGAGACCGGACTCCCGCACGGCCGCCTCGAACAGACGCGGATGCCGGTACGCCTCCGGGCGGGTCCCCGCACCCTGCGAGGACAGCAGCACCACTCTGCGCACCCCGGCGGCCTTCGCCACCTCCAGAACGCCGTGCGGGTCGTCGCCCGCCACCAGCAGGAACAGCGCCTCCGCGCCGTCGAACGCGCCCCGCAGCCCGGCCGGCGCGGCCAGGTCGGCGGCCGTCGCGCGCACGCCCGGCGGCACGTCGGCGTCGGTGATGTGCCGGGCCACCGCCGTGACCGGAACCCGGGCCTCGGTGAGCATCCGTACCAGCGCCCGCCCTACGTTCCCGGTCGCACCTGTCACCACGATCACGCCGGTCCCCCCTCATTGCGAGTGAGTCAGTCAACTGACTGACTTGGTGCACGGGACGCTAGCACGGCCGGCCGGGGTGCCGTCTATAGTCAGTCGGGTGACTGACTCAATGGATTCCCGGCGGCCCCGGACGAAGGCCGCCGACAAGCGGCAGCGGCTGACGGCCGCCGCCGCCCGGGTCCTGCACGAGCAGGGCGTGGAGCGTACGACCATCGCCGACATCGCCCGAGCCGCCGATGTCCCGGCGGGCAACGTGTACTACTACTTCAAGACCAAGGACGAGCTGGTCGAGGCCGCCCTCTCCGAGCACACCCGCCACCTGGAAGCCCTCACCGACCGCCTCGACCGGCTTCCCGATCCGTGCGAGCGGCTGAAGGGCCTGGTGGATGCGTGGGTCGGGCAGCGCGACACCGCGGCCCGTTACGGCTGCCCGACCGGCACCCTCGCCGTCGAGCTCGGCAAGGGTGCCGAGGGGGGTCTCGACCTCGCGGTGGGGCATGTCGTCCGCCGGCTCCTGGACTGGGTGGAGCGGCAGTTCCGCGAGATGGGGGTGGCCGACCCCGAGGGCCTCTCGCTGACGTTCGTCGGCGCCTACCAGGGCATGTCGCTGCTCTCCAATGCCCTGCGCGACCCGGAGATCATGACCCGTGAGGGGGCCCGCCTCGTCCGCGGGCTCGACGCGCTGACCTGACGCGACCGTCGGGGCCGCGCCCCGCGCCCCGCGCCCCGCGCCCCGCGTGCCGCTGACCGCTGACCGCTGACCGCCGGTCGGCCGATCGGTCCGACGTTCCGCATGCTGGACGGGCCCGAAGTTTTCCTTCGGGCCCGCCCTGTTGCGCGGTCCATGATCCGGATGAACTCTTCCCGCTATCAACCCTGTTGGGGGGAGGGTTCGGCGGCACGGATGTGTTGCGGCCCCACTCATGGGCACTCATTCGGGGAGCTCTCCCGCGTTGGTCTAGACCTTGACAGGTTCAGAGCGGCAGCGCTTGAGTGACCGTCAACCCCCCATGGCGGCGCACCGCCCGGCTCGGTGCGCCGCACCGAAGGAGTGACACATGATCAGACGCATCATGGGCCTGCTGACCGCACTGGGCGCGGTCGTCGCGATGGTCGTCATGCTCCCCGCCACCACCGCCGCGGCAGCCGACTGCGCGGCACCCTGGAACTCCTCCTCCGTCTACACCGGCGGTGGTTCGGCCTCCTACAACGGGCACAACTGGACCGCCAAGTGGTGGACCCAGAACGAGACCCCGGGCAGCTCCGACGTCTGGGCGGACCAGGGAAGTTGCGGCGGTGGCGGCGGTACGGACCCGGGCACCCCGTCCGGCTTCGTCGTCAGCGAGGCGCAGTTCAACCAGATGTTCCCGAACCGGAACCCGTTCTACACGTACGACGGACTCACCGCGGCCCTGAGCGCCTACCCGGGCTTCGCGACCACCGGCAGCGACACCGTCAAGCGTCAGGAAGCTGCGGCGTTCCTCGCCAACGTCAGCCACGAGACGGGCGGCCTGGTGTACGTGGTCGAGCAGAACACGGCCAACTACCCGCACTACTGCGACAGCAGCCAGCCCTACGGCTGCCCGGCCGGACAGGCCGCGTACTACGGCCGCGGCCCGATCCAGCTCAGCTGGAACTTCAACTACAAGGCCGCCGGTGACGCGCTCGGCATCGACCTGCTGGGCAACCCGTACCTGGTCGAGCAGAACGCCTCGGTCGCCTGGAAGACCGGCCTCTGGTACTGGAACACCCAGAACGGTCCGGGCACGATGACCGCCCACAACGCCATGGTGAACGGTGCGGGCTTCGGCGAGACCATCCGCTCCATCAACGGCAGCCTGGAGTGCAACGGCGGGAACCCCGCCCAGGTCCAGAGCCGTATCGACCGCTACCAGGCATTCGTCCAGATCCTCGGCACCACTCCCGGCTCCAACCTGAGCTGCTGACGGGCAGTCCGTAGACCCGCTGCCCGAAGAACCCCCACCCGACGGGGGCGTGCCCGGCCCGGCCGGACACGCCCCCGTTCCGGTTCACCGGGCGGCGCCGGCTCCCGCGACATCCAGGGCACGGAAGGCCAGCCACAGGTCGTAACGCGCGCTCGGTGCCCGCAGAAGCGAGCGCTGAAGCGTCGATTCGAGGCGCGTGAGGCGCTTGCGGGCCCCCGGCACCGAGATGCCCAACGCGGCGGCCGTCGGGCCGAGTCGGGCCTCGCAGTCCAGCCAGGTGCGGAGCGTCGCCCGCGGGTCGGCGGTGCTCCCGGAGGCGTCCCGCGCGGTGAGCGGGTGCACCTGCTGGGCCGCCCACTCCTGGACGGCCGGTCCGCGCAGGATGTCGTCCAGCCGGCGGGGCGGTTCGGGCACCGCCTCGCCCGGACGGACCGCCCGGGGCACGGTGGGCGTGGCGCGGATGCGCAGGGCCAGGTCGAGGGCGGCCTGGTCGGCGACCCGGTGCAGATCGAGGCCGAGCAGTTCGCCGATCAGCCGGAGCCGTGCCGTCAGGGTGTTCCGGTGGATCTTCAGGTGCTGGGTCGCGTGCGAGGAGAACGCGAGCCAGGAGGTCAGGGTCGCCGCGAGTTCCTGGCTGCCCGGGTCGTGGCTGCGCCGCGGCAGGTACATGAGCAACGGGTTCAGCAGCGCATCCGCCCACCGCGCACCGGCCGCGCCGACGATCAGGGCGGCCTCCGGCGCCGAGCCGAACCCGGCGTGCCGGGCCGGCAGTCCGCGGGCCACGGCCAGGGCGTGGAACGCCTGCCGGTATCCGGTCGCCGTGTCGGACAGCGGTACGTCCTCGCTCGCCCCCACGACACACTCGTCCACCACGTCGGCGACCCGACGGCCGAGCGGCTGTCCGGCCGCGTTCGGATCGGCCGGTACGACGAGGATCAGATGGCGTGCGTACACCGGGCACCGCACGATCCAGGACCGGCCGCCGGAGAGCTCCGTGCAGATCCGTGCCACCTCGTCGCGGCGGCCGGCCGGGCACTCCACCACGCACACCCGGACGGGGTCGGGCAGCGTGGGTTTCAGCGCCCCCGCGACCTGGTGCGCGATGGACAGCTGGCCGGTCATGAGCAGATGCAGCACCGCTTCCCGGTTGCGCGACTCCGCCAGGTCGACGCGGCGGCGCTTGCGTTCCACGGACTCCGCCGTCCAGCACATGGCGAGCGGCATCGCGACATCGGCGAGCAGCGCGCCGAGTCCGTCCGGCAGCGGGCGCGGGGCGACGACGGCCAGGACCGGAGGAGCGGTGTCGGGCGGCCCGTCCAGAGGGAACAGCAGCGCGGTGTGCGGACCCCGGTCGAACGAGAAGGAGCGTGCGCCGAGCGATGCCAGCTCCCTGACGCCCTCGGTGGCCAGAGCGGCGGCATCGGCGCCCGTACGAACCGGGGCCCTCGCCACGCCGTGCAGGACCGTGCCGTCCCCGTCGAGCAGCCCGGCCCAGCCCTCCGCCCGGCCGGACACCCAGCGCAGCAGCTCCTGCGTGCCGCCGGATCGGGCCAGCCGGAACATCCGCAGTACGTCGTCGGCCCGTTCCCGCGCGCGCACGCACCCTCCGCTTCCGCGCTCCTGCGCTCCGCACAAGCCCTGCCCGAAAAACCGGAGTGCATCGTACCGATTTGGCTGTGCGGACTGATACCCCCGACGGCTCACGCAGTGCTAACTGAATCTTCCTGTCGAGTACCCGACGTTCTAGAGTCCCCACACGGTTGCGGGGCCCTTCGGGGGAGGGGCAACGGGGACGGCGGCAGCGGCTCACGGGGGTGGCCGCTCCCGCCGGCCGCAACCGGATCTCTTCTTCTCCCGCTGTCAGTGGCAGCCCCTAGTGTCGGATCACGATCAGGACCACGTTCACGATCACGATCCGAGACGACCGGGAGAAGCCGCCGCCATGGAGTTCCGCATCGAGCGCAGCGCACTGACCGACGCCGTGGCCTGGGCGGCCCGGGTGCTGCCCACACGCTCGACCGTTCCCGTGCTGGGCGGGCTGCTGTTGGAGGCGGCCGACGGGCGGCTGCGCATCTCGGGCCTCGATTACGAGGCGTCCGCGTGCATCGAGGTGGAGGCGGAGACCGTACGGGCCGGGAAGGTGCTGGTCATGGGCCGCCGACTGCTCGATGTCTGCCGGGTGCTGCCTGAGGGTGCGGTGGAGTGCGCGGTCGAGGGCTCACGGTTCTCGCTGACGAGTGGCGGCGCCCGATTCGGGCTCTCGGTGCTTCCGTTCGACGACTATCCGGCGCTTCCGCCACTGCCGGAGGTGCTCGGCGTTGTGGACGCGGAGGAGTTTGCCGCGGCCGTCGCCCATGTCGCGGTGGCGGCGGGCCGGGACGACACTCTGCCCACCCTGACCGGTATCAGGCTGGCGCTCGACGGCGACACGATGACCCTCGCCGCGACGGACCGCTACCGGTTCGCGGTGCGCGTGCTCACGTGGAAACCCGGGCAGGACGGCGTCTCGGCCGATGTCGTGGTCTCCGCCCGCAGACTGACCGAGATCGCCCGCTCCTTCGGCCGGGCCGGAATGGTCCGACTCGCATGGGACGCCGGCTCGGTCGGTTTCGAACTGGCCGGGATGCGCACCACGGTGCGCCTGCTGGATGGCCGACTGCCGCGCCACGACAAGCTGTTCGCGACGCCGGACGCCGCCCGTGCGATCACCGATCGGGCCCCTCTGGTCGAGGCCGTCAAGCGCGTCGCCGTGGTCGCGGAGGGCGGCAGCCCGCTCCAACTGGCCTTCTCCGGCGATTCGGTGCTGCTGCAGGCGGGTTACGAGGACGATGTCGCCTCCCAGCGCCTGCCCGCCGCACTTGAGGGCTCCGACGGGCTGACGGTCGCCTTCAACCCCTCGTACCTGATGGACGCCCTGGCTTCCTTCGACGCCCCCGTGATCAGGTTCGAGCTCATGGGCCCCGGGCAACGTGCGATGGTCACCGGATGGGGGGCCCGGAAGGATGCGGCGGACGAGGCGGCGCGCCCCACCCACCAGCATCTGCTGATGTCGGCCAGGCCATTGGTCTAAAGCGTGTCGCAGAAGGCTGGGGCTGGGCAGGCTGAGCCGGTTTCTGCACCTTTGTGGATCACGCCGTCAGGGCGTGGTTATGCAGGGTGACGACGGCTCGGACCGCGTAGTGGAGGCCGTTTCCGCACTGTCGGCAGTCGCGGAGGATCTTGTAGTGCTTCATGGGGGGCGAAGGCGTGTTCCACACGGGCTCGCACACGTCGGTGTTCCGCGTTGTCTGTTTCCTGGCCGGGCAGGAGTGGGCGGCCAGGTCGTTTGCGGTGGGGGACGACGAGTCCTGTGTTGATGCAGGCGCCGTCACTGAGCCACGGTCGCCCACCGCTGCGGTTGGTCCTCCACCAGCGCCTTCATCGACGCCTTCCGCCGTGCCTTCGGCCACACCCCCGGCGCCCACAACCGCCGTCCCTGACTGGTCGGGTGCGGGGCCGGGTCCTGGCCGACTGTGTGAGCCGTCGGGCGCCGATGAGGTCGGAGATGGGCCCGGTTATGGCGAGGGCGGTGCAGAGATCACGACGAGACGAGGGTGCAGGGGCAGTCCGGAGCGGCGCCGAGACACACGTGCAGCGTGATGCGGAGTCGCTGGTCGAGGTACGAGCGTGAGGAGTCCGGGCCGTCGGAGCCTGAGGAATCGGAGCTCGAGCGCTCGGAGCTTGAGCATCCGGAGTCCGATCGTTCGGAGCCCGGGTGGGGATCCTCCGGCGGTGTGAGTGCGAAGGGAGCCGCGATGGTGAGCAGGACGTCCCGCAGCCAGTACATGCGCGGAAGCGTCCTGGCCAGCGGTTCCGGGAACAGGCTTTCCAGCCAGTACCTGGCTTGTCCGTGCAACCGGGTGTCCATGTCGAGCAGGGCGCTCCGCAGCAGGTCCGGGTCGGTACGTGCGGTCGTCCGGGTCACGGGGTGCTCGCGCACCATGCGGGCAGCTCGCACGATCTTCTCGATCACCCGGCACACGTCCTCCTGCTCGGAGAGCAGATCGCCCGCGACGAACAGGACACGCTGCAACTCGCTCTCGGTGGCTTCGCGGACGAGCACGTGGCGATCGGGCCAGTTGCGGTAGAGGAGTTGGCGATCGGTTTCGGCGATGCGTGCTGCGAGGGCCATGTTCATTTTGCGGGGCCCGTGTTCGGTCATGCTCTGCACCACGGCGGAGTAGATCAGGCTCTGTGGTGGTGGTGCTTTGTACGAAGAACGTGGACGCATGGGGTGAGCCTGGCGCAGAAACCTGCCCTGGTCGGGCGGCTTCGCTCCGCTCCCACTCATAGGGGTTGTTACACAACGTGACAGGTGCGGGGGTGAGTGTCACGTTGTACGGAGGGGCAGTTTGTGTGGCGAGAGATGGGCTCGGTGGGAGGGGCTGTGGAGTGAACGTGACAGGTGTGGGGGTGGGTGTCACGTTGTGTGGAAGAGGTGTTGCTGTGGGCGGGCCGGCGGAGGAACCGGGCGAGCGTATGGGTCGGCGTCGTGCGGGCCCGCCTGCTGTCGGTTCGCCCGGGTGTGGAGCGACGGCCAGGCGTGGGAGGTGACTGTGAAGGTGGGTTTGTCGGGCTCTTTGCTGGGTTGGTCAGTTGGACTTGGTGTAGGTGAGTTGTTCGCCGGTGTTCGTGTTTTCGCGGCTCAGGGAGCCGTTCGGGAGCAGGGTGAGTGTGGTGGGTTTGCCTGCGGTGCAGGATGACATGGGTTCGCCGACGGCGACGGTGGAGGTGCCGACTTCGACGGGTCCGTTCGGGGTCGGTTCTGCGGTCAGGTCTGCGTGGAAGACGCAGTGGTAGGAGCCGCCGCCGTCCAGCGGGCCGTCCGCGGTGAGGGTGAGGACGGTGTCGCCGACCGTGCCCTGCTTGATGACGAGATCCCGCGTGGAGTGGCCGACGGCGTTGTCGATGGAGCCCGACCAGGCGCCGAGGTAGCCGGCCGGGATCGGGCCGTCGCTGTTTTTCTTTCCGTCGGTCGGGGACGGATCCGGGGACGACGGATCGTCGGTGACGGGGGAGTCCGAGGAGGAAGAAGGGGACGGCTTGGGCTTCGGGCCCTTGTCGTTCATGAGCGCGTAGACGGACCCGCCCGCACCGATGGCGACGAGCACGGCGATCGCGACGAGGGCGATGGTCGCACCCCTCCCGCGGCGGGTGGGTCCCGGGCCGGGCTGCGGGGCGGCGGGGTGGAGGGGGCCGTACGGGGGCGTGGCACCGAAGCCCGGCTGTTGCGTCGGCGTCGGCGTCGGCGACTGCTGCTGCGGATATCCGTAACCGGCGTAGCTCTGCTGGGCGGGCGGCTGCTGCGGATAGCCGTACGCGGGGGAGGACGTCGGCCCGAGGGGCGGAGCAGGTATGGGCGCACCGGCCATCGGGGGGAGCGCGTGGACGGCGCCGGATGGCGGTTCGGGGGTGGGACGCCCGGTGGGCGGCGGTGTGGGCGGTGTGGCCGGTGCAGGCGTTGAGGACGCTGGGGGTGCCGCGGGCACCGGGGGCGTGGGGGCCTCCGCAGGTACTGGGGGCGCTGGGGGTGCCTTGTCCGGGACGGGGTCCGGCCCGGCCGCTTCCTCCGGATCCTCGGAGTCCAGCAGTTCGACGGCGTGGCGCCCGAGTTGGGCGATGAGTGCGCCCGGGAGCCAGGGTTCCGCCGTGTCGTCGTCGGCCAGGCGTTCCAGGATCGCGTCCGGCGTCGGACGGGCGGCCGGATCCTTGTGCAGGCAGTCCCTGACCAGTTCGACGAGGTCCACGGGGACACCGGTGAGGTCCGGGGCCTCCTGCACGATCCGGAACATCTGCGCGTGCACGCCGCTGTTGGAGGTCCCGAACGGAAGCCGGCCGGTCGACGCGTACGCCAGTACCGAGCCGAGGCAGAACACATCGCACGCCGGGGTCACGCGCTCGCCCCGTACCTGCTCGGGCGACATGAAGCCGGGCGAACCGACCAGGGCCCCGGTGCGGGTGAGGCCGCCGTCTGCGACGGTGTCGAGTGCCCGGGCTATGCCGAAGTCGATGACGCGCGGTCCGTCGATCGTCAGCAGGATGTTGGAGGGCTTGAGATCGCGATGGATGAGCCCGGCGGCATGGATGGCCTGGAGGGCATGGGCGAGGCCGGAGCCCAGGATGTGGACCGAGCGCTCGGGCAGGGGGCCGTACGCACTGGAAGCCGCCCCCGTGCGGGCGCCCGCACGGCCGGAGACGGTGGAGTGGAGGGAGGGCCCGGCGACGTATCCGGTCGCGACCCAGGGCACGGCGGCCTCGGTGTCGGCGTCCAGCACGGGGGCGGTCCAGGCGGAGCCGACCTGGCGGGCGGCCCGCACTTCCTGGCGGAAGCGGTCGCGGAACTCCTGCTGCTCGGCGAGCTCGCCGCGCACCAGCTTGATCGCGACGGTGCGGCCGCGGTCCGACCGGGCCAGGTAGACCTGACCCATGCCGCCCGCGCCGAGCAGGCCCAGCAGGCGGTAGGCGCCGATGCGTTGTGGGTCGGTGAGCCCGAGCTTTTCCACGGTGTGCGTCCTCCCCCGTACGGCGATACGCCGGAACGCGTCGAGGATAGCCGCGCGGGGTGCGCCTCGGCGGGGACGGAATTCCACGCCTGCCCGCGAGGCGCTCGGGGTTTGCCTCTCCGGTTCCGTCCTCAATCGCCGGACGGGCTGGGTACGTCCACCGCCTC
The DNA here is from genome assembly GCF_042887155.1 of Streptomyces sp. NPDC057963. Taxonomy (NCBI): domain Bacteria; kingdom Bacillati; phylum Actinomycetota; class Actinomycetes; order Kitasatosporales; family Streptomycetaceae; genus Streptomyces; species Streptomyces sp. NPDC057963. The sequence continues at coordinate 584,564 of NZ_JBHVPX010000002.1, forward strand.
CAACGCGGCCGACAATCGGGCCAGCATCCGTACCGTCTCCGCGAACTCCGCCTCTCCCAGCTCCTCCGCCAGGCGCGCGGCGAACTCCGCGTGGCCGGGGCCGATCCGGGACACCGCGGCCCGGCCCTCCTCCGTGGGACGCAGCAGCTTCGCGCGGCGGTGGGCCGGATTCGGTACGTACTCCGCGAGCCCCTTTCCCACCAGCAGGTCCGCGATCCGCTGCACGCTCTGCCGCGTGATCCCCATGGCGCGGGCGATCCCGGACACGGGCAACGGCTCGGTCAGTACCGCCCCGAGGACCTGCCACCACGCCGCGGTCAGCCCGGCCGGGCGGGCCAACTGCTCCGCCACCGCGAGGAACTGACCGTTCAGCCGGAAGGCGGCGAGTGCGGTCCGGCTGAGTGCGTCCTGCTGCGCGCGGCTCATCCCTGCAACACCTCGTACGCGCTCGCGTCCGAGTCGTGGAAGAGCCGGTACCAGGCGTCGAGCTTCTCGCCCTCGTACACCCCGAGCCGTGCGAAGACCTCACGGGCGAACGCGACCGGCTCGGTCGGCCCGGCCGTGATGAGGTCGCCGTCGGTCACCGCGTCCGCGTCGACATACCGCTCACCGCCCCTGTACCCGGTGGCCGCCAGATAGAAGGAGACCGCACTCGTGTGCGCGCGGTCGTCGAGCAGACCCTCGCGGGCCAGCCCAGCCGTGGCACCGCAGATCGCGGCGACCGGCACCCCCGCGTCCAGGAAGTCGCGGGCCGTCCGGGCGAAGGGGGCGAGTTCGTCGCCGGAGTCCCAGAGGTCGGCGCCGGTGAGGATCAGGAGCGCGCTGTCCTCGGGGCGCAACTCGGCGAGTGCGAGATCGGGCTGGACGCGCAGCCCGCCCATGGTGGACACGGTGTCGGTGGTGGGCCCGACCGTCCGCACCGTGAATCCGGCCCGGGAGAGATGAGCGGTGGTGTGCCCGGTCTCCCAGTCGGCGTAGGTGTCGTACACGGCCAGATGTGCGGTCCTGCGGGGCATGACGCCTCCCGGAGAGGAGTGAACTGCGAAAATCACGATGACAACATGCTGCCATTACGACAATGTGCTGTCAAAGACGAATGGGCGGCACCGACCCGGCACCGACCCGACACCCTGCCCACCAAAGGGCCCCGGGCCATACAAGGTGGCCATGTCGAGCCGTCCCCGGCGCGACCTACGCTCACCGCATGACCCCTCATGCCCCTCATGCCCCGCATGTCGACCCCGCTGCCGGTGCGGCCGTGAAGGCCGCCGACCGCGCGCACGTGTTCCACTCCTGGTCCGCCCAGGGCCTGATCGACCCGCTCGCCGTCGCCGGCGCCGAGGGGGCGTACTTCTGGGACTACGACGGCAACCGGTACCTGGACTTCACCAGCGGCCTCGTCTACACGAACATCGGCTACCAGCACCCCACCGTCGTGGCCGCCATCCAGGAGCAGGCGGGCAAACTCGCCACCTTCGCACCCGCGTTCGCGATCGAGGCACGTTCCGAGGCCGCCCGCCTCATCGCCGAACGCACCCCCGGCGACCTGGACAAGATCTTCTTCACCAACGGCGGCGCGGAGGCCGTCGAGAACGCCGTCCGGATGGCCCGGCTGCACACCGGCCGTACGAAGGTGCTCTCCGCCTACCGCTCGTACCACGGCGCCACGTCCACCGCGATCAACCTGACCGGCGACCCGCGCCGCTGGCCGTCCGACAACGGCTCGGCGGGCGTCGTCCGCTTCTGGGCTCCGTTCCTCTACCGCTCGCCGTTCCACGCGGAGACCGAGGCCGAGGAGTGCGCCCGCGCGCTCCAGCACCTGGAGGACACCCTCGCCTTCGAGGGCGTCGGCACCATCGCCGCGATCATCCTGGAGACGATCCCCGGCACGGCGGGCATCATGACGCCGCCGCCCGGCTATCTCGCGGGCGTGCGCGAGATCTGCGACCGGTACGGGATCGTCTTCGTCCTCGACGAGGTGATGGCCGGATTCGGACGTACAGGCAAGTGGTTCGCCGCCGACCACTTCGACGTGGTGCCGGACCTGATGACCTTCGCCAAGGGCGTCAACTCCGGGTACGTACCGCTCGGCGGCGTCGCCATCTCCGCCGAGATCGCCGCCACCTTCGAGACCCGCGCCTACCCGGGCGGACTGACCTACTCCGGCCACCCGCTGGCCTGCGCGGCCGCGGTCGCCACCATCCACGTGATGGAGGACGAGAAGGTCATCGAGAACGCCGCCCACATCGGCGAGACGGTCCTCGGCCCCGGCCTGCGTGAACTCGCCGAGCGCCACCCGTCGGTCGGCGAGGTCCGCGGCCTCGGCGCGTTCTGGGCGCTGGACCTGGTCCGCGACAAGGAGACCCGCGAGCCGCTGGTTCCGTACAACGCGGCGGGCGAGGCCAACGCGGCGATGGCGGCCTTCGGCGCGGCGGCGAAGAAGAACGGGCTGTGGCCCTTCATCAACATGAACCGCACCCACGCCGTTCCGGCATGCAACGTCACCGAGGCCGAGGCCAAGGAGGGCCTCGCGGCTCTCGACACGGCGCTGTCGGTCGCGGACGAGTACACCGTGTAGCGGCGGGGCCGCACGGCCCGCCCATACGGCGCCCCTCCTCCACACTCTCCCCTCCTCTGCCCGGATCCGGGCAGAGCGACCCTGGCTTAAGGTGATCGAAAGCCGAAAAGGGGAGGGGCGCCATGTGCGCGAGCGGAGCTGTGACCCGCAGTACGCTGCGGCAGCAGATCGCGGACGCGCTGCGTGACGAAGTGCTTGCCGGGCGTTTGCAGCCGGGACGGGAATTCACCGTCAAGCAGATCGCCGAACAGTACGGCGTCTCCGCCACTCCGGTGCGCGAGGCGCTCTTCGATCTTTCCGCGCACGGCCTGCTCGAATCGGATCAGCACCGCGGTTTCCGGGTGCGTGAGTTCACCGTCGCCGACTACCGGTCGATGGTCGAGGCCCGCGCCCTGGTCACCGAAGGAGTCATCCGCGGCCTGTTCAGCGGGCCCCCGCCGGCGGACGCGCAGACGGCGGGGCACCGGGACTGCCTGGTCTCCGTACGCCGCAGGGCCCAGGAGGCCGCGCGGGCCGCCCAGGGCGGCGACCTCGACATCCTCATCGGCTACGACCTGCGTTTCTGGCGCGAACTCGGCGTGCTCGTGAGCAATGCGTACATCACCGATTTCCTGCACCGGCTGGGTGTTCAGGCATGGGTGTTCGCGGTGCCGTATCTGCGCCACGACGTGGGTGCCCGGGAATGGCTCTGGCACGGTCATCCGGAACTCGTCGCGGCGCTCACGCTCGGCGACCACGACGCGGTGCGCGCGGTGATGGACGACTACAACACCCACGCGCTGAACTGGGCGGACCGGCTCGCGGCCGGAAATCCCGCACATCCGGGCCACGGCCCACAGGCCCCGTCCGCCGGTGCGCCGGAACCGCGCTGACCGAGCGACAGCGGACCGCGGCCGGCCCGCATCAGCGACCACCGGCCACTGTGCGCGACGAGCCCACCGCATTACGCTGGCCCGACCGCTGTGAATATTCCGTTGAACCCGTTGAACCCGTTGAACCCGTAGAACCCGATGAACAGATGACGCCGATGCGGCACCCGTGGGAGAGCGAGACTTCGTGGCCTGTGACCTGTGGCTGGTCCCCCTCGTCGATGTGCTGTGCCACAGCCCCGACAATCCGTTCGCCGAAGAGATAGCCGCCTATGACAGGGCACTGGGCGAGGCCGGACTGCCGCCCGTCCCGGTGTACGCCTACATGCCGGGTCTGACCGGCGACGTCGCCCCGGTCGCGGGCTTCGACTACGACGCCCTGCACTTCCTGCGCCGCGCCTACCTGCTCCAGCTCAGCGGACTCGCCGTCACGCCCGTCGACGAACTGGGCGGGGACTACGAGCAGTTGCTGGAGATGTTCGAGGCGACGGCCCGGCAGTCCCACCTGGTCTGGCACTACGACCACGCGGGGGCGTACGTCCCGCTGGACTTCGCCGTCCCGCTCTGCGCCGACGATCTGCTGGAGGGCGGCGGCCCGCTCGGTTCCGCGCACGGGCTGCTGAGGGAGCTGGAGTTCGTCGCCCCGTCCATCGGCATCGACCCGGCGAACCCGCCGGCCGCCCCGCTGCCGCCCGCCGCACCGACATCCCTGGAAGAACCGGCGGCTCCGATTCCGTACGACAACAGTCTGTTCGCCCGCGAGCGGCACGTCTGGCTGGGCCTGCACGCGGCAGCCACGCGCAGCCTCGCTCAAGGCTCCATGATCATCTTCAGCTGAGGCCGGGCCGGAGCAAGGGTCGCAGCAAAGGCCGGAACAACCGGAACAAGGGGCCGGAGCCGGATGGACCGGATCCGGGGCGAGCGGAGACGGCCGCGCGTCTTCGGGGTCCCCGCGGCGGAATCACCGCGGAGACTCCGGAGGCCGCTGCCGCGGCATGTTCGGCCGGGTCATCGTCTGCATCGGGAACCGTCCCGGCTGCACCCCGTGGTCCGTACGTCCGCCGCCGCTGCCCGACGACAGCGCCTGCATCCCCATCGGCGCGGGCCCGGCCCGGAACTCCACCATCCAGTCCGCGGTCTCGGTCCGTACGAGTTCCGTGATGTCCTCCGAGAACCGCCGCAACACCCCCAGGCACCGCTCGGCGGCCTCGCTGGCCGTGCCCTCGGTCGGGCCGAGCACCTCCCGCACGCACTCCGACGCCCAGTCGAACTGCAGCACCTGGAGGCGCCGCTGCACGGCCTGAGCGGTGGCGAGGTTCCTTATCCAGCCCGAGGTCAGGCCGAAGTACCGGTCGCAGGCCATGCACGCGGCGCCCAGCAGCAGCGACAGAAAGCCCCACCCCGCCGCCCCGCTCAGCGCGCCGGTGAGATCGAGCAATGGCAGCGCGGCGCCCGCGACCGCCCCGGCCGCCGTGCCGATCCGCAGCGCCCTGGCCCCGCGCCGCTTCCCCACCCGGTCGCTCAGGTACCAGTCGGCGGTGCGCAGCGCATCGGCCTCGACCCAGCGGTACAGCTCGTCGAGACGTTCGGCGGGTTCGCCCCAGTCGCCGAGCGGGAACGGCGTGGCGGTCAGATCCCGGCCCCGCCCGCCCCGCCTGCCCCGGCCGCGTGCGCCGGAGCCCGAACCGGAGGAACCGGCCGAGCCGGCCGAACCGGGCTCGTTGCGGGGCGGCCCTTCGGGCTGCATCTCCGGCTGACTCACCGGGGTACTCCTCTGCATTCTGCGTAGCGACGCCTGATGTGTGGCGGTGTGTTCGACGGTGGGCTGATCACTGCTCTCCGGCGTGGCCGACTGTCCCGCGTACGTAACCTTGCGTGACGGGCGGTGTGCCTGTGTGTCTGATGCGCATGCTCTTCCTACCGCCGAATGGTGGGCCGTGGAGTCGAAATCGCGGTATTCCCGGGTGTAAGGGGCCTGTGATCAGGTATAGGAGTCACGCCGACGTTGCCTGAACCTCACCCGAAAGAGTTGCTCGCCAGTGGGTGGGGCGCGCTGCGTGGTGACCACGTAGGCTCGGCGTACCGAAACATTTTGTCGTCGAATTGCCAGGAGTGACCGTGATTCCCGGTGGTGGTCAGCCCAATATGCAGCAGTTGCTGCAGCAGGCTCAGAAGATGCAGCAGGATCTCGCCACGGCTCAGGAGGAGTTGGCCAGGACCGAGGTCGAGGGCCAGGCGGGTGGCGGTCTGGTGAAGGCGACCGTGACCGGCTCCGGCGAGCTCCGTGCTCTGGTGATCGATCCGAAGGCCGTCGACCCGGAGGACACCGAGACGCTCGCGGACCTCGTCGTCGCCGCGGTCCAGGCGGCGAACGAGAACGCGCAGCAGCTTCAGCAGCAGAAACTGGGCCCGCTGGCCCAGGGCCTGGGCGGAATGCCCGGCCTCCCCTTCTGACCTGCGGCCCGAACTCGTAAGTTGTATGCATAGCTCAGGACCAGGAAGGCGTTCCCGTTGTACGAAGGCGTGGTTCAGGACCTCATCGACGAGCTGGGCAGGCTGCCCGGCGTCGGTCCCAAAAGCGCGCAACGGATCGCCTTCCACATCCTGCAGGCCGAGCCGACCGATGTGCGCCGTCTTGCCCATGCCCTCCTGGAGGTCAAGGACAAGGTCCGGTTCTGCTCGGTCTGCGGCAATGTCGCGCAGCAGGAGCAGTGCAACATCTGCCGGGACGCGCGCCGCGACCAGACGGTCATCTGCGTGGTCGAGGAGCCGAAGGATGTCGTCGCGATCGAGCGGACCCGTGAGTTCCGGGGCCGGTACCACGTGCTCGGTGGCGCGATCAGCCCGATCGAGGGCGTCGGCCCCGACGACCTGCGTATCCGCGAGCTGCTCGCCCGTCTCGCCGACGGCTCGATCACGGAGCTGATCCTGGCGACCGACCCCAACCTGGAGGGCGAGGCCACCGCGACGTACCTGGCACGGATGATCAAGCCGATGGGCCTGCGGGTCACCAGGCTGGCCAGCGGCCTGCCGGTGGGCGGCGACCTGGAGTACGCGGACGAGGTCACCCTGGGCCGCGCCTTCGAGGGGAGGCGGCTGCTCGATGTCTGATGCCTTCGCGGTCACGACGCCTGGCGTCCGAACGGCCACGGCGTCCGGCGTCCTCGCGGTCACGACGCCCGGCGTCCGAACGGCCACGGCGTCCGGCGTCCTCGCGGCCATGACGTCATCTGATGTTCTTGCGGCGACTCACGACAGCTTTACGTTCAGCGACGCTATGTTCTACTCACCGTTCGCGACCGTGCCCACGGGAGGTCCCTTCGATGTCTGACGCCACGCTGAACTCCGTCACGCAGGACCCCGACGATTTCGCCGTCCAGATCGCCGACCAGATCAAGACGTTCATCGTCGCGGTCACCGAGGTGTCCAAGGTCGAGGAGCCAGAGGAGGCCGTTCCCGTCCTGCTGCTCCAGGTCTCCCAGCTGCTGCTGGCGGGCGGCAGGCTCGGCGCGTACGAGGACATCGTCCCCGACGAGCGCTACGAGCCGGACCTGGGCGCGGAGCCGGACGCCGACGGCCTGCGCGAGCGGTTCGCCGCCCTGCTGGAGCCGATCGACGTCTACTCCGAGGTCTTCGACCCGTACGAGCCCCGCAAGGCCCCGGTCCCGGCCCGTATCTCCGACGACCTGGCCGACCTGGTCACCGACCTGCGCCACGGTCTGGCCCACTACGAAGAGGGCCGCACGACCGAGGCCCTGTGGTGGTGGCAGTTCTCCTACTTCTCCAACTGGGGCTCCACCGCGTCCGCCACCCTGCGCGCCCTCCAGTCCCTGATCGCCCACATCCGCCTCAACCAGCCCCTCCAGGAACTGGACGGCCTGGACACGGACTCGGAGGCCGTCGACGACGACCTGGCCGAGGAGGCGGGCCGGGTGATGGCCGAGGAGATCGCGGGACCACTGGGCCTGCGGCCGGTGCAGTAGCGGCGGCGCGGACCGACCGCCCCCGGCAGCTTCACCCCGTCGCACCGCAGGTCGCCGTCCCGCATGTGTCCCCGCCGCGCGCCGTTGTCCGTGCGCGGTACCCGCCACAGCCCGTCCGTGCCCTGGCGGCCGACGTTCACCGGGGTGCCGGGGTGCTGGGGGCCAGGTGGCCGGCGATGCCGGTCCAGGGATTCGCGCGCGTAGATCGGGGCGTCGGAGCGGGTGGCGAGGCAGGTGCCGCCCGCGTGGGCGGGAGCCGCGACCGGGCGGCGGCGGAGAGAGCCAGGAGCACGGGGAGTACGCGGAGTGCGCGGAGCGGCGTACGCATGGTGGGGGCCTCCGAAGGGCGGACCGCGGGGTTCCGGTCCAGGCTGGAGGTGGACGGCTCGTGCATCGTGGACCCGGCCCACCAGGCGTGTGTGCTGGACCACATACGGGAGTGCGGGCCCGATCGGCGGGCAGCAGCCCCGTACGAGCAGTTCGGGACGACACGCCGATGATCACGTGCTGAGCGGGACATCTCACCATGTGGTATTGGCGGGGCGTTTCCGGACTGCTCGTTAAACTGAGCCGACCGCAGTAACGGACTGAGCGAGGAGCGCACGTGGGCCTTGTCGTGCAGAAGTACGGAGGCTCCTCCGTAGCCGATGCCGAAGGCATCAAGCGTGTCGCCAAGCGAATCGTCGACGCCAAGAAGAACGGCAACCAGGTGGTTGTCGTGGTGTCAGCGATGGGCGACACGACGGACGAGCTGATCGATCTCGCCGGGCAGGTATCCCCGATCCCTGCCGGGCGTGAGTTCGACATGCTGCTGACCGCCGGAGAGCGGATCTCCATGGCCCTGCTGGCGATGGCGATCAAAAACCTGGGCCACGAGGCCCAGTCGTTCACGGGCAGCCAGGCAGGCGTCATCACCGACTCGGTCCACAACAAAGCGCGCATCATCGATGTGACGCCGGGCCGTATCCGTACGGCGCTGGACGAGGGGAACATCGCGATCGTCGCGGGGTTCCAGGGTGTGTCCCAGGACAAGAAGGACATCACCACCCTCGGTCGCGGCGGGTCCGACACCACCGCTGTCGCGCTCGCGGCCGCGCTGGACGCCGAGGTCTGTGAGATCTACACCGATGTGGACGGTGTCTTCACCGCCGACCCCCGGGTCGTGAAGAAGGCCCGGAAGATCGACTGGATCTCCTTCGAGGACATGCTGGAGCTGGCCGCGTCCGGCTCCAAGGTGCTGCTGCACCGGTGCGTGGAGTACGCACGCCGCTACAACATCCCGATCCACGTCCGCTCGTCCTTCTCCGGACTGCGCGGAACCTGGGTCAGCAACGAGCCGCAAGGGGACCAGAAGGTGGAGCACGCGATCATCTCCGGAGTCGCCCATGACGTCTCCGAGGCCAAGATCACCGTCGTCGGTGTGCCCGACAAGCCGGGCGAGGCCGCCGCGATCTTCCGCGCCATTGCGAACGCGGAGGTCAATATCGACATGGTGGTGCAGAACGTCTCCGCCGCGTCGACCGGCCTGACCGACATCTCGTTCACGCTGCCGAAGGCCGAGGGCCGCAAGGCCATCGACGCCCTGGAGCGCACCCGCGGCACGATCGGCTTCGAGTCGCTGCGCTACGACGACCAGATCGCGAAGATCTCTCTGGTCGGCGCCGGCATGAAGACCAACCCGGGCGTCACGGCGGGCTTCTTCGAGGCGCTGTCGGACGCCGGGGTGAACATCGAGCTGATCTCGACATCCGAGATCCGCATCTCGGTGGTCACCCGTGCCGACGACGTCATCGAGGCCGTGCGCGCCGTGCACACCGCCTTCGGTCTCGACAGCGACTCCGACGAGGCCGTCGTCTACGGGGGCACCGGCCGATGACCGCCCGCCGTCCTTCGCTCGCGGTCGTCGGAGCGACCGGGGCGATCGGCGGCGTCATGCTCCAGATCCTTTCGCAGCACGCGGATGTCTGGGGCGAGGTGAAGCTGATCGCCTCGCCGCGTTCGGCCGGCCGCAAGCTGGTCGTGCGCGGCGAGGAGAGCGAAGTCCTCGAACTCACCGAGGACGTCTTCGACGATGTCGACGTGGCGCTGTTCCTGGTGCCCGACGACGTCTCCGCGCAGTGGGCGCCGATCGCCGCCACGAAGGGCACGGTCGTCATCGACGACTCCGCCGCGTTCCGGCTGGACGCGGACGTTCCGCTGGTCGTGCCCGAGATCAATCCGCATGCCGTACGGATCAGGCCGCGCGGCATCGTCGCGAGCCCGAACTGCACGACGCTCTCGCTGATCGTCGCGGTCGGTGCGCTGCATGCCGAATTCGGCGTGCGGGAACTGGTCGTCTCCTCGTACCAGGCGGTGAGCGGAGCGGGCCGCGACGGCGTCGCCGCGCTGCGCGAACAGCTGTCGCTGGTGGCCGGTACGGAACTGGGCACGAAGCCCGGGGACGTGCGCCGGGCCGTGGGCGACACGGAAGGCAGTCCCTTTGCCGCACCGGTGGCCCTCAACGTGGTGCCCTGGGCCGGGACCGAGGCCGGGGGCGGCTGGTCGTCGGAGGAACTGGCGATCCGCGAGGAGTGCCGCAAGATTCTGGACCTGCCGGGCCTGCGGGTGGCGGCGACCTGTGTGTACGTACCCGTCGTCGCGACGCACTCGATGTCCGTGCACGCGCGGTTCGAGAACGAGATCGCGGTCGAACGGGCCCACGAGATCCTGGCGACGGCACCGGGCGTCGTGCTGTACGACAACCCGGCGGCGGGGGACTTCCCGACACCGTCCGACGTGGTCGGCACCGATCCGACCTGGGTCGGGCGAGTGCGCAGGTCGCTGGACGATCCCCGGGGTCTGGAACTGTTCGTCTGCGGCGACAACCTCCGCAAGGGAGCGGCGCTGAACGTGGCGCAGATCGCCGAATCGGTGGCCGCCGAATTCCCCCGGTCCTGATCGAACCTGTTTTGTACTCTCTGTGAATGCCCTGTGAGCAAGTTGAAGGTCTGAACCTCTTGAGCTGGGGTGTCAGGGTGTCCGACGATGACCTTCCGGCCCGGTGCAACCGCTGGCCGGAAAGCGCGCGTCTATGCGGTCACCTCTTGCGCGGCGGGGCGCGCATTCGGGGCATTCGGGGAAGAGCAGGTACGTATGAGGGCATGTCGCACCGCGTCAAACGCGGTGCCGCGCGCGTACAACCCTGACGGGGGGAAACGTGTCCAACTGGCGTGGCAGAGGTTCTCGATATCACAGTGGTGGGCCCCCTGCGCGGCGCTTCGGTGCGACCGCTCAGACGGCCCCGCGCGCCCGGCGGTATGCCGGTGATCGCGCCCATGCCCGCTGCGCGTCCCGCACGCCTGCCGTCGCAGCGCGAGGGCGCTGAGGAGGGCGTGGCTGCCGGAACCACGGTCGACCATCTCACCGAGACCTACCGTGCCCACTACCGTTCGCTGCTCGGCCTTGCGGCGCTGCTCCTGGACGACACCGCCTCGTGTGAGGACGTGGTGCAGGAGGCGTTCATCCGCGTGCACTCGGCGCGCAACCGGGTACGGGAACCCGAGAAGACACTCGCGTATCTGCGCCAGACCGTCGTCAACCTGTCGCGCTCCGCGCTGCGCCGCCGCATCCTCGGGCTGAAGCTGCTCTCCAAGCCCATGCCGGACATGGCGAGCGCGGAGGAGGGCGCGTACGACCAGTTGGAGCGGGACGCGCTGATCAAGGCAATGCGGGGGCTGCAACGGCGCCAGCGGGAGGTGCTGGTGCTGCGTTACTTCGCGGACATGACGGAGGCCCAGGTGGCCGAGACACTGGGCATATCTCTGGGCTCGGTCAAGGCCTATGGCTCGCGTGGGATCGCGGCGCTGCGCGTCGTGATGGAGGCGCAGGGATGAGCCGGCGCGACCACGGGAACGAGAACAGCCGCGAGCGCGACCACGGGAACGGGACCGGCCGCGAGCGCGAGCCCCGGAATGACCGGACTGGAAACGGAATGGTGAACGACGGGCCGGAACGTGACGGGCCGGAGGACTACGAGTCGGGGAACGGCGAGTCGGGGAACGGCGAGTCGGGGATCGGCGAGTCGGGGATCGGCGAGTCGGGGATCGGTGGGCCGGGGATCGGCGAGTCGGGGAACGGCGGGCCGGAGCGCGTCTCGCAGGTGAATGCGGCCGCGGACCCGGGTGCGCACTCGGACGCGGGCGGGGGTGCGGCCCCGGGCGGGGGTGCGGATCTGGACGAGGTCGCGCTGCGCCGCATGCTGCGCGGGGCGGTCCAGCACATCGAACCCGGTGACGGCACCCTCGACCGGCTGCAGCGCGCGGTGCCCGCCCGTCGTGCCAGGCGGCGGCAGGCCGTCGTCGGCATGGCAGCGGCGGCGCTGCTCATCGGCACGGCCGTCCCCGCCTTCGTCCATGTCGCGAACTCCGACGGTTCGGACGCCGCCAACCCCGCGATAGCCGGACACGGCGAGCAGGCGCAGGGCGGCAACGGCACCGAGAACGGCTCGGCGGCCGGCGGGAAGAGCGACGGCGGCAACACCGACGGACAGGCCGACGGCGGCCCGGACCACCCCGCGAGCACGAGCAGCCCGTCCGACGGCCGCGGCCAGGGCACCGGCGGCGGCCTGGCCGGTGGGGTCTCCGACCCGGCCGGCTCCGCTGCGGCGGCCCTGCCGAACTGCGACCCGGGACAGCTCTCGGTCGCCTCGGCCGAGACGGGCGCGGCCGGCGCCGACGGCACGGTGTACGGCACCTTCCGGATCGCCAACGTCTCCGGCACGGGCTGCTCGGTGAGCAGCGGCGGCAGTGTGGGCTTCCAGACGATGGGCGCGGCCGACCCGTCCAGGATCACGGTCGTCCAGCACACGGCGGGCGACGCCGCGTCCGGGCTGCCCGACCCCTCGCAGGAGCAGGCGACGGTGCTGCTGAAGCCCTCCATGGCGTACGAGGTGAAGTTCGCCTGGGTACCGAAGGACACCTGCCCGACCTCCGGAGGTTCACCGAGCCCGACCCCGACGGGCGGTACGGACGGCGCGGGTGGCGCCACGGCCGCCGGCCCCGGTGCGGGTACCTCGGACGGGGTCACTGACACGAGTCCGCAGCTCGGCAGCGAGGACGGCGGCGGGACGTTGGAAGGCAGCGTCGCCGTCACACACACGCCGGAAGCGGGAGCGCCGGTCGCGGAGACGAAGATCGCCAACGCCTGCGCGGGCACGATCTACCGGACCGGGGTACTGGCTCCCGAGGCGTGACGGGCCGGGACGGGTCGGGACGGGATGCGGCGCAACGCAGCGCGACGCCGCACGAGGCGTGCGCGTACGGCGCAGGCCGTATGACACAGGCCGTATGACACAGGCCGTATGACACAGGACGCATGACTGAGGGGGTCCGTCGGCCGATTCGGCGGGCGGACCCCCTCACATGTGTACGGCCTAGACGGTGCCGACTCTCACGTCGGGGTCGGCGGGGTCGGCAGGGTCGGCGGGGCGGGCGCCCGCCGCCGGGTCCGCGCCCGCCGCCGGGTTCGCGCCCGCCTTGTGGTCCACGTCCACATCCGTCCCCGTATCCGTCCCTGCGTCCGCATCCGCGTCCGAGACGAGGCCCAGCTTCAGGTCGCGCACCGCTTCGGCCTCGCGGCGGACCAGCCGGAACCACATGAAGAGCACGAACCCGGCGAAGACGAACCACTCGCCGGTGTAGCCGAGGTTCTGGAAGGCCTTCAGATCGAGTCCGGTGCCCTGCGGCGCGGCGGCCGGCACGGGACGAAGCGCACTGGTGGCGCCGCTGTCCTGGAGCGTCACCCATGCGTCGTAGACGTCGTACGGGACGAGGTTGACCAGGGACGCTGCGCTGATTATGCCGAGCTGGCCGTCGGGAAGCCCGCCCGCTGCGTCGACGCCCGCGGTGCCGGCGTTCTCGGACGCCTGGAGATCGCCGGTGACCTTGACCTCGCCGGTCGGCGCGGCGGGCACGGCGGTGCGGCCGGGCTCGCCGGGTAGCCAGCCGCGCACGACCGGCAGGGCCTTGCCACTGTCCGTACGGAGCAGGTTCAGGACGTAGAAGCCCCGCTCGTCGTCCAACTCCCGGCCGGGCACCAGGAACTGGTCGGCGTACCGGCCGGTGGCCGTCGCGGGGCGGCCGGAGGTCACGGTGTCGACGGGCAGGAGGTCGTCAATCGGCTTGGCGGCCCGCGTGCCTGGGGCGGGCTGCTTCTCGGCGGCCTCGTGCGTCTGCACGCGGTCCTCGAAGCGGCCGAGCTGCCAGGTACCCATGAAGACGCAGAACGGGATGGCCAGCACGACGAAGAGGTTGATCCCCCACCATCGCGGGGTCAGCAGAAACCGGTACACCCCTCCACGGTACGGTCCCCGCTCCGGCCGCCCGGCGCGGGGTGCCGACAGATGTCCGGCGGCGGTGGTCCGGGCGGGCCGGGAACCGGCGTCCCTACTCGCCGGACGGGCCGGGCCGCGGGGACAGGTGGCGTCGGGCGAAGTCGAGTTCCAGGCGGACCTGCTTGATCCGCTCCTCCACGACGAGCGAACCGTGCCCCGCGTCGTACCGGTAGACCTCGTGCACCGCGTCACGGGCCTTCAGCCGGTCCACGTAGTTCTCGACCTGGCGGATCGGGCAGCGCGGGTCGTTGACGCCCGCCGAGATGTAGACCGGTGCCCGGACGGCGTCGACGTACGTCAGCGGGGACGAGGCCTCGAAGCGTTCGGGAACCTCCTCCGGCGTGCCGCCCAGCAGCGTGCGGTCCATCGCCTTCAGGGCCTCCATCTCGTCGTGATACGCCGTGACGTAGTCGGCGACCGGGACCGCCGCCAGGCCCAGGGCCCAGTCGTCCGGCTGCGTACCGAGGCCGAGCAGGGTCAGGTAGCCGCCCCAGGAGCCACCGGCCAGGACCAGCCTCGCCGGGTCCGCGAGCCCGGACTTCACCGCCCACTCCCGTACCGCGGCGATGTCCTCCAGCTCGATCAGGCCGACCCGGTGCTTGAGCGCGTCCGTCCAGGCACGGCCGTATCCGGTGGAGCCGCGGTAGTTGACCCGGACGACCGCGTAGCCCTGGTCCACCCAGGCGGCAGGGCCGGAGGCGAAGGCGTCGCTGTCGTGCCAGGTCGGGCCGCCGTGGATCTCGAAGACAGTGGGGAACGGCCCCTCGGCCGGGGCGGCGGGCCGCTGTACGAGCGCGTGGACGCGGCCTCCGGGCCCGTCCACCCACACGTCCTCCACGGGCACGGACGCCGGGGCCTTCGCGCCGGGCGGATCGAGCACCACCGCGCCCGAGGTGGACCGGATGACGGGCGGCCGCGCGGCCGACGACCACAGGTACTCCACCGTGCCGTCCGGCCGGGCCGTGGCACCCGACACCGAACCGGCGGGAGTCTCCACCCGGACGGGAGCGCCGCCGGCCCCCGGCTCGTACCGCCACAGGTCGCTGCGGGCCTCGAAGCCGTGCACGATCAGCAGCGCGGAGGCGTCCGGATACCACTCGGCGCCCAAATCCCCTGGCAGATCGATCGCGAGATCCGTCTCCGTGCCCGTCATCGGATCCCAGATCATCGGCTCCCAGCGGCCCCGCCGCTGATGCCCGACCAGCAGCCTGGTGTCTCCGGCCACGGGCGCGAAGCCCAGCACGGACAGGCCCAGCTCCTTCGTACCGCCCTCGGTGTCGTCCAGCTCGGCGACCGTCGACCCGTCCGGCCGCACCACGCGCAGCGCGGAGTGCATCGCGTCGCCGTGCTCGGTGTGCTCCAGGGCGATCAGCGTCCCGTCGTACGAGAGGTCACCGACGCCCGCCGACTCACGGTGCCGGTAGATCTCGACAGGCGCGGTCCCGGGCCGTACGACATGGACCGTCGTCCCGTCCTCGTCGGTCGAACGGCCGATCACCGCCGTACCGTCGCGCCCGATCGCGAGCCCGGCCGGGTACGAGGCACCGAGGCCGGGGGCCGCCGGCTCGTCCACCGCCTCGTCACCCCCGCCGCCGTGGAACGGCTGACACATCCACACCCCGAACTCGTCCCCGTCGGTGTCGCTGAACCACCAGATCGACTCGCCGTCCGGTGTCAGCACGCCGTCCGTCGTGCCGTTCGGCCGATCGGTCACCTGACGCTGCTCGCCGGTGGCGCGGTCCCACGCGTACAGCTCGTACGTGCCCGTGGCGTTGGAGACGAACAGGGAGCGGTCCGGCGCGTCCTCCGCCCAGTCGGGCAAGGACACCCGGGGAGCCCGGAAGCGCTGCTCCCACTTCGGTGCGGAAGTGGTCGCGGTCGGTGCGGAAGACGCCTCCGGTGCGGCTTCAGGTGGCGTTCCGGAGGCCGTCCCGGAGGCCGTCTCCGGTGCGGAAAGGGCCGCAGGTGCGGTGGGGGACGTCGAACCAGTGATCTCAGTCATGCCGTCCATTCTGCGCCGGAACGCCGACAATTCGTTCGCATCGCCCCCAGCCTGTGGATAACCTCCCGGGCATGTACGCATCGACCCCTGCCGACTGGCACGAGGCCAACTGGGCGCGCTGGGACGAGCGGGTCCCCATCCACGCCGTGAGCGACTTCTACGACCTCGAGTCCTTCCGCGCGGGCGAGGACGCCCTGCGCGACTTCGAACTCGTCGAGGTCGGGGACGTCACGGGCAAGTCCCTGCTGCATCTGCAGTGCCACATCGGGGTCGACACCCTCTCCTGGGCCCGGCACGGCGCCACGCGCGTCGTCGGCCTGGACTTCTCCGAACCGGCCGTCGAGACAGCGCGCGGCCTGGCCCGCGAGCTCGGGTTCGCCCCGGACCGGGCGGCGTTCGTCGCCGCCGATGTCCACGACGCCGTGGAGGCCGTCCCCGACGCGTCGTACGACATCGTCTACACCGGTGTCGGCGCGCTGAACTGGCTGCCCGACACCCGGCGCTGGGCCGAGATGGCGGCTTCACTCGTGGCGCCCGGGGGTTTCCTCTACCTCGCGGAGTTCCACCCGATCACGGACTGCCTCGACGACTCGACCGGTGCGAAGGTCGTGCACGACTACTTCAGCCGCGACGCGTGGGTGGACGAGACACCGGGCACGTACGCCGACTTCGACGCACCGACCGTCCACAACCGCAGCGTCGAATGGCAGCACCCGGTCGGCGACGTGGTGTCGGCGCTGGCCGCCGCCGGACTGCGCATCGAGTTCCTGCACGAGCACGACTTCTCGCTCTTCGCCCGTTTCTCGTCGCTGCAACGGCAGGGCGGCGGCTTCTACCGCTTCCCCGCCGACCGTCCGCGCATCCCGCTGATGTACTCGATCAAGGCGTCGCGGCCGGCCGGCGCCTGACCGGAAGCCGGCACTCAAGGCCCGTTGTCAGTGGTGGGGTTCAGACTCGAACCATGACCACGACTGCTGATCTGCGCGCCGCGGTGGAGACGTACTGGACCGCGGCCGACCACCGCGACTGGGACGCCTTTGCCGCGACCCTCGCCGACGACGTGCTGTACGACCTGCCGCTGACGCGCGAACGCATCCGCGGGAAGGAGGGGTACGTGCGGTTCAACCGGGAGTACCCGGGGGACTGGCGCGTCCGGGTCGAACGCGTCGTGGCCGACCGGGAGGGGCGGCAGGCCGCTGTCCGGACGCTCTTCACGGTCGGTCTGCAGGAGTTGCACGCCGTTCACTTCTTCACGTTCGACGCGGAGGGGCGGATAGGCGGGATCACCGACTTCTGGCCGGAGCCGTACGAGCCCCCGGCGGGCCGTGAGCACCTCGTGGAGCGGTACTGAGGCGGGAGGGCGGAAGAACCGTGGGCGCCGGGGATATGGGAGGCCGAGGGGGATGGCCCGGCGGACCGCGGCGCTCGATACGACTCCCGGTACGGCTGATGGGCTGCCGCGGCCACCGGACCGCTGGGTGGGCTGCCGCGGCCACCGGACCGCTGGGTGGGCTGCCGCGACCACCGCCGTACCCGCCGCCGCGGCTGCCCTCGCCCTGCGCGGACCGGGCGCCGTCGCCGACGGCTGAATGCGACAGGGGTGCGGCGGGCCGCCGGAGCATCCCCGGCAGTCCGCCGCACCCCTGCACCTCCGTCGTCCGCGTCCTACACGGCCGAGCGGAGGGCCGGGAGATAGCCGCCCGACTGTCCGGCGGCCTTGGGGTGGTACGAGTTGTAGACCGGGATCGACACGCTGTGGAGCCACGCGTCGCCGGAGCACAACTCATGTCCGGTGAACTCGTCCACCACGCTGGAGAACGTGAACCCGGCATTGGCCGCCTGCTTGGCGATGACCCCGTTCAGGACGTCGGACGCGTTGTTGATGGCCGACCGCTCCTTCTCCGAGAGGCCGGCGATGCAACTGCCGCTCAGCTGGTAGAAGCGCGGGTAGCCCAGCACCACGACGTGCGCCTGCGGGGCCCGCGACCGAATGGAACCGTAGAGCGAACTGAGTCCGGACGGCAGTGAGTTCTGCATCTGCGACACGGCCGTGTTCACGCTGCCCAGGCAGGTGGCCTCGCTGGACAGTACGCAGTCCTGCATGACATCGGCGAAGCCCACGTCGTTGCCGCCCGCGGTGACGCTGACCAGGCCGGTGGACGAGTTCAGCGCGCCCAGCTGGGTGCCGGCCACCGAACTCGTCGTGGCGCCCGAGCAGGCGACGAACGTGAAGGAGGAAGGTGAGTTCGCAGCTGCCCAGAGGTAGGGGTAGGCATTGGTGCTGCGGCGGCAGTCGCCGCTGTCGGAGAGGTAACTCCCGGCGCCGACACCGGACGAGTACGAGTCGCCGAGAGCGACGTACCCGCCGGCGGCGGCCGAGGAGCTTGCCGAGGCCGGCTGGGCGATGCCCAGAGCGGCCGCGGCGGCGAGGACCAGGGTGGATGCGGACGCCCAGAATCTCCGTACTGACATGGCTGTCAGCCCTCCGAAGTGTGGGGGGTGGGTGGGGGGTTGGTTGAGCGCCACGTTTCTAGCAGCTACTGGTACTCGCCGGTAATAGCTGCGGAAGAACCGGTCTGATATGCCCGAATGATCGTTCGGGTGGCATGGCTCCGCGCGTAGATAAACCTCTGGTTGCCCCTGGATCTGCACGAGGCGCGTGCAGGTGCGCAATGCGTGCACGCAGGCCCGGGTGCCATGTCCTCGTGGGTGCACAGGCCCGGGTGCCATGCCCTCGTGGGCGCGCACGTCCGGGTCTCGTGCCGTCATGGATGTGCATGCATGCCGTCATGCCGTCATGCCGTCATGGGGCTGAGCGTCGGCCGTCCTGGCCTGGCGCCTGTGCGCTTCGGCCTGGGCGTCGGCCGTCCCGGCCCGAGTGCCGCGTGCGTCGGGCTGGTGGTCGATGGCGATTCGCTACGGGCGTGCGGGTACGTCCTCGGGTGCGCGCGTGGCCTTCCCTCCGGCCGGACACGTGCCGTTGCGCGCAACGAAAACCGCCCTCTGCGGTGGCATCCGGCTCGGGGATGCCACCGCAGAGGGCGGTTTTCGTGGATCTACGGGATCAGTTGTGGCCGAACCTCCGCTGCTTCCGGTGGGAGACCTGCTCAGAGATCGCGTGCACCGGGTTCGGGTCGGCTGGTGGCTGCTGCTTCTGCTCCTTCGTCTCCGGAGCGGCGCTGCGTTCGTGGCCGCCCGTACGGGCCCCCCGGTTCTGCCGACTCTGTTTCTTGCCCACGATCGTGCCTCCTCTAGAGGATCTAGCGGATCTGGTGCTGCAAGGACGATGGGCCACTTCCAGATTCACATGTGTGTGCAAAGGGTGCATTTCGGGTGGTTCTTGTCAGGAACGCTTACGTCGGCTCCCGCCAGGGGGCGGGCCGCGCCCCCGGCCCTCGGTGCCGTGCATGACAAGGGTGGCGGGCGCCGCAGGGCGTACGGGCCGACACCCCGGGGCGTACCGGCCGGCCCGCGGCCCGCCGGGCGTGGTGGCGCTCGGGCGGGGGGTTGGGGCGGGCCCTGGCCGACGTACCAAGCGAATATTGAGATGCGGGCCGGCCGGGGCGGACGTAGCGTCGACGCCCGTGGACCCGCTCACTGAGAAACAGATCCGCTCATCCTTCGTGAACTGCACCAAGGGCGATGCGGTGCGACTTCGACTGCCGCTCGACTTCGCGGAACTGCCTTGGGACGACCTGGACTTCCTGGGCTGGGTGGATCCGGGAGCGCCGTTGAGGGCACACCTCGTGCTGCCCCGGGTGCAGGGCCCGCTGGGGGTCTCCCTGCGGATACCCTCCGTGAAGCGCACCAGCGCCATGAAGTCCAGCATGTGCCAGGTCTGCCTGACGGGCCACGCCTCCTCCGGGGTCTCGCTGCTCGCCGCCCCCCTGGCGGGTGCCCGGGGTCGCGAGGGCAACACGGTCGGTATCTACCTTTGCGGAGACCTCGCCTGCCCCCTGTACGTGCGTGGCAAGCGGCAGCCGAAGCTGCCTTCCGGGCGATACGAGGAGTCCCTGAGCCTGGACGAACGCCTCGCGCGCATGTCGGACAACCTGGATGCCTTCGTGGCCAAGGTCACCGGGGTGTGAGCTCCGGCTGTGACCGAGAGGGGTCCCGGCTGCATTCGGTGCGCGGGCCGGGCCCATTCACCGGATCACCGGATCACCGAAGGTTCTTCCAGAAGGCGTAGTGGTGGTCGGTCGCGAAGTCCGCGCGCTTCCAGGCTCGGGAGGACAGGGTCTGCGTGTATCCGTGCTCACCGCGGAAGGCCGGCCAGCTCGTCCGGCCCGAGGCGGCGAAGGCCACACAGGTGTGAAGCATCCGGTCGCGGAACCGTGACTGCTCGTCCTGGACGTTCTCGAAGAGGGCGAGGTCGAACAGGTAGGGCAGTTCGGCCATGCGCTGTGCGCGCTGGCCGAAGCTGGGGGCCGGGTACCCCTTGAACCACGGGGTGTCGCGCTCGCTGAACTCGTACATCCGCGTCGGGGTCCACGTCGACAGCAGGCGCGCGGTGTCGAGCGTCGGGACCGACCACGTCACGTCCGTGCGGACCGTGGCCAGGGCTTCGCCCGCCGAGGCGAACCCGCTCAGGGGGTAGCGCCCCAGTGCGGCGTCGGCCCGGTCGAAGAGTCCTGCCGACAGGGGCGAGGCAAGGTGGTCGCAGACGCTGTAGCCGCCGGACTGGCCCACCGGGAGCCCTTGCGGCTGCGTGCAGGCGGCGCCCGGGGTGGTCGCCTTGCGCACCCCGGTCCAGGCCGCGGCGGGCTCGGGCCCCCTCCAGCGCCGTTCACCGACGGACGGGGCGGCGTACGGGATGCTCTGGAAGCTGCGTACTCGGTTGTGGGTGCCGCCGCGCACCTTGCCGTTCGTCGTGCTGACGACCGTGCCGCTGTTCTGCCCCGGCTGGGCCGAGGCGGCGGCCTGGACAGGCCCCCACCCCGGTCCCAGGCCCAGGACCAGGCTCAGGACCAACGACAGTGCGGCGAACGGCCACTTGGAGACGCTCTTGGCGTGTGCCATGGCAAGGTCCGTAGAAGGCTGCGCGCGATCGCCGCCGATCTCGGAAGGCCGGGTCCAGCGGGCCGAGGTGTACTCGATGCGGTCGAGGGGGAAGCGCCTGCGCAGGAACGGGACGAGCGCCGATCCGGCGGTGACGCCACCGGGGGACGGTGACGCGGATCGCGCCGGTGATGAGGAACGCGGCGGAGGCGCGGACGGTGGCAGCCCTGGGAGGCGTGGCCTGTCTTGCCACGGCGTCGGCGATGGCCGCCACACCGGCTGCTCACGTCGCAATGCGCTCCAGTTGCCCAGCGCACCCCGCGCGGCAGAAGAGAGGTGCCCGCAGGGTACGCGGAGAAGTGTGCCGGCTACTGGCGTGGCCGTTACAAGATCGAGGACGGAAAGTACGGCTCGGTCACCGACCCGCCAGTAGTCCGTCACCGCGCCGCAGGCAAACGGCGTCCGGATTCGCAAACGCGCAGGTGTGAGATGTGATGAGCGACGGTCGCCATGATGACGCGGTGATCGCGTGCCGGGAGAAGCCGACCAAGATCTTCTCCCAGATTTCTCCCAAACGCTCTCCAGGAACCACTCAGGGGCCTGATCCACTAAGTGGATCAGGCCCCTGACCTGGTATTTCAGCTGTCGGGGTGGCGGGATTTGAACCCACGACCTCTTCGTCCCGAACGAAGCGCGCTGCCAAGCTGCGCTACACCCCGATCGTCACCGGTGTCCCGGCGACATCGATTACTTTAGCCCACCCGCGCCCGCAGACGAAATCCGGTTTATGTGCAGCTGAGGGCGAGGGGGCCGCGGGCGCTCAGGCGCGGGGGGTCAGGGTCAGCAGGGTTGCCTCGGGCGGGCAGGCGAAGCGGACCGGGGTGTAGCGGTTGGTGCCGCAGCCCGCGGAGACGTGGAGGTAGGCGCGGCGGTCCTCGACGGAGTGGGTGGAGAGGCCCTTGACCCGGTCCGTGTCCAGGTCGCAGTTGGTGACCAGGGCCCCGTAGAAGGGGATGCAGAGCTGGCCGCCGTGGGTGTGACCGGCCAGGATCAGGGGGTAGCCGTCCCTCGTGAAGGCGTCGAGGGAGCGCAGGTAGGGGGCGTGGACCACGCCGATGGAGAGGTCGGCACCCGTCTCGGGGCCGCCCGACACCTCCGCGTAGCGGTCGCGCTTGATGTGCGGGTCGTCCAGGCCGGTGAAGGCGATCTCCAGGCCGTCGGTCTTGAGGCGGCCGCGAGTGTTGGACAGGCCCACCCAGCCCGCCTCGTCGAAGGCGTCGCGCATCGGCTCCCACGGGTTGTGGACGACGCCGACCGCGGGGGCGTTCCCGTTGAGACCGTGCTTGCCCTGGACCTTCTCGAAGAGGTAGCGGGCGGGGTTGCGGAGCTTGGGGCCGTAGTAGTCGTTGGAGCCGAAGACGTACACGCCCGGGAACTCCATCAGCGGGCCGAGCGCGTCGAGCAGCTCGGGTACGGCCTCGGGGTCGGAGAGATTGTCGCCGGTGTTCACGACGAAGTCCGGGCGCAGGCCGGCCAGCGACTGCAGCCAGGCGCGCTTCTTGCACTGGCCGCTCACCATGTGGATGTCGGAGACCTGGAGTACGCGCAACGGGCGTGCCCCGTGCGGGAGTACGGGGACGGCCACCCGCCGCAGGCGGAACGAGCGGGCCTCGAATCCGGCGGCGTAGGCGAGGCCGGCTGCGCCGACCGCTGCGCCGACTGCCGTGACTTTCAGGGGTACTCCGTAGCGTGCGCGCATGCACCCATCGTCGCAGACACCGTGCGCCGGGAAGAAAACCGGCGGGCGGCGGATGCCCCGTACCTGCCACAATCAGCACATGACCACGCTCAAGTCCAAGCTCAAGGAAGACCTCACCACGGCCATGAAGGCGCGTGACGAGCTGACCTCGTCGACGCTCCGGCTGACCCTCACCGCCATCACGAAGGAGGAGGTCAGCGGCAAGACGGCGCGTGAGCTCTCCGACGACGAGGTGCAGAAGGTGATCGCCAAGGAGGCGAAGAAGCGCCGCGAGGCGGCCGAGGCCTTCGCCCAGGGCGGCCGCACCGAGCAGGCCGAGCGTGAGAAGGCGGAGGGCGAGATCCTCGACGCGTACCTGCCGAAGCAGCTGAGCGACGACGAGCTGGGCGCGATCGTGGCGTCCGCCGTGGAGGAGGCCAGGGCCGCGGGGGCCGAGGGGCCGCGGGCGATGGGCGCCGTCATGAAGATCGTGAACCCGAAGGTCGCGGGGCGCGCGGACGGCGGCCGGGTGGCCGCTGCGGTGAAGAAGCTCTTGGCGGGCTGAGGCCGGGCACCTACCCATACGAAGAGGGCACATGAAGGTGGGGCGCCCCGGATCGGGAGAAATACCGATCCGGGGCGCCCCACCTTCGTGCGCGTGAGCCGTACGGGTCAGGGGCCCTGCGTGCCGCTGTTGGTCTGGCCCGGGTGGTCGCCGTTGTTCCCGCCGAGCAGGTTCGACGGAAGGCTCATGCCGGGGAACGGGGTGTTGCCACCGGGCTTCCCGCCGGGCTTTCCGCCAGGCTTGCCACCGGGCTTTCCGCCAGGCTTGCCACCGGGCTTGGAGCCGTTGGTGCCCGGATTGCCCCTGTCCTCCTCGTCGCCCTCGTCCCTCTGCGGATCCGGGATGTCGACGGTGTTGAAGGGCGGGGCGGCCACTCCATTGAGGGCTCCCGTCATCGCGTCACGCCAGATCGGTCCGGGGACCTGTCCGCCGTACACCTTGTCCTGGTACACGCCACCGATGGTGATGCGCTCCATCTCGACGCTCTGGGACGGGCTGCCGACCCAGACCGCACCGGACATGTTCGGGGTGTAGCCGACGAACCAGGCGTTCTTGCGGGCGTCGGTCGTACCGGTCTTGCCCGCGTTGTCGCGGCTGTCGAGGCCCGCCTCCTGACCGGTACCTGAGTCGACCACGCCGCGCAGCAGGGTGTTGATGGTGTCGGCCGTCGTCTGCGACATCGCCTGCGAGCAGCTGGTCTTCGGTACGGGGAGCGAGGTGCCGTCCGCCGCCTTGACCGACTCGATGGCGATCGGCGTGCAGTACGTACCGCGGTTGGCGAAGGCGGCGTAGGCGCTGGCCATCGTCAGCGGCGACAGACCGTTGGAACCGAGGGTCAGTGTGGACGGGTTCTGCGGCAGCTTGGTGCCGTCGCCCTGCACCACGCCCAGCTTGTCGGTCATCTGCGAGACCGGGCACATGCCGATGTCCTGGAGCATCTGCACGAAGTAGGTGTTGACGGACTTCTCCATCGCCTGCTTCAGCGCGTACGGCCCCTTCTCGGACTCGCTCTCGTTCTCCAGGTGATACTTCGGCACGCCGTCGTTGACCCACGGCTTTCCACAGGACCGCACCGTGTCCGGGTAGTCCATCTCGTACGGGGAGGGGTAGACCTGGGTGGCCGACTTACCGCCCTCTATGGCCGCCGCGGCGAGGAACGGCTTGAACGTCGAACCGGTCGGGAAGCCGTAGTTCGAGCCGCCCATGCTCTTGTTGACCGAGTAGTTGTACTGGGTCTCGTTGGACCCGAAGCCGTACGGCTTGGACTGGCCCATTCCCATGATCTTGCCGGTGCCCGGCTGGACCAGCGTCACGGCCGTTGCGACCTTGTCCGACTTGTAGACGTGGCTCTTGATCGAGTTCTGCACCGACTGCTGGGACTGCGGGTCGAGCGTCGTACGGACCGTCAGACCGCCCCGGTTCCAGACCTTGGCCCGGTCCTCCTTGGTCTTGCCGAAGGCCGGGTCGGTGAGGAAGACGTTGCGTACGTAGTCGCAGAAGAAGCCCGCGCCGCTGACGGCCGTGATGCAGCCGTTCTTCGGCTTCTTGACCTTCAGTTTGATCGGGTTCGCCTTGGCCTTGTCGGCCTCGGCCTGGGTGATGTCACCGACGTCGGCCATCCGCTGGAGCACGGTGTTGCGGCGCTTGGTCGCCTCCGCCGGGTCGTTGACCGGGTCGTAGCGGCTCGGCGACTGCACGATGCCGGCCAGCAGCGCGGACTCCTCCAGCGTCAGGTCCTTCGCCGACTTGGAGAAGTAGCGCTGGGAGGCGGCCTCGACGCCGTACGCCTGCTGCCCGAAGAAGGTGATGTTCAGGTAATTCGTCAGAATCCTCTTCTTGCCGAGCTTCTCCTCGACCTGGATCGCGTACTTCAGTTCCTGGATCTTGCGGCCCAGTGTCTGCTGTGTGGCCTGCGCGACCTTGTCCGGGTCGTCACCGGCCTCCTCGACGAAGACGTTCTTCACGTACTGCTGCGTGAGCGTCGACGCGCCCTGCGCGGTCCCGCCCGTCTGCACATTGCGGTTCAGTGCGCGCAGGATGCCCTTGAGGTCGACCGCTCCGTGCTTGTAGAAGCGGGCGTCCTCGATCGCCACGATCGCCTTCTGCATATACGGCGAGATGTCCTTCAGCTTGACCACCGTGCGGTCGCGCGAATACACCGAGGCGATCATTCCGCCCTTGCTGTCCAGGATCGTGGTGCGCTGGCTCAGCGGCGGAGTCTGGAGATTGGCCGGGATCTCGTCGAATCCCTCGACCGTTCCCTTGGTGGCGAGCCCCAGTGCTCCGGCGGCCGGCAGCGCGATGCCCGCGAGCACAACTCCGGAAAGTGCGGCGACACCGAGGAACTTGGCGGCCTGCTGGGTCGTCGTGAGACCCCCGCCCGAGCGCTTCTTTGGCATGGGGGCAGCCTACGTTCTCATTCGCCGGACACACGTATATGCCTTGGCCTAAGCTGCTCTCAACTGTCACAGCAGTCCGGTTCCGTATCAACCCCCGTGCATGATCCGGCCACGCGTTCAGGCGCTCCCGAATTCGCCTCCTGTGTCATCGAACGTCCGTTGTGATCCGGGAGAACTGTCCCGATTCTGTGGGGTTATTCAGTTATGTCCTCACCTCACTCCCCTGGGTGATCTGCCGCATACGCATAGTCCGTTCGGGCCATTCAAGATTGGGCCCGAAGGGGGTGTTGTGCTGTCGCCGCCTTCCGTAACGTCCTCCACTGGCAGCGGTGAATATGCCGCTGCCGCCGTGGGGGAGCCTCGATTCGGGAGAGGACGGCGCCGTGATGGGCTGGGTAACCGACTGGAGTGCGCAGGCAGCCTGCCGCACTACCGATCCGGATGAACTGTTCGTACAAGGGGCAGCGCAGAACAGAGCCAAGGCGGTGTGCACCGGATGCCCGGTGCGGACCGAGTGCCTGGCCGACGCGCTGGACAACCGCGTCGAATTCGGCGTATGGGGTGGAATGACGGAGCGGGAGCGCCGCGCACTGCTGCGCAGGCGGCCCACCGTCACGTCGTGGCGCCGGCTGCTGGAGACCGCGCGCAGCGAGTACGAGCAGTCCTCGGGCATCCTGCCCGTGGCGATCGGGCTGGACGACGACGAACTGCACGAGAGGTACGCCGCGGTGGGGTAATCAGGACGGGCGGTTACGCAGCTCCGGCCGGAGCGGAACCGGTCGCGAGCCGGTCCCCGATGGCCCGGAGCCCCGCAAGGTCATGTACGTCACCGGGCAGCGCGGCCACTTCGACCACGGCTACTTCGGGATGCAGAGCGGTGAAGCGATCGCGTGTGCGCTCTTCGCGCGCGACCACCTGCATCCGTTCCGCGTGCAGCCGCAACAGCCCTGCGGTCAGCTGCTCGACGGCAGCGGCCTCAGGATCTCTGTCTCGGCTCGTCACCGGCTCTGTTTCCGGCGCTCTCTCCGGTTCTGCCTTCGGTTCTGCCTTTGGCTTTTCTTCCGGCTCTGTTTCCGGATCTGGTTCGCAGTCCTCGGTGACCTCGTGCTCGTGCGTGTACGCGGCCTCGCGATCGGCCTCGTGCTGGGAAGATTCAGGTGCGGTGTACGGGGCGGCAACGGTGTCGGGGGACACGACCGACCAGTCGGCCGGGTCACCAAGTCCAGTCTTCCCGGCCGCCTGATCCACAATGCCGACTCCGTCAAGATTTTCTGCGGCTGCCAGAGCGCGTTCGGCGGAGAGCCGGGCGGCGCCGCTGCCGTGGACGCGGTTGAGCACCAGACCGGCCAGCGGCATCTCCTCGGCGGCCAGCCGTTCCACGAAGTACGCCGCCTCGCGCAGCGCGTCCCGCTCCGGTGTCGCCACGACGAGGAACGCCGTGCCGGGCGCCTGCAGCAGTTTGTACGTGGCGTCGGCCCGGGTGCGGAAGCCGCCGAACATGGTGTCCATCGCTGCCACGAAGGTCTGTACGTCACGCAGGAACTGACCGCCGAGCAGCTTGCCGAGTGTCCCGGTCATCATCGACATGCCGACGTTGAGGAACTTCATCCCGGCCCGGCCGCCCATCTTCGCCGGGGCCATCAGCAGCTTGATGAATTTCCCGTCCAGGAACGAACCGAGCCGCTTCGGCGCGTCCAGGAAGTCCAGCGCGGAGCGTGACGGCGGGGTGTCGACGATGATCAGGTCCCACTCGTTGCGCGCGCGCAGCTGGCCGAGCTTCTCCATCGCCATGTACTCCTGCGTGCCCGCGAAACCGGCCGACAGGGACTGGTAGAACGGGTTCTCCAGGATCGCGCGGGCCCGCTCGCCGTCCGCGTGGGCCTCGACGATCTCGTCGAAGGTCCGCTTCATGTCGAGCATCATCGCGTGGAGTTCCCCGGCGCCCCCGCCCGTGATGCCCGGCACCTGACGCGGGACGTTGTCGAGTGAGTCGATCCCCATGGACTGGGCGAGCCTGCGGGCCGGGTCGATGGTGAGGACGACGACCTTGCGGCCGCGCTCGGCCGCCCGTACGCCCAGCGCCGCGGCGGTCGTGGTCTTGCCGACCCCGCCCGAACCGCAGCACACGACGATCCGGATCCCGGGGTCGTCGATCAGTGCGTCGGTGTCCAGCACAGCTACGGGTGCGGGCGCGGGTGCGCCGGTGGTGGCCGTGGCCGTGCCGGCGGCCCTGCGCGTGTCCGTGGCGAAAGCTTTGTCCGTGGCAATGGCTTCGTCCGTGTCCGCGTCCTGTGTCATGTGCCCACCCCTTGTCCCTCCCCTTCGTCCGCCCCGTCGCCCACGCCCTGCTTGCGGAGTTCGGTCGCCAGGTCGTACAGCCCGGCCGGGTCCATGCCCTCGCCGATCAGCGGGAGTTCGTACCCCGGCAGCTCCAGGCCCGCGAGCAGCGTGCGCTGTTCGCGCTCCAGCTCGACCCGCTGGGCATGCTCGGCGGCCTGCTCGACCAGGGGACGCACGAGCCCCGCCGAGCCGGTCACGCCCGCCCACGTCAGCGCCTTGGCGATCTCCTTGCGGCGGCCGCTCGCGGCGGTGCGCAGCGCGTCCTCGTCCAGCAGATGCGGGCGCACCATGTTCACGATGACCCGGCCGACCGGCAGTTCGGCCGCCCGCAGCTCCGCGATGCCGTCCGCGGTCTCCTGGACCGGCATCTCCTCCAGCAGGGTCACCAGGTGGACCGCGGTCTCGGGGGACTTCAGCACCCGCATCACGGCCTGCGCCTGATGGTGTATCGGGCCGATCCGGGCCAGTCCCGCCACCTCGTCGTTCACATTGAGAAAGCGGGTGATGCGCCCGGTGGGGGGCGCATCCATGATCACGTAGTCGTAGGCGTACCGGTTCTGCTTGTCCTTGCGGCGCACGGCCTCGCATGCCTTGCCGGTTAGCAGCACGTCCCGTACACCGGGCGCGATCGTCGTGGCGAAGTCGATCGCGCCGAGCTTCTTGAGCGCCCGGCCCGCGCTGCCGAGCTTGTAGAACATCTGGAGGTAGTCGAGAAGGGCGCGTTCGGCGTCGATCGCGAGGGCGTACACCTCGCCGCCGCCGGGCGCGACGGCGATCTTGCGCTCCTCGTACGGAAGCGACTCCGTCTCGAAGAGCTGGGCGATGCCCTGTCTGCCCTCGACCTCCACGAGGAGGGTGCGCCTGCCCTCGGTCGCGAGGGCGAGGGCGAGGGCGGCGGCGACCGTGGTCTTACCGGTACCACCCTTGCCGCTGACGACCTGGAACCTGCTCACGTATTCGAGCCTAACCAGTCGGGCCGCGGGCTACGCACGAGGCTGTGTGTGCCAGGCATTACAGTCGGGCCATGACCAAGTGGGAATACGCGACCGTGCCCCTTCTCGTGCACGCGACCAAGCAGATTCTGGACACCTGGGGCGAGGACGGCTGGGAGCTGGTCCAGGTCGTTCCCGGCCCGAACAACCCCGAGCAGCTCGTGGCCTACCTGAAGCGGGAGAAGGCGTAGTGGCGGGCGCCGTCGAGGCGAAGCTCGCCGAGCTCGGGCTGACGCTGCCGGACGTCGTACCGCCGCTGGCCTCGTACCAGCCTGCCGTGCAGTCCGGGGTGTACGTGTACACCTCCGGCCAGCTGCCGATGGTGGACGGCAAGCTCGCGGTCACCGGCAAGGTCGGTGCGGAGGTCACGGCCGACGAGGCCAAGGAACTGGCGAAGACCTGCGCGCTCAACGCACTGGCCGCCGTGAAGTCCGTCGCGGGCGATCTGGACCGGATCGCGCGTGTCGTGAAGGTCGTGGGCTTCGTCGCCTCGGCATCCGACTTCACCGGGCAGCCCGCCGTGATCAACGGCGCCAGTGAGCTGCTGGGCGCGGTTCTCGGCGACAAGGGCGTGCACGCGCGCAGCGCGGTGGGCGTCGCGGTGCTGCCGCTGGACGCGCCGGTGGAGGTCGAGGTCCAGGTCGAGCTGGTCGGGACCTGAGCCGCAGCTCGTCTGCCGGGGCCGGTGGGGCCTGAGGTGTGAGCCTGCCGGGGCCGCTGCGGTTTGAGCCGTGGCCCCGCCGGGGTCGGTGGGTCTTGAGCCGTGAGCCCGTCGTGGTCCGGCGGTGGTGGTCGCTGATGTGGGTCCGTCGTGGCCCGCAGTCCGCCCTCCGCGGTCCGGGTCCGCCGGGGTGCGGCGCGGAGTCCGAGCCGTACGACTGCCGCGGTTCGGTGAGGGCGGCGCCGTGCCGGTGCCATCCGCTGTCGATTCCCTGATCCCGCCCGGTCGTGACGACCGGGCGGGATCATGTGTGTACCGAGCATGTACGGATCAACGCGCCTCTCGAACATCGGCGCGGTTCCGGATAGCCTCCGGCCATGTCCAATGGTCAGTGGTACCCACCGGAATGGCCCGACCGGATCCGGGCACTCGCCGCAGGTGAGCTGACGGCCGCGCCCCCGAGGCGGGCTGCCACCGTGATGCTGCTCCGGGACCCTGCCACTGGCACCGCGGGCGGCCCCGCCGTCCACATGCTGCGCCGCCGCGCCTCCATGGCCTTCGCGGGCGGTGCGTACGCCTATCCGGGGGGCGGAGTCGACCCGCGCGACGACGACCGGCTCGTCGGCTGGGCCGGACCCGCACTGGAGAGCTGGGCCGCGCGGCTCGGCGTCGATACGCCGGCCGAGGCCCAGGCCATCGCCTGCGCGGCCGTCCGTGAGACGTACGAGGAGGCGGGCGTCCTCCTCGCCGGTCCGACCGCCGATACGGTCGTCAGCGACATCACCGGCGCCGACTGGGAGGCCGATCGCGAGGCACTGGTCGCGCGAGAGCTGTCCTTCGCGGAGTTCCTGGACCGGCGAGGTCTGGTGCTGCGCTCCGACCTGCTGGGCGCCTGGGCGCGCTGGATCACTCCCGAGTTCGAGCCGCGCCGGTACGACACATGGTTCTTCGTCGCCGCGCTCCCCGAGGGCCAGCGCACCCGCAACGCCTCCACGGAGGCCGACCGCACGGTGTGGATCGGGCCCGGCGACGCGGCCGACGGGTACGACCGGGGCGAGTTGCTGATGATGCCGCCGACCGTGTCGACGCTCCGGGCGCTCAGGCCGTACGGGACGGCTGCCGAGGCCCTGAAGGCGGCGGATTCCCAGGACCTCACCCCCGTACTCGCGCAGGCGCGGCTGGAGGGTGACGAGTTGGTGCTGAGCTGGCCGGGACACGACGAGTTCACCAAGCACATCCCGAGCGGGCCGGCCGGTGCCGGTGGTGCGGGAGGCGAAGAGGTATGAGCGACGCGCACGAGCTGCCCGGACAGCCGCGCGGCGGGGTCCTGTCCGGACCCGCCACCACCCGTACCGTCAACGTCCTGGCCCCCAACGCCTCGCCGATGACGCTGGACGGGACCAACACCTGGATCGTTGCCGAGCCCGGCTCCGACCTCGCGGTCGTCATCGACCCGGGGCCGCTGGACGACATACATCTGCGGGGCGTCATCGACACCGCCGAGCGGGCGGGCCGCCGGATCGCGCTCACCCTGCTCACCCACGGGCACCCCGACCACGCGGAGGGCGCGGCACGCTTCGCCGAGCTGACCCGTACGAAGGTGCGTGCCCTGGACCCGGCACTGCGCCTCGGTGACGAGGGCCTGACCTCGGGTGACGTGATCACCACCGGAGGACTGGAACTCCGCGTCGTGCCGACCCCGGGGCACACCGCGGACTCGCTCTCCTTCCACCTGCCGGCCGACCGGGCGGTGCTGACGGGGGACACGATCCTCGGACGCGGCACCACGTTCGTCGCGCATCCGGACGGGCGCCTCGGCGATTACCTCGATTCGCTGCGGAGGCTGCGCTCGCTGACCGTCGACGACGGCGTGCACACGGTGCTGCCGGGACACGGCCCGGTGCTGGAGGACGCGCAGGGCGCGGTCGAGTTCTACCTTGCACACCGCGCGCACCGGCTGGCCCAGGTGGAGACGGCGGTCGAGGCGGGGTACCGGACGGCGTCGGAGGTGGTGGCGCAGGTGTACGCGGAGGTCGACCGGTCCCTGTGGCCCGCGGCGGAACTCTCGGTGCTGGCGCAGCTGGACTACCTGGGCGAGCACGGGCTGATCTAGGGCAGGGCGGATATGCGGAAGGCCCTGCTGTGCGGCGGAGCCGCCTGGCAGGGCCTTCCGTACGGAGATGGCGTCCAGCCCTGCCCGGTACCGTCCGGTCGGACCGCCGGGCCTTCTGGATGGTCGGACGGACGGACGTCGGCCGGTCGGGCGTCGGTCGGCTAGCGGGACCGCTTGGCCAGGCGCTCCACGTCCAGCAGGATCACGGCGCGTGCCTCCAAGCGCAGCCAGCCACGCCCGGCGAAGTCGGCGAGCGCCTTGTTGACCGTCTCACGGGAGGCGCCGACCAGTTGGGCCAGCTCTTCCTGGGTCAGGTCGTGGACGACATGGATGCCTTCCTCCGACTGGACGCCGAAGCGGCGCGACAGGTCGAGGAGGGCGCGGGCGACACGGCCGGGTACATCCGAGAAGACCAGGTCGGACATCTGGTCGTTGGTCTTGCGCAGCCGGCGGGCAACGGCACGCAGCAGGGCCGTGGCCACCTCGGGGCGGGCGTTCAGCCAGGGCTGGAGGTCGCCGTGGCCGAGGCCGAGGAGCTTGACCTCGGTCAGCGCGGTCGCCGTCGCGGTGCGCGGGCCCGGGTCGAAGAGCGACAGCTCACCGATCAGCTCGCCGGGGCCGAGGACCGCCAGCATGTTCTCGCGCCCGTCGGGCGAGGTGCGGTGGAGTTTCACCTTGCCCTCGGTGACCACATAGAGGCGGTCACCCGGGTCGCCCTCGTGGAAGAGCGCGTCGCCGCGTGCGAGGGTCACCTCACTCATCGAGGCGCGGAGCTCCGCGGCCTGCTCATCATCGAGCGCCGCGAAAAGCGGGGCGCGCCGCAGAACGTCGTCCACGAGTTCTCTCCTTGTCGGCCTGTTCAGGGAACCGTGGTCCCCATCATGCCGGACGGTAAAACAGTGCGATCAATCACAAACCAGTTTGACGCACGGGCGTGCCTAACCGTGCGGCAGGGGGCCGATCGGGGACGGATACGCGGTGACCGGGGCGAATGTCGGTGCGTGGCTCTAGGCTGGCCGGGTGTCCAAATCGCCGGTGAGAGTGCAGGCCAAGGGGGCTGATGGGGTGTCGGAAGGCCGTGATTCCGCTGTGGGCGAACAGAGGACGAGTCGCCCGGAAAAAGCGACAAAACGCCCTGTTGTCGAGCAGGTTCCGAGATCCGGAGTGAGGGCCGCGAGGAAGACGGCAGCCAAGCCCGCCGAATCGGGGCCCACACCGGAGTCCACATCCCAGTCCACCGCGGAGTCCACCCCGAAACGCGGAAAGACCGGAGCGGAGCCCGGAAAAGTCGGCGCGGAACCCGCGAGGGCCGGGGTGAAGGCTGCGGCGTCCGGCGCGAGGGCCGGGGTGAAGCCCGCGGCGTCCGCCGCGAGGGCCGGAGCGAAACCGGAATCTCACCTGGCGATGGTCCGCCGGGCCCGCAGGATCAACCGTGAGCTCGCCGAGCTCTACCCGTACGCCCACCCCGAGCTGGACTTCAGGAACCCCTTCGAGCTTCTCGTCGCCACGGTCCTCTCCGCCCAGACCACCGACCTGAGGGTCAACCAGACCACCCCCGCGCTCTTCGCCGCCTATCCCACGCCCGAGGACATGGCAGCGGCTGTTCCGGAGGAAATGGAAGAGCTCATCCGGCCGACCGGCTTCTTCCGGGCCAAGACCAAGTCGCTGATAGGTCTCTCCGTGGCGATCAGGGACAGATTCGGCGGTGAGGTGCCGGGCCGCCTCGTCGACCTCGTCACTCTGCCGGGGGTCGGCCGCAAGACCGCCAACGTCGTGCTCGGGAACGCCTTCGGCGTACCGGGAATCACGGTCGACACCCACTTCGGACGCCTGGTACGGCGCTGGAAGTGGACGGAGCAGGAGGACCCGGAGAAGGTCGAGGCCGAGGTCGGCGCGATCTTCCCCAAGAGCGAGTGGACGATGCTCTCCCACCGCGTGGTCTTCCACGGGCGCCGCATCTGCCATGCCCGCAAGCCTGCCTGCGGGGCCTGTCCGATCGCCCCGCTCTGCCCCGCGTACGGGGAGGGCGAGACGGACCCGGAGAAGGCCAAGAAGCTGCTGAAGTACGAGATGGGCGGTCAGCCTGGTCAGCGGCTCAGTCCGCCGCCGGACTACCCGGGCAGGCCCGCGCCCGGCCCGGGGGCCGACTGACCTGCGGTCGTCCGCTCCGGAACGAAATGCGTGACGACAGGCGTTGTGAGACGAGGGGTGCCTATGAAGACGCACGAACAGAACACGCAGAGCACGCACGAGCGGACTGTGCGCGAGCGGAACGCCCACGAGCAGAACGCGCGCGAGCAGGTCATTGAGCACGAGCAGAGTGCTGAAGCGGCGGCCGCACCGGCGACGGCCCGCCCGGCGGCGGTCGACCGCGCGACGATCGGCCCCGCGATGTTCACCCCCGCAGCCGCCAGTCCTGCGGCGGCGGTCGCGGCCGCGATTGCCGCCACCCCGGCAGGCGCCGGTCGTGACGGCGCCGTCACCGTCACGGCCGAGGGCCTGCCCGACTGGCTCGCCCCCGTCGCCCGCGCCGCGCAGACCATCGAGCCGGACCAGCTCAGCCGCTTCCTGCCACCCGAGAGCGGCGCCGGGCGGCAGTCCGCCGTACTCGTGCTGTTCGGGGAGGGCGCGCGCGGCCCCGAGCTGCTGCTCATGGAGCGATCCGGAAGCCTGCGCTCCCACGCCGGGCAGCCGTCCTTCCCCGGCGGCGCCCTGGACCCGGAGGACGGCGATCAGGCGACCACGGGGCCGCTCAGGGCCGCTCTGCGGGAGGCCCGGGAGGAGACCGGCCTCGATCCGCGCGGGGTCCAGCTCTTCGCCGTGCTGCCCCGGCTCTACATCCCCGTGAGCGGCTTCGTCGTGACACCGGTCCTCGGCTGGTGGCGGTCGCCGAGTCCGGTCGGCGTCGTCGATCCGGGTGAGACCGCCCGGGTCTTCACCGTCCCCGTGGCGGATCTCACGGATCCGGCGAACCGCGCCACCACCGTCCATCCGAGCGGTCACCGAGGCCCGGCATTTCTGGTCGAATCCGCTCTGGTCTGGGGCTTCACGGCCGGAGTGATCGACCGCATCCTGCACTTCGCGGGCTGGGAGCGCCCGTGGGACGCCGCCAAGCAGGTGCCGCTCGACTGGCGCGCATGACAGGCTGACTCCCGTGCTGCGCTGTCCGGCCGTGCCCGGACCCAGCCGAAGGATCGGGCCCGGTGACGAATCTGCGAGGCTATAGACGGTGAACGTGCTGGACATCCTGCTGCTGGCCGGCGCCGTGTGGTTCGCGGTCATCGGCTATCGCCAGGGGTTCGTCGTCGGCATCCTGTCGGTGATCGGGTTCCTGGGCGGCGGTCTCGTCGCCGTCTACCTGCTGCCGGTCCTGTGGGACCAGCTGACGAACGGCTCCGAGGTCTCATCGACGGCAGCCGTTGTCGCCGTCGTCATCGTGATCGTCTGCGCCTCGGTGGGCCAGGCATTCACCACCCACTTGGGAAACAAGCTCCGCAGATACATCACGTGGTCGCCCGCGCGCGCCCTCGACGCCACCGGCGGCGCCCTGGTCAACGTGGTCGCGATGCTGCTGGTCGCCTGGCTGATCGGCTCGGCACTGGCGGGCACCTCACTGCCGACGCTGGGCAAGGAGGTGCGCAGCTCCTCGGTCTTGCTCGGTATCTCCCGGGTGATGCCCGCCCAGGCCTCCACCTGGTTCACGGACTTCTCCTCGGTCCTCGCGCAGAACGGCTTCCCGCAGGTCTTCAGCCCCTTCGCCAACGAGCCGATCACCGAGGTCCAGGCCCCCGATCCGGCGCTGGTCGGCAGCCCCGTCGCGGCCCGCGCCAAGGAGTCCATCGTCAAGGTCGTCGGTACGGCCCCGAGCTGCGGCAAGGTTCTCGAAGGCACCGGCTTCGTCTTCTCCGACCGCCGGGTGATGACCAACGCCCATGTCGTCGGCGGCGTCGACGAGCCGACCGTCCAGATCGGCGGCCAGGGACGGCTGTACGACGCGAAGGTCGTCCTCTACGACTGGCAGCGCGACATCGCCGTACTTGACGTACCGGACCTCGACGCGAAGCCGCTGAAGTTCGCCGACACCGATCACGACGCCCGGACCGGCAACAGCGCCATCGTCGCGGGCTTCCCGGAGAACGGCTCGTACGACGTACGAGCCGCGCGCGTCCGGGGCCGTATCGACGCCAGCGGCCCGGACATCTACCGCCGGGGCACCGTCCGCCGCGATGTGTACTCGCTCTTCGCGACCGTCCGTCAGGGCAACTCGGGCGGACCGCTGCTGACCCCCGACGGCAAGGTGTACGGGGTCGTCTTCGCGAAGTCGCTCGACGACCCGAACACCGGTTACGCGCTGACGGCCGACGAGATCCGCCAGGACATCGCGCATGGCCTCTCGGCCGGCCAGCAGGTCGACAGCCAGTCGTGCGCGCTCTAGCCGTATTGCCCTGTGAGGTCGGGGCCGCACCGGCCAGGCAGGAGATCACGTCGTACGGCTCCCCGGCGTGTGGAGCACGACACGTACACTCCCTGAGTCATGAAGGTGCTTATTTCTGTTGACATGGAGGGCATCTCGGGGGTTGTGCATCCCGCCGAGACGAATCCGGATCGCTACGACTACGAGCGCGGCCGGGCTTTGATGACGGCCGAGGCGAATGCCGTGATCGCCGGGGTTCTGGAGGCCGAACCCACTGCTGTGGTTCTGGTCGCCGACGCGCACGGTCCTTTCCGCAACTTGCTGCCGGAGGAACTTGACCGCCGGGCACGCCTGGTACGCGGCAAGCCGCGCCCGCTGGGCATGCTCGGCGGGCTCGACGAACACACCGACGCAGTCATGCTGATCGGCTACCACGCCCGAGCCGGTGGCGGCCCGGCCGTGCTGGCGCACACCATGAGCGACGACATCCTGGACGTGCGCGTGGCCGGGCGTTCCCTGGGCGAGATCGGTCTCAATGCCGCCATGGCCGGGCATCTGGGCGTGCCGGTCGTGCTGTTCAGCGGCGACGACACCGCCTGCGCCGAACTGAATGACCTGGTCCCCTCCGCGGCCACCGTCGCGGTCAAGCAAGCCCTCGGCCGGGCTGCCGCTGTCACCCTGCACCCCGAAGAAGCCAGGGAGCGTCTGCGCCGGGCTGCGGCCGAAGCCATGTCGCGGCGTGCACTGGTTTCGCCGCTGACCATCGAGGGACCGCTCGATGTGGAGGTCGACCTCCACAGCCCGACCACGGTTGACCTGGCGGCACTCGTGCCGGGTGTCTCACGCGCCGGGGGCGGCCGTACGGTCACGTTCACCGCCGCCGATTTCGCCGAGGCATACCGACTGGTCCTGCTGCTCGTCCAGCTCGCCACCATCAAACCCGGTTAGCGCTGCGCACCCCCGGTTAGCGCTGCGCACCCCCGGCTGGCACTGCGCACCCCCGTCGGCTCTGTGCACCTCCCGGCTGGCACTGCGCACCCCCCGGTCGGCTCTGCGACCGGGAACGTTCGCCGACAGCCTGTTCGGGTGGCCTCGACCGACCCAGCAGAAGCCGCACGGTCCGGGCGGTTGCGCCGGCTGTGCGCGTCCGGTGCAGGCGCGTGTGATTGCCCCAGGGCCACTGGGTGTGCCTGGGGGTTCCCATGCGCGCCGGTGTGCGCTCCACGCGTACTGACCGGTGGCAGCCGGGAGCCGGCTGTGGAAGTCCCGCCCGGCCGGTGAACGCTCACCGGTCGGCCGGGGCGGACCTCATCCGCGTGGATGGCGCAGTCGCGCCGAGACCCAGCGGGCCCTTCGGCGCAGAATGCGCGGAATACCGAGCCGGGGATCATGCAGAACATGCATATCGTGCACCCGGCCCTGAGGGCCGCCCCCCTCATGAGTGCTCGGACCTGCCGTGGCGGTCGAGCGACGGTTGCGTGCTGCGTCACCGAAGTCGTGCGTCCAGCCCATACCCCGACGTCTGCCCGTGCCTCATGGTCGGTAACCGCCCATCCGTCAGCCAATTGGCTTATGCGCCGGGCAATTGGCTGTTCGTCGGACAACTGTGCCGTGCGGCTACCGGTCGGGCTCGGGATCCTTGAGCCAGTTGATGAGTTCGGCCGAGAAGCCGGCCGGATCCTCCTCGTGGGGGAAGTGTCCCAGACCGTCGAAAAGTCGCCAACGGTACGGCGCTTCGACGTACTCGCCGGACCCCGCCGCGCTGCGCGTGCGGATCGCCGGATCGAGTGAACCGTGCAGATGCAGTGTGGGTACCCGTACCGGCCGTTTCATCCGCCGGTTGAACTGGATTCCGTCCGGACGGGCCAGAGAACGGACCATCCAGCGGTACGGCTCGATCGAGCAGTGCGCCGTCGACGGGATGCACATGGCGCGCCGGTAGACGTCGACCGCCGTGTCGTCGGGGAACTCCGGGGCCCGGGGCCCCGCCCAGTCGCGGATCAGCCGGCCCACCAACGCCGCGTCGTCGGCGACGAGCTGACGCTCCGGCACCCACGGGCGCTGGAAACCCCAGACGTACGAGCCCGCCCGGGACTGCGTGAAATCGGAGAGCATCGAGGAACGCCAGCGGCGTGGATGCGGCATAGAGGAGACCGCGAGGCGGCGCACCAGCTTCGGGCGCATCACCGCGGCCGTCCAGGCGAGATAGCCGCCCATGTCATGTCCGACCAGGGCCGCGTCCGGTTCACCGAGCGAGCGGATGACGCCGGTGACGTCGAGCGCCAGGTTGGCGGGGTCGTAACCCCGGGGCGTGCGGTCGCTGCCGCCGACCCCCCGCAGATCCATCGCCACGGCGCGGAAACCGGCGTCGGCGAGTGCGGTGAGCTGATGGCGCCAGGTCCACCAGAACTGCGGGAAGCCGTGCAGCAGCAGTACCAGCGGCCCATCACCGAGTTCGGCGATGTGGAAGCGGGCACCGTTGGCCGCCACGTCCCGGTGGGTCCACGGCCCGTCGAGCCGCACCGGTCCTC
The DNA here is from genome assembly GCF_042887155.1 of Streptomyces sp. NPDC057963. NCBI lineage: Bacteria > Bacillati > Actinomycetota > Actinomycetes > Kitasatosporales > Streptomycetaceae > Streptomyces > Streptomyces sp. NPDC057963. Next base: position 623,117 of record NZ_JBHVPX010000002.1, read on the forward strand.
CGACACCGGTCACGCCTGCCGGGCCGGTCGTGCCTGCCGGGCGGGGCGAACCATGGGGCCCGGGAGCACTGGAGTCGTCCGGGCCTTCCTGGCCTGCCTGACCCGTCCGACTTACTTGGCTTGCCTGATCTTCCGGGCCAACTGGGCTTTCCGGGCCTTCTGGGCCGGATGCGCTGAAATCGGGGACCGTCATGTGGACGAGCGTGCCACAGCGGACGCCTTGTCCTGGACCGGAGACTTCTCCAGAGCCTTGTGCGTCAGTGTGCTGCCCGTGACCTCCGGACGGCTTTCCCCTGCCGGGACGGCGGGCCGCGGGTGCGGCTTGACGCCCTGCAGCACAGCCGCCGTCTGCTTGGCCGAAGCGATGGACTTCTCCGGCGGCTTCACCTTCTTGAACTTGGCGACGGCGAACAGCGCGAGCAACGCCCCCAGCACGATGAAGGCGAGACCCACGATCCCGAAGCACCAGGCCAGACCCAGCCCCGAGGTGTGGATCCAGTAGGCGGCCCCGAAGCTCAGCACCGGGATCGCGAACAGAAGCAGCACGCCCGCGATGATGAACGCCACGCTTCCGGTGACGCCCCGCTTGACGTCCTGGCGCACTTCGGCCTTGGCCAGGGCGATCTCGTCGTGCACCAGTGCGGACATCTCTGCCGTCGCCGCGGCGACCAGCTGTCCGAGACTGCGGTCGGCGCTGCCCGCGTTGTTGCCGGGGTCGCTCATCCCTGACTCCCTCTCCTGCTCTCCTGCTCAATACATCTGGTGTCAGATCATGCCGGACTGTCCGGCTTGCTGCTCGCTGCCCCCGCCAGTTGGGCAAGGCGGCGGTGTTCGGCCGCCTTCTTCTCGTAGATCGAGGCCATCCGCAGGTGATACTCCGGATCGTCCTGCTCGTAGACGTCGGGCACGCCGTCCTCGTCCGCGTCGAGCTCCTCGGCCTCGTGCAGCGCCCGGTAGGTGCGCACCCGGAGTTTGAGCAGTACCGCGGAGAGTGCGGCGGCCGTCAGGGAACCGAGCAGTACGGCGGCCTTGACCTCGTTGATCATGTCCTCATCGCCGGCGAAGGCCAGTTCGCCGATGAGCAGCGAGACGGTGAAGCCGATCCCGGCGAGAGAGGCGACCGCGAAGACATCCGCCCAGGCCAGATCCTTGTTCAGCTCCGCCTTGGTGAAGCGGGTGGCCAGCCACGTACCGCCGAAGATGCCCGTCGCCTTGCCGACGACGAGCCCCAGGACCACACCGAGCGTCTCGGGCCGGGTGAAGACGTCCGCCAGCGCGCCGCCGGAGAGGGAGACCCCGGCCGAGAAGAGCGCGAACAGCGGTACGGCGACACCGGCCGACAGCGGGCGGATCAGGTGCTCGATGTGCTCGCCGGGGGAGTGGGTCTCGCCGTCCCGCGTCGTGCAGCGGAGCATCAGGCCCATGGCGACACCGGCGATGGTGGCGTGAATGCCGCTGTTGTACATCAGGCCCCAGATGACCAGGGCGAGCGGCACGTAGATGTACCAGCCCCGCACATTCCTGCGCAGCAGCAGGTAGAAGATGCCGAGGCCGATGAAGGCGCCGGTCAGCGCCATGAAGTCGATCTTCTCGGTGAAGAAGACCGCGATGATCAAAATCGCGAAGAGGTCGTCGACGACGGCGAGGGTCAGCAGGAAGGCGCGCAGCGCGTTCGGCAGCGAGGTCCCGATGACCGCGAGAACGGCGAGGGCGAAGGCGATGTCGGTGGCGGTGGGGACGGCCCAGCCGTCGGTGGACCCTCCGCCGGTCACGGCCACGAGTGTGTAGACGACGGCCGGAACCGCCATTCCGCACAGCGCGGCGACGACGGGGAGGGCGGCCGCCTTGGGGTCCCGCAGTTCGCCCGCGACCAGTTCCCGCTTGAGCTCGACGCCCGCGACGAAGAAGAAGACCGCGAGCAGCCCGTCCGCCGCCCAGTGCTCCACGGAGAGGTTGAGGCCCAGCGACTCGGGACCGAAGTGGAAGTCGCTGACAGCCGTGTAACCGGAACCGAAGGTGTTCGCCCACACCAGGGCCGCTATCGCGGAGACCAGCAGGATGACGCCGCCGACCGTTTCGGTGCGCAGCGCGTCCGCGAGGTAGTTCCGCTCAGGGAGGGACAGGCGCCCGAGAAAGGTGCGGCGGGGGGAAGGGGGTGCGGGGGTGGGCGCGGCCACGAGTGAAGACCTCCGGGTCGGTACGGCAGCGATGGCATGGCTGATGCACTTGCCGACCAGACTTCCCGGCACACCCTGTGGAGATTTCTTATTGGTTTGTTGACGCGGCTGCCACTGTACCCGGGACGTGCGGGGCTGTATCCGGTGATCTTCACCATAAATGGCCGAGGGACACCCGGCGCGTTGCCGGATGCCCCTCGGGGACGTGCGCGCTGCGGACAGCCCTGCTGTGGCCAGTCCTGCTGCGGTCGGTCCTGCCTCGGTCAGTCCTGCTGAGGTCAGTCCTCGGAGGAGGAGGACGGCAGCTGGGTCTGGATGAGGTCCATCACCGAGGAGTCGGTGAGCGTCGTGACATCGCCCAGTTCGCGGTTCTCGGCGACGTCACGCAGCAGACGTCGCATGATCTTGCCGGAGCGGGTCTTCGGCAGCTCGGCGACCGGCAGGATCCGCCTCGGCTTGGCGATCGGGCCGAGCGTGGCGCCGACGTGGTTGCGCAGCTCCGCGACGAGCTCGTCGGAGGACTCGGCCGTACCGCGCAGTATCACGAACGCGACGATGGCCTGGCCGGTCGTCTCGTCGGCGGCACCGACCACGGCGGCCTCGGCGACCGACGGGTGCGACACGAGCGCCGACTCGACCTCGGTGGTCGAGATGTTGTGCCCGGACACGAGCATCACGTCGTCGACCCGGCCGAGCAGCCAGATGTCGCCGTCCTCGTCCTTCTTGGCACCGTCGCCCGCGAAGTACTTGCCCTCGAAGCGCGACCAGTAGGTGTCGATGAAGCGCTGGTCGTCGCCCCAGATGGTGCGGAGCATCGACGGCCACGGCTCCGTGAGGACGAGGTAGCCGCCCCCGCCGTTCGGAACCTCGTTGGCCTCGTCGTCCACGACTGTGGCGCAGATGCCGGGCAGGGCTCGCTGGGCGCTGCCGGGCTTGGTCTCCGTCACTCCCGGCAGCGGCGCGATCATCATCGCGCCGGTCTCGGTCTGCCACCAGGTGTCCACGATCGGGCACTTGTCGGCGCCGATGTGCTTGCGGTACCACATCCACGCCTCGGGGTTGATCGGCTCACCGACCGAACCGAGGACCCGGAGGCTGCTCAGGTCGAACTTGGCGGGGATGTCGTCCCCCCACTTCATGAACGTGCGGATCGCGGTCGGCGCGGTGTAGAGGATCGTGACGCCGTACTTCTGCACGATCTCCCAGAAGCGGCCCTGGTGCGGGGAGTCGGGCGTGCCCTCGTACATGACCTGCGTCGCGCCGTTGGCCAGCGGGCCGTAGACGATGTACGAGTGGCCGGTCACCCAGCCGATGTCGGCGGTGCACCAGAAGACGTCGGTCTCCGGCTTGAGGTCGAAGACCGCGTTGTGGGTGTACGCGGCCTGCGTGAGGTAGCCGCCGGAGGTGTGCAGGATGCCCTTCGGCTTACCCGTGGTGCCGGAGGTGTAGAGGATGAAGAGCGGCTGCTCCGCCTCGAACGCCTCGGGGGTGTGCTCGGCGGACTGACGGCCGGTGATCTCGTGCCACCAGACGTCGCGACCCTCGGTCCATGCGGTGTCCTGGCCGGTGCGCCGCACCACGAGGACGTGCTCGACACTGTCGATACGGGCGACGGCGTCGTCCACGGCGGGCTTGAGCGCGGACGGCTTGCCCCGGCGGTAGCCGCCGTCGGCGGTGATGACGACCTTGGCGTCCGCGTCCTGGATACGGGCCGCGATGGCGTCGGCGGAGAAGCCGCCGAAGACCACCGAGTGCGCGGCACCGATGCGGGCGCAGGCCAGCATCGCGATGGCGGCCTCGGGGATCATCGGCAGGTAGACGGCGACCCGGTCGCCCTTGCCGACACCGAGCTCGGTGAGCGCGTTGGCGGCGCGGGAGACCTCGTCCTTGAGGTCGGCGTAGGTGATCGCGCGACTGTCGCCGGGCTCGCCCTCGAAGTGGATGGCGACCCGGTCGCCATGGCCGGCCTCGACATGGCGGTCCACGCAGTTGTACGCGACGTTGAGCTTGCCGTCCGCGAACCACTTCGCGAAGGGCGGGTTGCTCCAGTCGAGCGTCTCAGTCGGCTCCGTGGCCCAGGTCAGGCGACGGGCCTGCTCGGCCCAGAAGCCCAGCCGATCCGCCTCGGCCTGCTCGTACGCCTCCGCCTTGACGTTGGCGTTCGCGGCCAGATCGGCAGGCGGTGCGAACCGCCGCTCCTCACGAAGCAGATTGGCCAAGCTTTCGTTGCTCACGACATCTCCCATTCCGGGTGTCCGTTGTGTCCCGCGCATAGCTCATCAGGCCAGAGGCCGGGTGACAAGTGCCTGCCCGGAATTGGTTTAGACCTGTGTCTCGGGTATGGAGACACGGTCCCACCTCCACGTTGCGCTGCGACGCGGTGCCGGTCGACGTGGAGCAGAGCGACACGGTGCGTCGCACAGCGGCACGGCGCGATGCGGAGGCGGGACCACAAGGTCTCACGGACCTGGGGCGCATGTGGTTCAGACCCCAGTACGCCCCCACTCGCCCGAACCGGAGGGGCCGCCCAGGCCGGAGGGCTCGCCCGAGCCGGAGAGGCCGCCCGAACCGGAGGGTTCGCCCAGGGCGGTGGTACTTCCCGGGGTATCGGCACGGCCGGGGATGCGGGCGGACGCCAGGGCATGGGCGGGGGTGCCGACCGGAGTGGGGGTGGGGGCATCGCCCGAGGCTGGGGCATCGCCCGGGTCCACGCGGTCGAAGACCTCGTCGAGCGCGAGTCCGGCGCTTGCGCCCTCGGTCAGCAGATATGCCTGGGCCTCGCCCACGTGGAAGTACATTCCGTGCAGGTGGAGCGTGCCCTCGGCGAGCCGCTGCGCCACCGCTTCATGGGCCCGCAGATGGTCCAACTGCTGGACCACATTGGTGAGGCAGAGCTGCTCCACCGCATCGGTCGGCAGCCGGCCGGAGATCCGGGCCCAGGGGTGATGCCGGGACGCCATTCGCTCCAGGCTCGGCAGCCCGTGTCTCAGCCAGCGCCACAGGGACGTCTGCGGAGCGCCTGTGTTCGGCTCGGCATCGAGCAGCGCCTGCATCGCGCCGCAGCCGGAGTGCCCGCAGACGGTGATGGACTCCACCTTCAGCACATCCACCGCGTACTCGATGGCGGCGCCCACCGAGTCGTCACCCGACTCCGTGTCCGGCAGGGGCACCAGATTGCCGATGTTCCGCACGGTGAACAGGTCACCGGGGCCGCTCGCCGTGATCATGCTGGTGACCAGGCGGGAGTCGGCGCAGGTGATGAAGAGCTGGGAGGGGCGCTGACCCTCGCGGGCCAGTCGGGCCAGTTCCTCGCGCACCAGTGGAGCGGTGTTGCGCTGGAACGAACTCAGGCCACTGAACAGGCGGTTGCCGCCGGTCCGGCGCCGGGTTGCGGCGGGCGGGTCGATCGGGTCGGGGGCATTGTGGACTCCAGGGCCAGGGCCAGGGCCGAGACTGGGGGCAGGGCCGACGCCAGGGACGGAGTCGGAACCGTGGGCGTTCTTGGCACCGGGGGCTGGGCTCGATCCGCCGTCCGGAGTGGCGTCCGAGGCGGCCGCGGCAGGTGTGTTGGGTGTGGTGGTCAGGTTCGGTGGATCTGACGGGGATGCCGGCGGCAGGGCCGACGGCGATGCTGAACCCGAACCCGACGTTGGTGCCGGTGCCGGTGCCGGTGCAGACATGGACATGGACACGGGCGTGAACGTGGACATCGGCGTGACCGTGGATGCGGATGCGGAAGGCAAGCCGCTCCGTGACCGGGTGGCGGTTCGTTCGCCGGCACGGTCGGACGACAGCTTGTCCACGGCCACCGCAGCGAGCAGCGACTCCAGACTGGCCACCAGCATCACCGTGAACACGGCGGTGGCCAGGGCGAGTACGGGGCCGTGCGGCATCTCCGGCAGTGCGTGCGAGCGCCAGGATGGCAGATCGACCCGGGCGATCCCGGGCGCGGCGAGCGCGGCCATGGCCGTCGCTGTCACCACTGCGGCGAGGGCGGCCGGAATCCGCCGTACCACCCGGCCGATTCGACCGGGAATTCGTGGCCAGAGGACCAGGACGGCGATGGTCAGTACGCCGATCAGCGGGGCGGCCGGGCTCACGCGCTCCAACTGGTCGGGAAGAGCGAGAGTGTTGGCTACCGCTGAGCTCTGGGGCGAGCCGCCGAGCACGATGTGCAGCTGGGCGAGTGCGATGGCCACGCCGATTCCGGCGAGGGTGCCGTGCACGATGGCCGGGCTGACGGCGAGGGCGCTGCGCGCCGCCCGCAGCGATCCCAGCAGGATTTGCAGCAGCCCGGCGCCGATGGTGATGGCACAGGTGGTACGCCAGCCGTAGACCTGGATCAACTCGGCTGTGACCACGGTCAGTCCGGCAGACGGACCGCTGACCTGGAGGGGTGTGCCGCCGAGCAGTCCGGCGACGATGCCGCCGACAGCGGCGGAGATGAGGCCGGCCTCCAACGGGGCGTCCATGGCGACGGCCAGGCCGAGCGACATGGGGACGGCCAGCAGGAAGACCGTGATCGATGCGGACAGGTCGGCGCCCGCGATGCGGAATCGTCCGCCGCGCGGCGGCGGACTGTGTGGTCGTTTGATTCCCGAGGCGCGGGGTGGGTGCGAACTGCGGGATGGGCGGTCGTGACGAGTAGGCGCACAGGCAGGCATTTTCCCGACTCCTCCGGGGCAGCGCGGTCGCGGAACGTGGGGGACACGGCTGTGGGTCACGGCGTGCAGCGGCGGGATTTCTCAACTCTCAGTAAATAGATCGTAATGGAGAGTAAAGATTTGTGTCCAAGCTTGAGGTCAAATAGCCCGGTCAATCACCCATTCAAGTGAATAGACAGCTTTTCAGGCGGCCTGTCGCGCTGATTCCGGCAGCGCTGCATGCGACCTTGGCCGCGCTGTGTTGGCACCTCGACGCGAAGTTACCTGCAAGGAAGAGGGTGGGCGGATGCTGGCTGCCACGATGAGGGCGACGACGAGGGGCGCCGCGAAGGCGGCCGCTGTCGGACGGATCGCCCTGGGCGTCGTGGTCGTTGTGCTGACCGCCGCGTTGGCCGGCTGCTCCTCCGGTCCGGAATCAAGGGCCGGAACCGCTGGCCCCGGCGCCGCGAAGCGGGACGCCGGGGCGGAGAGGCGCGCCCATCGGGCCGCACCCAAGAACGTGTTCCGGCTCATCGGCGATGGTTCCACGGCCTTCACCGGTAGCCAGCCGAGGCAACCTGTGGCGCGGCGTCTGACGCCCGGCCAGAAGCCCCCGCAGTTCGTGGTGTTCTCGTGGGACGGCGCCGGGGAGGACGGTCAGCGGCTGTTCTCGCACTTCCGTGAGGTGGGCATGAAGTACCACGCGAACATGACGTACTTCCTCAGCGGCGTGTACATGCTTCCGGAGGCCAAACGGGAGCTCTACGACCCACCGAAGCACAACGCCGGCAGCTCCGACATCGGCTTCAACGACACCGAGGGAATTCGGAACACCATCGCCCAGGTACGCGGCGCCTGGGAGGACGGGGACGAGATCGGCACCCACTTCAACGGCCACTTCTGCGGACCCGAGGGCGGCGTCGGCACCTGGTCCGTCGACCAGTGGAAGAGCGAGATCGGCCAGGCCAAGTCCTTTGTGAAGAGCTGGAAGACCAACGATCCCGGCCTCAAGGACGAGAAGCCCCTTCCCTTCGACTACGACACGGAGCTCATCGGCGGCCGCACCCCTTGTCTGGAGGGGCGGAAGAACATGGTCACCGCGGCGCGGACGATGGGCTTCCGCTACGACTCCAGCGGAGTCGACAACCAGGTCTGGCCGAAGAGGAAGGACGGCATCTGGGACCTTTCGATGCAACTCGTTCCGGTGCCCGGACGAGACTTCGAGACCCTCTCGATGGACTACAACTTCATGTTCAACCAGTCCGGTGCGACACAGGGCGACCCAGACCGACACGAGTACTGGGGCAATCAGATGCGCGACGGCCTGACCCAGGCCTTCGACCGCGCATACGGCGGAAACCGCGCCCCGCTGATCATCGGGAACCACTTCGAGTCCTGGAACGGCGGCACGTACATGCGCGCCGTCGAGCAGATCATCGCGACGGTCTGCACCAAGAAGGGCGTCCGGTGCGTGTCCTTCCGGCAACTGGCCGACTGGCTCGACGCGCAGGACCCCGCAACGCTGGCGAAGCTCGGCACGCTCGACGTCGGCCAGGCCCCGGCGAAGGGCTGGGCGGAGTTCCTCGGCGAAGCCGGGGGCGGTCGGGCGGAAGGGGAAAGGGAAGGGGAAGGGGAAACGGAAGCGGATCGGACATCGGGGACCGGCAGGGCTCACGCCGGGTCCGGCGCAGATCGGGCCGGTCGTCGGCCCGAAAGCGGCGCTCCGTGAGGGGTGCCTGATGAGCATGCCCGAAGGCCGCGCCCCGGCGGCTGTGCGCGGCCGCCGACTGCGTGGCCGCCGCGCTGCGCGTTTTCCGGCTGCGGACCGGTCGTGCCGCCGCGAGCTGACGCTTGAGGCGCAACGGCGCAACGGCGCAATGGCACCCCGGCGCCCCGGCGGAATGAGTGCATCCTCCAGCTGGGGCGCCGACCGGTCAGGCGGGTCGAGTCGACTCATCAGGCGGGCTCAGTCGGCTGACAAGACAGGCTGAGTGGCTGACCGGTCGGGCTTCGACGGCTGATCAGGCAGGCTGAGCGGCGCCGTCCTGCGCGTACCGCTCGTCGAGTACGAAGGCGGGATCGACCTGGGCAGCCAGGTCGGCACCCGTCTTCTCATTGCCCCAGCTCTCCGCATTCTTCAGGTGGAAGTGCACCATCTGCCGCGTGTAGCGCTCCCAGTCCCGCTGCTCGTACGAATCCTCTGCTGCGTTCTGCAGCGCCTGCAGAGCCATCCGGTTGTCCGCCTCCAACAGCTCGAAGCGGGCGGGCCGGCCCTTCTCCATCGCTCGTACCCAGTCGGAGTGCCCGACGGTGACCAGCAGGTCGTCGCCCACCTCGGCGTGCAGGAACTCCATGTCGTCCTCGGCCTGAACCTTGTTGCCGATGACCTTCAGCGCGACCCCGAAGTCCCGTGCGTAGTCCTTGTACTGCCGGTAGACCGAGACCCCCTTCCGGGTCGGCTCGGCGACCAGGAACGTCATGTCGAAGCGGGTGAACATCCCGGAAGCGAAGGAGTCCGAACCCGCTGTCATGTCGACGACGACATAGTCGTCGGGGCCGTCGACGAGATGATTGAGGCAGAGCTCGACCGCACCGACCTTGGAGTGGTAGCAGGCCACGCCCAGGTCGGACTCGGTGAACGGCCCGGTGGCCATCAGGCGGATCTCCCCGTCGTCGAGCCGGACCGTGCGGGCGCACGCGTCATAGACCGGGTTGTCCTCACGCACCCGCAGCAGCCGCGAGCCCTCGCCCGGCGGGGTTGTCTTGATCATTGTTTCGACGGAGGCGATACGGGGATTGCTGCCGCGCAGATACTCCTTGATCAGGGGCAGCTGGGCCCCCATGGCGGGCAGTGCCGCAGCCTCCTGGTCATCGAGGCCGAGTGCGGCCCCGAGGTGCTGGTTGATGTCGGCGTCCACCGCGACGACATGGGCTTCATTGGCGGCAAGGTGGCGGATGAAGAGCGAGGACAACGTGGTCTTGCCGCTGCCGCCCTTCCCTACGAAAGCGATCTTCATGTTCACCTAGGGTAGCGGGGCGATCGCGTTCTGCTGTTGTGTTTCGTGAAGAAGGCCACTCCAGGGTGGTATCGGAGCAGGGGGCGCGTAGCCTCGCTACTTATGAGTACGACTGCCTCTGATCCGCTCGCCGCCCTGGGCGCCCTGCCCGGAGTCGCCGATGCGGTGGACTCCGTACGCAAGGCCGTCGACCGGGTCTACGGTCACCGTGTCATGCGGCGCCGCAGCAACGAGGTCACCGCCGAAGCGGCACTGCGAGGCGCCCGCGGCTCGGCGGCCCTGTCCGGGGCCGATTGGAATCTGGAGGAGGTGCGCCGTCGCACCGACTTCAGCGGTGGTGGTGAGGCGCATGTGATCGGAGCGGCCCTGAGGCTGACTGCCGAAGCGGGCCAACTGCTCTCCATCTGGCGGCAGTCGCCCTTGCGCGTCCTGGCGCGACTGCATCTGGTCGCGGCCGGCGGCGCGGAACCCGAGGACGCTGTCGGCCGGCCTCGGCTGGCAGGTGAACCCGTGGACGAACCGCTGATCGAAGCACCGCTGCCGGACGCCGACGAGATGGCCGGGCGGCTGGAAGGGCTCTCCGCGTTGATCCTTTCGGGCAGTTCGGCGCCGGCGTTGGTGACTGCGGCGGTCGTGCACGGTGAACTGCTGGCCCTGCGGCCCTTCGGTTCGCACAACGGCCTCGTCGCCCGGACCGCCGAGCGGATCGTGCTGATCGGAAGCGGGCTCGACCCCAAATCGATCTGTCCCGCCGAGGTGGGCCATGCCGAGCAGGGGCGGGCGGCGTACGTCGCGGCGTTCGAGGGCTATCTGGCGGGGACGCCGGAGGGGATGGCGGCCTGGATCGCACACTGTGGGCGTGCCGTCGAGCTGGGCGTCAGGGAATCGACGGCGGTGTGCGAGGCGCTCCAGCGCGGTGCCGCGTAACGAGGTGACGGGGGCGGCTGCGCGGTGTCGGGCGCGAGGGCTGAAGATCCTCACCGCGTAACTTCAGGACCGTAACTCCGGCGCGGCAGTGCCACGGGACCGGAGGCGACTCCGGCGAGACTTCGCCGGAACAACTGCACGGCCGGATAAAAGGGTTGCGGCGGTACCGTTCTCGGTACCGCCGCTGGCATGTCTACCCAGTTACCATGCGTCCTCGGTATGTGCCCATCAGGGCGGGGACTTTGCCCGCGCCCTGGTGCGGCTGGCCCGTAATCGACGGGTCGACGTCGCGTGGGTGCTCGGTTTTCATGCTCGGTCCGTGGGGCCTTCTCTGCGTTTCAGGTAATCCTCTCGGATGTCCTTGGTCTCGCGGGCCGTTGAGTCCTTTGTACTCCAGAGCCGGGGTGAGCGGTAGTGCTGACCACACTTCTTTACTTTTAGGTTCAATTACGGGTGAGTTGGACAATTCGTTTCAGTCGGTGAATTGGGGCGATCGGTCACCTTGCCCGGTCCCGCTGATCGGTCCAGGAGATGGGCCTCGGGATCGTTGCCCCCGGCTTCGCGCGTCAGGCGGAGGATGTGGTGGTGCGGCGGCGGGAGGTGTACCAGACGAGCCCCGCGGTGACGGCAGCCGCGCCAACCGCCGCCGCCGCGACCAACGCGGGGCGCGGTGGCATCGAGAACGCGGGCAGCCGCTGCTTGAGCCGGACCGGTCGGTCGAAGACGAGAATCGGCCACTCGCGGAGAGTCGCCTCGCGCCGCAGAGCGCGGTCCGGATTCACGGCGTGCGGGTGTCCTACGGATTCCAGCATCGGTACATCGGTCGCCGAATCGCTGTAGGCGTAGCAGCGCGAGAGGTCGTACCCCTCCGACACCGCGAGTTCCTTGATCGCCTCGGCCTTCGTCGGTCCGTACGCGTAGTACTCCACTTCGCCGGTGAAGCAGCCGTCGTCGCCGACGACCATTCGGGTGGCCACGACCCGGTCGGCGCCGAGCAGCTCGCCGATCGGTTCGACGACCTCGGCTCCCGAGGTCGAGACGATCACCACATCGCGTCCGGCGGTGTGGTGCTCCTCGATGAGCGTCGCCGCTTCGTCATAGATGATCGGGTCGATCAGATCGTGCAGGGTCTCGGCGACGATTTCCTTCACGTGCCGGACGTTCCAACCCTTGCAGAGCGCGGAGAGATATTCCCGCATCCGCTCCATCTGGTCGTGATCTGCACCCCCGGCAAGGAACACGAACTGCGCGTACGCAGTGCGCAGTACAGCGCGGCGGTTGATCAGTCCGCCTTGGTAGAAGGACTTGCTGAAGGTCAGCGTCGAAGACTTCGCAATGACCGTCTTGTCCAGGTCAAAGAAGGCTGCTGTGCGCGGCAAGAAGCGGTTTTCCACAAGGCAGAGCATAGAGGCCCACCATTCGGCGTAAACTCCGGCGCGTGGGTTTGCCTGAGAAGGCTCTCGGGTACACCATGGAAGTCACGGATCGTTCGCGACCGTGCTAACCCGGTCCGGCTCCTCCCCCCCCGAGTCGGCCGTGGGGACGACCCCCGCTCTCCCCCCCGGCGGGGGTCGTCGCATGTCCAGACGCGTTTCTGCTGTGCGGAATCAAACACTCTGCCTCCATTTCGGCCGCGACGGCCCGTTTCTCGTACCGCCTCTCATCAGCTTGGCCCGCCACGGTGCGTAGCGGAAGGGCTGCTCTCCGGAACTCGCCGGTATGGGTGACCAAGTTATTCACAACAGTGGAGTTGTCCACAGTTTTTCAGCAAGATCCACACGATTTTCCGAAGCGCTGCACGGTGATTCCAGCCGCGAAGTCCGCGGGATGTGGAATCGCCGATCTCGGAACGCTCCGAGATCATCGCGAGCCGCGATGAACGTGCAGTGAGAAGGGGGCGGAGATCGTGGCTGAATCCAGCGCACGGGATCGTCTGCCGACCGCCGAAGTGCGGCGGGGTGGACCGCTGATCGTGACCGAGGATGTGGAACTTCTCGACGATCTGCTGCGGCTGTGCGCAGCCGCGGGAGCGGAACCGGAAGTTCATCACGCGCTGCCCGAACGCAGAGGCGGCTGGGAGCAGGCTCCGATGGTTCTCGTGGGGGACGATGCCGCCCAGCGATGCCGCGGGGCGGTGCGCAGGCGCGGTGTGATGCTCGTCGGCCGGGAACAGGACGCCCCGGACGTGTGGCGCCGCGCCGTGGAGATCGGGGCTGAATATGTGCTGAGGCTGCCCGATTCGGAAGGCTGGCTCGTCGACCAGATCGCCAATGCGGCGGAAGGTGTGGGACGGCCGGCGCTCACCGTCGGGGTGATCGGCGGACGGGGTGGCTCCGGTGCGTCCACTCTCGCCTGTGCCCTTGCGGTGACTGCGGCAAGGACCGGGCGGCGGACCATGCTGATCGACGGCGACCCACTCGGTGGGGGCATCGACGTGCTGCTCGGCGGTGAACGGGCGGAGGGGATGAGGTGGCCGGATTTCGCCCATTCCAAAGGGCGGGTCGGCGGAGGCGCGCTGGAGGAGTCACTGCCTGCACTGCACGGGTTGCGGGTGCTCAGCTGGGGTCGTGACGACTGGGTGGTGATCCCGCCGCAGGCCATGCAGGCTGTGCTGGCCGCCGCGCGCAGGCTCGGCGGGGTGGTGGTCGTCGATCTGCCGCGGCGGGTCGACGAGCCGGTCGCGGAGGCACTCGCGCAACTGGACCTCGGGCTGTTGGTGGTCCCCGGGGAGCTTCGGGCGGTGGCGGCGGCGAAACGGGTGGCTTCGACGGCCGGGATGGTCTTGGGCGACCTGCGGGTGGTGACCCGAAGCCCGTACGCGGCGGGCCTCGACGAGCGGTGGGTGGCGCAGGCGCTCGGACTGCCGCTGGCCGGTGAACTCCCGTTCGACGCCGGGTTGTCGGCGGCCCAGGACGGCGGGGCACCGCCCGGCGGATGCGCGCGCGGTCCACTGGCGAGATTCTGCACGGCCTTCTGGGAGCGGGCGCTCGCCTCGGAGGGCGTGGGGGGACAAGCGGCCGGGGGTGTGTCATGACCGAGACGCTGCTCGACGCCGTACGGCAGCGGCTGGCACAGAGCGGCGCTGCACCGACCCCGGCCGGGGTCGCGGCCGCGCTGCGTGCCCAGGGGCGGCTGCTCGGCGATGCCGAAGTGCTCGGCGCGGCCGATGAGTTGCGCGGCGAGCTGGTCGGGACCGGGGTGCTGGAACCGCTGCTCGCCGACTCTGCGGTGACGGACGTGCTGGTCTGTGCGCCGGACCGGGTGTGGGTGGACCGGGGCGGCGGGCTCGAACTCACCGGGGTGACGTTCCCGGATGCCGGCGCGGTGCGCAGGCTGGCGCAGCGACTGGCGGCCGTGGCGGGACGGCGATTGGACGACGCCCGGCCGTGGGTGGACGCGCGGCTGCCGGACGGCACCCGTATGCATGCCGTGCTGCCGCCGGTGTCCGTCGGTTCGACGTGCCTGTCGCTGCGGGTGGTCCGGCCCAAGGCCTTCTCGCTGGCGGAGCTGGTCGCGGCGGGGACCGTGCCACCGGGCGGTGACCGGGTGCTGCGGGCCCTGGTGGAGGCCCGGGTCTCGTATCTGATCAGTGGGGGGACGGGGGCCGGAAAGACGACCCTTCTGTCGAGTCTGCTGGGTGCGGTCGGGGAGCGTGAGCGAATCGTGCTCGCCGAGGACTCGGCAGAGCTGCGGCCGGACCATCCGCATGTGGTGCGCCTGGAGTCACGCCCCGCCAACCAGGAGGGGGCGGGGAGGGTGACCCTTCGGGACCTGGTGCGGCAGGCGCTGCGGATGCGGCCCGACCGGCTTGTGGTCGGGGAGGTGCGGGGCGCCGAGGTCACCGAACTGCTGGCCGCGCTGAACACCGGACACGAGGGCGGCTGCGGGACGGTCCACGCCAATGCTGCCGAGCATGTTCCGGCCCGTCTTGAGGCGCTTGGCACGGCGGCGGGACTGGACCGGACAGCACTTCACAGCCAGTTGGCGGCGGCGCTGTCGGTGGTGGTCCATCTCGTGAGGGACCGGGCCGGGCAGCGGCGGATCGCCGCGGTGCAGGTGCTGGAGCGGGATGCGGCAGGGCTGGTGGTGACCGTGCCGGCGCTGCGCTGGGGCGCCGGCGGATTCGTGCGGGAGCGGGGTTGGGAGCGGCTGCAATCACTGATCGGGGGTGCGCTGTGAGCGGCGGAGCGACGGCGGGGCTGTCGACGGGCGCGAGGTGCGCGGCGGTCCTGTGCGTCGCGGCGGCGGCCTGGTTGGTGGTGGCGCATGACCAGGGGCGGCGGAGAGCTCGGGTGCTGTTCGCCGACGGAGTGGTGGAGTCGCCGCTGCGTGCGCGCTGGGAGCGGAGTCGGGTGTGGTTCCAGAGGTGGCTGCGTGAGCGGAGGGAGTGGCTCTGTCTGCCGGTGGCGTTGGTCGTCGCCCTGCTGGGGGAGTCCGTGCTTCCGGTACTGGCCGGAGTGATCGCCGTGCCGCTGGTGCGGCGGTGGCTGCAGAAACGGGCCCTGGTGCGGGAGCGGGAACGCCGTGCCGACGGGGTGGTGGCGCTGTGCGGCGCCGTCGTGGGTGAGCTGCGCGCCGGGCGCGAGCCGGGGCAGGCGCTGCTCGTCGCTGTCCGCGGGAGCGGGGTGATGGGGGCGGCGGAGGCCGGTGTTTCCGCTGCGGCGCGGTTCGGTGGCGATGTGCCGGGGGCGCTCGGACACGCGGCGCGGGAACCGGGTCTGGACGGGCTGGCCGGGGTGGCGGCCTGCTGGCGGGTGGCGGTGGACGGCGGGGCCGGGCTCGCGGCGGGACTGGACCGCCTGGAGGGTGCGCTGCGGGACGAGCGACGCAGACGGGAGGAGTTGCGGGCCCAACTGGCGGGCGCCTGGTCGACGGTGGCAGTGCTGGCACTGCTGCCGGTGCTGGGCCTGGGGCTGGGGGCGGCGCTCGGATCCGATCCGCTGAGGGTGCTGCTGCACACACCCGCCGGACTGGTCTGTCTGCTGGCGGGCGGGTTGCTGGAGGCAGCCGGGCTCTGCTGGGCCGGACGGATCGTACGGGCGGGGGAGGCGGCGTGAACGGGGTCACCGGCGAAGTTGCCCACCGGGTGGTGGCGATGTGGGCGGTTCTGGGCACGGTCCTGTATCCGGCTCTTGCCTTGGCAGGGCGGCGGAGAAGGCGGTCGGTACGCCGGCGGGGTGCGGTGCTGCTGGCGATCGGCCCGCAGGAGCGTCGGCGCAGACCAGCGGTTTCCGGCGCCAGGGCGAAGGAGTGGATCGCGCCGCTGGGGGCTGTGGCGACGGGCGTGGTTCTGATCGGTGGCCTGCCGGGGTGCGTGGCCGGGCTGGTGGGGGCGTACGGCGTTCGTCGGTGGCAGCAGGCCCGGCGCGGTCGCGAATCCGGGGTCGGCGGTGCGGACGCCGCGGAGACGGCTGAGGCCGTACGCCAGCTCCCGCTGGCTGCCGATCTCCTGGCGGCCTGCATCTCGGCCGGAGCCGGGCCCCGGGAGGCGGCGGAGGCGGTGGGGGAGTCACTGGGCGGACCGGTTGGCCTGCGTCTGGCACGGACGGCGGCGGAGATCCGGCTCGGTGGTGAACCTGCGGTGGCCTGGGGGCGGTTCGGGGAGATACCGGGCGCCGGTGCGCTGTCCCGCTGCCTCGACCGGGCGGGATCGACCGGAGCCCCGGCGGCGGAGCCGGTGGCCCGGCTGGCCGAGGCAATGCGGGCGGAGCGGGCGAGCGCGTCCGTGGCGCGCGCCCAGCGGGCAGGCGTGCTGATCACCGCGCCGGTCGGGCTCTGCTTTCTGCCCGCATTCCTGGCGGTCGGAGTGGCGCCTGTGGTGATCGGGCTGGCGACCGGCCTGCTCGACGCCGGCTGAAAGAAAAGCACTGAGAAGGATCTACCCAGTATTAATTACGCATTTTGCGGGGGTTGAAATGGTGCAGCGAATCAGGGGCTGGGCGCGGAAAATGGTGCGCCGAGTCCGGTCGGACAACGGAATGACGACGTCCGAATATGCGGTGGGGACGATCGCGGCCTGCGCGTTCGCGGCGGTGCTCTACAAGGTGGTGACCAGCCAGCCGGTCATGTCCGCGCTGCAGTCACTGCTGAAGGACGCTCTCGATGCGAAATTCTAGGAGACGTTCAGGGGCGTGCGTCGGACACCGCTCCGAGACTGCGGGCGCGGGCGGGGATCGGGGCGCTGTGACGGCGGAAGCGGCCATGGCGATTCCGGTACTGGCGGTGTTCGCCCTGGCCTTGGTCTGGGCGCTGATGGCCGCCTCCGCCCAGATCCGGTGTGTGGACGCGGCCAGGGCCGGGGCGAGGGCGGCGGCCCGGTCGGAACCGCAGCCGCAGGCGCTGGAAGCCGCCCGTTCGGCGGCACCCGGCGGGGCCGACATCAGGATGGAGCGGACAGCGGGGTTGTGGAGGGTACGGGTGGCGGCACCGACGCCCGGGTTCGGCCCGTTGGCCCTGACGCTCCATGCGGAGGCGGCGGCACTGGCCGAGGACACGGTGGGGGTGACGGAATGACCGGGAGGGGAAGGGGAGCCGTGAGGGCTGTGACCGGGCGGCTCTCCCCGCGTGGGTACCGCGGCCCCGGTGGCGGCCGGAATCGCGGTCGCGGCCTGAGCCGGAACCATGGCCGGGATCGGAGCCGGAACCGTGGCCGGGGGCGGAGCCGGAACCACGCGCGGGGCCGGGGCAGGGATCCGGACCGGGGCCCGGCGGACCGGGACAGGGGGCTGGCGACGGTGTGGGTGGCGATGACCACGGCCACCTTGTGCGCGGTGTTCGCAGTCGTGCTGGCGCTCGGACAGGTGGTGGTCGTTCGGCACCGGGCCGGCGGCGCGGCGGACCTGGCGGCTCTGGCCGCAGCCGACCGAGCCCTGCAGGGGGCCCAGGAGGCGTGCGGGGCGGCCGGGGAGGTGGCCGCGGCACAGGGAGCCGTGGTGGTCCGGTGCACGGTGCGCGGAGAGGTCGCCGATGTGACGGCCCGGGTGCGTCTCGGGCCGTACGAACCGGCGGTCAGGTCCCGGGCAGGCCCTCCGGTGGCCGCTCCCGGCTCGCCGGAGTCGTCGCCTCCGACGATTCCGGAGAGCTCGGCTCCTCGGGATCAGGCGGAGCGGATCGGAGGAGTTCGCTGAGGAGACGCACGGCGCCGCGTTTGTGCAGCGGATCGTTGCCGTTGCCGCACTTGGGGGACTGGATGCAGGAGGGGCAGCCCGCCTCGCATTCGCAGGACGCGATGGCCTGGCGGGTCGCGGTCAGCCATGTGCGGGCGGTGTGGAAGGCCCGCTCGGCGAATCCGGCACCGCCCGGATGGCCGTCGTACACGAAGACCGTCGGCAGCAGGGTGTCCGGGTGCAGCGGCACGGAGACGCCACCGATGTCCCAGCGGTCGCAGGTGGCGAAGAGCGGGAGCATCCCGATCGACGCGTGCTCGGCGGCGTGCAGGGCGCCGCCCAGGATCTCCGGGTTGATGCGGGCGGCGTCGAGCTGGTCCTGCGTGACCGTCCACCACACGGCGCGCGTACGCAGAGTGCGGGGCGGCAGATCCAGCTTGGTCTCGCCGAGCACCTCGCCGGTGATCAGTTTGCGACGCAGGAAGGAGACGACCTGGTTGGTGACTTCCACGGAGCCGTAGCAGAGACGTCCGTCACCCCAGGGGATCTCGGTGTCGGTCTCCAGGACGGCGATGGCGGTGGTGTCGCGCGCGGTCGTCGAGTACGGCGGGTCGGCCTCCTCGACCAGGGCCACCGAGTCCTCCAGATCCAGCTTCCGGACCAGATAGGTACGGCCCTGGTGGAGATGGACGGCGCCTTCATGGACGGCGGTGTGGGAAGCGGCTTCGTCGACGGTGCCCAGCAGCCGGCCGGTGCCCTCCTCGACGATCTGGACCGGACGGCCGCCCTCGCCCCGGATATCGGTGAGATCGGCGGCACGCTCCCGGCGGGTCCAGTGCCAGCCGGACGCCCGCCTGCGCAGCAGCTTCGCGGCCTCCAGCTGGGGCAGCAGTTCGGCCACGGCCGGACCGAAGAGCTCCAGATCGGGTTCGGTGAGTGGCAGCTCCGCAGCGGCGGCGCACAGGTGCGGAGCAAGGACGTACGGGTTGTCCGGGTCGAGGACCGTCGACTCCACGGGCTGCTGGAACAGCGCTTCGGGATGGTGGACGAGGAAGGTGTCCAGCGGGTCGTCGCGGGCGACCAGGACGGCCAGGGCGCCCCGGCCGGAGCGCCCGGCGCGGCCCGCCTGCTGCCACAGCGACGCCCTGGTGCCGGGGTAGCCCGCGATGACGACGGCGTCCAGGCCGGACACGTCGACGCCGAGTTCGAGGGCGGTGGTGGCGGCCAGCCCGAGCAGTCGACCGGAGTGCAGGGCGCGCTCCAGGGCGCGGCGCTCCTCGGGGAGATAACCCCCGCGGTAGGCGGCGACCCGGGCAGGCAGGGCGCGGTCCACCTCGGCGAGGCGCTCCTTGGCGATGACGGAGATCAGCTCGGCGCCGCGCCGGGAGCGCACGAAGGCGACCGAGCGGACGCCCTGGACGGTCAGATCGGTGAGGAGGTCGGCGGTCTCGGCGGTGGCGGTGCGGCGGACGGGCGCGCCCTTCTCGCCGTGCAGCTCGGTCAGGGGCGGCTCCCACAGGGCGAAGACCAGTTCGCCGCGGGGCGAGGCGTCGTCGGCGACCTCTTGGACCGAGAGACCGGTGAGGCGGCCCGCCGCGACGGACGGCTCCGCCGCGGTGGCCGAGGCGAGGAGGAAGACCGGGTGCGCCCCGTATCGGGCGCAGAGGCGGCGCAGCCGGCGCACCACCTGGGCGACGTGGGAGCCGAAGACACCCCGGTAGGTGTGGCACTCGTCGATGACGACATAGCGCAGGGCGCGCAGGAAGGAGGACCAGCGGGGGTGGGACGGGAGTATCCCGCGGTGCAGCATGTCGGGGTTGGTCAGGACGTAGTTGGCGTACTGGCGTACCCATTCGCGTTCCTCGACGGGAGTGTCGCCGTCGTAGACCGCGGGTCTGACGGCGTTGCCGAGCGGTGCCGCGAGTTCCTTCACCGCACGCCTCTGATCGGCGGCCAGGGCCTTGGTGGGGGCTAGATACAGGGCGGTCGCGCCCCGGCCGTTCGGGGCCTCGGAGCCGTCGAGCAGGGCGGTGAGCACCGGGGCGAGGTAGGCGAGCGACTTGCCGGACGCCGTGCCCGTGGCGATGATCACGGATTCGCCGTCCAGGGCATGCTCGGCGGCGGCCGCCTGGTGCGCCCACGGGTGGTCGATTCCGGCCTTCTGGATCGCGGCGATCACTTCTGGCCGGATGCGATCGGGCCAGATGGCATGGGTGCCCGCACGCGGGGGCAAGTGCTCCGTATGAGTGATGCGCGCGGACCGGCCCGCCACTGCGGCGAGCCGGTCGAGGACCATGGCGGGAGAGGGGCGGGAGTCCCTGTTCTCGGCTGGTCGACTGGGGCGGTGATTCTTGGCCATCGGCACCGAGTGTGTCACTGGCGTGACGGACAATGGTCCCAAGGCGTCGTGCATGGCTGCTCGTAAGTGATTGAATGCCATCGCGGCTGGCGATCCGTCCCCCGGCTCCGCCGGGGAGACCGAGGGGCGACCGCTCGATAGCAAGGTGCTGGAGGATCCGTGGACCTGTCCTTGTCGACTCGCAATGTGTCCGGCCCTGGTGGCGACCGTACGGTCGTCGAGGTCGGTGGCGAGATTGATGTGTATACCGCGCCCAAGCTGCGCGAGCAGTTGGTCGAGTTGGTGAATGACGGCAGCTACCACCTGGTTGTCGACATGGAAGGCGTCGACTTCCTCGACTCCACCGGCCTCGGCGTGCTCGTGGGCGGCCTGAAGCGTGTCCGGGCCCACGAGGGCTCGCTGCGCCTGGTCTGCAACCAGGAGCGCATTCTGAAGATCTTCCGGATCACTGGTCTGACCAAGGTGTTCCCGATTCACACCACGGTCGACGAGGCTGTGGCGGCCACCGACTGACGGCTGGGCCACGGTCCGGCCAGTGGCCGGTGCGCCGGCGCAGGTGGGCCCGAGCGGCCGGTTGCCGTAGTCAGGCAGTCGGCCGGGCAGCTGGCGCCGGCAGTCGGGAAGCCGAACGGCCGACGCTCCGGTTGCCGGGCAGCTGGTCGGTGTCCGGTCGGTTGCCGGTGAGCGGCGTCCGGTGGGTCAGCGGGCAGCAGATTGTCCGCCGATCGTTCGTATGCCGGTCGGCGGCCTGCCGGTCGGCCGTCGCCCGTTCGGGCGCCCGGAAATGGCCCGTCCGCCCGTCGGGAGTCCGTCTTCCGGTCGGTGGACGGACGTCAGTGGGCCGGCTGCCCGGCAGTCGACGACCGGATCGGCCGGTCGGCGGGTTCGTCGGTTCCGGAAGAAGTTCGGAAGAAGTTCGGGAACAGTCCGGATGAAGGCCGAATGAAGGCCGGAGAAAACCGAAGAGCACCGGAATGAAGAGCCGGGGTGTCGGGCAGTGTGCCCGGGGCCCCGGGATGCACACCCGTACGTCTGAGGGGGATCGCATGGCCACCGTTGAACTCCGCTTCAGCGCCCAACCCGAACACGTCAGGACGGCCCGCCTCGTGGCAGCCGCCGTGGCGCGCCGGGCCGGGGTCGATGAAGCCGTGCTCGACGAGGTCAGACTCGCCGTCGGTGAAGCCTGCAGCCGCGCGGTCGGGCTGCACCGCAGTCATGGCATCGCCGCTCCCGTCTCGGTCGTCCTCATCGAGGAGGAGAAGTCCTTCTCCATCGAGGTCGGCGACGAGGTGCCCGGACCGGGTGCCGAACCCGAACCCGAACCCGGTGAAACCGCCGGAGCCTCCACGACACGCGGCGCCACGCCCGGGATGGGGCTCGATGGGCCGGGTTCCGAGGCCGACGCCGATGGTGAGGACGAGATGGGTCTCGCGGTCATCAGCGGCCTCGTCGACGATATGGAAGTCAGATCGGGAGCCAACGGTGGAGTGATCCGCATGAGCTGGCCGAAGACGCCCGTGACCGTGCTGCCCTGAGGCGACGCAGGCGTCACGAACGGCCCGTCGGTCCCGATTCCTTCGGTCCCCGACAACCCGTCCCCGACCCCACCCCGACCCGTCCGCGACTCGCCCCGACCAATTTCTTGATCCGTCTTTTGGGCCCTGCTGAGCAGGGCCTTTTTTCATTTCTGTGTGATCATTGATCTACGGAAAATGTGTCTGCCCCATTACTGTATTCGGGTCGATCCATGGTCGCGATCATTTATCGATGCACCCGTGAAGGTCAATTACATTTACCGCGCACTGTTTTGATCGGCTTCTGCTCCTTACAATCCGTCCACGTCTTGAGCGCTGAGCGTCAAGGAGGACGTATGGCGGAGTTCTTCAACACCCCACTGGCAGGACTGACGCAAGATTCCGCACTTTCCACACCTTCCGGCCGACCTGTATCTCTCGCGGCCGCGGTGCTCACCGATGACAATCGCGTCATCGTGGCCGCTGTCGCGGTCATTGCCGTCGCCGCGCTGGTCGTCGCCCGGTTGCTGGTGCGTCAGGTGCTGGCGGCCGGTGAGGGCACCGACCGCATGAAGGAGATCGCGGCCGCCGTCCAGGAAGGCGCGAACGCCTATCTGGCCCGGCAGTTGCGTACCGTCGGCATCTTTGCCGTCGTGGTGTTCTTCCTGCTTCTGCTGCTTCCGGCCGAGAACTGGTCGCAGCGCGCGGGCCGTTCTTTGTTCTTCCTGGTGGGAGCGATTTTCTCGGCGACCACCGGGTACATCGGGATGCGGCTCGCCGTACGCAGCAATGTGCGTGTGGCCGCCGCCGCGCGCGAAGCGACTCCGGCGGAAGGCGAGCCCGAAAAAGATCTCACCGCCGTTTCGCACAAGGCGATGAAGATCGCTTTTCGTACGGGTGGCGTGGTCGGCATGATCACCGTGGGGCTCGGTCTGTTCGGGGCCTCCTGTGTCGTCCTCGCCTACGCCGCCGACGCTCCGAAGGTGTTGGAGGGCTTCGGCCTCGGGGCCGCGCTGATCGCCATGTTCATGAGGGTCGGCGGCGGTATCTTCACCAAGGCCGCGGACGTCGGCGCCGACCTCGTCGGCAAGGTGGAGCAGGGCATCCCGGAGGACGACCCGCGCAACGCCGCCACCATCGCCGACAACGTGGGCGACAACGTCGGCGACTGCGCGGGCATGGCCGCCGACCTCTTCGAGTCGTACGCCGTGACGCTCGTTGCCGCGCTCATCCTCGGCACGGCTGCCTTCGGTAATGCCGGGCTGGCCTTCCCGCTGATCGTTCCGGCGATCGGCGTGGTCACCGCGATGATCGGGATCTTCGCGGTCGCCCCGAGGCGCGCCGACCGCAGTGGCATGACCGCCATCAACCGCGGTTTCTTCATCTCCGCGGTGATCTCGCTCGTCCTGGTGGCCGTGGGCGTCTTCGTCTTCCTGCCGTCCTCGTACGCGGATCTGGACGGTGTCACCGACAGCGCCATCACCTCGCACGGCGGCAACCCGCGGGTCTTCGCCCTGGTCGCCGTCGCCATCGGCATCGTGCTGGCGGCGCTCATCCAGCAGCTGACCGGCTACTTCACCGAGACCGGCCGACGCCCCGTCAGGGACATCGGCAAGTCCTCGCTGACCGGCCCGGCCACCGTCGTACTCGCCGGTATCTCCATCGGTCTGGAGTCCGCCGTCTACACGGCGCTGCTGATCGGTCTGGCCGTCTACGGGGCGTTCCTGCTCGGCGGGACGTCGATCATGCTGGCGCTCTTCGCGGTGGCCCTGGCGGGGACCGGGCTGCTCACCACGGTGGGCGTCATCGTCGCCATGGACACCTTCGGCCCGGTCTCCGACAACGCGCAGGGCATCGCGGAGATGTCCGGTGACGTCACCGGCGCCGGTGCTCAGGTCCTCACCGACCTGGACGCCGTTGGCAACACCACCAAGGCCATCACCAAGGGCATCGCCATCGCCACCGCCGTACTGGCGGCGTCGGCGCTCTTCGGCTCGTACCGCGACGCGATCGCCACCGCCGTCGGCGACGTGGGGGCCAGGGCCGGGGAGATGACACTCAGCCTGGACATCTCGCAGCCCAACAATCTGGTGGGCCTGATCCTCGGTGCCGCGGTCGTCTTCCTCTTCTCCGGGCTCGCGATCAACGCGGTCTCTCGGTCCGCCGGATCCGTGGTCTACGAGGTGCGACGGCAGTTCAGCGAGCACCCCGGGATCATGGACTACAGCGAGAAGCCGGAGTACGGGCGCGTCGTCGACATCTGCACCAAGGACGCTCTGCGCGAACTCGCCACGCCCGGCCTGCTCGCCGTTCTGGCGCCGATCGCCGTCGGGTTCACGCTCGGCGTCGGGGCACTCGGTTCGTATCTCGCGGGCGCCATCGGTACCGGCACGTTGATGGCGGTCTTCCTCGCCAACTCCGGTGGTGCGTGGGACAACGCCAAGAAGCTCGTCGAGGACGGCCATCACGGCGGCAAGGGCAGCGAGGCCCATGCCGCGACCGTCATCGGTGACACGGTCGGCGACCCGTTCAAGGACACGGCGGGACCGGCGATCAACCCCCTGCTCAAGGTGATGAACCTGGTCGCGCTGCTCATCGCCCCGGCGGTGGTGCAGTTCAGCTACGGACAGGACGCCAGCGCCGGTGTGCGGGCGGTGGTCGCGGTGCTCGCCATCGCCGTCATCATCGGAGCCGTCTACGTCTCCAAACGGCGCGGAGTCGCCGTGGGGGACGAGGAGGGGACGGGTGGCGGAGCCAGTGGCGGGGCCGGTGACGGTGGCAGGCCCGCCGAGTCGCCCGGTGAGGCGGCCGTTTCGTGAAGCGGTGACGGGAAGGGCCGGCAGTAGGCGGGAAAGACGGAAGGAGGGCGGTGGTACGTAGCCGCCCTCGTCCAACGACCGGGCGGGCGACGCACTCTGATGGGTCGTCCGCCCGGTGCTCCGCCCGGTCCTCCGCCCGGTCGTCCGCCGGGGATACGCCGGTGGTGCGGTGGTGCGTGGATGGGCTGATGCGCGATAGGGCTGCTGGTGCAGCCGTCCGTGTGGGTGCTCGTGCAGGTGTTCACCTGTGCGGAGGGTTGCGGGGAGCCGTGCGGGTGAGTTGTATCTCCCTCGTTTCCCTTGGTGCAAATGGCTGCAAAAGGGAACCCATCGGACGCCCGGCACCCGGATGGGCGGCGCCCGACGTGTAAGTTCCGGGGCCGAGAGCCTTGGAAGGGACCGATCCGGTGAACAAGAAGCTTGCGGCCGCGCTGTCCGGCGGTGCGGTACTGGTATTGACGCTGTCGGGCTGCAGCAGCGACGACAAGAGCGACAAGGTGAACGGCTGGGCCAAGAAGGTCTGTGACCAGGTCCAGCCCCAACTGCAGAAGATCGCGAACGCCAACGCCGCCATCCAGCAGCAGACCGCGGACAACAGCAAGCCCGCCGACGTCCAGAAGACCGACTCGGCCGCCTTCCAGCAAATCTCGCAGGCGTACAAGGCACTGGGCGCGGCTGTCGATTCGGCGGGCCCGCCGCCGGTCGACGGCGGCGAGACCACGCAGAAGGAGGCCGTGAAGGAGCTCAACACCTCCTCCGCGGCGTACGCGAACCTGCAGAAGAAGGTCGACGCCCTCGACACGAAGGACCAGGCGAAGTTCGCCGACGGTCTCAAGGGCATCGCGGACGAGCTGAACAAGATCAGCACCGGCGGTGACAAGGCGCTGAAGAAGCTCCAGTCCGGCGAGGTCGGCACCGCGATGGCGAAGCAGAAGGGCTGTCAGAAGCCGACGGCCTCGGTGGCACCGGGCACCACTTCTCCGAAGCCGGGTCCCTCGTCGCCGTCGGACTCGCCCAGCAAGAAGTCGTGACCGAACGGCTGCGGCGGTTGCAGCCGACGCGGCGGTTGTAGTCGGTGCGGTGGCTGCGGCGATCGCCACCGTGCGCGCGGCCCGGCGGCCCCGGTGGACGCCGGGCCGCTGCCGTTGTCAGTGGGAGCGGCCACAATGAGTGGGTGAGTACGACCAGTCTCCCCGCGCCCGACCGTTCACCCCGGCTCCGCGAAGCCCTGCTCGCCGCCGCCTTCACCGCCGATGGGCTCCTCGACCTGCTCGGCGCCCCCGCCTACGCCGCGCTCGCCCGCAGCGAGACGGTCCCGGCGCTGCGGGCCACCCGGGGCGACTCCCCGCTCGACACGCTGGTGCGGCTCTTCCTGCTCCAGCACCCCGTCCCGTACGAGCGGGCCCGCGCCGCGCTCCCTCTGGCCGAGTGCGTCGAGGACGGCTGGGTGACCCGCACCGCCGACGAGGTGCGGGCGACGGTCGACGTGCGTCCGTACAGCGGGCCCGAGGGGCAGGACTGGTACATCGTCTCGGACCTGGGCTGCGCGGTCGGCGGCGCGGGCGGCATCGGTTCCCGCGAGGAGGGTGTGGTCCTCGGCGTCGGCGGGGCGTCCACGACGCTCGCCGGGATCACCGTCCGCACGCCTGTCGCCTCCGCGCTCGACGTCGGTACGGGCTCCGGCATCCAGGCGCTGCACGCCTCGCAGCACGCCACCCGGGTCACGGCCACCGACCTCAACCCGCGAGCGCTGGACTTCACCCGGTTGACGCTCGCCCTGTCCGGCGTCCCCGCGGCCGATCTGCGCCAGGGCTCCCTGTACGAGCCGGTCGGTACGGAGACGTACGACCTGATCGTCTCCAACCCGCCGTTCGTCATCTCGCCCGGTGCCCGTCTCACCTACCGCGACGGCGGAATGGGCGGCGACGATCTGTGCCGGACCCTGGTGCAGCAGGCGGGCGACCGGTTGAACGAAGGCGGATACGCCCATTTCCTCGCCAACTGGCAGCACATCGAGGGCGAGGAGTGGCAGAGCCGGCTGAGTTCCTGGGTGCCGCGCGGCTGCGACGCCTGGATCGTGCAGCGCGAGGTCCAGGACGTCACGCAGTACGTGGAGCTGTGGCTGCGCGACAGCGGCGACCACCGCACGGACCCCGCCGAGTACGCCGCGCGGTACGACGCCTGGCTGGACGAGTTCGAGGCCCGTAAGACCAAGGGGGTCGGCTTCGGCTGGATCACCCTGCGGAAGTCCGGCGCGGCCGCCGCGGGCAATCCGTCCGTCGTGATCGAGGAGTGGCCGCACGCGGTGGAGCAGCCGCTCGGAACGGCCGTCCAGGCCCATTTCGACCGTCAGGACTACCTCCGCGAACAGGATGACGCGGCGCTCCTGGCCGGGCATTTCACCCTTGCCGCCGAGGTCGTGCAGGAACAGGTCGGGCTCCCGGGCGCGGAGGACCCCGAGCACGTGGTGCTCCGTCAGAACCGCGGGATGCGGAGGGCGACGAAGGTCGACGCCGTCGGCGCCGGCTTCGCGGGTGTGTGCGACGGGACGCTGCCCGCGGGCCGGATCCTGGACGCGATCGCCCAGTTGATGAACGAGGACCCGGTGCTGCTGCGCGACCGCACCCCGCAGGCGATCCGACTGCTGGTGGAGGAGGGATTCCTGGAGCCGGCGCCGCCGGTGGGGCCGGTGGGCTGATCGCGTCGCCGTGATCCCGGGCGGGGTGGCCGTCGCAGCCGTTGCCGCCCCGCTGCTGCGCCGCTGTTCTGCTGCCGCTTCCTCTGATGGCGTCCGCCCGCGGGCTGCGTTCCGGTTCGGGCGCGTCCCGCTGTGCGTTTGCGTACTGCTGTGCGTATGTGTGTACCGCTGTGTGTCATGTTCGCGTACCGCTGTACGTAACGACCGGGCTCTGTGCGTTCTGTACGTTCTGTACGTCGCGATCGGGCTCGGCATCGGGCTCGTCATCGGTGTCTCGACACCCACTGCCGCCGGGTCCGCCGTGAGGGCTGCGGATTCCGGTTGGCGCACCGGGACAGTTCTGCTCCTGGGCATCGGCCCCGCTCTGTTCCCTGGGCATCGGCCCCGCGCTTCCGGATGTGTGAATCCGGCCATTCACCCGGGGTTCGCGTCCACGACGCCCTGGGGTGGCAGCCTCCCCAGGACCGATCCGGACTGGACCCGGACTGGACCAGATCGGACTGGACCGGCACGGATCGGACCGGCACGGAACCCGGCCGGGCGGGTACAAGGGAGGCGTACGGGCATGGAGAGCGGACCTGCGGTCTTCGCCGGAACGGCGTTCGCGCTGTTCGGCGCCGCGCTGCTGCTGTGGACGGGGGCGCGCGTGCTGCACCGTGCGCCGGTGGCACACGGTGTGAGCCCCATCGCTTCCGCCACTCTCGCCACTGTGTTCGGCGTACTTTTTCTCGTCCTCGGTGTGTGGTGCTTCACCCGCATCTGATCCACCTCCCACCGGACCCGGCCGGACCGCGGGGCCCGGCGGCCACGTCGGAGAACACGCCCGGAGCGCCCGGCCGCCCACCCGCCGGAGGACCGACTCCGCAGCGCCGCCACAGCACCCGGAAACCCGCAGGCAGCGGCCGTGCGCATGGGGGAGCGGGTAGTCCGGGCGGCAGGAATGGCGGAAGTCGGGTTACCGTTCGAGTGGCCGTTGCGGGCTTTTGCCGTTTGACACGGGGGCGGGTTGTACCGTCACACTCCGCAGCGACAGCACCGTCGGCAGCGTCATCGCGCCGCACGGATGCCCACTGAGTGTCGACCGGAGAGAAGAGCGAAGTTGTCCCCGACCAGCGAGACCGCACAGGGCGGCCGCCGACTCGTCATCGTCGAGTCGCCTGCCAAGGCGAAGACGATCAAGGGCTACCTCGGCCCCGGATACGTCGTCGAGGCGAGCGTCGGGCACATCCGCGACCTGCCGAACGGCGCCGCAGAGGTCCCTGACGAGTACACCGGCGAGGTCCGCCGGCTCGGCGTCGACGTCGAGCATGACTTCCAGCCCGTCTATGTCGTCAACGCGGACAAGAAGGCGCAGGTCAGGAAGCTCAAGCAGCTGCTGGCCGAGTCCGACGAACTCTTCCTCGCCACCGATGAGGACCGCGAGGGCGAAGCCATCGCGTGGCACCTGCAGGAAGTCCTGAAGCCCAAGGTCCCGGTCCACCGGATGGTCTTCCACGAGATCACCAAGGACGCGATCCGGGCCGCCGTCGCCAACCCGCGCGAGCTCAATCAGCGCATGGTCGACGCCCAGGAGACCCGCCGTATCCTCGACCGCCTCTATGGCTACGAGGTCTCGCCGGTCCTGTGGAAGAAGGTCATGCCGCGCCTGTCGGCCGGCCGCGTCCAGTCCGTGGCGACCCGCCTCGTCGTCGAGCGGGAGCGCGAGCGCATGGCCTTCCGTTCCGCCGAGTACTGGGACCTGACCGGTACCTTCGCCACCGGCCGCACAGGTGACGCCTCCGACCCCTCGACCCTCGCCGCCCGCCTCAGCGCGGTCGACGGCCGCCGTATCGCCCAGGGCCGTGACTTCGGTCCGGACGGCCGGCTGAAGTCCGGCTCCGGCCAGGTGCTGCACCTGGACGAGGCGAACGCCCGCGCCCTGGCCGCCGCGCTCGCCGACGCCACGTTCGCCGTACGGTCCGTCGAGTCGAAGCCGTACCGACGCTCCCCGTACGCCCCCTTCCGGACGACGACCCTCCAGCAGGAGGCGAGCCGGAAGCTGGGCTTCGGCGCCAAGGCCACCATGCAGGTCGCGCAGAAGCTGTACGAGAACGGCTTCATCACCTACATGCGTACCGACTCCACGACCCTCTCGGACACCGCGGTCTCCGCGGCGCGGGCGCAGGTCACGCAGCTCTACGGCGCCGACTACCTGCCGGACAAGCCGCGCACGTACGCCGGGAAGGTCAAGAACGCGCAGGAGGCGCACGAGGCGATCCGCCCCTCCGGCGACCGCTTCCGCACCCCTGCCGAGACGGGCCTCACCGGCGACCAGTTCCGGCTCTACGAGCTGATCTGGAAGCGGACGGTCGCCTCCCAGATGAAGGACGCGGTCGGCAACTCCGTCACCGTCAAGATCGGCGGCCGGGCGAGCGACGGCCGCGACGCCGAGTTCTCCGCGTCCGGCAAGACGATCACCTTCCACGGCTTCATGAAGGCGTACGTCGAAGGCGCCGACGACCCGAACGCCGAGCTCGACGACCGCGAGCGGCGCCTCCCGCAGGTCGCCGAGGGCGACGCGCTGTCCGCCGAGGAGATCTCGGTCGACGGCCACGCCACCAAGCCGCCGGCCCGCTACACCGAGGCCTCGCTGGTCAAGGAGCTCGAAGAGCGCGAGATCGGCCGCCCGTCGACGTACGCCTCGATCATCGGCACGATCCTGGACCGCGGCTACGTCTTCAAGAAGGGCACGGCGCTCGTGCCGTCCTTCCTCTCCTTCGCCGTGGTCAACCTGCTGGAGAAGCACTTCGGCCGGCTCGTCGACTACGACTTCACCGCGAAGATGGAGGACGATCTCGACCGCATCGCGCGGGGCGAGGCCCAGGCCGTGCCGTGGCTGAAGCGCTTCTACTTCGGCGCGGGTGCGGGCGACACGGCGGGAGCGGGCGCGGCCTCCGACGCGGGCAACGGCGACGGCGACCACCTCGGCGGTCTGAAGGAG
Organism: Streptomyces sp. NPDC057963; assembly: GCF_042887155.1. Classification (NCBI taxonomy): domain Bacteria; kingdom Bacillati; phylum Actinomycetota; class Actinomycetes; order Kitasatosporales; family Streptomycetaceae; genus Streptomyces; species Streptomyces sp. NPDC057963. The sequence continues at coordinate 653,357 of NZ_JBHVPX010000002.1, forward strand.
CTCGTCACCGACCTCGGCGCGATCGACGCGCGGGAGATCTCCTCGTTCCCGGTCGGCAACGACATCAAGCTCCGCGTCGGCCGGTACGGCCCGTACATCGAGCGCGGCGAGAAGGATTCCGAGGGCCACCAGCGCGCGGACGTGCCGGAGGACCTGGCGCCCGACGAGCTGTCCGTCGAGTACGCGGAGGAGCTGCTGGCCAAGCCGAGCGGCGACTTCGAGCTCGGTGCGGACCCGGTCACCGGGCACCAGATCATCGCCAAGGACGGCCGCTACGGCCCGTACGTCACCGAGGTACTGCCCGAGGGCACCCCGAAGACCGGCAAGAACGCGGTGAAGCCGCGGACCGCCTCGCTCTTCAAGACCATGTCCCTGGACACGGTGACGCTGGCCGACGCGCTCAAGCTGATGTCGCTGCCGCGTGTCGTCGGCGAGGACGCCGAGGGCGTCGAGATCACCGCGCAGAACGGCCGCTACGGCCCGTACCTGAAGAAGGGCACGGACTCGCGTTCGCTGACCTCCGAGGACCAGCTCTTCGACATCACCCTCGAAGAAGCCCTCGCGATCTATGCCCAGCCCAAGCAGCGCGGCCGCGCCGCCGCGAAGCCGCCGCTGAAGGAACTGGGCACCGACCCGGTCAGCGGGGCTCCGGTCGTGGTCAAGGACGGGCGCTTCGGCCCGTACGTCACCGACGGCGAGACCAACGCGACGCTGCGGACCGACGACAGTGTCGAGACCATCACGCCGGAGCGCGGCTACGAGCTGCTCGCGGAGAAGCGCGCCAAGGGGCCCGCCAAGAAGAAGACGGCGAAGAAGGCCCCGGCCAAGAAGGCGCCCGCGAAGAAGACGGCTGCCAAGAAGACGACGGCGACGGCCAAGAAGACCGCGGCGAAGAAGACCGCTGCGAAGAAGACGACCACCGCCACCGCGAAGAAGGCGGCGACCGCCAAGAAGACGACTGCGGCGGCCAGGACGGCCGGGGCGTCCGTGGAGGACTGACCCGACTGACCCGTACGACCGATCGCCGGAGGGGCTGGTTCTTCCAGCCCCTCCGGCGTTCGTGCACCCGGAGGCGGGCGCGCGAGGGGCGGGTGGGGCGCCTGCGGCGGGCCTGTTCCCCCACGCGCTCCTTCCCGGGCCGGGGCTCGCTCCTTCGCGAACCCGGGGCTCCGTCCGGACCTCGCTCCTCCGCGAACTCGGGGCTCCGCCCGGACCTCGCTCCCCCCGAACCCGGGCTCCGCCCGGACCTCGCTCGTCAAACGCCGGAGGGGCTGGGGCGCCCCGAGCGCCTGTATGTTCGGGCGGGGCCTCCAGGGACCCCTCCGCTCCGGATAGGCTGGGCGGATGACGCGAGCCGAGCAGCCAACGGTCGTGAGCCCCACCTCCGACACACTTGCCGCAGACTCACGCGAGCGCGCCGTACGAGCCCTGTTGCGTGTTCCCCCGCTGAAGCGGTTGTGGAGCGCCCAGCTCGTCGGCAGTATCGGCGATGCACTCGCCCTTCTCGTGCTGGTGCTGATGTCGCTGCAAGCGGCGGTCCTCGAGGGCTCATTCGGGGCCGGGTACCGAGGGGCGGCGTTTGCCGTCGCCGCGGTGTTCGGTGCCCGGATCCTTGCCACCCTGCTCTTCGGAGCCGTACTCCTGGGGCCGCTGACGACGCTCACCGCGCCCGGAGGGCCGCTGGACCGGCGGTGGCTGATGATCGGGACGGACGGGCTGCGGCTCGCGCTGCTGGTCGTCGCGCCCCTGTGGATCGACTGGATGCCGGACCAGGCACTCATGATGATCCTCATCACCGTCTTCGTCGTCGGCGCCGCCGAACGCCTGTGGACGGTCGCCAAGGACGGCGCCGCCCCCGCGCTGCTGCCCGCCCCGCCCCCCGAGGGCGCCGCGGTCCGCCCGCTGCCCGACCGCCTCGACGCACTGCGCCGGCTTTCCCTCCGTACCGACTTCGCCGCCATTCCGGCCGCCGCGGCCGTCCTGCTGATCGCCACGCTCGTCGGCAATCTGCTGGGCTCTGGGCTGGAGTGGTTCTCGCTCCACCAGGCGGCCCTCGGCTCGTACGTCGCGGCCGGGCTCTTCTCGGCCTCGATCTCCACCCTGTACTTCCTGGAACTGCCCGGTACGCAGACGCCCCGTCCGCGCTCCCCGCTGGAGGGCCTGCGACGGCCGTCGACCGCCGGTGGACCCGACAAGGGCCGCACCGGAGCCGTACCGCTGATCGTCGGCGCCTCGGCCGCCGTCGCCGGAGCCATCGCGGCCGCCGCCGCCGTCGCCGTACTGCACGCCGCCGAGCTGGGCGGCGGGCCCGCCACCTTCGCCCTGCTGATCCTCGGCCTGACCGGCGCCACGGGTGTCGGCATCCGTACCGCGGGGAAGGTGCTGCCCGAGCTGTCGCGGCGCCGGCTGCTCGCGCTGGCCATCGCCGTCACCGGCATCGCGCTCCTCGCCATGGGCCTCGTGCCGGACACGGCGACCGTGCTGATGATCGCGGTGCTCGCCGGATACGCGGCCGGTGTCGCCGCCGGCACCGGTCATGTCCTGGTCGACCAGGAGACCGAGGAGTTCCGCCGGGCCAGGACCGCGGAACACCTCCAGGCCGTCGTACGGGTCCTCGTCGCGCTCGGCGCGCTCGCGGGCCCGCTGCTGGCCGCCGCGATCGGCACCCACCGGCTGACCTCCGGCGACTTCGTCTTCGCCCACGGCGGAGCGGCCTTCGCCCTGATGCTGATCGGCGCGCTGCTGCTGCCCGTCGCCGTGATCGTCCTCGCGAAGACGGACGACCGCTCCGGCGTGCCGCTGCGCCGCGACCTGCGCGAGGCGCTGCGCGGCGGCGACCCGGCCGTCGCCCCCGCCGCGACCGGTTTCTTCCTCGCCCTGGAGGGCGGCGACGGCGCCGGCAAGTCCACCCAGGTCGAGGCGCTCGCCGAGTGGATCCGTGCCAAGGGCCACGAGGTCGTCGTCACCCGCGAGCCGGGCGCGACCCCGGTCGGCAAGCGGCTGCGCTCGATCCTGCTCGACGTGTCGTCGGCCGGTCTCTCCCACCGGGCGGAGGCACTGCTGTACGCGGCCGACCGCGCCGAGCACGTCGACTCGGTCGTACGTCCGGCGCTGGAACGCGGCGCGATCGTCATCTCCGACCGTTACATCGACTCGTCCGTCGCCTACCAGGGCGCGGGCCGTGATCTCTCCCCGACCGAGATCGCCCGGATCTCGCGGTGGGCGACGAGCGGACTCGTACCGCATCTGACGGTCCTGCTGGACGTCGACCCGGAGACCGCGCGGGAACGGTTCACCGAAGCGCCCGACCGGCTGGAGTCCGAGCCGCCCGAGTTCCACGCCCGGGTGCGGTCCGGCTTCCTGACACTGGCCGCGGCCGACCCGACCCGCTACCTCGTGGTGGACGCGGGCCAGGATCCGGAAGCGATCAACACGGTCGTACGCCACCGGCTCGACCAGCTCCTTCCGCTCTCCGAGGCCGAGATCAAGGCCCAGGAGGAGGCGCGCAAGGCCGCCGAGGAGGAGGCCAGGCGAAAGGCCGAGGAAGAGGCGGCCCGCAAGGCCGAGGAGGAGCGGTTGGAGCGCGAGCGGCAGGCACAGCTCGCCAAGCTCCGCGCCGAGGAGGAGGAGCGCAAGCGCCAAGAGCTGGAGGAGGCGCGTCGGCGCGAGGCCGAGCGCCAGGCCGAGGAGGCGCGGCAGCGTGCCGAGGAAGCCCGCCGTCTGGCCGAGGAGGAGCGGACCAGGCGAGAGGCCGAGGAAGCGGCTCACGAGGCCGAGCAGGCCCGGCTGCGCAGGCAGGCCGAGGAGGAGGCCCGGCTGCGCAAGGAGGCCGAGGCGCGGCGGCTGGAGAAGCAGCGCAAGGCCGAAGAGGCACTGCTGCGGGCCGAGGAGGCCCGTCGGCAGGCCGAGGCCGAGGCGGCTGCCGCGGCGGAGTCGGCCCGGACGGAGGCGGCAGCGGCAGCGTCCGTACCGGACAACGAGATCACGGTGCCGACTCCGATCGTCAACCCGAACGATGTGACGCAGCCGGTGCCGTCGCCGGTCACTCCGTCCACGCCCTCGTCTTCGTCCGCGTCTTCGTCCGCACCTTCGGACGAGGCCGAGACGGCGATGATTCCGAAGATCCACGACCGTTCGGACCGTTCGGGTCGGCCTGAACGCCCTGGCACGGCGGACGCCGCGGGTGCCGCGGACGAGACGGCGGTTCTTCCTCCGGTACGGGACGAGCGGGACGCATACGACGCACGGGCCGCCCGGGAGGCCAATCCGGCGGACCGGGTTCCGAGGGGCATCTTCCGCGACGAGCGGCCGACGGGCTCCGCCCGGGAGAGCGAGAACGAGCGCACGCGCGAGCTTCCGCAGATCGGTGACCCGCACGCGGGTGCTCCGCGGCAGGCTCAGGGCCACTGGAACGGTCAGGAAGACGAGGAACGGCAGGATCGCCGGAACCGGCGTCCTCGTCCCGACTGGGCCGAGGAGACTCCGCTGGACGATCTGCCGACGCTGGCGGACGAGCTGCTGGGCGATCACGACGGGGAGGGCTCGGACTCCTCGGGCCGGGGACGCCGCCCGCGCCGCTGATCCGCGGCGGGCTGCCGGGCGGCTCCGCCCGGCAGCCGGACCGCGGTGGCGCCCGCCCGCCGTCCCTTCGCGCCGCTGTCCGGCCGTCCCGCTGTCCAGCTGTTGTCCCGCTGTCCGGCCGGGATTGTCAGACCCGTCCCTCACAATGGGAAGCCGGATCGGGGAGCCCGGTCGGGGAAACCGGGGCCGGAAAGTGGGCCAGGAAAACCGGTTCCGGGAAATGGGTCCGGGGCCGGGGAAGCCGGACCGACAAGCAGCGACACCACAACCGCGTGACCGCAGGGCACGACAGCCGCGCGGCCGCACACCACCGGAAGGGCGGTGACCCGTGACCGTATGGGACGACCTCGTCGGCCAGGACCGCGTGCAGGAGCAGCTCGGCGCCGCCGCCCGGGACGCCGATGCGCTGGTCACCGCCCACTCCGCGGGGGAACCGGTGGCTCCGGGTTCGAAGATGACCCATGCCTGGCTGTTCACCGGGCCGCCGGGCTCCGGCTGTTCCACCGCCGCCCGCGCCTTCGCCGCCGCGCTCCAGTGCACCAGTCCGGACCGCGCCCTGGGCGGCGCACCGGGCTGCGGCTTCTGCGACGGCTGTCACACCAGCCTCATCGGCACCCACGCCGACGTCGAGGTGGTCCGTACGGACCTCCTCTCCATCGGCGTGAAGGAGACCCGCGAGCTGGTCCGCCGCGCCCAGCTCTCGCCGGCCGTCGGCCGCTGGCAGGTCATCGTCCTGGAGGACGCCGACCGGCTCACCGAAGGCGCGGGAAACGTCCTGCTGAAGGCCGTCGAGGAGCCCGCGCCGCGCACGGTGTGGCTGCTCTGCGCGCCCTCCCTCGAAGACGTGCTGCCCACCATCCGCTCCCGCTGCCGCCACCTCACCCTGCGCACACCCCCGGTCGACGCGGTGGCCGATGTCCTGATCCGGCGCGACGGCATCGATCCGGAGCGCGCCGCGTCCGCCGCCCGCGCCACCCAGGGCCACATCGGCAGGGCCCGGCGCCTCGCCACCGACGAGCGGGCCCGCTCCCGTCGCGCCGCCGTGCTCAAGCTTCCGCTGCGGGTCGAGGACATCGGGGGCTGCCTCAAAGCCGCCCAGGAGCTGATCGACACCGCCACCGAAGACGCCAAGCAGGTCTCGGAGGAGGTCGACACCAAGGAGACGGAAGAGATGAAGGCGGCGCTCGGTGCCGCCGCCGGGGGACGGATGCCGCGCGGCACGGCGGGGGTGATGAAGGAGCTGGAGGACAGGCAGAAGCGCCGCAAGACCCGTACCCAGCGCGACAGCCTCGATCTCGCGCTCACCGACCTGACCGGCTTCTACCGCGACGTCCTGGCGATCCAGCTGGGCTCGCGGATCGCCATCGCCAACGCGGACGCGGAGGACGCCCTCGACCGCATCGCCCGCTCCTCCACGCCCGAGCGCACCCTGCGCCGGATAGAGGCGGTGATCGCCTGCCGCCGGGCGCTGGACCGCAATGTGGCGCCGCTGCTCGCGGTGGAGGCGATGACGATGGCGCTGCGCGCGGGCTGACACCGGGCGTTGCCACGCGCGACGACATCGGCCATCAGGCACCGTGCATCACCGCCACCTCATCGCGCATCACTGCTACCTCACCGCTACCTCATCATTTGTCATCGTTCGTCGCTGCTTTCACCCGTACGAGCGGGAAATCGGGTGAGCCGTCGCGCGGCGACTACGCTCCGGGGATGGACACCAGGCGCCCGCTCCGCATCCTTGCCACCGCGCTCGGCACTGCCGGCCTCCTCGTCTCCGGCTGCAGCAGTGGCAGTTCCACGGGCGCCTCACCGTCCGCCGCCTCCGTCCCGTCCGCCGCCTCCGTCCCCGCCGCGCTCAAGCCGTACTACGCACAGCGGCTGGACTGGCGGGACTGCGGAGTCGAGGGATTCCAGTGCACGACGATGAAGGCGCCCCTGGACTACGGGAAGCCGGACGGAGGCGACATCAAGCTGGCCGTCTCCCGCGCGAAGGCCACCGGGCCCGGCAAACGGATCGGCTCCCTCCTGGTGAATCCGGGCGGCCCCGGCGGTTCGGCCGTCGGCTATCTCCAGAACTACGCCGCCGTCGGCTACCCCGCCCAGGTCCGGGCCCGCTACGACATGGTCGCCATCGACCCGCGCGGAGTGGACCGCAGCGAGCCCGTCGAGTGCCTCACCGGTCCGCAGATGGATGCCTACACGCAGGTCGACCAGACACCGGACGACGCCGGAGAGGTCGCCAGGCTGAGCGGCGCCTACAAGGAGTTCGCGAGCGGCTGCGAGCAGCACTCCGGGAAGGTACTGCCGCATGTCTCGACCGTGGAGACGGCACGCGACATGGACATGCTGCGAGCCCTGCTCGGTGACGAGAAACTGCACTACGTCGGGGCGTCTTACGGCACCTACCTCGGTGCGACGTATGCCGATCTCTTCCCCGCCAGGGTCGGCCGCCTGGTCCTGGACGGGGCGATGGACCCGTCGCTCTCCGCCGTCGAGGTGAACCGTGACCAGACCGCGGGTTTCGAGACCGCGTTCCAGTCCTTCGCCGCCGACTGCGTGAAGAAGGCGGACTGCCCGCTCGGCACCACCTCCACCGCCGATGCGGCCGCCCGCCTGAAGCAGCTCTTCGCCCGCCTCGACGCCAAACCGATCCCCACCGGCGACTCCCGCAAACTCACGGAATCCCTCGGCACCACGGGAGTCATCGCTGCCATGTACGACGAGTCGTCCTGGCCGCAGCTCCGCGTCGCCCTCGCCGGGGCCGGGAAGGGCGACGGCTCCGGCCTGCTCTCGCTGGCGGACAGCTACTACGAACGCGAACCGAACGGCACGTACGCGAATCTGATGTTCGCCAACGCCGCCGTGAACTGCCTGGACCTGCCGCCCGCCTTCGCCGACGCCGATGCCGCCGCCCAGGCGGTTCCCACTTTCGAGAAGGCGTCCCCGGTCTTCGGCAGGACCTTCACCTGGGCCGCCCTGAACTGCGCCCACTGGCCGGTCCGGCCCACCGGTACCCCCCACCGCATCGAGGCGAAGGGCGCGGACCCGATCGTCGTGGTCGGCACCACCCGCGACCCGGCGACCCCGTACAAGTGGGCCGAGTCCCTGGCCGGGCAGCTCTCCTCCGGCACTCTCCTCACCTACCGGGGCGACGGCCACACGGCCTACGGCCGCGGCAGCCACTGCATCGACACGGCGATCAACACCTACCTCCTGGACGGCACCCCGCCGAGCGACGGCAAGCAGTGCTCCTGATCCCGCCGGGCCGCCACTGACTCGCCGCTGACCGCTGCTGACCTGCCGCCGACCGCTGCTGACCTGCGAAGACGGACCGAATCCGGGCTGGTGCGGAGCACCCCCGGAAACTGTGTAGACTTGGCGACGCTGCTGATCGCACCATGGTGTGACAGGGCGTGCCGCCTTAGCTCAGTTGGCCAGAGCAACGCACTCGTAATGCGTAGGTCTCGGGTTCGAATCCCGAAGGCGGCTCTGTAGAAGCCTCAGGACTCACTCGCCGTGACCTGGGGCTTTTGCTTTTCCTCGGCTGAGTGTGGCCGCACTGCCGCCCGATTTTCTGCGCCTGTGTTGCGACGGCTCAGTGACGGGAGCCACGTTCACGGGACTGGCGGGGCGCCAGTCGAATGCGGGCGCATCCTCCCCGCCCGATTCGATGGCGGGGGCAGGCGGACGGGGTGGAGCAGTTGGTGCGGGGAGAGGTGGGGATCCGTATGGGGTGAGGATCAAAAACCAAATGGCATGCTGCGGGTGAGTGCGGTGCCCGGTTGTTAGCTTCGCTCCATCAGATCGACGTGGGACGAGGGGAGTTCCGGGCATGCAGTACAAGATGCTGGTGTTGACGGTGCTGGTTTTGGCATCAGTGATCGTTGGGTTGCTGGCCGGAATTCTGCAGTTCGCGGGGGGCGGCCGGATCGTGGGAGCGGTCCAGGGCGGGGCCATGGCGTTCGGTGTCTCACTGACGCTGGGGCTCGGCGTCGTCAGCTCGATGAGGCTGCTGTGAGGGGACGCGAGGGACCGGTTCATCCGCTCGTGTTCAGGCGTGTGTGGCGTGCCATCGACGAGCTGGGCGAACTCACCGCGCCGTCGGCCGCCTACCGGCTCGCACTGCAAGTGATCTTCCTGCGTGCTGCCTGGGAGCCACGGCTGCTGACCAGGTCGCCGTGGGATTTTCTGACCCGGGCGGCAGCCGAGGCGCGCGGGAACGGCCGCTTCGGTGCGACGGAGTCGGTGCTGAGCGAAGTCTGGGCTACGGCCGGCGTCGAGACGTTCGTCCAGTTGGGGACTCGTAGTTCCATCCGTACACCCGGGCTGTCCGGCGAAGCCGATCTCCGGCTGGCAGCCCTGATCACCGCGGTGGCCGAGGTCGAGAGTGTGGAAGGCATGTTCGACGCATGCCTCGACCGCTACTCGCATCAGTTGGGCCGAGGCGGGGATTACTACACACCGCGGAGCGTCGCCGGACTCATGGCGGGTCTGGCCGCCCCGCGCGCCGACGAGAGTGTCCTCGACCCTGCCTGCGGGTCGGGCGGGCTCCTCGTCGAAGCGGCGCGGTCGGTACGCGCTGAAGGCTCTCCGAACGATGTTCCGCGAGTGTACGGCCGTGACATCGACGCCGGGGCCCGTCAGGTGTCGGCGATGAACAGCGTCCTCAACTCGCTGCGCGGGGACTTCGGAACGAGCCCCACCAACAGCCTGCTGGCCGGGCCCACGGGCCTGTCGCCCGATGTCGTTCTCGCCAACCCCCCCTTCAACATGAAGAACTGGGGCTACGAGGAGTTGCGCGGAGGCATCCGCTGGACCTTCGGCATGCCCCCCAAGGGCAACGCGAACTTTGCCTGGATCCAGCACATTCTGAGTGAACTCTCCCCGCAGGGACGGGCTGTTGTCCTGTTGGCGGAAGGCGCGACGGCCAAAGGCATGGGTGGAGTGGAGCAGGAGATCCGCCGACGCATGGTGGAGGCCGATGTGCTCGGGGGTGTGGTCGCGCTGCCTGCGCGGCTGTTTCCGCACACCCGCGTGGCCGCAAGCCTGTGGCTCCTCAGCAAGGACAAGAACCAGCACCCCGGCTGGGGAAGGACATCGCGTCGCGGTGAGGTCCTCTTCGTGGATGCGAGGCGGCTGGGAAGGCGTACGGACGGGGCACAACGTCACCTCACGGTGGAAGACGTGACGCGGATCTGCCGAACGTTTTCGGCGTGGCGTGGCGACCGAACGATTTCGGCGTGGCGTGGCGACCGCATCGCGGATGGAGCGGTTGCCGGGGGAGGAACTGACACGCCGGTCGAGGAACCCGAGTGGTGCAGGACCGTGCTGCGTGACGAGATCGCGGAGTGCGACTACGACCTGACGCCCAGCCGCTATGTCCGCTCGCGGTCCGAGACCTCGGTGGGTGCCAGAGGCCCGGCCAGGGACCGGAACCGGAGAGAAGAAATGCGGAGAGAGCTCTATGACCGTTTCGACGAAGCCGCGCACATCAACCGTCGGCTCCGTGCCGTTCTGGGGGGACCATGAGAAACGAAGCGGCTCCTCAGCGTGACGACGCCCGGCTCTCGTCGTCGATCGGGTCCGTGTATCCGCTGGGTGACCTACCGGGCGTTGCCTCGGTGACGTATGGCGTGGTGAGCCCCGGACCGCATGAACCGGGGGGTGTGGCCCTCTTGCGGGCCGGCGACATCACTGGAGGGGCCGTGGACCGGAGCAACCCCATGAGGATCTCCGCGGAGGTGCACAAACGCCATATCAGGACTGCGCTCACGCCGGGCGATCTCGTGGTCGTTCTGGTGGGCCGGATCGGTGACGCCGCGGTGGTCGGCGAGGAACTGGCGGGGTGGAACGCCGCGCGGTCGGTCGGCATCATCACTTTCACCGACGAGGGCCGCGCCCACGGGATCGGAAGGTGGCTCCTCTGGTGGTTGAGGATGCCCGAGGCCCGGGACTGGTGCGCGGCGCATTCGGCAGGTTCCGCACACTCGACGCTCAGCATTTCCACCCTGCGGCAGTTGAACGTGCCGTTGCCGCCCCCGGAGCCCCGTAACCGGCTCTTGCGCACCATGAACCTGGTCGAGCAGCGGATCGCGATCAACGCAAGGATCGCCGGGTGCGCCGTCGAACTCGCGGACCTGCACTTCACGAGAAGCGAGCAGGGCGGCGGGGGCCTTTCCAAGCGTGCGGTGTCCGACGTGGGCGATGTGATCAACGGAGTCCTGAGGGAGAAGTCCCCCGAGACCGCGGGCACGGAGGGTGTCGCCTGGGCGGCGCCGAGCGAAGTGCTGCAGAGTCCGCTTCCCCACGTCGACCGGACCAGCCAGCGCACGTGGACGCATCCCGATGCGGTGTGCGCACCTGGCGTGCTCCTGATCGCCCCGAGGCCCGACGAGGTGAAGACCGTCGTGTCCAGCATTCCGGTGGTTCCCGGCCGGGGTCTTCTCGCGCTTCGTACCGCCGACGAGGCGGACAGGATGTGGATGTTGCACGCGCTCAGGTCCAGGAGCCATGAGTTGGTGTCGACGGCGCAGGGGGCCCAGGCGCGTGAGATGCGCCTGAAGGCATTCTCCCGTTGGAACGTGCCATGGCCGGATTCCGCTGTGCGGCGGTCCTTCGCCCGGGTTGCGGGGCCGCTTCACGAACGGGCCTGTGCGGCGGTTTCGGAGAACCGGGCCCTTGAGGCCCTGATCGCCGCCGAGTTGGCCGAGGTCCTGCACGCCCCGTCGATCGGTTCGGCTTTGAAGGGAACAGGGGATCCGGCACATGCCACATCGTAAGAAGGCAGCGGCCGAAGCGGCCGCCGATCTCCTGTGGAAGGCCACGGACGCGCTGCGCGGAGCTGTGGACGCGGCGCAGTACAAGGAATTCGTGCTCGCCCTGCTCTGCCTGCGCTATGTGTCCCTCGCCTTCGAACAGCGGCGGCGGCAGATCACCGGGAGCCCTGATCTCGCGAACGTCCCCGAGAACCATCGGCAGTTGATTCTCGACGACCCGTACGAGTACGCCTCGGAAGGCGTCTACTGGGTTCCGCCGGTCGCGCGCTGGGACGCGATCGCCGAGCGTCTGCGCGACCCGGAGTGCGATGCCGGTGAGGTTCTCGACGAGGCCGTGCAAGCCGTGATGCGAGAGAGCCGGGACCTGTCCGGTGCCTTTCCGACGGTCTTCGCCATGCCCGGCGTCGACCTGGATCGCCCTCTGAGGAGACTGTTCGCGCTGCTCGGCGACGACCGTGTCGCCGGAGCGGGGAGCCGTCCGCCGCGTGACGTCATGGGCGGGCTGTACGAGTACTTCGTCGCACGGTTCGCCCGTGCCGAAGGCAGACGCGGTGGCGAGTTCCACACCCCGGCGAGTGTGGCGCGGTTGTTGGTCGGGATGGTGGCGCCGCGCGAGGGGCGGATCCACGACCCTTGCTGCGGTACAGGTGGACTGCTGATCCAGGTCCGGAAGTTCATCGAGACACACGGCGGTCGTCCTGGCCGGGATCTCCGGATCTGGGGTCAGGAGTTGAACCAGCGCACGTGGCGGCTGGCGAAGATGAATTTCACTGCTCACGGAATGGACCCGACAGCCGTGGGCGACAGCTGGTCCGACACCTTGGCGGAGGATCGGCTGCCCGACCTCAAGGCCGACTACGTTGTGGCCAATCCGCCGTTCCACATGGGCGGGTGGGCGCGGACCGAGCTCGACCCGCGGTGGAGGTTCGGGGTTCCGCCGCAGTCCAATGCCAACTACGCCTGGCTGCAGCATGTCATTTCCAAGCTGGGTGAGCGCGGTTGTGGCGGCGTCGTGCTGTCGAACGGCTCGATGACCTCGAATCAGCTGGGCGAGGGCAGTATCAGGGCAGCGTTGGTGGAGAGTGATCTGGTCGCTTGCATGGTGGCCCTGCCGGCCCAGTTGTTCACGCACACGCAGATTCCGGCGTGCGTCTGGTTGCTGGCCAAGGACAAGTCGTCGCAGGGGGCGGAGAGGCTGGTCGACCGCCGCCGAGAAGTGCTGTTCATCGACGCGCGCAACCTGGGCACGCTGGTCGGCCGTGCGGAGCGCGTGCTGGCGGAGGACGACCTCGCTGCCGTCATCGGGACGTATCACGCCTGGCGCGGCACAGCGGATGCCGCGTCGTACCGGGACGTGGAGGGATTCTGCCGATCCGTCGGGCTGGAGGAGATCCGCGCACTGAACCACGTGCTCACCCCCGGGCGCTATGTGGGCACGTCGGAAGCCAAGGAGGGCGAGGGCGACAGGGAGCCCATTCAGGACCGGATCGACCGGACTACCCGGGACTTCTACAGTCTCCTGGACGAAGCGGACCGGCTGGAGGCGGACATACGCGAGCAGCTGCGCGGCGTCCACCGGAACCCGTGGACGCCGCCCGCCAACTCCTGAGTAAGCGGTGGCCAGAGGAATCGGTGCGGCGCGGTCCGTCCGGGACCCACGTGCAAGGAAGCCCTCAGGAGCCCCGCGGGCCGAGGTTGCCGTGTTTGCTGCCGCATTCCGGCGGCGGAGTTCTGCGTTTGACACGCCACGCCCCGGTGGGAGGGTTGAAGTGGCGTGGAGTGCGGCCCCTCGTGCGACCGGTGAACCCGCGTGCAATCAAATGAACCCATTCCCTTATGCGGTCAATGAATCTTCCTTGTGTGCATTCCGGTGAAAGGTTTTTCGGGACAAGGCCCGTAGGGGCCTGGGCGGGACCGGAATGAGAAATCCGGAATGAGGAGTCCGGGATGAGGAATGTGGAGGCAATCCCATGAAGGCACTGGTGTATGACGGGCCGCGGTCGGTGAGCGTCAAGGACGTGCCGGACGCGAGGATCGAGCGGCCGACGGACGTGCTGGTCAAGGTCACCTCGACGAACATCTGCGGATCGGATCTGCACATGTACGAGGGGCGCACCGACATGGAGACGGGGCGCGTCCTGGGGCACGAGAACATGGGTGAGGTGATCGAGGTCGGTGACGGCGTGGACCGGGTGAGAGTGGGCGATCTGGTCTGCCTGCCGTTCAACATCAGCTGCGGGTTCTGCCGCAACTGCGACAACGGACTGACGGCGTTCTGTCTGACCACGCCGACGGACCCGAGGATGGCCGGCGCCGCGTACGGCTTCGCGGGAATGGGCCCGTACAACGGGGGGCAGGCCGAGTATCTGCGGGTTCCGTACGGGGATTCCAACTGCCTGGTGCTGCCGGAAGAAGCGTGGGAGAAGCAGACCGACTACGTGATGCTGTCCGATGTCTTTCCGACCGGCTGGCACTGCACCGAGCTCGCGGGGGTGCGTCCGGGCGAGACCGTCGTCATCTTCGGTGCCGGGCCGGTCGGCCTGATGGCCGCGCTGTCGGCGAATCTCAAGAGTGCCGCCAAGGTGATGGTCGTCGACCGTCATCCGGACCGGCTGCGGCTGGCCGAGCAGATCGGCGCCATCGCGATCGACGACTCCAAGGGTTCGCCGATCGACCAGATCAACGACCACACCAACGGTCTGGGCGCGGACTGCGGGTGTGAGTGCGTGGGCTACCAGGCGCACGACGCCCAGGGGCACGAGCAGCCGAACCTGACGCTGAACAACCTGGTGCAGTCGGTGAAGTTCACCGGCACCATCGGTGTGGTCGGCGTCTTCGTACCGCAGGACCCCGGCAGCCCGGACCAGCTCTACAAGGATGAAGGAGAGATCGCCTTCGACTACGGCATGTACTGGTTCAAGGGCCAGTCGATGGGCACCGGCCAGGCCAACGTCAAGGCCTACAACCGGCAGCTGTGCAACCTGATCCAGCTGGGCAAGGCCAAGCCGTCCTGGATCGTCTCGCACGAGCTCCCGCTCGCGGAAGCGGCACAGGGCTACGAGCACTACGACAACCGCGACGACGGCTGGACCAAGGTCGTCCTGCACCCCGACGGCGCGACCTGAACGGTCTGAACTCCCCGTTCGGCCCGGCCGGTCTGATTGGTCTGTGCGGTCTGTGCGGTCTGTGCGGTCCGTGCGGTCCGTGCGGTCTGTGCGGTCCGTGCCATCTGGTCGGTCTGTGCGGTCCGTTTGGTCTGGTCGGCACCGTCCGGCGCGTCCGACCTCTCCACCCGAGAAGCGGAACCGGCCGCCCCGCCCCCTGACCGGGGGCGGGGCGGCCGCGTGTTGCCCGTGACGCGGTCGCGGCACCAGCCCATGGCGGCCGTCACCCTCGGAATCCGCCCGGCGGGAACCGTACGGCTCGGTCCCCGCCGCGATCCTGCCGGGGCTCGTGGCGGCGAAGGTGAGCGGCCGCACGCCGGTTACGGGCCTGGGCCGGGCTTGGGCCGGGTCGAGCGGGGCGGGGAGCGAGTGGGCGGGCGGGCCGGGGCGGGAGCGGTGGGCCGGGGGATCAGGCCGTCAGCTCGGTGATCAGTGACACCGCCCGGGGGACGAGGGCCACCTCGTGCGGGCTCATCGTCGGGTTGGTCGTGCGGTGCGAGGCGGCTTCGGCGAGGTGGCGGGTGGGGATGCCGCCGGAGGTGGAGAGGTGCGGTATCAGGGCGTCCAGCAGGGCGCGGGCGCCCGCCGACGCGGGGGACCGGGGATCGACCGCGACCTGGGCGAGGATCAGGGACGACATGGCCCGGTCCGCGGCCGGCGCGCCCTCCCCGGTGTTGCTCCAGTCGATCACCACCGGGCCCCGGGGCGTCAGCATCACGTTGTCCGGGTGCAGGTCGAGATGGAGGATCCGGTCCTCGGGGCGCGGGGAGAGCCGGGCCGGGACGGTGTGCAGTTCGGCGAGGAGACCGGCCAGCAGGGCGCCCGCCTCGGCCGCGGAGAGGTCGCCGGACAGCAGGGCCCGCAGCATCGTCGGGCCGGTCAGACGTTGCAGCACCAGGTCGTGGCGGGGCGTCGCGGCGTCGCGGGGGCCGAGGCGGGGGACCGGGTAGCCGTGGGCGCTGAGATAGCACATGACCGCCCACTCAGGGGTGGCGTCCATGCCGTCGCGGTAGCGGCGCAGCACCCACTTCTCGTCGAGCGCGTACACATCGGCGGACCGTCCGGTCCCCAGTAGCTCACCTGTTCGCATGGGCCGAACCTATGCGTACGGCCCCATAACGCGAAGTGAGGGGGAGAACGGGATCTCCTGAGGATGACGTGTACGCGGCTACCTTGGCGGCAAGTCCCCTGAAGTCAAGGAGAGTTCCGTGGAGAGATCCGCCCTCCGCAGACGTGCCCTGGCCGTGTGTGCCGCCACCGTGGCCGTCGGTGTCCTCGCGCTGGCCGGCCTGACCGGCAGCGCGTCCGCCGATCCCGCTCCCCGCCTCGCCACCCCCACCACCGCAGCCGCCGACCGGCTCTCGCCCGGTCTGCTGGCGGCCATGCGCCGCGATCTCGGACTGACCGCGGCCGAGGCGCGCGACAGGATCGGCCGCGAGTCCCGGGCGGCAGCCGTCGTCGCCGGGCTGAAGCGCTCCCTCGGCGCGGACTTCGCGGGGGCCCGGCTGAGCGGCGACGACGCCGCCCTGACCGTCGCCACCACCGATGCCGCGGACGCCGCCCGGATCGGGCGGGCGGGTGCGCGGGCCGTCGTCGTCGCGCACAACCTGGCCGAACTCGACGCCGCCAAAGCCGCGTTGGACCGGGTGGCGCTGCGCAAGGCCCCCAAGGGCATACCCGCCTGGTACGTCGACGTGGCCACCAACCGCGTGGTCGTGCAGGCCGCCCGCGCCGCGACGGCCGATGCCTTCCTCGCCGCTGCGGCAGTGCCGAGCGAGGTGGTGACGGTACGTCAATCCAGCGAAGAGCCCCGTACGTTCACGGACCTGAGGGGTGGTGACGCGTACTACATGAACGGCTCGGGGCGCTGCTCCATCGGCTTCCCCGTGAAGCGCGGCAGCAGCCAGTCCGGTTTCGTCAGCGCCGGTCACTGCGGAACGCCCGGGGTCAGTACCAGCGGCTACAACCAGCAGGCCCAGGGCTCCTTCCAGGGCTCCACCTTCCCCGGCCGCGACTACTCCTGGGTCGCCACGAACGCCAACTGGACGCCGCGTGCGCTGGTGAACGGGTACGGCAACGGCGATGTGACGGTCGCCGGATCCACCGAGGCGCTGGAGGGAGCGTCGGTCTGCCGCTCCGGTTCGACGACCGGCTGGCACTGCGGCACGGTCCAGCAGCGCAACACCAGCGTCACCTACCAGGAGGGCACCGTCTCCGGGGTCACCCGCACCAATGTGTGCGCCGAACCGGGCGACTCCGGTGGTTCGTTCATCTCCGGCAGCCAGGCGCAGGGCGTCACCTCCGGCGGCTCCGGCAACTGCTCCCAGGGCGGTACGACGTACTTCCAGCCGGTGAACCCGGCGCTCCAGGCGTACGGGCTCACCCTGGTCACCAACGGCACCCCGACCGACCCGACGGACCCCCCGACCGATCCGGGCGGCAGCTGGGCGGCCGGTACGACGTACGCGGCGGGCGATGTCGTGACGTACGGCTCGGCCGGCTACCGCTGCCTCCAGGGGCATCTGGCGCAACCCGGCTGGACGCCGCCGAACGCGCCCGCACTCTGGCAGCAGCTCTAGCAGCTCTAGCAGCTCTAGCAGCTCTAGCAGCTATGGCGGCTTTAGCGGCTCTGGCAGACACATCGGCTCCACCAGTCCGGCGCCGCGCGCAGCGGACCGCCGCCGTTACCGCGCCCGCCCGGCTCACGCTCCGGCCTCCCGGCCGGGCGGTGCGCACCACCGCTCCCCGCCCTCTCTGTGTCATGCACGTGCCCCTTCCCCCGTCCTGAGGAATCAGCCATGACTCCAGAAGCGACCGAAGGCTCCGGCGACGACCGCCGGATCAGCCGCAAGACCCTTCTCAAGGCCGCCCTCGTCGTCGGCGCCGTCCCGCTGCTCGCCGGTGGCGGGGTCGCACTGGCCCGCGACGCCGGTTCCGGTGGTCGGCCGCTGGCCCCTACCCCGAACTGCGACGACGGCGACGGCCCGACCCACGAGCAGATCGAGGGGCCCTACTTCAAGCCCAACTCCCCGCTCCGCACGAGCCTGGTGACCTCCGGCACCCCGGGCGTCCGGCTGACCGTCAGCGGCTATGTCTTCGGGCGGGCCTGCAAACCCGTCTCCGGAGTGCTCCTCGACTTCTGGCAGGCCGACACCAACGGCGCGTACGACATGAACGGATTCGCCTTCCGCGGCCACCAGTTCACCGATCAGTCGGGCGCCTTCAGTCTGACCACGATCGTCCCGGGGCTGTACCCGGGCCGTACGCGGCACATCCACGTCAAGGCCCAGGCGCCCGGCTCGGGCATCCTGACCACCCAGCTGTACTTCCCGGACGAGCCGCGCAACAACACGGACAGCATCTTCGACCCGGCGCTCCTGATGAACGTCCGGGACGTCGGGTCGGCGAAGGAAGGGACCTTCGACTTCGTCCTCGACATCGCCCAGGGCCCCACGGATCCGACCGATCCGCCCACCGATCCGCCCACCGAACCCGGAGGCAGCTGGGCGGCCGGAACGCTCTACAACGCGGGGGACCGCGTCACGTACGGCGGGGTCGCGTACCGCTGTCTGCAGGCGCACTCGGCCATGGCCGGCTGGGAACCGCCGAACGTCCCCGCACTGTGGGAACGCGGGTAGCCACGCAGCACGGCGCAGGCGCACCACCGATGCGCGGGTGTGCCCCGGGCGTGCCGCGGGTGTGCCCGGGGCGTTCCCCTCGCGGGGTGTGCGCCGCGCTCGGCCCGGGTCGGAGGACACCTCCGGTCCGGGCCCTTCCCCGTCGTGGCGCCGGGACGCGAGGGTCCGCCGTCCGAGGGGCGGTTGCCGGGCCGCGGAGTAGCCTGGATGTGTACGGCTCCCGGTGAGCCGGTTCTGTCGGCCTGCGCATCGAAGGGGGCCGGTACGGCATGGACACTCTGGTCACTGTCGTGGTCGTCCTCGCGATGATCGCGATCGCAGCGTTCGTCATTCATCTGCTCAATGCCCGCCACCGGCATCAGCATCTGCGTCCGGCGCACTATGACCACGGGCTGGCCGGGTTCGGGGAAGGGCCGGCACCGGGACAGCCCTCGCGGCCTGCTCCGGGACCCGGTGAGGGCAAACGACGCACAGGCGGAGAGGCCGGCTCCGGAGGCTGACCAGCGCGTGGCGGAGGCGGCTACTTCGCGTCCGAGTAGCGCTCCACCACCGCCGTCGTGAACGGGAAACGCACCGGTGTCTCACCGAAGGCGGTCCGCCCGGCCAGATCGGCGGCCGCCCGGATCGCCTCCACGACCGCCTCGGCCTCCTCCTGCGGGCAGTGCACGATCACCTCGTCGTGCTGGAAGAAGACCAGTTCGGCCCGGAGACCGGCGGAGTCGATCGCCTGGCGGAGGGCGGCCAGGAGCAGCAGCGCCCAGTCCGCGGCGCTGCCCTGCACCACGAAGTTACGGGTGAAGCGGCCCCGCGCCCGTGCGTCCGACGATGCGTAACCGGGGGTGAACTCGCCGTCGCCGGCGGTCTGTTCGGCGCTCTCCTGCGGGATGCCGGCCTCGTCGTCGTCCCGGCTCCCGGCGGCGGGCGGACTGGTCCGCCCCAGCCACGTCCGTACGAGGCGCCCCTCCTCGCCCGCCTTCGCCGCGTCGTCGACATAGGCCACGGCCAGGGGAAACCTCCGGCGCAGGGCGGCCAGGTTCTTCAGTCCGTCGCCCGAGGTCTGGCCGTAGACCGCGCCCAGCAGGGCGAGCTTGGCGTGCTCCCGGTCGCCCCGGAAGGCCCGGTCCGACAGGGCCGTGTAGAGATCGCCGTCATGGCCCGCCACCTCCATCAGCCCGCGGTCGCGGGAGATCGCGGCCAGGACCCTGGGTTCCATCTGGTCGGCGTCCGCGACGACGAGGCGCCAGCCCTCGTCGGCGACGACCGCCCGCCGTATCACCTTGGGGATCTGCAGGGCCCCTCCGCCGTTGGTCGTCCAGCGGCCGCTGACCGTGCCGCCGGGCTGGTACTCGGGGCGGAAGCGGCCGTCGCGCACCCAGTCCTGGAGCCAGCTCCAGCCGTGCGCCGTCCAGATCCGGTACAGCTTCTTGTACCGGATGAGGGGTTCCACCGCCGGATGGTCCAGCTCCTCCAGCTCCCAGCGGCGGGTGGACTTCACCTTGATGCCGGCCTGCGCGAAGGCCTTCACCACGTCGGCGGCGAGGTCGGGGCGGACCCGTCTGCCGAAGGCGGCCGACACCTGGTCGGTCAGCTCGGCCAGCCTCCGGGGCTCGCCGCCGCCCGCGTAGCGCTCGCCGAGCAGTTCCTGGAGCACCTCCCGGTGCACATCCGCTCGCCAGGGGAGCCCGGACCGGTTCATCTCGGCGGCGACCAGCATGCCGGCCGATTCGGCGGCCGTCAGCAGGTGCATCCGCCCGGGGTGTGTGGTGGCGTCGTGGCGCCGGAGCTGCTCGGCGTACACCTGGAGCAGGTCGTCGAAGGGCAGGTCCGTGCCCTTCGACGGCTCGAAGAGGGAGGACTGCGAGCCGGGCTCGGCGGAACGGGGCGGAGGGTCGGACGGCACGGGAGCGTTGCGCAGGCGGGCGTGGGCGGCGGCTGCGGAGCGGGGCTCGCCGAGACGGCCCTCGTGGGCGAGGAGGAGGGATTCGGCGACCTCGATGTCGTAACAACGGGCCACGGGGACGCCGGCGGCCAGCAGGCGCGGGTAGATCTCCGCGGTGGACCGCCAGACCCAGCGTGTGACGTCCGGGCGGGAGCGGACGGCTTCCACGAGGTCGGGCTCGGTCAGGACCGGGGCGGCGGGCAGGCCGGTGGAGTCCAGCGGGGCGAGGAGGGCACCGCCGGTCTCTGTGGTGGCCAGAGCCCAACGTTCGGTCATGCCGTCGAGTCTGGCATCCGCCACTGACAGCAGGCGGGACGGAAGGGGCGGGTCGCGGGAAAGGGCAGGTCACGGGAAGGGCGAGGGCGGCGGAGGAGGCGGAAGGGGCGGGTCATGGGGGGCGGGAGCGAAGGGGCGAGGGCGGAAGGGCCGGTTCATGGGAAGGGGCGAGGGCGGAAGAGGGAGGGGGAGGGGCACAGGAAGCGGAGAGCCATGGGAAGGGCGAGGGCGCGGGAAGGCGAGAGCCGTGGGAAGGGGCGGGCGGTGCGGGGTGGGTCGCTGCTCGGGATGGGCCTCTGCGCGGGGTGTCACGCCTGTCCTCCCGGCTCCTGTCCGCCCCTCCCTGCCCCTCCCTGCCCCTTCCCGTGACCGGGGAATGCCGACTGACCGGGGAATGCCGACCCGGACGCGCTGCGTTCTCGAACGCCGGACGGGCTGGAGGCCGGAGTGTCAGGACTCGGAGTTGGTCGTCCAGGTGCCGAGGGAGATCTCGGCGGTGATGCCGGGGCCGAAACCGGCCATCAGACCGCGGTGACCGTCGAGGGCCGATGCCTCGTCGAACATCCGGCCAAGGGCGTCGAGCACCACCGCACTGGCGATGTTGCCGTACTCGGTGAGCGTGGCCCGGCTGAAGCGGAACGCTTCGGGCGGCACGTCGAGGAAGCGGCTCAGGTCGTCCAGGATGCGCGGGCCGCCCGCGTGGATGATGTAGAAGTCCAGCTTGCTGGCGTTCCACTGGTAGTCCTCCGCGACGGCGTTCAGGGCCGGGGCGAGGGGCTCCATGGTTCCGGGCACCCGCTTGTCGAGCTGGAAGTGGAACCCGGTGGAGCGGACCGCGTAGGAGATCCAGTCCTCGGTGTCCGGGATGATGAACGAGCCGTTGCGCTCCAGACGGACCCCGGTGCCACCCTTGCCCCGGAGCACGACGGCGGCTATGCCGTCGCCGAACAGGCCGTTGGACAGCAGGGACCCGACACCCAGGTCGGTGGGCTGGTAGCAGAGCGAGCAGAATTCGCAGGCGACGACCAGCACGTTGGCGTCGGGGTATGCCGTGCAGAAGTCGTGGGCCCGGTTGACGGCCGCGCCGCCCGCCGCGCAGCCGAGTTGGGCGATCGGCAGCTGCCGCGTCTCCGGCCGGAAGCCCATCTTGCCGATGAGCCACGCGGTCGGCGGAGGCATCATGAAGCCGGTGCAGGAGACGTAGATGATCAAGTCGATCTGCTGCGGCTCCAGTTCGGCCTCGTCGAGTGCCCGGCGTACCACCGCCGGCACGCGGGCCTTGGTGTGCTTCTCGTACGTGATGCTGCGGGCGTCGAAGCCCGGATGTTGCAGCACCTTGTCGATCGGTTGGATCAGGTGCCGTTTCTGCACCCCGGTGTGTTCGATCAAGCGAAGGACCAGGTCGATCTGCGGATGGTCGCCGTGCAACCGTTGAGCCAGCTCAAGGGTTTCCTCGTTGGTGATGATGTACTCGGGAACCTCGATTGCCGGCTTGCAGAGAACCGCCATGGAACTCCTCCTAGCGGACTTGGTCCACACGGCCGGGCCCGGAACGGTCACGGGGTGTCCGCCGACGCGGGAGTGGCCACTGCGGCTCCGTGCGCGCGGTGCCGCGCGAGACCGGGCTCTGGTGGATTCCCGCGCCGGGATCGATACCCCTGGTACGGGCGCGGACGGGCCGACCGTCGAAAGACTGAGCTCTAGCCGTTCGTGGGCGGATGCTGATCCGCCACGGCTGGGTGGCCGTCGGGATCACGTTACGGCAGACGGATCAGGGCCGCATGTCGAGCAGTCGCGACGGCGTACGACAGGGCGCCCTGCCGCCCGGAGACGGTTCCGGGTTGCCGGGCGCCCTGTCGCGACGCATCATCGATGACTGGCACAGTCCGCACGGTCTGTCGCGCAGGGGTGCGTCGCCCCCGGGTCATCCGGTGGTGGGTGTCACCAGGTGACGGGCAGTTCGAGGGGATAGCGCCAGATCGACGTCTTGTTCCAACGCACGTCCTCGGCCGGCGTCGCCAGCTTCAGCGCGGGGAAGCGTTCCAGCAGGGTCCCGATGGCCACCTGGAGCTCCGTGGCGGCGAGCGGGGCGCCGAGACAGTGGTGGCCGCCCCAGCCGAATGTCATGTGGGACGGAGCCTCGCGCTCCAGATCCAGCTCGTCGGGCCGGTCGAACTTCCGGCTGTCGCGATTGGCCGTCAGATAGGAGACGTGCACGATGTCCCCCGCCCGGATCATCACGCCGCTCAGCTCCACGTCCTCGGTGGCGACCCGGGGGATGCCGACGCCCTTGCGGAAGGGGATGAAACGCAGCAGCTCCTCCATGGCCTGCGGGAGCATCTCGGGGCGCCCGCGGAGCATGGCGAGCTCGTCCGGCCTGGTGAGCAGCGTGTAGGAGATGTTGCCGATCTCATACGTGGTGGTGTCCTGGCCGGTGATGAGCAGGACCATGGCCATCACGGTCAGTTCCTGGTCGTTGAGGATCTCGTCCCCGTCGCGCGCCGTGGCCAGGGCGCTGATCAGGTCGTCGCCCGGGTTCGCGCGCCGCTCGGCCGTCAACGTCTGGAAGTAGGCGCGGAGGTCGGCCTTGGCCCGTACCGCGTTGTCCCGGTTCTCGACGGTGGTGTCCATCATGGTCCGGGCATGGGCGCGCAGTTGCGCGCGGTCGGCCTCGGGGATGTCGAGGACCTCGCAGATGGTGGTCAGGGGCAGCGGTGCCGCCAGATGCTCGAAGAGGTCGGCGGGTGCGCCATGCTCCTCCATGCGGTCCAGCAGCTCGTCCACGACATGCTGGGTACGCACCTTCATGCGCTCCATGTGACGTGGCGCGAAGCCCTTGGAGATCAGGCTGCGCAGCCGGCTGCTGCCCGGCGGGTCCATCACGTTGATCGCTTCGTCCTGAACGATCGGCTCGGGGGTCATGCGCGGGAAATTCCGGCCGATGATGGCGCTCCGGCTGAAGCGCCGGTCAGTGGTCACCGTGCGTACGTCGTCGTAGCCGGTGACGAGCCACGCATCACCGTCGCCGTGCGGCAGCCGGATGCGGGAGACGGGTTCTTCGGTCATCAAGTGCCTGAGTACCGGGTCGAATTCGAGGGCCTCGGCATAGTCGAACGGGCAGTGTCGTGCGCCGGTGGATGGTTCCATGCGGAGCTCCAGAGGGGGATCTGACGGGCGGTTCGAGGGGCGGTTCGAGGGGCGTGCGGGCCGGACGGGACATGGGTGCCCGGTCACCCGCGCGGGCACGCGCCGCTCCGGGCCGATTGGTCCATATGCAGAACGGATTCGAGGGCCGGGGTCGCTGGACCGGCGCAATCGGTCCGGCGGCCCCGTGCGGCGGATGCGGCGCCACTGCCGGGGCCGTCGCCGGTTGCGGTGGCTCAGTTCACCGGCGTCGAGCGGCACCGCACCGCCCTCGGCAGGAGCGCCGCCCCCACCGCGACCACCGTGCACACCCCGGCCGCGCCGCCCACCAGCGGCCACTGCACCGACACCGCCACCGGTGCGGACAGCGACGCGCCGCGTACCGGCCGGACCCTCAACTCCTCGCCCGTCACGACCAGATCGGCCCGGGTGTGCGCGCGTACCTCGGCCGCCTTCGCCGCTGACACCGTCGTCGCGGAGCCGGCCACCGAACCCGCCAGTGTCACGGTGATCAGCTCCGGAGAGGCCACCGCGGCCGTGCGCCGCAGCGCCGCCGACGCGTTTGCGGTCACCAGCATTCCGGTCGCCCCCGGCAGCCGGACCAGCCGGGCCGGCGGGCGTACCAGCAGCGGCGCGAGCCACCGCGAAGGCGAAGGTCGACGAAATGACGAAGACGGCGACGAAGGCGGTGATGCCGCCCGCCGTGCCGAGCAGGGCGTTCACGGTGACCAGCCCCCTCGGCGTCCCGCTCCGTCGCCGGGTCGGCGCGGCGGCGGTCGTCCCCGGTGAGGACCAGGGCGCGGTCGCCGACGACCCGGCGCACCTCGGTGACGGGCGCGTCCACACCCACGGTGTTCGGGCCGCCCCGCGCACCGTTCCTGTCGTCCCGCGTCACCGGGCCAAGGGCCCGGAGGTCGCGCAGAAGTTCGATATCCACAGGGTGTGGATGGGCGAGCCTGCGGCTGACCCGGCCTGTGGACGGTCCGCGCCGCACCTCCACGGTCAGGGTGTCGTCGCCCATCACCACCACCGGCGATCCGGCGAACCGCTGCGGCGCCCGGTCCGGGGCGCCGAAGGCCGAGGCGAGGCCGAGCCCCATGACCGCGATCAGTCCCACGCCCAGCGCGAGCGCGACGAAGGTGCCGACGAGCGTGGTCCAGCGGGTGCGCAGAGAGGCCAGAGCGACAATCAGCACGACGCCACCCCCGCGCTGCCCGCGCTGCCCGTGCTGCCCGTGCTGCCCGCACTGCCCGCGCTGCCTGCGGTTCCTGCGCTGCCCGCGCTACCTGCGCTACCTGCGCTGCCTGCGCCGTCCGTGCCGTCCGTGCCGTCCGTGCCGTCCGTGCCGGGTTCGACACCCGTCTCCGCGCTCGTCCGGCGGGTCCCGGAGGTTCCTCCGGCGGGTTCCCTGTGTGCTTCCGTACCCCTCGGGCACCCCTCAGGACGTCCGGTACGCCCCGTCGCCATCCAGGCCGCGATCCGCTCGGCCGACAGCCCGGTCAGATCGTCCGCCACCCGCCCGTCGACCAGGAAGACCACTCGGTCCGCATACGCCGCGGCCACCGGGTCGTGGGTGACCATGACGACCGTCTGCCCCTCTCGGTCCACCAACTCCCGCAGCATCACCAGCACCCCCCGGCTCGTCGCGGTGTCCAGCGCCCCGGTCGGCTCGTCGCCGAAGAGCACCGCGGGCCGGGTGATCAGGGCCCGTGCCAGGGCCACCCGCTGCTGCTGGCCGCCGGACATCTCGGCGGGACGGTGCCCCGCCCGATCGGCCAGGCCGACCCGGGTCAGGGACTCACGTACCGCGGTACGGGACGGGCGGCGGCCCGCGAGCCGCAGCGGCAGGGCGACATTCTGGGCGGCGGTCAGCGAGGGGACCAGGTTGAACGCCTGGAAGACGAAGCCGATCCGGTCCCGGCGCAGCAGCGTCAGCCGCCGTTCGCTCAGCCCGGTCAGCTCCACCCCGCCCACCTCGACGGTGCCCGACGTCGGCCGGTCGAGCCCGGCCGCGCAGTGCAGCAGCGTGGACTTGCCGGAGCCGGACGGCCCCATGACGGCGGTGAAGGTGCCGGCGCGGACGGTGCGGTCGATGCCGCCGAGGGCGTCGACCGCACCGTAGGCACGGCGCACGGAGCGAAGCCGTACGGCGTCGGCGGCACTCGTGCTTGTCGCGGACGCGGCAGGCGCGACGGTTACAGCCGCTACGGCCGGTACGGCGGACGCGGCGGGCCCGGTGGAGGCGTGCGGGGAAGTCATGCCCTCGATCGAATCGTTTCCGCGCCTCGCGATCACGCCCACCGGGGCCCGTCCTCGGGGTGGGGCCCGCCCTACCCCGCCGCACCGTCCTGCCTACCCTGACCTCATGGAACCGGTGATCGACCAGGCATTCGCGGCAGCCCTCTACTCGGACGGAGACACCGGTCTCGACACCGGAGCCTCCCTCCTGGCCGCCGACCCGGCGGCCGACGCGGAACTGGTCCGGCGCGGTGAGGAGTTCGTCCGCCGGGCCTGGGAGCGCGGCTGGCAGCCCGCCGATGTCGTACGGATCGTCCGTCGTGATCTCGACGAGACCGCGGTCGCCCTCGCCGCCGGGCTGATCGCCTCGGAGACTGGGCGGTACGAGTCGTTGCCGCCCCGCTGGCGGTCGCAGCTCGACGCGTTCCCCGCCGCGCCGCCCCGGAACCGGCCGGACCGGTTCTCCTACGCCTCCGCCCTCCTCGGCCTGTACCGGCTGCTGCTCCGGCTGCCCGCCATCGAACCGGTCGGACCGCCCCCCGGCGCGTCCCCGCACGGGCTCCACCTGCCGCCCGCGCACGACGAACCCCGGATGCTGACCCGGATCCGCGCCCTGCTCGCCAAGGCGGAGGCGACCGGCTTCCCCGAGGAGGCGGAGGCCCTCACCACCAAGGCGCAGGAGCTGATGGCCCGGCACTCCATCGACGAGGCCCTGCTCGCCGCCCGCACCCACAGCAAGGAGGCGCCGGGCGCCTGCCGGATCGGGGTCGATGCCCCGTACGAGACGGCGAAGGCGATCCTGCTCGACGCGGTCGCCTCCGCGAACCGCTGCCGTGCGGTGTGGAACAGCGACCTGGCCTTCTCCACGGTGGTCGGCTTCGAGGCGGACCTGGAGGCCGTGGAACTGCTGTACACCTCCCTGTTGGTCCAGGGCGCGGTGGCGATGACGAAGTCGGAGGCGGGCCAGCGGGCCGGCGGACGCAAGCGGACCAAGACATTCCGGCAGTCGTTCCTGATGGCGTACGCCCAGCGCCTGGGCAGCCGGCTCGCCGCCGACACCGCCCGCGTCACCGCGGCCGCCGAAGCCGAGACGGAATCCGCAGCCGGCACCGGAGCCGGGGCGGGCGCGACGGTGCCCCGCCTGCTGCCGGTCCTCGCCGCCCGCGACATGGCCGTCACGGACACCGCCGAGCGGATGTTCCCCGAGACCACGACCACGCGCGTCCGGGGCGCCACCGACCTCGACGGCTGGACCCACGGAACGGCCGCCGCGGACCGGGCGAGGATGGGCGGGACCGGACCGGAGATCCGTGGCGGGAGCGGAAATCACCAGAAATCCGAAGAGAACCCAGCATAGAACTCCGAAGAGAACCCCGAGAAGAATCCCGAAGAGAACTCCGAAGGGAACCCAGAAGGGAACCCAGAAGAGAACCCCGGGAACCTTCCACATTCCGACAACTCGGGCTTATCGGTAATTCCGGCTAGGCTCTGGGCATGAGCTGGCTCCGGGCGCTGAAGGAGACGGCCCGCTCGGGGCTGAGGATCGAGCGGAGGCGTCTCGAACCGCTCATCGCGATCCGCGGTGCGGCCGGGCTCGCCCTCGTCCTCGGGATCAGCCTCGTGCTCTTCGGGCCCGTCGTCGCCGCGAGCTCCGCGTTCGGCGCGTTCCAGGCGGCCATCGCCACGTTCCAGCGCAGTTGGCGCCCCCGGCCCGTCCTCGCCCTGGTCTCCGGTGCGAGTCTCGCCGTATCGACGTTCCTCGGCTATCTCACCGGCTCCCGCATGCCGCTGTTCCTGGCCCTGCTGGTGCTCTGGACGTTCCTCGCGGGCCTGGCCTGGGCGGCCGGACCGACGGGCGGCATCATCGCGTCGTCCAACGTGGCGATCATGCTGGTGACGGTCACCCTGCCCACCTCCGTCGCGAACTCGGCCGTGCACGCGGCGATGATCCTGTTCGGCGGTGTGGTGCAGGCGGCGCTGATCGTGCTGTTCCCGGTGCGCAGATGGGGGGCCCAGCGCGACGCCCTCGCCGACGCCCTGGCCGCGGAGGCCGACTACGCCCGGCGGCTGCGCCACGATCCGCTCGCCGCCTTCGACCCGGTGCCGCTGATGACAGCCCGCAGCGCGGCCGCCGTCACCCCGCGCCAGGCCCGCCGCCGGCCACCCGAACTGCGTGGCTCCCGCGGCGTCGCCGAGCGGATCAGGCCGGTGCTGGCCTCGCTCGCGGACCCGGCGATGGGCGTTCCGTCCGAAGGGCCGGAGCGGGACCGGGTACGCGAACTGCTCGCCGCCGCCGGATCAGTGCTCGACTCGGCGGCCCGCGCGATCCGCAACGGCGACCCGGTGAAGCTCTCCCCCGCCACCGTCGCCGTGCTGAGGACCCCCGACACCGGCACCCTCCTCACCGGCCCGCCCGGCCGCGCCGCCGAGCGGCTCGGCGCACTGCTCTCCGACGTCATCGAGACGGCCGAGGGCGAGGGGACGAAGGAGGAGCAGGCCGAGGCCGAGGCGGCCGCGGAGGCCATCAAGGGCGCCGAGGAGGGGACGCCCGCCGCCACGCACCGCCGCCGGCCCACCCTCCTGCGACTGGTCCCCGTCGTCGCCGGGGTCATGCGCGCCGAACTGCGCCCCGCTTCACCGATCCTGCGGCACGCCGTCCGGGTCTCCGTCGTCGCCGCCGTCGGCTATCTCATCGGCACCGCGCTGCCCTTCGGCCACGGCTACTGGGCGCCCATGGCGGCGGTGATGGTGATGCGGCCGGAGTTCTCCCAGACGTACGGGCGCTCCGTGGCCCGCTTCGGCGGCACGATCGTCGGCGTCTCGCTCGCCACCGCGATCGTCCAGACCACCCACCCCGGCGTGACCCTCGCCGCGATGCTCTCCGTGCTCTGTGCCCTGCTGATGTATCTGCTGATGCGCACGGGGTACGTGGTCGGCCAGGCGTGCGTCTCCGCGTACGTCGTCTTCCTGCTCGGCATGGCGGGCGACAACTGGTCGCAGACCGTTCTCGAACGAGTCGTCCTCACCCTCGTCGGCGGCCTCCTCGCGATGATCTCCTACGCGGCCTACCCGGCCTGGGAGACCCCGAGGCTTCGCGGCAGGCTCGGCGACTGGCTGAAGGCGGACGGGCGGTACGCGGCCGCAGTCGTCGACCAGTACGCCGATCCGGCCGAACGCGGCCACGACGACGTCCGTTCCGCCCTGCTCGAAACCCGTGAGGCCCGCGTCGCCTGGCAGGAGGCGCTGGCCACCGCCCAGCACGAACCGGTGCGCAACCGCGGTCTCTCCCGCGCCGCCGCCGACGACACCCAGCATGCCCTCGCCCAGTTCGGCCGGGTGGCGATGCTGCTGGAGGCCCACCTCCCGTGTGCCGCCGCCACCCCTGTACCGGCCGCCGCGCGCCTGGCCGAGGCGTTGCGCCGGGCCACCGAACAGGGTGCGAAGGAGGTGCGGGAGCGCCGCGTACCGGACTGGGCGGAGGCGCGCGAGGCCCTGGCGCAGTGGGACGCGCGCCGGCGGACGGACGAAGGGGAGGCGGACCCGTTCGTACGGCACGGGTCGGGCCTCCTCCTCGAAGCCCTGGAGGAGTTCTCCCGGGGGCTGGACGGCACGCCGAAACCAAAGCCGAAGCCGGACCCGGACCCGAAGCCGAAGCCGAAGCCGGACCCGAAGCCGGACCCGGACCCGAGACCGAGACCGGATCCGGACCTCGACCCGAAGCGGAATCCGAACCCGAACCCGAACCTGCCCTAGGTTCACGAGGGTTGAGATGACGGAGACGGCCTGGGTCGGCCGTCAGGGAGTCGGCAGGTCCGGCAGGTCCGGCAGACCCGACGGGATCGCCCCCGGCGCGGTCTTGGCCAGGGTGTCCTTCGTCCCGCTGTCCCAGGACACGACGGCGGTCTTGCCGTCGTTGGACTCGACGGACCCCGTGGTGCGCCGGGTGTCGCCGTCGGCGCACTTCAGCGTCAGCGTCACCTTGCCCGTATCGTTCACCGTGCCCGTGCAGGCCTGCTGCTCGGTGACGAGCACGGCCTTGCCGGACGCGACGGACAGGACCACCGCCTTGCCGTCGGTCTTGCCGGCCCAACCGCCTTCCAGTGCCGCGCCGTCGGCCCCCGAGTCGCCGCCGCCGCTGTCGCCGCCGCCGCTGTCGCCGCCGCCGTCGTGGGCCCGGCCGGTCTTCCCGGCGTCCGTGCCGTTGCCCGGGTCGCTCTTCTCGCTGTCACTGCTGCAGCCGGTCAGTGCGACGGCGGTGACGAGTCCGGCGACGGCGACGGCGCCGGTGCGTATGACTTTGCGCATGCGCAATTCCCCCTTGTCGACGAAAGACCGCGCCAAGCTACCAGCGCGCACGGACCCGGATGGGGCGGCCGACTCGGGGTAGGGGCAGTCGAATGGAGCCGGACAGACAACCCGTACGGCTATCCCTGCGTCCAATGCTGTAATCGCAAAGCTGTAATCACGGGAACACCCCGCGTGCACGTGCATCGGCGCATGCATCTGCTCATGCAGGGAAATTTGAACAGAGCTATGATCCGAGACAGTTGACACTTGCACCTTGCAACTCGGGGAGCGTCCTGTGCACCACGTGTACAACGGCATGGCGGCCACAGAGCTTCGCGGAGTCGTCTGGCAGAAGAGCAGACACAGCAACTCCCAGGGATCCTGCGTGGAGTTCGCGAAACTGCCCGACGGTGATGTGGCGATGCGGAATTCGCGCCACCCCGACGGGCCGGCCCTGGTCTATACGCCGGCCGAGATAGAGGCGTTGCTGCTCGGCGTGAAGGACGGGGAGTTCGACCACCTCATAGCGGGCGGCTGATCACATCCAGCGGGCCGGCCGGCGTCCAACCCGCCTGCCCGGCCTCACCGGCAGACGTCCGACCAGCCTCACGGCCAGTCATTCGCCCGGCCTCACCGGCCGGCACCGACCGGCGCCCGTCCGGCCTCGCAGGCCGGCATCCGCCCGGTCCCACCGCCCGGCGTCCGTCCGGTTCCGCCCACCGGCGCTGCCCGGTCCCGCCGCCCGTACCCGCCCGGCCCGCAGCTCGCCACCGGCCGCGCGGATCGCTCGAATCACGCGGGCCGCGCGGATCGCGCGGGTCACACAGACCACACAGGCCGCGCGGGCCGCGCGGGCCGCGCGGATCACGCGCTGTCGGACAGCCGGAACAGGGCCCAGACCACCTTGCCGCGCGGTGCCGCCGCGCCGTTCGCGCCCTCCGGCCCCAGCACGGGGGAGGGATGCCAGCCCCAGGAGTCGCTGAAGGACTCCACCAGGAAGAGGCCGCGGCCCGACTCCGCGGAGTCGGCGGCCTCGGAGGCGATGGGGCTCTCCTGGCTGGGGTCGCGCACGGCGCACACCAGGCGCGAGCTCCAACGCATCAAGTGCAGCCGTACGGGTGATTCCTGGAGTTCCGGCACCGCGTCCGCGGGCAGGGCGTGCCGCAGGGCGTTGGTGACGAGTTCGGAGACGACCAGTGCGACGTCGTCGAAGCGCTCTTCCAGCCCCCATCCGCTCAGGGTCGTCCTGGTGAACCGCCGTGCCCCGCCCACGGCTTCGTACTGGGCGGGAAGAGTGCAGGTGGCCGACCCGGAGACGGCTGAGGGATCGATGGGGGGAAGCCCCTGCCGTAACGGCTCGAGCATCGTCGATCCATTCGTCCCCATGCGAGGCACTCCCGGGATTCGCGGCTGTATCGGTACTGCGGGTTACAGCGGCACAACACGAACGAGCACGCAGGTGCGCGAGGACCATGGTTCCGAATGCGCAGGGCAGATGCAAGGGCAGATGCACGTGCACGCGCCGGACCTGTCCGAACCCGTGCCGGTTCTTGGTCATTTCTTCCAGCGGGTATTTTCGTAGCTTTACGGGAGCCTTCTCATTTCCGTAATCGAATGAGTACGGGCTGAAGCGTTTTGGTGGCAGAATCCGGCACTTGGGGTTCAGGGGGAGCCCCGGTGTCCAGGAAGCGATGGGGAGGGCCGGACCAGTGGCGGCAGGCGAGTCGAGTGGATCTGTGGTGCGACGCATCCTGCTGGGCTCGCAGCTCAGGCGGCTGCGCGACTCGCGCGGGATCACGCGTGAGGCGGCCGGCTACTCCATCCGGGCTTCCGAATCGAAGATCAGCCGCATGGAGTTGGGACGGGTGAGCTTCAAGGCCAGGGACGTCGAGGACCTGCTCACGCTCTACGGAGTCACGGACGAGGCGGAGCGCGACGCCCTGCTCGGTCTGGCCCGCGAGGCCAATGTGGCGGGTTGGTGGCACAGTTACGGAGATGTACTGCCCGGTTGGTTCCAGACGTACATCGGTCTGGAGGGAGCGGCATCGCTCATCCGGGTGTACGAAGTCCAGTTCATCCACGGCCTGTTGCAGACCGAGGCCTACGCGCACGCGGTCGTCACCCGGGGCATGGGCGACGCGCCCGCCGCCGAGATCGACCGCCGTGTGGCGCTGCGGCTGGAGCGCCAGAAGGCTCTCGTGTCCGAACGGGCACCCCGTTTCCACGCCGTGCTGGACGAGGCGGCGCTGCGCCGGCCCTACGGCGACCGTGAAGTCATGCGCGGACAACTGCGGCATCTGATCGAGATGTCGGAGCAGCCCAACATCACTCTTCAAGTGATGCCCTTCAGTTTTGGCGGGCATGCCGGAGAGAGCGGATCTTTTACGATGCTCCGATTCCCGGAATCGGATCTGTCGGACATTGTCTATTTGGAGCAGCTGACAAGTGCGCTCTATCTGGACAAGGCTGAAGAAGTCGCTCAGTACGAAAGGGCCATGACGCGGCTGCACGAGGACAGCCCCGGCCCCGAGGAGAGCCGTGATCTGCTCCGTGGTCTGCTCCAACTGACTTGATTCATCAGTACGATGACGGTTCGACGGGAGTCTGCACCTGAGTTAAGGGATCGCATGTCCTTCTTCTACGAGCTGGCCGACCAGTACATCGACGGTGAGTGGCGGACCGGAACCGGCTCGTGGGACATCATCGATTTCAATCCCTACAACGGGGAGAAACTCGCCGCGATCACCATCGCGACCGCGCAGGAGGTCGATCTGGCCTATCGCGCCGCCGAACGCGCCCAGCGGTCCTGGGCCACCACCGGCCCGTACGAGCGCCGCGGTGTTCTGGAGCGCGCCCTGCGCATCACCGAGGAACTGCACGACGACATCGTCGAGGCGATCGTCGACGAGCTGGGCGGCACCCGCCTCAAGGCGGAGTACGAGGTCCGTGTCGGCCAGGAGTTCCTGCGCGACGCGATCCATCAGGCGCTGCGCCCCGGGGCGCGCATCCTGCCCTCCTCGGTGGACGGCAAGGAGAACCGCCTCTACCGGCAGCCCGTCGGCGTCATAGGGGTGATCAGCCCCTTCAACTTCCCCTTCCTGGTGACGATGAAGTCCGTCGCCCCGGCCCTCGCGCTCGGCAACGCGGTCGTCGTCAAGCCCAATCAGAACGCCCCGGTCGTCGGCGGCGGGCTCGTCGCGAAGATCTTCGAGGACGCCGGACTGCCCGCCGGGCTGCTCAACGTCGTGATCACCGATGTCGCCGAGATAGGGGACGCGTTCATCGAGCACCCCGTACCGAAGGTGATCTCCTTCGCGGGCACGGACCGGGTCGGCCGCCACGTCGGCGCGACGGCGGCGGGGCACTTCAAGCGGACGGTCCTCGAACTCAGCGGCAACAGCGCCCTGGTGGTGCTGGAGGACGCCGACATCGACTACGCGGTCGACGCGGCCGTCTTCAGCCGCTTCGTGTACCAGGGGCAGGTCTGCATGGCCGCCAACCGCATCCTGGTGGACCGCGGCGTCGAGCGTGAGTTCACCGAGAAGTTCACCGCCAGGGTGGCCGCGCTGAGGACCGGGGACCCGCGTGACCCGGAGGTCCAGATCGGCCCGGTCATCAACACCTTCCAGGCCGACGCCCTGACCGCCCTGGTCGACCAGGCGCTCGCCGAGGGGGCCACCGCGCTCCTGCGGGGCCGGACCCGTGGCAACCTCGTGGAGCCGACCGTGCTCACCGGGCTCCCCGCGGGCTCCCCGCTGCTGTCCCAGGAGATATTCGGCCCGGTGGCGCTGCTGGTGCCGTTCGACGGCGAGGACGAAGCCGTACGGATCGCCAACGACACCCCGTACGGGCTGAGCGGCGCCGTGCACACCCGCAGCGCCGAACGCGGGGTGCGGTTCGCGCGGCGCGTCGTCAGCGGGATGTTCCACGTCAACGACTCCACCGTCCAGGACGATCCGCTGGTGGCCTTCGGCGGTGAGAAGTCCTCCGGGATCGGCCGGCTGAACGGTGAGGCGACCGTGGACGCCTTCACCACGCAGAAGTGGATCTCCATCCAGTACGGCCGGAGCGCGTTCCCCTTCTAGCCCGTTCCCCTTCCGGCGCGGTTGCCGACGTCTCTGCGGTTGCCGACGTCGCTGCCGACGTCTCCGCCGCCGGTCCGCCCGGAGTCGAGGACAGGAACTGACCGCAAGGGTCCGTAGTTTGGGCGGTGTCAGGAAGAAACCGGCACAGCCACCGAGGACGGACACCATGGTTACTCACGTTCCCGCGGAAGCCCACGGCGACGAGCGCGGCGCGCTCCTCTCCTTCGTCGAAGCGCAGCGCGGCGCGATCCGGCGCTCGCTGATCGGCCTGACGGAGGAGCAGGCGGCGAGCCGGCCCAGTGCCAGTGAACTCTCCCTCTCCGGGCTGCTCAAGCACGTGGCCCAGGCCGAGCAGCACTGGCTGCGGATGGCTCAGCAGCGTCAGCAGCGTACGGGCGACACCTCGCAGATCCAGGAGGCCTGGGCGGACACCTTCCGGCTCATCGGTGACGAGACCGTGGAACAGATGCTGGAGTTCTGGGACGGCGTCGCGGCCGAGGTCGAGAAGTTCATCCGCTCGGTGCCCAGCCTGGACGACACCTTCCCGCTGCCCGACGCGCCCTGGTTCCCGAAGGACGGGCGGGTCTCGATGCGCTGGATGCTGGTCCATCTCGTCGAGGAGCACGCCCGGCACGCCGGGCACGCCGACATCATCCGGGAGTCCCTGGACGGCCGTACCGCGTTCGAGCTGGTCGCCGAGGCCGGGGGCTACGCTGATCAAAGTTGAATAGAAAGGGTGCGTGACATGTCCGCGATTCGGCTGCTGGTCCTCTGCGCCGTGCGTCAGCACGGCCGGGCGCACGGCTATCAGGTCCGCAACGACCTGGAGTACTGGGGTGCCCACGAGTGGTCCAACGCCAAGCCGGGGTCGATCTACCACGCACTGAAGCAGATGGCGAAGCAGGGGCTGCTGGTCGCCCACGAGACGGCCCCGAGCACGGCGGGCGGCCCGCCCCGTACCGAGTACGAGATCACCGAGTCCGGCAACGAGGAGTACCTTGCGCTGCTGCGCGCGGCGCTCACCTCGTACGACCAGAAGCTGGACGTGCTGTCGGCGGGGCTCGGCGGGATGGTCGACCTGGAGCGGTCCGAGGTGATCGGGCTGCTCCAGGAGCGGGTCGCCGGTCTCGCGGCCTGGCGGGCCTCGGTCACCGGGTACTACACGCCGGAGGCCGGGCCCGAGTCCCTCGGGCACATCGGCGAGATCATGAACATGTGGGTCCACTCGGCGGACGCCGGGGCGGAGTGGACGCGCGAGCTGATCGCGCGCATCGAGGGTGGGGCGTACAGCTTCGCGGGGGAGGGTGAACCCTTCGTCGGCGTGCTCGCCGAGGGGCAGGAGAACCCTTATGCGACGGGTGTCCGCGATCCCGGCGACGACGAGTAATCAAGTTTGACGAATGAAGGTGCCGGGGTTACCTTCGATCCTGCTAGTCAAATTTGACTATGGGAGGGCGTGGCGATTTTGGCGGACGCGATCGTTGTCGAAGGTGTGCACAAGCGGTACGGGGAGAAGCGCGCGCTGGGCGGCCTGGACCTCACGGTCGCCCGCTCCACCGTCCATGCCGTGCTCGGCCCCAACGGGGCGGGCAAGACCACAGCGGTACGCATCCTGTCGACGCTGCTGCGGCACGACGAGGGGCGGGTCGAGGTGGCGGGGTTCGACGTACGGGACCGGGCGCGCGAGGTCCGGCGCCGCATCGGGCTGCTCGGGCAGTACGCGGCGGTCGACGAGGAGCTCGGGGGCCGGCAGAACCTGGAGATGTTCGGCCGCCTGTACCACCTGGGCGCGCGCCGGGCGGGTGTCCGGGCGGACGAACTGCTGGCCCGCTTCGGGCTCGCGGACACCGGCCGGAAACCGGTCAAGGAGTACAGCGGCGGCATGCGGCGGCGGCTCGATCTGGCCGCCTCGCTGATCACCGACCCGGAGGTGCTCTTCCTGGACGAGCCCACCACCGGGCTCGACCCGCGCGGCCGGGCCGAGGTGTGGGCGGCGGTGCGCTCACTGGTGGGTGGCGGTACGACCGTACTGCTGACCACGCAGTACCTGGAGGAGGCCGATCAGCTCGCCGACCGGATCTCGGTGATCGACGCGGGACGCGTGGCCGCCGAGGGGACGGCCGACGAGCTGAAGGCGATGGTGGCCGGGGACCGCATCGATGTCGTCGTCCGGGACGGGGCCCAACTGGCCGCCGCAGCCCGGCTGCTGGGCGGTGGAGCGGTGGTCGACCCGGACCGGCGGCTGATCGGGGCACCGGCGCCGGACCGGATGGCGACCCTGACCCGGACCGTGCGGGCGCTGGAGGAGGCGGGCATCGAGGCGGAGGACATCGCGGTGCGGCGCCCGACGCTGGACGAGGTCTTCCTCACGCTGACCGACCGGAGGCCGGAGACCGCGGAGGTGCCGGCATGAGCGCGATGAGCTGGGCGGTTTCCGACTCCTGGACGATGACGCGGCGCGAACTGGCGCACTGGGCGCGGCAGCCGGTGCGGATCGTCGTCGGCCTGGTCTTCCCCGTGATGCTGCTGCTGATGTTCACCTACCTGGTCGGCGGCGGGCAGGGCGTCGACGGCGACCACACCGAGTTCCTGGTGCCCGGCATGCTCGCGCTCACGATGGCCTTCGGCCTGGAGTCGACCATGCTCGCGGTCACCCAGGACCTGAACAAGGGGGTCGTCGACCGGTTCCGTGCCATGCCGATGGTCTCCGGTTCGGTGCTGGTCGGCCGGAGCGCCGCGGACATGCTCCAGTCGGCGGTCGCGCTCGCCGTGATGACCGGCGCCGGATACGCGGTCGGCTGGCGCTGGCACCACGGGCCGGCCGCGGCCCTGGGGGCGGTGGGGCTTCTGCTGCTGCTGCGGTTCGCGATGCTGTGGATCGGCATCCACCTGGCGCTGGTGGCCGGGAAGCCGGAGCTGGTGCAGGCGGTGCAGATCCTGGTCTGGCCGGTCGGCTTCCTCTCCAATGCCTTCGCCGCCCCGGAGTCGATGCCGGGATGGCTGGGCGCGGTCGTCGAATGGAACCCGATGTCGGCCACGGCCACGGCGGTGCGCCGGCTGTTCGGCAACCCGGGCGGGGCCGGCGGCTCCTGGGCGTCCGACCACGCCGAACTGCTCGCGGTGGCCTGCCCGTTGGCGCTGATCGCGGTGTTCTTCCCGTTGGCGGTACGGAGGTTCGCCCGGATCGACCGCTGAGCGTTCGCACCGGCCCTCAGTGGTGGAAGGACGTCGCCGCCTGCTTGTCCTGGCTCAGCGGGTGCGGCTGTCGGCGCAGGCCGGGGAGGACCAGCCGGAGGTCCTCCAGGAGCAGTTCGGCGAGGTCCGACGAGAAGCCGTTGCGGCACACCACGCGCAGCACCGACAGGTCCTGCCGGTTGGCGGGGAAGGTGTACGCGGGCACCCGCCAGCCCTGCTCACGCAGCCGCCTGGACACGTCGAAGACGTCGTACGCGTCCACATCCGGCGCGGTCGTCAGCGCGAACACGGGCAGCTGGTCGCCCCGGGTGAGGAGCCGGAAGTCCCCGAGCTCCTCGATCCGTCCGGCCAGCCCCCGGGCCACGTCCCGGGACGCCTGCTGGACGGCCCGGTAGCCGTCCCGGCCCAGCCGCAGGAAGGTGTAGTACTGCGCCACCACCTGTGCGCCGGGCCGGGAGAAGTTCAGCGCGAAGGTCGGCATGTCGCCGCCCAGGTAGTTGACCCGGAAGACCAGTTCCTCGGGCAGCTGGGCGGGCGAGCGCCACAGGGCCCAGCCGACGCCCGGGTAGACGAGGCCGTACTTGTGCCCGGAGGTGTTGATGGAGGAGACCCGGGGCAGCCGGAAGTCCCACACCAGGTCCTCGTCCAGGAACGGGGCCACCATCGCGCCCGACGCCCCGTCCACATGGACGGGGATGTCGAGGCCGGTGCGTTCCTGGAGGGCGTCCAGCGCCGCGCAGAGCTCCGCGATCGGCTCGTAGGAACCGTCGAAGGTGGAGCCGAGGATGCCGACGACGCCGATGGTGTTCTCGTCGCAGAGGTCGGCCGCGGCCTGCGGGTCGAGGTGGAAGCGGTCGCCCTCCATCGGGACCAGCCGCGGTTCGACCTCCCAGAAGGTGCAGAACTTGTCCCAGCAGACCTGCACATTGATGCCCATGACCAGGTTGGGCCGGGCGGCCGCCGGGTAGCGGTCGGCGTTCCTGGCCGCCCAACGCCGTTTCAGCGCCAGCCCCGAGAGCATGCACGCCTCGCTGGAGCCGGTCGTCGAACACCCCACGGTGGCCGCGGGATCGGGGGCGTTCCAGAGATCGGCGAGCATCGCCACACAGCGCCGCTCCAGCTCGGCGGTGCGCGGGTACTCGTCCTTGTCGATCATGTTCTTGTCGCGGCACTCGCCCATCAGCACCCCGGCCTGGGGCTCCATCCAGGTGGTGACGAAGGTGGCGAGGTTGAGCCGCGCATTGCCGTCGAGCATCAGCTCGTCATGGACCAGGCCGTACGCGGTCGAAGGCGGCATCGGCCCGTCGGGCAGCCGGTGCCGGGGCGGTGCCGATTCCATGCCGGCGGTCGGGTCGGCCT
The DNA here is from genome assembly GCF_042887155.1 of Streptomyces sp. NPDC057963. Taxonomy (NCBI): domain Bacteria; kingdom Bacillati; phylum Actinomycetota; class Actinomycetes; order Kitasatosporales; family Streptomycetaceae; genus Streptomyces; species Streptomyces sp. NPDC057963. The sequence continues at coordinate 692,039 of NZ_JBHVPX010000002.1, forward strand.
CCCCGAAGAACGGGTTGAGGGCGAGCCTGCGGCGTTTCTCGGACGGTTCCGTACCCTGGGGTGAACCCTGGTGGAGAGGCATCGGCGGACAGCCCTTCTCGGCTCTCGGCGGTCGTGGTGACCCGCGACGGTCCTGTCGGCGTGCGGTGGTTCAGTTCTCGGCGGCGAGGCCGTCCTTGACGGCCCGGGTGAACTTCACGACCCGTTCGGCCTGGACCCGGGCGGCGGTCAGGGTCTGCACACCGACCGGGATGTCGCCCTGACCCGCCACGTGCGAAGTGCCGTACGGATTGCCGTCGACGAACTTCGAGGGGTCCGTGTAGCCGGGCGCCACGAGGATGCCGCCGAAGTGGTGGACCGTGTGGTAGAGCGCGAGCAGGGTGGATTCCTGGCCGCCGTGCGCGGTGCTGGTGGAGGTGAAGCCGCTGTAGACCTTGTCGGCGAGACGGCCCGCCTGCCAGAGGCCGCCGAGGGTGTCGATGAACTGCTTGAGCTGGGCGGCGACATTGCCGAACCGGGTCGGCGTACCGAAGATCACGGCGTCCGCCCAGATCATGTCGTCCTTCGACGCCTCGGCGATGTCCACGGTCGCTTTCGCGTTGGCGGCCCAGGCCGGGGTGGAGTCGATGGCCGCCTGCGGGGCGAGCTCATGGGCCTTGCGCAGCCGTACCTCCGCACCGGCCTTCTCGGCGTCCTGCGCGATGGCCTTGGCCATCGCGGCGACGGTGCCGGTCGAGGAGTAGTAGATGACGGCGACGTTGACGGGCGTGGGCATGGCGGAAACCTCCGGCAGGGCCTGACTGAACGTCTCCGGATGCTTCCGGAGATACCCATATGGAGGGGACTTTACGGAAATACGGGGCATCCAGCGCGTCGAGCGGTCGCGCCGGGCAACGGGCCCGGACCGGAGTCACCTCAGCGGCGTACCGTCCTCGGGCAGCTGCATCTGCGGCCGCCCGGTCACCAGCAGCCCGGCCGCCGGCCCGCTCGCGGTGAGCATCACGATCATCCGGAGCGCGGAGTGGCGGCCGACGGAGAGCGCGTCGGGAAGCGCGCCCCGGAGCACGTCCTGCACCTTCTCCGCGAGGAGGCTGACACCCGGCAGGACGAGGGCCGAGGCGACCCCGACGGCCAGTGCGGGCACGATGACGGGCAGCAGCCGGTGCACGGGGGTGGATCCGGGAGCGGCCCCGGCGAGGGCGGAAGAATCTGTGGCCATCGGCTCACCCTATGGATGCAAAAGCCGCATAACCCTTCTCATGGCACTGGGGTGGCGGCGACTCGGGCTTGCACCTCACGTCACGTCAGGACGCAGGCTCAGTAGGTACCCAGAACGGAGAAGGGAGCGGGGAGTCGTGGACTACTCCGTGGGACAGGTCGCCGGATTCGCCGGGGTCACGGTGCGCACCCTGCACCACTACGACGGCATCGGACTGCTGTCGCCCGGCGGGCGCAGCCACGCGGGTCACCGTCGCTACGACGACGCCGACCTCGACCGGTTGCAGCAGATCCTGTTCTACCGGGAGCTCGGTTTCCCGCTCGACGAGATCGCGGTACTGCTCGACGACCCGGACGCGGACCCGCAGGAGCATCTGCGCCGCCAGCACCGGCTGCTGTCCGACCGGATCGCCGAACTGCGAAAGATGGCCGCCGCCGTCGAAACAGCCATGGAGGCACAGAAGATGGGCATCAACCTCACGCCCGAGGAGAAGTTCGAGGTCTTCGGGGGCAAGGACCCCGAGGAGCACGCGGAGGAGGCCGAACGCCGCTGGGGAGGCACCGCCGCCTACGCCGAGTCGCAGCGCCGGGCCGCCCGGTACACCAAGGACGACTGGAAGCGGTTGCAGGCGGAGGTCGCCGACTGGAGTGCCGCCTACGACGCGCTGATGGAGGCCGGCGAACCGGCCACCGGAGAACGGGCGATGGATCTGGCCGAGGCCCACCGGCTCCACATCTCCAAGTGGTTCTACGAGTGCACTCCCGAGTTCCACCGGTGCCTCGGCGGGATGTACGTGTCCGACGCGCGGTTCCGCGCGTACTACGACTCGATGCGGCCGGGCCTGGCCGAACACCTGCGGGCCGCGATCGACGCCAACGCCGAGCGCCGGGCATGATCCGGTACGGGGGCGGGGGCGCGCCCCCGCCCCCGTACCGGCCGTCGCTCAGATCTTGCTGATCACGGCCGCCGTACCGTACGCGCACACCTCGGTGCCCACGTCGGCCGCCTCGGTCACGTCGAAGCGCATCATCAGCACCGCGTTGGCGCCCCGGGCTCTGGCCTGTTCGACCAGCCGCTCCATCGCCTGGTTCCGGGTCTGGACGAGCGTCTTGGTCAGCCCCTTCAGCTCGCCGCCGATCATGGACTTCAGCCCGGCGCCGATCTGGCTGCCTATGTGGCGGGAACGCACGGTCAGGCCGAACACCTCACCGACCACCCGGGTCACCTCGTAGCCCGGGATGTCGTTCGTGGTGACGACCAGGACATCCGAGTGGTCCGTCTGCCCGCCGCCGAAATCCTCGATATTCATCGTGTGATACCTCCTGGAGAGAGTTTTGTCCCGGTTGGCCCGGTGCGCACTTTCGCGCGGGGCACTGGAACCCGGGAACATCATCCTGCGTTGATAGCTTTGGGCGGCCACGCAGCCGCCATCGACCTATCCAGGAGCCCGGACCCTTGAATACGCTTGCGCTCGGACCGAGCTGGCTGGACCCGGACTATTTGATCAACACGTTCGGACTCCCCGGTGTCCTCCTCATCGTCTTCGCCGAGTCCGGACTGCTGATCGGCTTCTTCCTCCCCGGCGACTCGCTGCTCTTCACCACAGGGCTGCTGGTGACCACGGACCAGCTGAAGACCCCGTTGTGGCTGGTCTGCCTCCTGGTCGGGCTCGCGGCGATCATCGGCGACCAGGTCGGATATCTCTTCGGCCGCAAGGTCGGCCCCTCGCTCTTCAAGCGCCCGGACTCCCGCCTCTTCAAGCAGGAGAACGTCGAGAAGGCTCACGAGTTCTTCGAGAAGTACGGACCGAAGTCGCTGATCCTGGCCCGCTTCGTGCCCATCGTGCGCACGTTCACGCCGATCATCGCCGGTGTGAGCCGGATGAACTACCGCTCGTTCATCACGTTCAACATCATCGGCGGCATCCTCTGGGGCGTTGGCGTCACGCTGCTCGGGGCCGCGCTCGGGAAGATCGACTTCGTCCACCAGAACATCGAGGCGATGCTCATCCTGATCGTGCTCATCTCGGTGGTGCCGATCGGGATCGAGTTCCTGCGGGCCCGCTCCAAGTCGAAGAAGGAAGCGGCGGCGGGCGGCGGCGAGGGCCCCGGCCCGTCCGCCGACGGCGGCCCGGCCCCGGTGCAGCGCGGCCGCCACGCCAAGCGCTGAGACCAAGCGCTGCCGGCTGAGCGCCGCCGACCGAGCGCTGAATCCGAGCGCTGAACGAAGCGCTCGGACCGGGCGTTGAGACCGAGCGCTCGGACCGAGCGCTCACCCGGCACTGCCGGCTGAGCGCCGACCCGGAGCCGTACCGGCGGCGGTCTCAGAAGCCGCGTGTCCGCTTGGCCGCGCGGCGGTTCGCCCCGCCGACCGCCCCCGGCACCCGCATGAACAGCCGGGAGATCTCGCTCCCCAGGTTCACCCCGATCGCGATGGCCAGCGCCGTCGCCACCGCGGTCGACAGCGAGGCGAGCCCGGCGTTCACATTGCCCTGTGCCACACCCAGCAGGCCGAAGTACGTGGCCGAACCGGGCAGCAGGGGACCGATCGCCGCCGTGATGAACGGCAGCGACGAGGTGTACCGGTAGCGCGAGAACAGCTGCCCGAACAGGCCCACCAGCCCGGCCGCCGTCGCCGTCGCGAGCACCGGCGAGATGTTGCCGGTCCTGGCCATCGCCCCGTAGATCACCCAGGCGACCCCGCCGTTGAGGGTCACCGCGAGCACCGTGGACCGGTCCTGCTGGAGCAGGATCGCGAAGGCGAGACAGAGCGCCATCGAGGCCAGGATCTGCACCACCGGCCGGTCATGGGCGACGAACCGGGCCTCGGGGTTCAGCTGGGCGCCCAGCTGAAGCCCCATGTAGAGCACGAGCAGCACACCGACGACGATGCCGATGAAGAGGTACATGACTTCGAGCAGGCGCGCCGCGGCGGTGATGTAGTAGCCGGTCAGCCCGTCCTGCACGCCCGCCACCAGGGCCCGCCCCGGCAGCAGCGCGAACAGCCCACCGGTGATCACCGCGGACGGCCGTACGTCCGACCAGTGGGTGAGGGTCAGCGCCACACCCATCGCGGCGGGCGGCATCGCCGCCACCACGAACTGGTAGAACTCCGGCAGCCCCCGCCCGGCGCAGAGCCAGGCGAGCCGGTCGCCGAGCATCGCGCCGATCGCGGCCACCACGAACACCAGCGCGCCGCCGCCGACCAGCACCGACGCCGCCCCCGCGAGCCCGCCGCCGGCCAGCGTCAGCACCCAGCCGGAGTACGGATGCCGGTTGCGCCGGATCTCCGCCAGGCGCCGGTAGGCATCCTCCAGCGAGACCTCGACATCCTCGGTGGTGATGTCGTCGATGAGCCGGAAGACGGCGGCCAGCCGGGTGTAGTCCGTGCCACGGCGGCGTACGGTGCGGCTCGCCGTCACCGGGTCGTCCACCAGCGAGGGCTGGTGCGAGATCGACAGCAGGGTGAAGGTGACCGTGGGCTCGCAGCGGTCCAGTCCGTAACTGCGGGTGACCGCGAACATCGCCGCCTCGACGTCCTCGGCCCCCTCGCCGCCGGCGAGCAGCAGCTCCCCGATGCGCAGGGTCAGGTCGAGCACACGCGGCACCGCGGGCCCCGCCTCGTCGTGCTTCTGCACCGGCTCGGGCGCGGGGCGCTCGGCGACCGGCATCCGCAGCATCGTGCGCATCCGGTCCTGCCAAGGGGCCTCCTTGGTCAGCCGGATCATCGGGCTGCCGTGCGCGGGAGTGAAGGCGGGCGGCGGGTGCTGGGCGCTGTAGGTGCTCGGCAGGGCGAAGGCGGAGCCGGTCGTGTCCGCGCCGGAGGCCGTACCGGAACCGGCTCCGGACCCCGAAGCGGAAGCCGGGCCCGGCCCCTGGGACTCGGTCGTCAGACCGGGCGGGATCGCGAATTCCGAGGTCGGCTGGTCGTCCTCGGACGCAGTCGTCCGCCGTTCCACCCCGGCCGGCGGGACGAAGGCGCTGCGCGCCTCGTCGGACTGGGGCTTCTGGTCCTCCGGACCGCCCTGTTCCGCCACCACTCGACCTCGCTCCTCATCGGCTGCGCGTCCTCGGTTGCGCTTCTGCCCAGTATGGCCACGGACAAGGGCGCGGATGCGAGGCGGGCAGGGCCACGGAACGGGCGGCCCTGCGAAGCGGGCAGGACCGCGGAACGGGCGGGGCCACGGAACGGGCGGCCCCGCGAGGCGGGCGGGACCACGGAACAGGCGGGACCACGGAACGGGCGGCCCCGCGAAGCGGGCGGGAGCACGGAACGGGCAGAGATGCGAAACGGGCGGCACCCCCCGCGTGGGGAGTGCCGCCCGGCTCCGGCACGGAACCCTAAACGGAACCGTGCGACGTACCTCGGCCGGAATCCGGCCGCGACCCGCGGGTGATCAGTGCGCGCCGCCCTGCGCCGCAAGGCGCTTGTAGGAGGCCTCGATCTCGGCCTCGGCCTCGGCGCGGCCGACCCAGTCGGCGCCCTCGACGGACTTGCCGGGCTCCAGGTCCTTGTAGACCTCGAAGAAGTGCTGGATCTCCAGGCGGTCGAACTCCGACACGTGGTGGATGTCGCGCAGGTGCTCCACCCGGGGGTCGGAGGCCGGGACGCACAGCAGCTTGTCGTCGCCGCCGGCCTCGTCCGTCATCCGGAACATGCCGATGGCACGGCACTTGATGAGGCAGCCGGGGAAGGTCGGCTCGTCCAGGATGACCAGCGCGTCCAGCGGGTCGCCGTCCTCGCCGAGGGTGTTCTCGACGAAGCCGTAGTCCGCCGGGTAGCTGGTCGAGGTGAAGAGTCGACGGTCCAGGCGGATCCGACCGGTCTCGTGGTCCACCTCGTACTTGTTCCGCGAACCCTTCGGGATCTCGATGGTGACGTCGAACTCCACGGGTGGCTCCTCCATGATCAACACATACGACTGGTGATTAAGTGTCCCCCACGCAGATGTGTGCTCGCGAAAGGGGCTGGTCAACGGTGGACGAGCCGGTGAAAAGACCGTCGGTCAACCCGCTGGACAAGCTGAGCAGGCTCACCCGGCCGGGCGGCGTGATCAGGTCGAGGGGGCTGAGCGACCGGCAGTTCGCGGCTGTCTCCGCAGGCCTGGGCCTGGTGCTCGCGGCCGGCGTCGTCCTTGCCGCCGGCCCCTGGGACTCGGGTCAGCGTAAGGCCGAGCAGGACTGGGCCGCCGCCCGCAACCGTACAGGTGGCGCAGATCACGGATCCGGCACGCCGTCCGGGCCGGAACCCGCGCCCAGCGCCCCGCCCGTCCTGGCCCCCCTCTCCGCCGCGGTCGACAACGCCGCCCCGGACGCCCGCGGCAACCCGGACGGCGCGGCGGCCGACCTCCGCACCACCCTCGGCCCGCTGCTGAAGGCCCCCGCCCTGGGCACCGTGCGGACCGCCGTCGTCATCGACGCCGCCACCGGTGAGCGGCTGTACGGCCAGGGTTCCGACACGCCCATGACGCCCGCCTCCACCGTCAAGATCGCCACCTCGGTCGCCGCCCTGAGCGCGCTCGGCCCCGGCCACCGCATCGCCACGACGGTCCAGGCGTCCCCCGACTCCCGCAGCGTCACCCTGGTCGGCGGCGGCGACCCCACCCTCGACAAGGCCGCCCTGCGCGCACTGGCCGCCGACACCGCCCGCGCCCTGAAGGGCCGGGGAGCGAAGAAGGTCCGCCTCGCGTACGACACCTCCCGCTACTCCGGCCCCGCACAGCACCCGATCGGCCCCAACGAGAACATCGCGCCCGTCAGCGCCCTGATGACCGACGAGGGCAGGCTCGACAGCACCGACAGCGGACCCGCCCCGCGCAGCGACGACCCGGCCGGCGACACCGCCCGGACCTTCGCCGCACTGCTCGACGACGCCGGGATCGCCACCGGGCCGGACCCGGTGCGCGGCCGGCCGGCCGGCGGGTCCCGGCCGGTCGCCAGGCACCTGTCCGTCCCGCTCTCCGCCCTGGTCGAGCGGGCCCTGACTAACAGCGACAACGACATCGCCGAGGCGCTCGCCCGCCAGACCGCCCTGGCCGCGGGCGAACCGGCCGACTTCGCGGGCGGCCGACGGGCCGTCACCGCACAGCTCAGGAAGCTCCACCTGCCACTGAAGGGCGCGGACTTCGCCGACGGCAGCGGGCTGAACCGCAAGGACAAGGTCACCGCCGGACTGCTGGCCGGCCTCCTCGCCCGCGCCGCCGACCCGGACCACCCCGAACTGCGCCCCGTCCTCACCGGCCTTCCGGTGGCCGGATTCAGCGGCACCCTCAGCGGCCGTTACACCGAGAAGTCCGCGGGCACCGGCCTGATCCGCGCCAAGACCGGCACCCTCACCGGGGTGAACTCCCTCGCCGGTACGGTCGTCGACCGGCAGGGCCGGCTGCTCGCCTTCGCCTTCCTGGCATCCGGCACGACCTCCCCGTCCGAGGCCCAGTCCTCCCTCGACGCCCTCGCCACCGGCCTCGCCGCCGGTGCCCGATGAGCCGGTCGACACCTCACCGCGGACGGACCCGAGCACGTACGGTTGACGCATGACGAGCATCGGTGGTGCCGAGATGGTCGACTGGAATCTCGCGGTGGCGACCGCGACCCGACTTGTGCGGCCGGGGCCCGAGATCAGCCGGGAGGAGGCCCGCGAAGTCGTCGCGGAGCTGCGCCGGCATGCCAAGGCCGCGGAGGAGCACGTCCGTTCCTTCACCCGGATGATCCCCGACGGGGCCGATCCGGAGGACACCCCGGTCCTGATCGTGGACCGGGCGGGCTGGATCAGGGCCAACGTCGCGGGCTTCCGCGAACTGCTGCGCCCCCTGCTGGGGAAGATGCAGGACCGGCGCGGGAACGGCCCCGGCGGCGCCGTGCTCGGCGCGGTCGGCGGCAAGGTGACCGGGGTCGAGGTGGGGATGCTGCTGTCGTTCCTCGCCTCCCGGGTCCTCGGCCAGTACGAGACGTTCGCCCCGGCCACCCGTGAACTCCCGGCCTCGGCCGACGGCGGCGGCAGGCTGCTGCTCGTGGCGCCGAACATCGTCCACGTCGAGCGCGAACTGGACGTCGACCCGCACGACTTCCGGCTCTGGGTCGCCCTGCACGAAGAGACCCACCGCACCCAGTTCACCGGAGTGCCCTGGCTCCGGGACCATCTTCAGGGCGAGATCCAGTCATTTCTGGAAGAGACCGACGTCGACCCGGTGACCGTGCTGGAGCGGCTCCGCGAGGCGGCGCAGTCCCTGGCCGGCGGCCGCCCCGAGGGCGAGGACGGCGAGGACGGCGGCCGAAGCCTGGTCGAACTCGTCCAGACCCCCGCCCAGCGCGAGATCCTCGGCCGGCTCACCGCCGTGATGTCCCTGCTCGAAGGGCACGCCGACTACGTGATGGACGGCGTCGGCCCGGAGGTCGTCTCCTCCGTCGGCGAGATCCGGGAGAAGTTCCAGCAGCGCAGGGCGCGCGGTGCGAGCCGCCTCGACCAGGCGCTGCGCAAGCTCCTCGGGCTCGATGCCAAACTGCGCCAGTACCGGGACGGCGAACGGTTCGTCCGCGCCGTGGTCGACGAGGTCGGCATGGACGGCTTCAACCGGGTCTGGACCTCGCCGAACACCCTCCCCACCAAGGCGGAGATCGCGAAGCCGGCGGACTGGATCGCGAGGGTGCACCGTAAGGCAGAGTCATGATCACGGCGGGCCGGACGGCGTACGACAGGACGAGAACGCGCCGGTAATCACCCATCCGAGGGACCGTAGGGGCATGGGAAGGCGTGCAATGCTCGATGGACGGCTTGCCTCTGTCACCATCGACGCACTCTGAGTGACGGCATTTTTTCCGTCCCGGCACTCCGAGGCACCTCCCCGAAACTTCACGAAGGGCACCGGACATGGGTCCCCATCCTGCGGTCGCGGCGATACGCCTGGCGGTCCGCCGCGTACTCCACGACGTACTCACCGAACACACCCGGAGCGCCGACCACACCCGGCGCACCCCGCACCCCCAGTTCGCCGAAGCCGGTGCGGGCAGGCAGCGCGCCGCGCTCCCCGAACGCCCCGATACCCCGCTGGTGCTGGTGGCATGCTCCGGCGGCGCCGATTCCATGGCACTCGCCTCCGCCCTCGCCTTCGAAGCCCGCAAACTCGACGTCCGGGCCGGCGGCATCACCGTCGACCACGGCCTCCAGGACGGCTCCGACACCCGGGCCGCCGAGGTCGTCGACCGCCTCACCGACATGCACCTCGACCCGGTCGAGTCCGTCGCCGTGCGGGTCGGCCAGGAGGGCGGCCCCGAGGCCGCGGCCCGCGACGCCCGCTACGCCGCCCTCGACGCGGCCGCCGAGCGGCACGGCGCCGCCGCCGTCCTGCTCGGCCACACCCGTGACGACCAGGCGGAAACGGTGCTGCTGGGCCTGGCCCGCGGCTCCGGCATCCGCTCGCTCTCCGGCATGGCCGCCGCGTCGGGGCCGGCCGGCCGCTACCGCAGGCCCTTCCTCCAGCTCGACCGGCAGACCGCCCGCAAGGCATGCCTCGTCCAGTCGCTGCCCGTCTGGGACGACCCGCACAACACCGACCCCGCCTACACCCGCTCCCGACTGCGCCACGAGGGCCTGCCCGCCCTGGAGAAGGCGCTGGGCAAGGGGGTCGTCGAGGCCCTGGCCCGCACGGCGCAGCTCTCCCGCGACGACGCCGACGCCCTGGACACCTGGGCCGCCGAGGCCGACCGCGCCGTACGGGACGACGCGGGCCGGCTGGAGTGCGCCAAGCTGTACGCGCTGCCGCCCGCCGTGCGCCGCCGGGTACTGCGCCGGGCCGCCATGGAGGCGGGCTCCCCGGCCGGTTCCCTCTTCGCCCGGCACATCGAGGAAGTCGACCGTCTGATCACCGGCTGGCGCGGCCAGCGGGCCATCAACCTGCCCGGCCGGGTCGAAGCCAGGCGGCAGGGTGGCAGACTGGTGATTCGGCAGAGCTGAAGCACGAGCGGCTGACAATGCAGGCGAGCGGCCGCGCAGGTACGGGGCACCACCCCGGACCGGGCAGGCAGAGAAAGAGACGCGGGTGAACGAGAAGGACATGGGCACCGACCTTCAGTCGGTGCTCCTCACCAAGGAAGAGATCGACGCGAAGCTCGTCGAGCTGGCCGCGAAGATCGACGCGGAGTACGCGGGCAAGGACCTGCTCATCGTCGGCGTCCTCAAGGGCGCGGTCATGGTGATGGCGGACCTGGCGCGCGCGCTGTCCACCCCCGTCACCATGGACTGGATGGCCGTCTCGTCGTACGGCGCGGGCACCCAGTCCTCCGGAGTCGTCCGGATCCTCAAGGACCTGGACACCGACATCAAGGGCAAGCACGTCCTGATCGTCGAGGACATCATCGACTCGGGCCTGACCCTGTCCTGGCTGATGTCGAACCTCGGCTCGCGCGAGCCCGCGTCCCTGGAGATCTGCACCCTGCTGCGCAAGCCGGACGCGGCGAAGGTCGCGCTCGACTGCAAGTGGGTCGGATTCGACATCCCCAACGAGTTCGTCGTCGGATACGGGCTGGACTACGCGGAGAAGTACCGCAACCTCCCCTTCGTCGGCACGCTCGCTCCGCACGTCTACGGCGGCTGACCGCCTCCGGCACCTCCGGAGCCCGGGGCGGCCGGCCCGACCGGGACGGGCGGCGGGGAACCTTTCACGGGATTCCCGCCGTTGAGCCTTCGAAGGCAGGTTTTGACAGACGTCCCCGGCGGTCGCGGGTGACAATGCTGGGGTACCGTCCGAAGAACAGTCTTTTCTCACAGCAGCATTTACCTACGGGCAGGAGGGACGGGGCGTCATCGCCCCGTATGGATGGACGTGAAGCGATACTTCCGTGGGCCGGTCATGTGGATCGTGCTGGCCGTCCTCGCCGTGGTCGTGTTGATGCAGGTCGTCGGCTCGTCGGGCGGCTACGAATCGGTGGACACCGGCAAGGTGATCCAGGCGATCAGCAAGGACCAGGTGGCGCAGGCCAAGCTGACCACCGGTGACGAACAGATCATCAAGATCGAGTTGAAGAAGGGCCAGAAGCTCTCGGGCGAGTCCGGCAGCAAGTTCCAGGCGAGCTACATCGGCGACCAGGGTGTCCAGCTGGCCGACACGCTGCAGCAGAAGTTCGAGAGCGGCAAGATCGACAAGGGCTACACCGTCTCGCCCTCGAAGCAGTCCCCGTTCATCTCGATCCTCCTTTCGCTGCTGCCCTTCGTCCTGATCGTGGTCGTCTTCCTGTTCCTGATGAACCAGATGCAGGGCGGCGGCTCCCGGGTCATGCAGTTCGGGAAGTCCAAGGCCAAGCTGATCACCAAGGACACCCCGAAGACGACGTTCGCCGATGTGGCGGGGTCGGACGAGGCCGTCGAGGAGCTCCAGGAGATCAAGGAGTTCCTCCAGGAGCCGGCGAAGTTCCAGGCCGTCGGCGCCAAGATCCCCAAGGGCGTCCTGCTGTACGGGCCTCCCGGTACGGGCAAGACGCTCCTCGCACGCGCCGTCGCGGGCGAGGCGGGCGTCCCGTTCTACTCGATCTCCGGCTCCGACTTCGTCGAGATGTTCGTCGGTGTCGGTGCCAGCCGTGTCCGCGACCTCTTCGAGCAGGCCAAGGCGAACGCCCCGGCGATCGTCTTCGTCGACGAGATCGACGCCGTCGGACGGCACCGCGGCGCCGGCATGGGCGGCGGTCACGACGAGCGCGAGCAGACGCTGAACCAGCTGCTCGTCGAGATGGACGGCTTCGACGTGAAGGGCGGCGTCATCCTGATCGCCGCCACGAACCGGCCGGACATCCTCGACCCGGCGCTGCTGCGTCCGGGCCGTTTCGACCGGCAGATCGCGGTCGACCGGCCGGACATGCAGGGCCGTCTCGAAATCCTCAAGGTGCACCAGAAGGGCAAGCCGGTCGAGAAGGACGTCGACCTCGGCGCCGTCGCCCGTCGTACGCCCGGCTTCACCGGTGCCGACCTGTCGAACGTGCTGAACGAAGCGGCGCTCCTCACGGCGCGCGGCAATCTGAAGCTGATCGACAACAAGATGCTCGACGAGGCCATCGACCGCGTCGTGGCGGGCCCGCAGAAGCGGACCCGGATCATGTCCGAGAAGGAGAAGAAGATCACCGCGTACCACGAGGGCGGACACGCCCTGGTCGCGGCGGCTTCCCCCCAGTCGGACCCGGTTCACAAGATCACGATCCTCTCCCGCGGTCGCGCCCTCGGTTACACGATGGTGCTCCCGGAGGAGGACAAGTACTCCACGACGCGCAACGAGATGCTCGACCAGCTGGCCTACATGCTGGGCGGGCGCGCGGCCGAGGAGCTGGTCTTCCACGACCCGACCACCGGTGCGGCGAACGACATCGAGAAGGCCACCGCAACGGCCCGCGCGATGGTCACGCAGTACGGCATGACGGAGCGGCTCGGCGCGATCAAGTTCGGCGGCGACAACACCGAGCCGTTCGTGGGCCGCGAGATGGGGCACCAGCGCGACTACTCGGAAGAGGTCGCGGCGCTCGTCGACGAAGAGGTCAAGAAGCTCATCGAGACCGCGCACAACGACGCGTGGGAGATCCTCGTCGAGAACCGCGACGTGCTGGACGCCCTCGTTCTCCAGCTCCTGGAGAAGGAGACGCTCGGCAAGGAGGAGATCGCGGAGATCTTCGCCCCGATCGTGAAGCGCCCGTCCCGTCCGGCATGGACCGGTTCCGCCCGACGCACCCCGTCGACGCGGCCGCCGGTGCTCTCGCCGAAGGAGCTCGCCCTCACCAACGGCGCCGCCGCCGCGGCGAACGGCTCGGCCGTTCCCACGGACACCGTCCCGGCCACCGAGGCGCTCCCGGAGGACCGTCCCGAGAGCTGAGTCTCGCGCCGCCCGGTGTGGCCCCTGTCACGGGAGTCGTACCGGGTCCGGAATGGATGCCGCGCCTCCGCAGGTTCTAGCCTGTGGGGGCGCGGCTTTTTCGTACGCCCGTGCGGAAGTGTGCGCGGGTGACAGCTCAAGGGAACGAGGCACAGATGACCGACCCGGTGACGTTGGACGGCCAGGGTTCGATCGGCGAGTTCGACGAGAAGCGGGCCGAGGCCGCCGTACGCGAACTCCTTCTCGCCGTGGGCGAGGACCCGGACCGCGAGGGACTGCGCGAGACGCCGGGGCGGGTGGCAAGGGCGTACAAGGAGATATTCGCGGGCCTCTACCAGGAGCCCGAGGACGTTCTGACGACCACGTTCGACCTCGGCCACGACGAGATGGTGCTGGTCAAGGACATCGAGGTGTTCAGCACCTGTGAGCACCACCTGGTGCCGTTCAGGGGCGTCGCGCATGTCGGGTACATCCCGGCGACCACGGGCAAGATCACCGGCCTGTCGAAGCTGGCCCGGCTCGTCGATGTCTTCGCCCGGCGCCCGCAGGTCCAGGAGCGGCTCACCACGCAGATCGCCGATTCCCTCATGGAGATCCTGGAGCCGCGCGGGGTCATCGTCGTCGTCGAGTGCGAGCACATGTGCATGTCGATGCGCGGGATCCGCAAGCCCGGGGCGAAGACGCTGACCTCAGCGGTGCGCGGGCAGCTGCGTGCCTCGGCGACGCGCGCCGAGGCCATGAGCATGATCATGGCGCGCTGAAGCTCCGCAGCAGCGGGGGGAGGAGGGCTCGGCGGCCGCGCTACGCGGCAGCCGAGCTCTTGTCGTTGTCCTCGTCGTCCGGGAGCTTGCAGATGCGTTCCAGCCAGAGGGCCGCGGCGACCACCGCGATGCCGGCGAGAACCGCGAAGCCCGCGTAGATCGCCTGGTCGCGGCGGGCCGGGATGTCGAGGGAGCCGAGCAGGAAGACACCGATGCCGCCGTACATGCCGGAGACCAGGGAGACGACCAGCGCGCTGGCCTGGCCGAAGACGACGGCTCGGGCGGCCATCAGGGGCTCGACGCCCTTGGCCCCCGGCCGGCGCTCGCGTTGGGCGCGCAGCCGGGAACGGATGGAGAGGGCCGTCGCGAGCAGGACGGCGGCGATCACCGCGAGCACGATCGGCGCGGCGAGGGGAACGCTCGGCAGGCTGCCCAGGGAGTCCCAGAGGCGGGCCGCGCCCCAGGAGAGCACCCCGGCCGCGGCGAAGAGGCCGATCAGTACCCCGAGCCGTAGTTGCTTCACCGAGTGATCCGCCCTTCGCCCGCCGGTGTGTCCGTGCAGTCAGTGGTCCGTGCCGTCAGTGGCCCGTGGTGCCACCCGTCCGTGGTGGCTTTCACCCGCGGTGCCACCGGTCCGTCGCCCTTGAGCCTAACGACTACTCGGGCAGCCGGAGTTCCAGATCGGCCCGGGGCAGCACGCCCTCCCGGCCGACGCCGGCCAGCAGGTCCGTGACGGAGCCGGCGCCGGGCAGCTGGGCCTCGGGGTCGACGTCGTGCCACGGGGCGAGGACGAAGGCCCGCTCGTGGGCCCGGGGGTGGGGGAGGGTGAGCACCGGGTCGTCGGAGACGACATCCGCGTACGTCACGATGTCGACGTCGATGGTGCGCGGGCCCCAGCGCTCGTCGCGGACCCGGTCGAAGGCCTCTTCGACGGCCTGGCCGCGCTCCAGGAGCGAGGACGGGGGGAGCGTCGTCTTCACCACGATCACCGCGTTGAAATACGAGGGCTGGGAGCCGGGGGCGACGCCCCAGGGCTCCGTCTCGTACACCGGGGAGACCGCTTTGACCCGCAGGCCGGGCGTGTCCTCCAGGGCGTCTATGGCGCCCTGGAGGGTCTCCAGGCGGTTGCCGAGATTGGAGCCCAGGGAGATCACGGCGCGTTTGGGGTTGGAGAGGGTGATGTCCGCGGCGTCCACCTGCTCGACCACGGAGGCGGGCACCGGCTGTACGGTCGGGTCGCTCTGCCCCTCACTGGAAAATGCACTCATACTCGGCTCCGGGTGATGGTGATGGTCACATCGTCGAAGGGGACCGTGATCGGCGCGTCCGGCTTGTGCAGCACGACCTCCACCTCCTCGACTCCTTCGTGCTTGAGGCACTTCTGGGCGATGCGCTCCGCGAGCGTTTCGATCAGATCGACCGGTTCCCCCTGCACCACCTCGACGACCTCCTCGGCGACGACGCCGTAGTGCACGGTCTTCGTCAGGTCGTCGGCGGCCGCCGCGGGGCGGGTGTCGAGGCCGAGCACCAGGTCCACGATGAACGTCTGCCCCTCTTCCCGTTCCCGGGGGAAGACGCCATGGTGTCCACGGGCCTTGAGGCCGCGCAGCGCGACACGATCCACGCGAATCACTCCTGCTGTCGTTGGGCGGAGAGACACGGGGCCGCGTGCGGACGGCCGGGTGCTCTCTCTCGAATCTACCTGCGAGCACCGACAGTGCCCGCCCGCGGGGGCTATGGACAGGGCCTCTCGGGACTGGTAGCCGCTTTTACCCGCGTAACCGGATCCCAATCCCCCTGACGGCCGGACGCTTCGGTCAGGGGGAGCCGGAGGGAGCGGGGAGAGAGCCGGGAGAGGGGCGGGGAGAAGCCGGGAGGGGGCCGGGGGAGAGCCCGAAGGGGGCTGGGTGAGAAGCGAGGAGGCGGCCGGGGGAGAACCAGGAGGGGGTCAGGAGGGGGTCTCTTCGTCGTCCTCGTCGTCGGTCTCGGTGAGGACGGGCGAGCCGTGGTGGGACCAGAGCTTCCAGCCGTCCGTGGTGCGCCGGAACACATTGGTGGCCACGACGAGTTGGCCGACCAGCGGCCCGAGTGCGTTGCCGTCCTCCGCGGGGCCGCCGCTGAGGATGTTCTCGGTGCAGGTCACCAGGGCGGTGTCGCCGGTCATCGCGACTCCGACATCGGTCAGGAAGAACTGGATGTACTCGGTGTTCGCCATGATCAGGGCGTAACTCCGCAGCACCTCGCCGCGCCCGGTCAGCACCGGCCAGCCGGGGTGGACGCAGGAGACGGTGAGGTCCTCGCCGGGCAGCCAGAGCCCGGAGAGCTCCTCGAAGTCGCCCCGCTCCATCGCCTCGTAGAAGGCGGTGTTGGCCTGTTCGACGGCCGCGATGTCGGCGGCCGCCTCCGCGTGCTCGTCGCGCCCGCTCACGCGGCTCCCTCGACGGCGCGCGCGACCCGCACGGCGTCGGCCGTGGCCCGGACCTCGTGGACCCGTACGGCCCAGGCGCCGGCGTGGGCGGAGAGCGCGGAGACCGCCGCGGTGGCGGCGTCGCGTTCGCGGGCGGGTGGGGGCGCGGCGCCCTCGCCGGCCAGCACATGGCCGAGGAAGCGCTTGCGGGAGGCGGCGACCAGCAGCGGGCGGCCCAGGACACGCAGCTCGTCGAGGTGGGCGACCAGGGCGAGGTCGTGGCCGGCGTCCTTGGCGAAGCCGAGACCGGGGTCGATCACGATCCGTTCCGGGGCGACACCGCCCGCGATCACGACGTCCATCCGCTCCCGGAGCTCCGCGACGACCTCGGCGACGACGTCCTGGTACACCGCCCGGCTGTTCATGGACTCGCTGAAGCCGCGCCAGTGCATCACCACGAACGGCGTGCCGGCCGCCGCGACGACGCGGACCATGTCCGGGTCGGCGAGGCCGCCGCTCACGTCGTTGACCAAGGCGGCTCCGGCCGCGACCGACTCCTCGGCGACCCGGGCCCGCATGGTGTCGACGGAGACCGCGACCCCTTCGGACGCCAGCCCCCTGACCACCGGGACCACGCGCCGCAGCTCCTCCGAGGCGTCCACCCGGCTGGCGCCGGGGCGGGTCGACTCGCCACCGACATCGATCAGGTCGGCGCCCTCGGCGACCAGGTCGAGGCCGTGTTTGACGGCGGCCGTGGTGTCGAACCAGCGGCCCCCGTCGGAGAAGGAGTCCGGGGTCACATTGACGACACCCATGACCGCGCAGCGGTCCCACTCCGGCAGGCCTTGGACCGTGCCTCGTCCACGCAACGTACTCATGCGACCAGCGTAGGCCCGTACGGCGTGCTGCTACGCCGCGCGGGCGTGGTGCTCCTGGCCCGGCGCCGGGGGGTGGGCGCAGGGACGGGGCCTGCGGCGCGGGAACCTGCGGGCGAGGGGACGGGGCAGCGCGAGGTTCACGAAGCCCTCCGCCTGCATGGCCGCGAGGGAGATGCGGGGCAGGTCGCGGGCGGCGCGGTAGACCACGAAGCGGGGCTCCCAGCGGGGCCGGAACTTGGCGTTGAACTTGTACAGCGACTCGATCTGGAACCAGCGCGACAGAAAGATCAGCAGGCCGCGCCAGGTCCGCAGCACCGGTCCCGCGCCGAGCTTCTCGCCGCGGGCGAGCGCCGAGCGGAACATCGCGAAGTTCAGCGACACGCGCTCGACGGAGAGCCGGGAGGACGCCTGGAGGGCGGCGACGATCAGCAGCTCGTTCATGCCGGGGTCGGCGGAGCGGTCGCGGCGCATCAGGTCCAGGGACATGCCGTCGCTGCCCCACGGGACGAAGTGGAGCACGGCCTTCACGTCGCCGTACGGGGAGTCGGCGCTGTGCTCGTCGGCCTTGTGGGCGGTGGCGACGACGCAGTCCCCGTCGGCCGGGTCGCCGATCCGGCCGAGTGCCATGGAGAAGCCGCGCTCGGTGTCGGTGCCGCGCCAGTCGTCGGCGGCGAGCCGGATGCGGTCCAGTTCGGCCTCGCCGATGTCGCGGACGCGCCGGACCCGGGTCTCGTAGCCAAGACGTTCAATGCGCTTCACCATCTGGCGTACGTTGCGCATCGCGCGCCCGGCGAGCGAGAAATCCGCGACATCCACCACCGCCTCGTCGCCCAGCTCCAGTGCGTCGAGTCCGGTCTCGCGGGTCCAGACCTCGCCGCCGGTCTCGCTGCACCCCATCACGGCGGGGGTCCAGGAGTGGGCCTTGGCCTCGTCCATGAAGCGCTCGATGGCGCCGGGCCAGGCCTCCACGTCCCCGATCGGGTCGCCGCTCGCCAGCATCACCCCCGACACGACGCGGTAGCAGACGGCGGCCTTGCCGCTGGGGGAGAAGACGACGGCCTTGTCGCGGCGGAGCGCGAAGTGGCCGAGCGAGTCGCGGCCGCCGTGCTTCTCCAGCAGGGTGCGCAGCCGGGCCTCGTCGTCCTCGGTGAGGCGGGCGGCCGGGTGCTCGGGGCGGAAGGCGAAGTAGATGGTGGTGACGGCGGTCAGCAGACCGAGGGCGCCGAGCGAGTACGCCACGGTCCAGGAGGTGACTCCGGCGTACTCGACGGGGCCCTCGAAGCCGAACAGCCCGTACAGCACGTGCTGGAGGCGGTCGACGATGCTGGGGTTCCCGACGACGCGGCCGGGGTGGACGCTGACGATGATCAGGCCCAGCCCCAGCGACCCCGCGCCGAGGAGCACGAAGTTGGCCAGGGCGCGCCAGCGGCTCCTGGGATCGGGGAGCGCGGCGAATTCACCGCGGTGGCGGACCAGCAGCAGGCAGAGCGCGAGCGAGACGAGCGTGCCGATGACCGAGTGCCGGTAGGCGAACTGCGCCAGCGCGCCGGCCGGCAGCAGGACCACGGCCGCCCGCCAGGCGCGCCGCTTGTGCCGCTTGAGGCCGTGGGCGAGGAGCAGCAGCAGGACGCCCGCGCTCAGGGAGAGGGCGGCGGCGAACGGTCCCAAGGCGCCGGGGAGCACCTCGGCGAGGGTGTGCATCCGGCTGTTCCGGAAGCGCGGGAAGACACCCGCGGCCACATCGATCAGACCGACGACCGTGCAGGCGGTACCGACCAGTGTCGGTACGGATTCGGCGCGGGGTCCGCGTACGAACTTGCGTACGGGACTCGGAACCGATCCCGATTTATCCCCATCTAGCGTGACAGACATCGCTTCCCGTGGTTCCGCGAGAGATTCCTGAGTCCTTCGGCCGGCGGCCTTTCGGACGATGTGCGACTTGTAGGACGAGGCTTCCGCGGCGGGGGTTCACCCGTCGGCCGGAAAATTCCAGACAAGAAAGCTCACCCCCCATGGGTCTTACCAGCAAGACGTTCTTGGCGCTGGCCATCGCACTGGCCGTGGCGTTCTTCGCCGCCACGGTCTGGCTCTGGCCGCGGCTGGCCCGGCGCAGCGCGTCCGCGGTGTTCGGCAGGGTCGGTCTGCTGCTGGCGACTCAGCTGACGGTCTTCGTGTCCGTCGGTCTGGTGGCCAACAACTCCTTCCTCTTCTACGGTTCCTGGGCCGACCTGTTCGGCCAGAAGCAGGAGCTGGGCGTGGTCACGGACCACGCGGCCGGGACGGCGGCCGCCAAGAACATCGTCCGGGTCGGGGTGCAGCGGCCCGAGGGGGTGCGCAGTTCGCAGCCGGCGAAGGGCGGCCGGATCGACAAGGTCGTGATCTCGGGGCGGCAGTCGAAGATAGAGAGCTCGGCGTACGTGTATCTGCCGCCGGAGTACTTCCAGCCGGCGTTCGCGCATCGGAAGTTCCCCGCGGTGGTCGTCCTCACCGGCTACCCGGGCGTCGCGGAGAATCTCCTGAAGGGCCTCCGGTACCCCCGGACGGCGTACGACCGGGTGAAGGCCGGCCGGTCGCAGCCGATGATCCTGGTGATGCTGCGGCCGACGGTGGCGCCGCCGCGGGACACCGAGTGCGTGGACGTGAAGGGCGGGCCGCAGACCGAGACGTTCTTCGCCGATGACCTGCCGCGGGCGGTCTCGGACATGTACCGGGTCGGCGCGCAGGCTCGCAACTGGGGCATCATGGGCAATTCGACCGGCGGCTACTGTGCGCTGAAGATCGGGCTCCACCACCCGGACCGGTTCATCGCGAGCGCCGGGCTCTCCGCGTACTACAAGGCGGCCGAGGATCCGACGACCGGCGACCTCTTCCACGGCGACCAGAGCGCGCGGGACCGCTCCAATCTGTTGTGGAGCCTGGACAATCTGCCGCGGCGCGATTCGTCCTTCCTGGTCACGACCTCCAAGCAGGGCGAGGGGAACTACCGCTCCACGATGCGGTTCATCGACAAGGTGAAGCCGCCCGCCCAGGTCTCGTCCATCGTGCTCGACAGCGGCGGGCACAACTTCAACACCTGGCGGCGGGAGATTCCTTCCGCACTGGACTGGATGAGCAGCCGCCTCAGCGAGAACTGAGCCGTGCCCGGTCGCGGTCCCGGTCCCGGTTCCCGGTCCTGCCGGGGCCGGGAACCGGGCCGTCTCCGGTTCACCGCGCGGCGGACTTGGCGACGCTGTCCACCGTCTCGACGGCCACCTCGGCCCGTGGGACGTCCTGGGCGTCCGCGTCGATGGAGCGGCGCAGCGCCTCATGGAGCCGGGCCGGGGTGAGTACGCCGAGGAAGCGGCCAGTGCTCTCCTTGTCGATGACGGCGATCCAGCCGGCGTCGTGCTGGAGCATGGTGGCGAACGCCTGCTTGAGCGGGGCGCCGACGGGCAGCCACGCCTCCATCCTGCGGGCGTGGGCGCGCACCGTGTCCCCGGCGCCGGTCCCGGCGGCGGCTCCGTCGGCCGGGATCCAGCCGTGCAGATTGTCCTCGCCGTCCAGGACGACGGCCCAGCGCGCCCCCTCGGCCCGCAGCCGCCCGGTCGCCCTCGCCAGGGAGTCGTCGAGGTGGACGACCGGGGGCTGGTCGAGGTCGCCCTCCTCGATGGGGGTCACGGAGAGCCGTTTGAGGCCGCGGTCGGCGCCCACGAAGTCCGCGACGTAGGGGGTGGCGGGCGCGCCGAGCACGGTCGCCGGAGAGTCGAACTGCTCGATCGAACCCTGCCCGTAGACGGCGATGCGGTCACCGAGCCGGACCGCTTCCTCGATGTCGTGCGTGACGAACAACACGGTTTTGCGGACCTGTTCCTGGAGTTTCAGGAATTCGTTCTGCAGCCGTTCCCGTACGACCGGGTCGACCGCGCCGAAAGGCTCGTCCATCAGCAGCACCGGCGGGTCGGCGGCCAGCGCCCTTGCCACGCCCACGCGTTGGCGCTGACCACCGGAGAGCTGTTCCGGATAGCGGTCGCCATAAACGGAAGGATCGAGTCCGACAAGGTCCAGGAGTTCTGCCGCGCGTTCCCGGCCCTTTCCCCGTTTCCAGCCGAGGAGATGGGGGACGGTCGCGGTGTTCTCCAGGATCGTACGGTGCGGGAAGAGGCCCACCTGCTGGATCACATAGCCGATGCGGCGGCGCAGTTGGACGGGGTCGATGGCGGATATGTCGTCCCCGTCGAGGAATATCCGGCCCTCGGTCGGTTCGATCAGCCGGTTCACCATCTTCATGGTGGTCGTCTTGCCGCAGCCCGACGGTCCGACGAGCGTGACCAGTTCACCCTCGGCGACTTCGAAGGAAAGATCGTCGACGGCGGTGGTGCCGTCCGCGTACCGCTTGGTGACGTGCTCGAAACGGATCATGGTTCCCCATTGTCGCGCGTGTTCTGTGAAGGACATGTTGCTGGAATACAACGGCCTCGGCGATTGTCAGTGGTCGGGGATAGGGTCGCCAGACATCGGTACGAGCGGTAATCGGGAGGTGGGGGACGGATGGCTGCCGCACAGAACTGCATGGTGACGAACGACTGGATCTGCGGGGAGTATCTCCGTTCCCGGAGTCAGGAGTTGACCGACGCGACGGTCCAGCACATCTGGATCACCGCGGTCTCGGTGCTGATCGGACTCGCCGTGGCCTTTCCGCTGGCGCTGCTCGCCCGCCGGGGCCGCCGCCTCGCCGGACCGGTGCTCGGGCTGACGACGGTGCTCTACACCGTGCCGTCCCTCGCGATGTTCTCGCTGCTGCTGCCGCTGTTCGGCCTCTCCGCGGCGCTGGTGGTCACCGGCCTGGTGCTGTATTCGCTGACCATCCTCGTGCGGAACGTCCTGGCGGGCCTCGAAGCCGTTCCGCAGGAGGCGAAGGAAGCCGCCAAGGGGATGGGGTACGGGCCGGCCCGGCTGCTCTGGGAGGTCGAACTCCCGCTGGCGATGCCCGCGTTGATGGCGGGTGTGCGGATCGCCACGGTCTCGACGATCGCGCTGACGACGGTCGGTTCGATCATCGGCCAGGGCGGTCTGGGCAACCTCATAGCGGACGCCCTGCCCAGCTTCTTCAAGGCCCAGGTGCTCACCGCCTCGGTCCTGTGCGTACTGCTCGCCGTCGTCGCCGATCTGCTGCTGCTGGGCCTCCAGCGGCTGCTGACCCCCTGGACCCGCATACGCACCACTGACACGGGCCAGGGCGCGGCCGCGGACGCCGCCCCGGGCACCACGGCGAAGGCGGTCTGAACCATGGGAGTTCTCGGCGAGGCCTGGGCCTGGCTCACCGACGGCGCCAACTGGACGGGGGAGGCGGGGGCGGCCCACCGGCTCGCCGAGCACCTCTACGTCAGCGGCGTCGCGCTCGCTCTGGCCTGCGCGGTAGCGCTGCCGGTCGCCCTGTACCTCGGGCACATCGGGAAGGGGGGTGCGCTGGCCGTCAACATCTCCAATGCGGGGCGGGCGGTCCCGGTCTTCGCGGTGCTCGCCCTCTTCATGGTCTCGCCGCTGCGCAACGCCGGATATGTGCCGACGATCACCGCGCTGGTGCTGTTCGCCGTGCCGCCGCTGCTCACCAACGCCTATGTCGGGATGACGGAGGTCGACCGGGCCGTGGCCGAGGCGGCGCGGGGCATGGGGATGTCCGGGGGCCAGCTCTTCGTACGGGTCGAGCTTCCGCTCGCCTACCCGATGATCATGACCGGGCTGCGCTCGGCCGCGGTCCAGGTGGTCGCCACGGCGACGATCGCCGCGATGGTCGGTCAGGGCGGCCTCGGCCGGATCATCACCGCCGGCTTCAACACGTACAACACTCCGCAGGTGGTCGCGGGGGCGTTGCTGGTCGCCGTACTCGCCCTGCTGGTGGAGGCGGTGCTGGTGGGCCTGGACCGGCTGCTGTCTCCGCTGCGCCGCCGCGGGACGGCATGACGGCCGCCACGACGGTCCGCCACGGCCGCACGGCCGCCCGTCGGGTGCACGTCCGCGCACGTCCCTCGCCCCCTCGGCCTCTCTCGGCCCCTCTCGACCCCTCGATCCCATTTCGAACAGCCCCTGTTGCTGTGGACGGAGACAACTCATGAGCAAGACCTCGCGCATAGCGGGCGCGGTCATCGGCATGGTCGCGCTGGCGGGCTCGCTCGCCGCCTGCGGCGGCGACAGCCTGGAGAAGGACAAGGGGGGCTCGGCGTCCTCCGGCGGCTCCGGGAAGAAGGGTTCGCTCGTCGTCGGCGCGGCGTCCTTCACCGAGTCCAAGGTGCTCGCGGAGCTGTACGCACAGGTCCTGGGCGACGCCGGATACAGCACCTCGGTCACCACGGTGGCCAACCGGGAACTGTACGAACCGTCCTTGGAGAAGGGCGAGATCGATGTCGTCCCCGAATATGCCGCGACGATCGCCGAATTCCTCAACGCCAAGGTGAACGGCGGGAAGCAGGCGGAGAAGAAGCCGGTTGCCTCCAGTGACGCCGCCGCCACGGTCGCCGCGCTGGAGAAGCTCGCCACGCCGCGCGGACTGAAGGTGCTCCCGGCCGGCGCGGCCGTCGACCAGAACGCCTTCGCGGTGTCCAAGGAATTCGCCGCCGAGAACAAGCTCAAGACGCTTTCGGATCTCGGCAGGTCGAAGGCCGGAGTGAAGATCGCGGCGGGTGACGAGTGCGAGGTGCGGCCGTTCTGTGCGCCGGGCCTGAAGAAGACGTACGGCATCAATGTCACCGGAATCGACCCCAAGGGAGTCGGTACGCCGCAGTCCAAGCAGGCCGTCAAGGACGGCAAGGACCAACTGGTCCTCACCACCACCACGGACGCGGTGCTGGACAGCTACGGCCTGGTGTTCCTGGAGGACGACAAGAAGCTCCAGAACGCGGACAACGTTCTGCCGGTCGTCAATGCCAAGGACGCGGGTTCCCAGGACATTGCCGACGCGCTCGGCAAGCTCACCAAGGCTCTCACCACCGAGGATCTGGCGGAACTGAACCGCAAGGTCGACGCCGAGCGCGCAAAGCCCGCCGATGCGGCCAAGGACTATCTGCAGTCGAAGGGCCTCATCAAGAAGTAGATATCGGGGGGATGGGGGACCGCCAGGTAACCGGCCGGGAACAGATTGGCGGGCGGCTCCCCAAGTGCCTCCTACACACGGTAAATTTCAGGCCATGCCACGTGGACGTCATCGCCATTCGCCACCTCTGCACAGAATCCTTCCGCCTTCGGCCGTCGCCGGAGTCTCGGTCCTCTGTGCCGGGGGCGCCTGGCTGCTCGCCGAGCCCCTGGTCCTGCGCGGTCTCGCGGCTGCCGCGGCGGCCGCCGCCGTGACCGGCGCGTATCTCATGCGCAGCTGGGACCGGGACGCGGGCCGTCGTATCGCGGAGCTGACGCGCGCCCGCGCCGGTGACGAATGGCGGGCCGAGGAGCGCACGGCCTCACTGGAGGCCGACCTGGAGGAGGCGCGGGAGCTGCGGGCCCGGCTGGAGACGAAGCTGCGCCGCAAGCGCGTGGAGCTCGCCAATCTGCGCGGGGAGCACGCCGCGCTGCTGCGGCGCTACGCCAACGCCGAGACCGAGCGGGCCAGCGCGCTGGAGGGCCGCAGGCAGCTCGCGCTCGAAGCCGCGACTCCGCGGGAACTGCCCGCCGCCCGCAGCACACCGACGCCGGCCGCCTATCTGCGTGCCGCCCAGGCGCTGGAGGACCTGTCGCGCAACGGGGCGCTCCAGGAGGCGCGCCGTACCGCCGAACAGGCCAGGAAGCGGGATCTCGCGGAGCGGGCCCGGGAGGCGGAGGAACGGCAGGGGAAGCACGCGGCGGCCGCGGACGCGGCCGGGGCGCAGCACCTGCGCCCGACGGCCGCCCTTCCGGCGTCCCGGCCGTCCGCGGCGCTGCCCGCGGCGCCCACCGTGCCGGCCGCCAGCCCGGTCGCTCCGTACGCGGCGTCCCGCCGCCATCCGGTGCCGCAGGGCAGCTTCGACTTCTTCGGTACGCAGAAGGCGCGCGCCGCGATCGAGTCCGTGCAGAACGAGGACCTCGCGGACGTGGTGGGCGAGGAGGCGCTGGCCGTGCACCGCACGGGCACGGCCGGGAACCGGGCCGTCGGCAAGGTCATCGACCTGACCGCGCACGACGAGACCGAGCAGCTGGACGTGGTGGAGCTGCGCAGCGCGATCTCGTAGCGGAGCGGGTGGCCGCTACTTGTCGATGTCGCCGACGACGAAGTGGCCGCTACTTGTCGATGTCGCCGACGACGAAGAAGAGCGATCCCAGGATCGCCACCATGTCGGCGACCAGCGTGCCGGGCAGCAGCTCGGTGAGCGCCTGGATGTTGTTGTACGACGCGGAGCGGAGCTTCAGTCGGTACGGGGTCTTCTCGCCCTTGGACACCAGGTAGTAGCCGTTGATGCCGAGCGGGTTCTCGGTCCAGGCGTAGGTGTGGCCCTCGGGCGCCTTCAGCACCTTGGGCAGCCGCTGGTTGATCGGACCGGGCGCCAGGCCGGCCATCCGGTCCAGGCAGGCGTCCGCCAGGTCCAGGGCGTTGTGCGTCTGCTCCAGCAGGCATTCGAAGCGGGCCAGGCAGTCGCCGTCGGTGCGGGTGACGACCTTGAGGGTGTCCTGGAGCTCTCCGTACGCGAGATACGGCTCGTCGCGCCGCAGATCGAAGTCCACCCCCGAGGCGCGGGCGATCGGTCCGGACACCCCGTACGCGTGCACGGTCTGCGCGGACAGCACGCCCACGCCGCGGGTACGGCCCCGGAAGATCTCGTTGCCGAGCACCAGGTCGTCGTACACGTCCATCCGGGACCGGACGGAGGCGACGGCGTCCCGGGCGCGGCCGAGCCAGCCCGCGGGGAGGTCCTCCTTGAGTCCGCCGACCCGGTTGAACATGTAGTGCATCCGGCCGCCCGAGACCTCCTCCATCACCGCCTGGAGCTCCTCGCGCTCCCGGAAGGCGTAGAACACCGGGGTGATCCCGCCGAGTTCGAGCGGGTACGAGCCGAGGAACATCAGATGGTTCAGGACCCGGTTCAGCTCGGCGAGCAGGGTGCGCGTCCAGACCGCGCGCTCCGGGACCTCCATGCCGAGCATGCGCTCCACGGCCATCACGACGCCCAGCTCGTTGGAGAACGCCGACAGCCAGTCGTGGCGGTTGGCGAGCATCACGATCTGCCGGTAGTCGCGGGCCTCGAACAGCTTCTCCGCGCCCCGGTGCATGTAGCCGATGACCGGTTCGGCGTGCTGGACGCGTTCGCCGTCGAGGACGATGCGCAGACGGAGCACGCCGTGGGTGGAGGGGTGCTGGGGGCCGATGTTGAGCACCATGTCGGTGCTCTCCGCCGCGCCGCCGATGCCGACTGTCGTCTCCGTCATACGGCCAGTATTCCCTGAGCGCCCGGGGCTCCGTCCCGGGCCCCGGACCCCGGGCGCCGGCGGGCCCGGGGTTTCAGGCCCTGCGGTGCATCAGCCAGCCGAAGTCGCCCAGGCCGCCCCGGGCCGTCAGTTCTGCCGCCTCGCCGGCCGCGGCGAGGGCCCGTACGTAGCCGGCCGGGTCGGTCGAGGCCAGGGACAGGGGCGGGCGCTCGCCGTCGACGCCGAGGGCGTGCAGGGCCTCGCGCTGGGTCAGCACCGTTCCGGCCCCGGCCGCGGCGGCGCACGCGTCCAGGGCCACGTGCGAGGTGAGGTCGCAGCTGCCGTCCGGCACCGGCCGCACCTCGCGTCCGGACCGGAAGCCGGTCAGCGTGCCGAAGAGGGGCCGCGCCTCCCGCGCATGGGCGTAGTCCACCGCCACCGCGAGCCCCCCGTCCAGCGTGGACACCGCTCGTGCCCAGGCATCGTCGCGCGGGCGGCCGATCTCCGCGCGGCTGCCCGGTCCGGCCGACGGCCACCACCGGCGCAGCCACTCGGCGTCGGCCCCGGCCACCGGCTCGCCCAGCCGTTCCGTACCGTCCGCCGCCCGCACGAGGACGTACCGGTCCACGCCGTCCGCGTCGGTCTCGGCGACCTCGGTCGGGACGTTGTCCAGCCACTCGTTGGCGAACAGCAGACCGCGCGTCCCCGGCGGCGGTTCGGCGCACCACTCGATCCGGGGATCCAGACCGTCCGGGCGGTCGGCGAGCTCCACGGCGCACGCCCGTACGGCGAGTCCGCCGGCGCCCACGGCCGGCAGCGCCGCCAGCACCCCCGTCAGCAGTTCGCCCCGCCCCGCCCCGAGGTCGACCAGGTCGACCGAGTCGGTGCCCAGCTCCCGCGCCGTTCCGGCCAGCAGCCGGGCGACGGCGGAGGCGAACAGCGGGGATGCGTGGACGGAGGTGCGGAAGTGGCCCGCCGGCCCTTCCGGGCTCCGGTAGAACCCCCCGTCTCCGTACAAAGCGGTCTCTGCCGCCTCCTGCCACCCATGCCACTCATCCGTCACGTTCCCAAGTCTCCACCTTGGGGAGTACGGTCCCCGGAGCTGGATCGGTCCTTCGGCTGACCCGGGCACCTCCCGCCTTTCCCTACGCTGGGTTACGTGCAGCGCCTCTACGACTTCATCCGCAGACACCCGACGGGCGTCGACAGTTTCTGGGCTGTCTTCCTCCTCGGGCTCTTCGGCCTGTCCATGGTGGCGAACGTGGACCGCGCCGGCGAACGGCTGGCCGCCGTGCCGATCGCGCTCGGCCTCTGCACCGCCGTCGCGCTGCGCCGACGCGCGCCGGAGAAGATGCTGCTGCTCACCGTCGTGATGGGGGTCGCGCAGCTGGTGTTCGGGGTCGTGCCCAGCGTCGCGGACTTCGCGATGCTGGTGATCGTTTTCACCGTGGCCGCCGTCGGGGAGCGCTGGGCGTCCCGGCTCGCACTGGTCTGCGCCCTGTGCGCGGCCGGGATCTCCCAGTTGCGCTGGCCGTCGAGCGTGCCGCAGAGCAGCGTGGCCGGGCAGATCTTCGTCGGTGTCGTGATGACCGTGCCGTTCGTGCTCGCCTGGGTGCTCGGCGACTCGATGCGGACCCGGCGCGCCTACTTCAGCCAGTTGGAGGAGCGCGCCGCCCGGCTGGAGCGGGAGCGCGAGGCGCAGTCGAAGGTCGCGGTGGCCGCCGAGCGCGCCCGTATCGCCCGCGAACTCCACGACGTCGTCGCGCACAACGTCTCGGTGATGGTGGTACAGGCCGACGGCGCGGCGTACGTCATGGACGCGGCCCCCGACCAGGCCCGGCAGGCCCTGGAGACCATCTCCGGCACCGGCAGGCAGGCCCTCGCCGAGATGCGGCGGCTGCTCGGGGTGCTGCGGACCGGCGATGCCCAGGAGAGCGGGGAGTACGTTCCGCAGCCCGACGTCGAGCAGATCGAGGACCTCGTCGAGCAGGTCAGGCAGACCGGGCTGGCCGTCGACTTCAAGGTCGAGGGCACACCCCGGCCGCTGCCCAGCGGGGTCGAGCTGACCGCCTACCGCATCGTGCAGGAGGCCCTGACCAACACCCGCAAGCACGGCGGCCCGGACGCCGGGGCCAGTGTGCGGCTGGTCTACTTCGACGACGGGCTCGGGCTGCTGGTCGAGGACGACGGGCGGGGCGCGGCGCACGAGCTGTACGAGGACGGTGGCGCCGACGGCGCGGGCCACGGAATGATCGGCATGCGTGAGCGGGTCGGCATGGTCGGCGGCACGCTGGACGCCGGGCCGCGGCCCGGCGGCGGGTTCCGGATCAGCGCGCTGCTGCCGCTCAAGCCGACCCACTAGAGACGTGTCGCAGGGACGCGGTGCGGTACAGAGACGCAGTACAGGCGTAGGAACAGACAGGAGACAGGACCCCTCATGGCGATCCGCGTGATGCTCGTCGACGACCAGGTGCTGCTGCGCACCGGCTTCCGGATGGTGCTCGCCGCCCAACCGGACATGGAGGTCGTCGCCGAGGCCGGCGACGGCGCGGAGGCGATCGGAATCCTGCGTGCCACCGCTGTCGACGTGGTGCTGATGGACGTCCGGATGCCGAGGCTGGACGGTGTCGAGGCGACCCGTCGCATCTGCGCGCAGCAGGGTGCGCCCAAGGTGCTCATCCTGACCACCTTCGACCTCGACGAGTACGCCTTCTCCGGGCTGAAGGCCGGGGCCAGCGGCTTCATGCTCAAGGACGTGCCGCCCGCGGAACTGCTCGCCGCCATCCGCTCCGTGCACAGCGGCGACGCCGTCGTCGCCCCGTCCACCACGCGCCGGCTGCTCGACCGCTTCTCGTCGCTGCTGCCGAGCGGCAACAGCGAACCGCAGCACAAGGGCATCGCCAAGCTCACCGAACGCGAACGCGAGGTGATGCTGCTGGTCGCGCAGGGCCTGTCGAACGGCGAGATCGCGGCACGTCTGGTGCTCTCCGAGGCGACCGTGAAGACGCATGTGGGCCGCATCCTCACCAAGCTGAGCCTGCGCGACCGGGTGCAGGTCGTCGTCCTCGCCTACGAGACGGGGCTGGTCAGGGCCGGTGGCGGCGGGGCGGGCTGACCCGTCGGACCGAGGTGCCCCGCAGGACGGCCGGCCCCGACCGCCCGGTCGTACGCGGGCGCGAGCGCGGGCACAGGCGCGGGCGTGGGCAGCGTGCCGCGGCACCGGGTGCGGTGTACGTGTTCCGGCATCAGGCACTTCGGCTGCGGCTGATCCGGCTGATCCGGCTGATCCGGCTGGGTCGGCTTGGTCGGTGGGCGGCCGGGGCGGCGGCGGCCGCGGCTCAGCGCAGGATGCCCTCCAGGAAGTCGCTGCCGAGCCGTGCCACCGCGGTCAGGTCCAGCTGGTGCTGCACGTACCGGCCGCGCCGCCGGGTGATGACCAGGCCCGCCTTCTTCAGCGCCGAGAGATGCCGGGAGACCTCGGGCGCCGTGATGCCGTACGTATCGGCGAGTTCGCCGGTCGTGTACGGCGACCGGGCGAGATGGCGGCACAGGCGCATCCGCATCGGGTGGGCCAGCGCCTCCATGCGCAGCTGGAGCAGTTCCACGGAGGCGGGGGAAGGCAGCTCGGGGCGGTGCACCGGGTAGTGGATCACCGGGCGCCAGCCGGGCGCGTGCAGCAGGTTCAGGTGCGGCCAGCCGAAGGCGGACGGGACGAGGGTGAGCCCGGGGCGGCCGACCGCCGGGACGGTGGCGTCGGCCCGGCCCTCGGTCAGCTTGTCGGCGCTGATCCGGGTCCCCGTCTCGTCGAGCGACAGCGCCGTGGACACCGCGCCCATCGCCTCGCCGAGCCCCTTGCGCCGCAGCAGATCGGTCTTGTGCCGGACGTCGGCGACCAGCTGGACCTGCACCCGGCGCCAGGTGTCGGCGAAGAACGCCCGGTCGCAGTCCTCGAACAGGCGGCGGATCCAGCGGCGTACGGGCGCGGGGTCGGCCAGCAGCTGCTGGGCGAATTCCGCCTGCTGGGGGCCGCGTGCCGCCGCCATCTCCAGGGCGCGGGCCCGCATCAGCGCGTCGCTGAGCGGGGAGGGCGCGCCGATCCCGTACAGGCTGGAGCAGGTGAACTCCAGGGCGGCGGCGACGAACCGCTCGTCGTCCAGCCGGTCGAGGATGTCCAGGTCCTCGGCGAGGTTCGCGCCCGTCCTGCCGTTGCCGCCACGGACCCCGGCGAACGGCATGAAGACGTCCGAGAACGTGTTGCGCCACAGGAACTCGGCCTCGTGCAGCCGGTCGGCGAGGTCGGGCTCCAGCGCGCTGGCGGTCGCCGTCGCCCAGCCGTGCAGTCCCGGATGGTGGCCGGGCTCGGAGAGGGCATGCAGGGCCAGCCCCAGCTCGGCGAGGGGGGAGGTCTCGAAGACGATGCTCTCGGGCGCGAGCCCGGCGATGTCGATGTGCACGCTCACCCCTCCATGGTGCGGGGTGCGCGCGGGGGCCGCGCCCCACTTGACGGTGCTCGTCAATCGGCGGGCCGCACGAGCGGGGACCGGCCCAAGCTGAGGCCATGAACGCCCTTCAGCAGCACATGCTCGACAGCTGGCGCGCAGCTCAGCGGGGGGAACGGCCGCCGCCACCGCCGGGCCGGCACGACCGGTCGGTGCTGCGGGCCGTCCGTGACCGCTTCCGGCGCCCCCGCCGCGGGAACGGATCCGTCCGGCCCGACGGACGTCAGTCCGACGACCGGACCTGAGCCACCACCCGGTCCATGAACTCCGCCACCGCCTGCCGGACGTCCTGCGCGGTCCACTCCAGCCCTTCCCGGCCCACCGTGACCTCGGTGAACGACACCCCGGGCGGCCCGGCGGCCGCGGGGTGCCAGTCCCTGAAGAGCGATACGCCCGTCTCCTCCGCCTGCCGCACCGCCGCCTCCGTCGGAACGTCCGCCGCGTACGGCAGCCACACCTGGAACTGGTGCGTGTGCGGCGGTTCCGGATGCACCCGGAACCACCCGGCGCCGGCCGCCCGGAAGCCTTCGGCCAGCGCCCCGGCCACCACCTTCGCGTGGGCCACGTACGAGGGCAGCGACGGCAGCTCCTGTTCCAGGCCGATCAGGGCGGCGAGTGCTGCCGGGAACTGCTGGAAGAGCTGGCCGCCGTACCGGTGGCGCCAGGTGCGGGCCTCCTCGATCAGGGACTCGGGACCGGCCAGTGCGGCCCCGGAGAGCCCGCCGAGGGTCTTGTAGAGCGAGACGTACACACTGTCCGCGAGCGCCGCGATCTCCGGCAGCCCCCGTCCGAAGTGGGGGGCGCATTCCCACAGCCGCGCGCCGTCGAGATGCACCACCGCATCGCGTTCCCGGGCGGCCGCCACCACGGCCTCCAGCTCCTCCCACGTCGGCAGGACGAAACCGGCGTCGCGCAACGGCAGCTCCAGCATCATCGTGCCGAACGGCTCGGCGAAGTCGCGGATCTCCTGGGCCGTGGGCAGCCGGGGCTCGGACGTCGGATGGACGGTACGCAGCCCGCTCACCGCCTCCAGCGCGCCGCGCTCGTGCATCTCGGGGTGGGCCAGCGGGTGGAGTGCCACGGTGGAATTGCCGGTCCGTCCGGCCCAGCACCGCAGCGCGACCTGCTGCGCCATCGTCCCGGTCGGGAAGAACGCGGCGGCCTCCATGCCCAGCAGGTCCGCGATCCGCCGCTCCAGCTCGGCGACGACGCCGTCGCCGTAGATGTCCGCGGGGCGGTCGAGGTCGGTGACCGCCCCGGCCCCTGCCGCCAGCGCGGCCAGCCGCTCACCGAGCGGGAGGTGCA
This sequence comes from Streptomyces sp. NPDC057963, assembly GCF_042887155.1. NCBI lineage: Bacteria > Bacillati > Actinomycetota > Actinomycetes > Kitasatosporales > Streptomycetaceae > Streptomyces > Streptomyces sp. NPDC057963. The sequence goes on from NZ_JBHVPX010000002.1 coordinate 724,295, forward strand.
TGGGCGGCCTGGACAGGACCCGCTCGGCCGCCCGCCGGGCGTTCCACCTGCGCAGCCGCTGCGCGTCGTCCTGCGCCTGCGCGTTCTCCTGCGCGTTCTCCTGAGCATTCTCCTGCGACTGCGCATGCGACTTTTCCTGCGCGTCCTCCCCCGGGTGCCGTGCCTGCTGATCCGTGCCCGCCCTGTCTGTCATGGGACGATCATCACGCAGAGCGCAGCCGGGGCCCGCACGGTTTTCCGGCCCACCGGGACGCCGGGCCGTGCCCCGCGCGGACTTTTCCCACAGGCTGTGGACAGGCCGGGAGTCCGGACGAAACGCTGGCGTAGCATGCAGAGAAATCGTCCGGTACCCCCCGCGGACTGGAACGGAAGGCCATCGCCGCGTGAATGCAACAACCCCCAAGGAGCCCCTCGACGCGAGGGACCGCCCCGCCCGGCTCACCGTCGGCGTCGTGGGCGCGGGCCGCGTCGGCCCCGCTCTCGCCGCGTCCCTGCAGCTCGCCGGGCACCGGCCGGTCGCCGTGTCGGGTGTCTCCGACGCGTCGGTGCGCCGGGCGGCCGCCCTGCTCCCCGACGTACCGCTGGTGCCGCCCGCCGAAGTGTTCGCGCGGGCCGAGCTGGTGCTGCTGACCGTTCCGGACGACGCCCTGCCCGGCCTGGTGGAGGGCCTCGCCGAGACGGGTGCGGTGCGGCCGGGACAGCTGCTCGTCCACACGTCGGGGCGGTACGGGACGCGGGTGCTGGACCCGGCCATGCGGGCCGGCGCCCTGCCGCTCGCCCTGCACCCGGTGATGACGTTCACCGGCACCTCCGTCGACGTCCAGCGGCTGGCCGGCTGCTCCTTCGGCGTGACCGCTCCCGAGGAGCTGCGGCTCGCCGCCGAGGCGCTGGTCATCGAGATGGGCGGCGAGCCGGAATGGATCGCGGAGGAGTCCCGTCCGCTCTACCACGCGGCGCTCGCCCTCGGCGCGAACCACCTGGTCACCCTGGTCGCCCAGTCGATGGAGCTGCTGCGCACGGCCGGGGTCGCCGCCCCCGACCGGATGCTCGGCCCCCTTCTCGGAGCGGCACTCGACAACGCCCTGCGCTCGGGCGACGCCGCCCTGACCGGCCCCGTGGCCCGCGGTGACGCGGGCACGGTCGCCGCACACATAAGCGAGCTGCGTCGGCACGCACCGCAGGCCGTGGCCGGCTATCTCGCGATGGCCCGCGCCACCGCCGACCGGGCGCTCGCCCACGGCATGCTCAAGCCGGAGCTGGCCGAGGACCTGCTCGGCGTCCTGGCCGACAGCGCCGGCACCACGGGCGGCACCGGATCACAGGAGCCCCGATGACCGACCCGACCGGTGCGCCCGGCACACCGCACACCCCCGACACACCGCCCGCGCCCGGCGCCGCGTGCCCCGCCGCCCCGCCGCGCGCCCCCGGCGCCGCTCCTGCCGCCGCCCTGCTGCGTACGGCCGGCGAGCTCGCCGCGTTCGCCCCCCTCAAGGGACCGCGGGCCGTCGTCATGACCATGGGCGCCCTGCACGAGGGCCACGCCACCCTGATCCGTACCGCGCGGGCCGCCGCGGGCCCGGACGGCCAGGTCGTCGTGACCGTCTTCGTCAACCCGCTCCAGTTCGGCGAGGCCGCCGACCTGGAGCGCTACCCCCGCACCCTCGAAGCCGATCTCGCCGTGGCGGGCGCCGCCGGGGCGGACGCGGTCTTCGCGCCCTCCGTCGAGGAGGTCTACCCCGGTGGCGAACCGCAGGTCCGGATCTCGGCGGGCGCCATGGGCGAGCGGCTCGAAGGGGCGTCCCGCCCCGGGCACTTCGACGGGATGCTCACCGTCGTCGCCAAGCTCCTGCACCTCACCCGCCCCGACGCCGCGTTCTACGGGCAGAAGGACGCCCAGCAGCTGGCGCTGATCCGCCGCATGGTGCGCGATCTGAACTTCCCCGTCGAGATCGTCGGCGCGGAGACGGTCCGCGAACCGGACGGCCTCGCGCTCTCCAGCCGCAACCGCTTCCTGGACGCCGGGGAGCGGCGCACCGCCCTCGCCCTGTCCCGGGCCCTGTTCGCGGCGCGCGACAGGCTCGCCGCCCAGCAGGCGCTGCACGCCCGCGCGCAGGCCACCGCGGCGACCACCGGCCGGGCCGCCGCGCTCACCGCGCTCGGCGAGACCCGCGCAGCCGCCGACACCCAGGCGGTGGCCCTGGCCCGCCCCGTCGACGGGCCCGCGGCGGTGCGCGCCGCCGCCCGGCTGATCCTCGACGACGCGGCCCGCGAACAGCCGCCGCTCGCCCTGGACTACCTGGCGCTCGTGGACCCGGCCGACTTCACCGAGATCCCCGACGACCGCACCACCGGTGACGCGATCCTCGCCGTCGCCGCGAAGGTCGGCAGGACCCGCCTCATCGACAACATCCCGCTGACCTTCGGAGCCACCACGTGACCGGAATACGCCTGACCGCCCCCGCCCCCGGCTGGTCCATCGACGCCGACGTCGTGGTCGTCGGATCCGGCGTGGCCGGTCTCACCACCGCGCTGCGCTGCGCCGCCGCGGGTCTCGCCACCGTCGTCGTCACCAAGGCCCGCCTCGACGACGGCTCCACCCGCTGGGCGCAGGGCGGCATCGCCGCGGCCCTCGGCGAGGGCGACACCCCCGAGCAGCACCTGGACGACACCCTGGTCGCGGGCGTGGGCCTGTGCGACGAGGCAGCGGTACGGACCCTGGTCACCGAGGGCCCCGACGCCGTACGCCGGCTGATCGGGACCGGCGCCCACTTCGACACCACCGACAGCGGCGACATCGCGCTGACCCGCGAGGGCGGCCACCACCGCCGCCGCATCGCCCACGCGGGCGGGGACGCGACGGGCGCCGAGATCTCCCGCGCCCTGGTCGAGGCGGTCCGCGAGGCCGCCCTGCACACCGTCGAGAACGCCCTCGTCCTCGACCTCCTCACCGACGGGGAGGGCCGCACCACGGGCGTCACCCTGCACGTCATGGGCGAGGGCCAGCACGACGGCGTCGGCGCGGTCCGGGCCCCTGCGGTGGTCCTCGCGACCGGCGGCATGGGCCAGGTCTTCTCCGCCACCACCAACCCGGCGGTCTCCACCGGCGACGGCGTGGCCCTGGCCCTGCGGGCCGGTGCGGAGGTCTCCGACCTCGAATTCGTCCAGTTCCACCCGACGGTCCTCTTCCTCGGCGCCGACTCCGAGGGCCAGCAGCCCCTCGTGTCGGAAGCGGTACGGGGCGAGGGCGCCCATCTCGTCGACGCGTCGGGCACGCGCTTCATGGTGGGCCGGCACGAACTGGCGGAACTGGCCCCGCGCGACATCGTCGCCAAGGCCATCACCCGCCAGATGCAGCTGCACGGCGCCGAGCACATGTATCTCGACGCCCGCCACTTCGGCGCCGAGATGTGGGAGCAGCGCTTCCCCACGATCCTGGCGGCCTGCCGCGCGCACGGCATCGACCCGGTCACCGAGCCGATCCCGGTCGCCCCCGCCGCGCACTACGCCTCCGGCGGCATCCGCACCGACCTGCGCGGGCGCACGACCGTGCCCGGCCTGTACGCCTGCGGCGAGGTCGCCTGCACCGGCGTGCACGGTGCGAACCGGCTGGCGTCCAACTCCCTCCTGGAGGGCCTCGTCTTCGCCGAGCGCATCGCGGCGGACATCGTCGAGGACCGGCCCCGCGCGGACGCCGCGACGGACGGCCCGCTTCCCGCCCCCTCGCCGCTGCTCGCCCCCGAGGCCCGCGGCGCGATCCAGCGGATCATGACCAGGGGCGCCGGAGTCCTCCGCTCCGCCGAGAGCCTGGCCGCCGCCGCCGACGAGCTGGAGGCCCTGCACAACCGCGCCGCCGAGGCCGCCGGGGCGGCCGAGCCCAAGGTCGCGGTGCCCGGCGTCGAGGCGTGGGAGGCCACCAACCTGCTGCTCGTCTCGCGCGTCCTGGTCGCCGCCGCCCGCCGGCGCGAGGAGACCCGCGGCTGCCACTGGCGCGAGGACCGGCCCGAGCGCGACGACGAGAACTGGCGCCGCCACCTCGTCGTCCGGCTCACCCCGGAGCGCCAACCGGTCCTCCGTCGGACGGAGACCGAGGCATTCGGCCCCGTACGCCCGGCCCAGGCACCAGACTGCGCAGCAACAACACCCCCGATCCACCCCGCCGACGTCACCGAGGAGCCGTAACCGTGAGCACGCCCGAAGAGAATCCGCGCCCCACACCCGTGGACGTACCGCTGATCCAGATCGGCGCGCCCGCACCGTCCGAGGGCGGCTGCGGGGACGGCTGCGGCTGCGGCGCGGACGAGTTCTACGAGCTCGACCCCCTGGAGTGCGGCCTCGACCCCGACCTTGCCCAGCTGCTGGCCGACGCGGGCCTGGACCCGGTCCAGGTCGAGGACGTCGCCCACGTCGCCATCGAGGAGGACCTCGACGGCGGTGTCGACGTCACGACCGTCGCGACTGTCGCCGAGGACGCCGTGGCCACCGGCGACTTCACCGCCCGCGAGGCGGGCGTCGTGGCCGGTCTGCGCGTCGCCGAGGCCGTCCTGTCCATCGTCTGCACCGACGAGTTCGCGGTCGAGCGCCATGTCGAGGACGGCGACCGCGTCGCCCCCGGCCAGAAGCTGCTGACCGTCACCACCCGCACCCGCGACCTGCTCACCGGCGAGCGCAGCGCGCTCAACCTGCTCTGCCGGCTCTCCGGCATCGCGACCGCCACCCGCGCCTGGGCCGATGTCCTCGAAGGCACGAAGGCCAAGGTCCGCGACACCCGCAAGACCACCCCCGGCCTGCGCGCCATGGAGAAGTACGCGGTGCGCTGCGGCGGCGGCGTCAACCACCGCATGTCGCTGTCGGACGCGGCCCTGGTCAAGGACAACCACGTGGTCGCGGCCGGCGGCGTGGCCGAGGCCTTCAAGCGGGTGCGCGACGAGTTCCCGGACGTATCGATCGAGGTCGAGGTCGACACCCTGCAGCAGGTCCGCGAGGTCATCGACGCGGGCGCCGATCTGATCCTGCTGGACAACTTCACCCCGCTGCAGACCGCCGAGGCGGTCGCCCTGGTCGGCGGCCGCGCGGTCCTGGAGTCCTCCGGCCGGCTCTCCCTGGACACCGCACGCGCCTACGCGGAGGCGGGCGTCGACTACCTGGCCGTCGGCGCGCTCACCCACTCCTCGCCGATCCTCGACATCGGCCTGGACTTCCGCGACACCGACGGGGCCGGCGCCTGATGCTGCTCACCATCGACGTCGGCAACACCCACACCGTCCTCGGCCTGTTCGACGGCGAGGAGATCGTCGAGCACTGGCGGATCTCCACCGACCCCCGCCGCACCGCCGACGAGCTCGCCGTGCTGCTCCAGGGCCTGATGGGCATGCACCCGCTGCTGGGCATGGAGCTGGGCGACGGCATCGAGGGCATCGCGATCTGCTCCACGGTCCCGGCCGTCCTGCACGAGCTGCGCGAGGTGACCCGCCGCTACTACGGCGACGTCCCCGCGGTCCTCGTCGAGCCGGGCATCAAGACCGGGGTGCCGATCCTGATGGACAACCCGAAGGAGGTCGGCACGGACCGCATCATCAACGCGGCCGCCGCCGTCGACCTGTACGGCGGTCCGGCGATCGTCGTCGACTTCGGTACGGCCACCACCTTCGACGCGGTCTCCGCCCGGGGCGAGTACACCGGTGGTGTCATCGCCCCGGGCATCGAGATCTCGGTCGAGGCGCTCGGCGTCAAGGGCGCCCAGCTCCGCAAGATCGAGCTGGCCCGGCCGCGCAGCGTGATCGGCAAGAACACGGTCGAGGCGATGCAGTCGGGCATCATCTACGGCTTCGCCGGCCAGGTCGACGGTGTCGTCGCGCGGATGAAGAAGGAGCTGGCGGCCGACCCCGACGACGTCACCGTCATCGCGACGGGCGGCCTTGCGCCGATGGTGTTGGGCGAGTCCTCCGTGATCGACGAGCACGAACCCTGGCTCACCCTCATCGGCCTTCGCCTGGTGTACGAGCGGAACATCTCCCGGATGTAGCGGACAGGGGGCGTACCTGCGGAAACGGCGCGGCGGCGGACCGACGGCCGCCGCCGCGCCGAGACGACCCGTTAAGCGGATTTTGTCCATTTAGCACGTATGGTCGCGTCATGCCCACGCCTTACGGATCACGCGGCGGTATGGCGTTCAGCGCGGACGAGCTGCGTGTGCTCCGACGCGCCCTCGCCATCGCCCTTCACCCCACGCCCCTGCCCGACGAGGACGTCCAGGACTGCTTGCGACTGGCGGGTACCGTGGACGAGGCGGTCGGCGAGGCGGGACGGCTGCGCACGTTCCTCCTCGCCGACCTCGTCCGCTACCGCAACGCCCTGCCCGGCTCCGTCAGCGGCTACCTGGAGTTGCTCCAGGACGCCCTGGCGGGCGGATACGACCCCCGTCCCGACGACCTCGCCGCGCTGCGCGCCCTGCGCCACAGGCCGGTGGCCGCGGCCCTCCTGGAGCGCTGCCAGGTGCTCGCGGAGCGGTCGGTGCGGGCCCGCCTCGCCGGACGTGCCGTGCCGGCGGCGGCCCCCGCGCCCCGCAGCAGGCTTCTGGCCCTGCCCGGCGGCCGGTCGGCCGACGAGGCCGAACCCGAACGGCCGAAGACGCCGGCGGCCCCGCCCCGGCCGACCCCGCCGCCCGGACGCCCGGCGCCCAAGCCCTCCGAGGTCTTCCCGCCCCGCCGCCGCCCGGCCCCACCGCCGCAGCAGCGCGCCGCGGGATAGCCCGCCGCAACGTGGAGGGGGTGCGTGGAAGTCCGTACCGGCCTCGCTACTCTGGACGCCATGGACTACGTATCCGCGCTCGTGCCCCCCGTGGTGATGGCCGCCTTCTTCATCGGCCTCGTCGTGACGATCGTCAAGAGCCAGGGCGGTCCCAACAAGGCCAAGGAGGACGCGGCCGTGGACACGGCGTTCGGCCGCGCCGAGTCGGTCCAGCAGACCCCGCGGACCGGCGGCGTCTGACCCTCCGCATCCCGCAGCACGCAAAGGGCGCACGACCCCCCCGGGAGTCGTGCGCCCTTTCGCTGCGTAAATAACCGAGCATTCCCGGCATCTGGCACTAAAGTGACATTGTGCCCCGCCAATTGGGAGATCTGGAAGACGCCGTGATGACACGGGTCTGGCAATGGAACCGTCCGGTCACCGTGCGCGAAGTCCTTGAGGACCTCCAGCGGGAACGCTCCATCGCCTACACCACCGTCATGACGGTAATGGACAATCTCCATCAGAAGGGCTGGGTCCGCAGGGAAGTCGACGGCCGCGCATATCGATATACGGCGGTCTCCACCCGCGCCGCCTACTCGGCCGCACTGATGAACGAGGCATGGTCGCGCAGTGACAACCCCGCCGCGGCTCTTGTCGCGTTCTTCGGCATGATGTCCCCCGAGCAGCGCGAGGCCCTCCGGGACGCCATGCGGATCGTCCGGCCCGATCTGCCCGGAGCCGCCGGGCCCCCGGCGCGGGAAGCGGTCGGTGAAGGCGCGGACGGGCCGGGTGATGAAGGCACGGACGGGCCGGCCGGTGAACAGGCCGGAGATCCGGTCGATGGAGCGGGCCCGGAGACCGGGCGATAGCGTCTGGGTATGTCCTCAGAGCTTCCGCATACCGATTTCCGTACCGAACCGTCGGTTATAAACGTGGCCATCACTGTCCGCCGTGCCAGGACCAGCGATGTGCCCTCGGTCCGCCGTCTCCTCGACGGGTACGTACGTGAAGGCATCCTGCTCGACAAAGCGACGGTGACGCTTTACGAGGACATCCAGGAGTTCTGGATCGCGGAACGCGACGAGGACGGCCGGGTCGTCGGCTGCGGCGCACTGCATGTGATGTGGGAAGACCTGGCCGAAGTGCGCACTCTCGCGGTCGACCACAGCATCAGGGGGGCCGGAGTCGGACATCAAGTACTGGACAAGTTGTTGCAGACCGCCCGCTGGCTGGGCGTACGGCGGGTTTTCTGTCTCACCTTCGAAGTCGACTTCTTCGCGAAGCACGGCTTCGTGGAGATCGGAGAGACGCCGGTCGACGGAGATGTCTACAGCGAGCTGCTGCGTTCCTATGACGAGGGTGTAGCGGAGTTCCTGGGTCTCGAACGGGTGAAGCCGAACACCTTGGGCAACAGTCGGATGCTTCTGCACCTGTGACCGACACAAGAAGCCGTAGCTCTATGTCCGAATCGCGCATGTTTCCCGTCTTCTCGCGATCCTGAACCTCTCCCGAGGGTTTGTGTTTTTCGAAGAAAAGCGGTTTCCTTTCCGCGTACTGCATTTTCGATGAAAGGAAATCCGGTGGCACAGAAGGTTCAGGTCCTTCTTGTCGATGACCTCGACGGTGGCGAGGCGGACGAGACCGTCACGTTCGCTCTGGATGGCAAGACGTACGAGATCGACCTCACCACGAGCAACGCCGACAAGCTCCGTGGTCTTCTTGAGCCGTACACCAAGGGTGGCCGGCGTACGGGTGGCCGTGCAGCGGCCGGCCGTGGCAAGGGCCGCGCCGTTGCCGGTGGCAACAAGGACACCGCGGAGATCCGTAAGTGGGCGCGCGAGAACGGCCACAATGTGAATGACCGCGGCCGTGTTCCCGCGGAGATCCGCGAGGCTTACGAGAAGGCCAACGGCTGAGCTGTCGACCCATCGGTCGACCGCCCCGTCCGGGCGCGCATCAACCGGACCCGGTGGCATTCCGTCGCCACCGCGTCCACGAGCCGTACAAGATCGGGAGCACCCCCACCCCTGCTCCCGAGGCCGACGAGGGCCGGGAGTTCCGGCTCTCCCTCGTGCCGCGGCCCGGGGGGTCGCAGCCATACGGCGGCCCCCGACCGGCTCGGCACCCCGCCGGGCGGCACCGGCGCGGTGATCCGGCCGTCCGTACCGACGGCGGTCAGTGAGAGGGCGACCCCGCCCCACTCCAGCCAGTCGAGCAGTCCGGGCAGTTCGTCGGCGCTTCCCGCCGCCACCAGCAGGCTCATCCGCGCGCCCGCCAGCGCCACCGGCCCGCTGCGACCCACCCGCCGCAGCGCCGCACGACCGGCCGCCGCGGGCACCTCCAGGACGTCGAACCGCAGCCCGGTCAGCAACCGCACCGGTGCGGTGCCCTCCGTGGCCCAGCCGAGCTCGCGCTCGTACCACCGCGCCCACCGCGCACATTCGTCGCGGTCCTTCCGGTCGTCGGCGAACGACGGCGGGGTGGGCGGGACGGTGAGGGCCATGCCGGGAGAACGGCCGAGCCGCCCCAGGGGTTACGTAGAGTCCGCGACCGGGTGCGCAGTGTGTCAGGGATGGGGGCGTAGAGGCGCATTCGGGAGCGCAGATATGTTCGCCCGTAGCGGAGGGAACCGGCGTGCGCCGCATGGACTGTCTGTAATTGCGGGTAAGACATCCCTAGTGGGGAGGGGCGACACGCAGGGCCGGGCATCTCACGTTCGCCATCGGCGTACTGGCGAAAGGCGTATCTGCCTGGCCTGCGGGAACATCGTCTCGCACCATCGGGTTGGAGCAGATGTCGGCGTTCGGGGCAGGAGGCCAAGGACGGTGTCGGCAGTTGGAATGAGCGGTCCCCGCTTGCGGGACTAAGCTGCGGAAGGACAGGGAGGGGACCGACCCCTTACTGCCTGACCGCTCTGAGGAGCGATTAACGATGTTCGAGAGGTTCACCGACCGCGCGCGGCGGGTTGTCGTCCTGGCTCAGGAAGAAGCCCGGATGCTCAACCACAACTACATCGGCACCGAGCACATCCTCCTGGGCCTTATCCACGAGGGTGAGGGTGTCGCCGCTAAGGCCCTGGAGAGCCTCGGGATTTCGCTCGAGGCGGTCCGCCAGCAGGTTGAGGAGATCATCGGTCAGGGCCAGCAGGCTCCGTCCGGGCACATCCCCTTCACACCCCGGGCCAAGAAGGTCCTGGAGCTGTCGCTCCGCGAGGCCCTCCAGCTCGGCCACAACTACATCGGCACCGAGCACATCCTGCTCGGCCTGATCCGCGAGGGCGAGGGTGTCGCCGCCCAGGTCCTCGTGAAGCTGGGTGCCGACCTGAACCGGGTGCGGCAGCAGGTCATCCAGCTGCTCTCCGGGTACTCGGGCGGCAAGGAGGCGGCGACCGCGGGCGGCCCCGCGGAAGGCACGCCCTCCACATCCCTGGTGCTCGACCAGTTCGGCCGGAATCTCACCCAGGCCGCTCGCGAATCCAAGCTCGACCCGGTCATCGGGCGCGAGAAGGAGATCGAGCGGGTCATGCAGGTGCTGTCCCGCCGTACCAAGAACAACCCGGTTCTCATCGGCGAGCCCGGCGTCGGCAAGACGGCGGTCGTCGAGGGCCTGGCGCAGGCCATCGTCAAGGGCGAGGTGCCCGAGACCCTCAAGGACAAGCACCTCTACACCCTCGACCTCGGCGCGCTGGTCGCCGGCTCCCGCTACCGCGGTGACTTCGAGGAGCGCCTGAAGAAGGTCCTCAAGGAGATCCGCACCCGCGGCGACATCATCCTGTTCATCGACGAGCTCCACACCCTGGTGGGTGCGGGCGCCGCCGAGGGCGCGATCGACGCCGCCAGCATCCTCAAGCCGATGCTGGCCCGCGGCGAGCTGCAGACCATCGGTGCGACGACGCTCGACGAGTACCGCAAGCACCTGGAGAAGGACGCCGCGCTGGAGCGCCGCTTCCAGCCCATCCAGGTCGCGGAGCCGTCGCTGCCGCACACCATCGAGATCCTCAAGGGTCTGCGCGACCGCTACGAGGCCCACCACCGCGTCTCCATCACGGACGAGGCGCTGGTCCAGGCCGCGACGCTGGCGGACCGGTACATCTCGGACCGCTTCCTGCCGGACAAGGCGATCGACCTGATCGACGAGGCCGGTTCCCGGATGCGCATCCGCCGGATGACCGCGCCGCCGGACCTCCGCGAGTTCGACGAGAAGATCGCGGGCGTCCGCCGCGACAAGGAGTCTGCGATCGACTCGCAGGACTTCGAGAAGGCCGCGTCCCTGCGCGACAAGGAGAAGCAGCTCCTCGCCGCGAAGACCAAGCGCGAGAAGGAGTGGAAGGCCGGCGACATGGACGTCGTGGCCGAGGTCGACGGCGAGCTGATCGCCGAGGTCCTGGCCACCGCGACCGGCATCCCGGTCTTCAAGCTGACGGAGGAGGAGTCCTCCCGGCTGCTGCGCATGGAGGACGAGCTCCACAAGCGCGTCATCGGCCAGAAGGACGCCATCAAGGCCCTCTCGCAGGCGATCCGCCGTACGCGAGCCGGTCTGAAGGACCCGAAGCGCCCCGGTGGTTCGTTCATCTTCGCCGGCCCGTCCGGTGTCGGTAAGACGGAGCTGTCCAAGACGCTCGCCGAATTCCTCTTCGGCGACGAGGACGCGCTGATCGCGCTCGACATGTCGGAGTTCAGCGAGAAGCACACGGTTTCCCGCCTCTTCGGTTCTCCCCCCGGTTACGTGGGTTACGAAGAGGGCGGCCAGCTCACCGAGAAGGTGCGCCGCAAGCCGTTCTCCGTCGTTCTCTTCGACGAGGTCGAGAAGGCCCACCCCGATATCTTCAATTCCCTGCTCCAGATTCTGGAAGACGGTCGTCTGACCGACTCCCAGGGCCGGGTCGTGGACTTCAAGAACACGGTCATCATCATGACGACCAACCTCGGGACCCGGGACATCTCCAAGGGCTTCAACCTGGGCTTCGCCGCCCAGGGCGACGTCAAGACCGGCTACGAGCGGATGAAGAACAAGGTCAACGAAGAGCTCAAGCAGCACTTCCGCCCCGAGTTCCTCAACCGTGTCGACGACACGGTCGTCTTCCACCAGCTCACCGAGGAAGACATCATCCAGATCGTCGACCTCATGCTCGCCAAGGTGGACGAGCGTCTGAAGGACCGCGACATGGGCATCGAGCTGAGCTCGGAAGCCAAGTCGCTCCTGGCGAAGAAGGGCTACGACCCCGTGATGGGCGCCCGGCCGCTGCGCCGGACGATCCAGCGCGAGATCGAGGACATCCTCTCCGAGAAGATCCTCTTCGGTGAGCTGCGCCCCGGTCACATCGTCGTCGTCGGCACCGAGGGCGAGGGTGAGGAGAAGGCGTTCACCTTCCGCGGCGAGGAGAAGTCGGCTCTGCCCGACGTCCCCCCGATCGAGCAGGCGGCGGGCGGCGCGGGACCGAACATGTCGAAGGACGTGTGAGGACGCGTCCGAGGGCCGAGAGGTCCTAGCGTCTGAGCATCCGCAGGGGCTGCCCCGGAACCGTGGAAACGGTCCGGGGCAGCCCCTTTTTGCGGGGTCTGCCGGGTCTGCTGGGTCTGCCGGGTCCGGCGAGTTCGCCGGGTCCGTTGGGTCCGTCGGGTCTGCCGGTCCGCCGGGCCGCTGTGCTGTCGTCAGCGGCGTACGTCGAGGCCTTCGCCGCCGACGACCTGATGGCTGCCGGTGATGGCTACGCGGAGGCCGGGCAGGACTTCGAGCGGGGTCAGATCGATGTGCCCCCCGTACGTGGGAGGGGTGAACAGGAACGACTTCAGCGAGGGGAAGACCTGGGGGACCCACTCGAACCCGCCGACCGGTTCCGTGTCGCAGCGGAGCACCAGTTCCCTGACGGACGGGACGGCCGCCTCGCTGTCGAATTCCGTCAGGGACACCACGCGCACGGTGACGTCGGTGACCCTCGGGGTCCGCCGCAGGGTCGCGAGCAGGGGCCGCACCGGTGTGAGGGATTCCAGCCGGAGGCTGTCCAGGAGTGGCCAGCCGTCGAGCGAGTCGATCTCTAGCGGGACCGCGCCGCGGATGCTCAGCGAGCGTACCCGGGGCAGCGGGGGCAGCCGGGGCAGCTGCTCGGCCGTCACGTTCCTGAGGTCCAGGTAGCTCAGCCGGCCCGAAGCGGAAGCCAGCACGGAGAGCGCGGCGTCCGGCAGATGGCTCATGTCCAGCTGGAGCGACCTGAGCGCACGGAGCCCGGCGAGCGGGCCGAGGTCCCGTACGGCCGGACAGTTGTGGAGGAAGAGGTCCATGAGCCGTTCCCCGCAGCCCGTCAGGAACGACAGGTCCGTCACACAGGGGTTCTCCCCGATGGCGAGATCGGTCCACTGCCTGCCGCGCAGCGCCGCCTGGAGTTCGGACGAGGTGAACCCGCCGGTGATCCGCAGATTACGGGCCTCCGGCAGATGGCGCAGGGCGGCCAGCTGCTCCCTGGAGGTGATCTTCAGGAGGTGGTACTCCAGGTCGAAGGTGGCGAGGACCTGTTCGGCGTACGCGGCCACCGGGTATCTGTGCCAGTTCTCCCGGAAGGCATAGCTGAGGTGCTGATGGGCCAGGGCCCATCGGCGCGCGTACGGCACGGCCTTCGCGCCGCCGATCTCGTTGATCAGTTCCGCGACCGTGCGGGCGTCCTCCGGGGTGACGGCGGCGGACGCCGGGTCGGGGAGGTGGTTCAGGGCGGCCGGCCCCAGGCGGGAGAGCAGCCGTACGTCCCGGTCGGACCTCGGCGGGAACAGCCCGTCCACGGCGGTGCGGACCCTGGCGCGTGTCGTCTCGTCCAGCCAGGTCGCGTGCTGGGCGCAGAGCGCGGCCAGCACCGTGATCTCCTCCCGGTAGACGGTGTCGGTCGGTCCCGGCTCCACGTCCAGCAACCCGTTGACCAGAGCGGGGTGTTCGCGGCGGCCGCAGTGGCCGGCCGCCAGCAGGATGACGTCGTGCCACTGCTGCGCGCCCGCCCGGCCGAGCAGTTCGTTCAACTGGTCGCCCTCGACGAACTCCTTGGCGGCGAGGAAGTCCTGGAAGGTGCGGTGGGCGAACTGGTAGACGCCGTCGGCGCGTTCCTGGAGGACCCCGCTGCGGTTGAGGAGATGCGTCAGGACGTCCTCGGCCGAACCCTGCTGCCGTACCTGCTCCATGCCCGGCAGGGCCCGTTCCAGCTGGCGCAGCGCCTGGGGGCGCTGGAGCTCCGACTGGCCGCCCCGCACCAGCCAGATCGCGATGCGCTGGAGGAGCTGGGCCTGCTCCTCCACGTTCATCGTGATGCCTTCGGGGGCCTCGATCCTGCGCTGTCTGTCGCGGTCGCCCAGGAGCATGGTGAGCGCCGAGTCGTACAGGCTCCAGCGGGTCTCCGGCAGGATGCCCTGGCGGCGTCGGTGCAGGGCGCAGATCACCGCGCAGAGCAGCGGGGTACGGGCCAGATTGCGCAGCGCGGTGTTCTGGGCGAACTGCTGGGTCAGATCCCGTTCGAGGCGGTCGAGGGTCTCGTGGTCGTCGTCGTCCAGCCGGGCGGCCCGGTGCCAGGCGGCGACGAAGGCCTCGATGTCCTCGTTCCGCATGGGCAGCAGCCGCAGCTCCTCGAAGCCCTGCGACATCAGCCAGTCCGGTTCGACGGCGAGCGGGCGCACCGTCGCCAGGCAGCGGATGTCCGGGTACCGGTCGAGGAGACGGGACAGCCAGTCGTGCGCCTGCTCGCGGTCGTCCTGCGGGACCTCGTCCAGTCCGTCGACCAGCAGCAGTGCCCGGCCGGACTCCAGGACCCGGCCGACCCAGCCCTCCGGGGCCTCGTCGATCACCAGCCGGGCCGCCGCGGGCAGCTGCGCGGGGGCGGGGAAGGTGCCGCCCTGGGCGCGCAGTGTGCGCAGCGGGACGACGAACGGCACCAGGCCGTTGAGCGCGGCCAGCCGCGGGCCCAGCGTGCGCGCCGAGGCGTGTGCGGCCAGCCACCACAGCAGCGTGGTCTTCCCGGCGCCCGCGTCGCCCCGCAGCAGTACCCGGGGGCGGTCGGAGAGCAGCGCGTCGATTCGCTGGGGCGACCGGAGGGTCTGCGGAGCCGGGCCGGTGGGGTTCTGCTGGGCCTCCAGGCTCAGATACGCGGTGTCCAGATCCCACTCGGAATCGCGCCGGCCCAGCTCGTCCAGCCCGAAGATCTTCGTACGCCGGTACGCGGCACCGACCGCGGTCGCGTACTCCTCCTCGTACCGCACGTCTCTGGGGAAGTGGCCGTGGACCCGCTCGTGGCGCAGCGCCGTGCCGGACTGCCGGTAGACGAGCTCGAAGGGCGGCGCGGCGAGGAGCGGGGCGAGCGGTACGCACTCCACGCGCCGGCCGCCGCGCTGCCGGGGGATCTGCCGGGCGATGCCGAGCAGGACGTTCCCGGCGAAGACAGGGCCGCCGGACATGCCCCGCAGGGCCGGGGGCTCGTGGTCCGTCCGGGCGGCGGGCGGGCCGTCCAGCTCGCAGACGAGCAGACCGCGCAGGTGGCCGGCCATGGGCAGGGCGGTGGCCGTGTACTGGTCGGCCTCCAGACGCTGCTCGGGGCCGTACCGCTGGATGTCGGGGAAGCCGATGATCTCGCAGCCGGGGAGTGCCTGGTCGCTGTGGAGGACGCCGAGCCGTACGGGGGTGACCGGGAGCACCGGGACCGCGGTCAGCAGGAGCGCGGCGTCGAGGTCGTGGTCGATCCAGGCGACCGTGGCCGGTGTGCGGTCCGGAAGGCGGGGGTGGGCGACGGCGGCCCGGCTGCCGCCCTTCACCACGTGGGCGCAGGTCAGCACGAGCCGGTCGGTGAGCAGGGCTCCGCTGCCCTGAGCGGCTCCGGCCCCGGCCCCGGTGCCGAGGACCACGACTGTGCGTGCCGCGGGCGGCACGGCGGTCGTGGGCGGTGCGGTGCTCACGGCCGCGTCGTCCCGCGGCCGAAGTGCGCTGTGCTGCCCTCGTCCTCGTGGCCGATCCGCCAGGGCTCGCCGGTCGTGGCGTCGCGCGGTTTCAGGGTGAAGGCGACCTTGTGCGTGCGGCCGGTCGCGCGGGAGGCGTCGGCGCCCGCTTCGACCACCCAGGCCTTCACCCTGGTGCCGCCCTTGACCTCCTTGCGGAGTTCGAGGGTGAACTCCATCTGGATGTCGCCGACCTCGAAGGCCACGGGGCGGCCGGTCGCGCGGCCTGCGGCGTCGATGAGCTGGTTGCGGATCGACTCGACGGCGTCGGCGAGTTCGATGCCGTCCATGTCGCTGGTGCCTGCGGTGTCACTGGCCATGGCCTGTCCCCCCGGGAGCTGAGCTGGTCGCCGTGTCAGCGTAGCCAGGTCGCGGGCCGAAGGTCCCGAATCGGACGGCCTTTCGTCCCGGCGGCGGTGACAAGGCACACAGCCCTTCTGGGGCCTACTAGGGGTGATAGGGGAGGGCGCCGTGGTCGTGTCAGGGGCCCCGGCCCCGGCGTGGGACGTGGCTTTCGAGGGCGTGGAGAGAGGAGCCCGAATTACTGGGTTCAGTCCGGTTGGACCGGTTTGCAACTGGGGTGAAACCTGTCTGAAAAAAAGAGTTTCGACGCGTCGGGACGTCGAGTGGGTGAAGCCGTCGGCAGTGAATTCCCGAAGTGCTTGATACGGCTTTTGATCGTAGATGGGGTGTTTGAGCACGACGGGGGGTGCGGGTTACCAAGGGATGGCCAGCCCGGCCGGAGCGCCGGGTCCAGTCATCTCCGGAGGATTTCCGCTTATGTCGAAGCGCGTTTCGTTCCAGCACTCCCGCCGCCCGTCGCTGTCCCGTGTCCGTGGCGCCGTGGTGGCAGCCGGCCTGGGGACGTCGATGGTTCTCGGCGCGGGTGCTGCGTTCGCGGCCGGCACGACGGGCGTCTCCGGCACCGCGAGCCTGATCGACAACCTCGCGGCCCGATCGGTCGCCGAGCAGGCGGCCGTGCAGGGCAAGGCGGCCAAGGCGGCCAAGGCGGAACGTGCCGCGGCCGAGAAGGCGGCCGCGAAGAAGGCCGCCGGCTGGGCGACCCCGGTGAACCGCTACGAGCTGAGCGCGAGCTTCGGCAACGACGGCAGCCGCTGGGCCCACAAGCACTCCGGCCAGGACTTCGCCGTGCCGATCGGCACCAGGGTCGATGCCGCGCACAGCGGCACCGTCGTGAAGGCCGGGCCGAACGGCGGCGGCGACGGTCCCGCGTACGGCAACGCCGTCGTGATCAAGCACGCCAACGGCATGTACTCGCAGTACGCCCACCTGTCGCGGATCGACGTACGCATCGGCGAGACCGTGAAGACGGGCGAGAAGATCGCCCTCTCCGGCAACACCGGCAACTCCAGCGGTCCGCACCTGCACTTCGAGATCCGCCACACCGCCGACTACGGTTCCGCGGTCAACCCGGTCTCGTTCCTGCACAGGGAGGGCGTCCGGGTCTGACCCGGCCGGGCGGACGGACCCCCGCTACTCCCCGGAACCCGGGCTGTGTGCCCGGGTGACCAGCTCGCAGGCGACTTCGAGGACGGCCTTGCGCTTGTCCTCGGGGTCGCCTTCGAGGTCCTTGAGGGCGAACATGCCCGCGTGCATCGTGAAGAGCGCGGTGACGCAGCGCACCTGGTCGGTCAGGGGCGCCTCGGGTTCCTTGATCAGGTCGATCAGGGCGAGGAGGCGGTCCTTGATGGTGCTCCCGATGCTGAGGTCCCGTACGGTCGCCTGGTTCTCCTGCATGAACCGGAAGAGCGGGGCGGTCGCTGTCAGGGCCTCGCTGTAGCGGTGCAGGAGCTCCTGCTTCGTCTCCAGGGTGCGGGGCTGCTCCCTGCCCCATGCGATCAGTTCCTCGATCGGCCGGTTCAGGTCGTCGAAGATGCTGACCAGGATGTCTTCCTTGGTCTTGAAGTGGTAATACAGCGCGGCCTTGGTGACATCCAGCCGCTCGGAGATCTCGCGCAGGGAGGTCTTCTCGTAGCCCTGTTCGGCGAAGAGCTCCAGGGCGACGTCCTGGATCCGCTGGCGCGTGTTGCCCCGGCGTGGCTGCGGCGTGCTGCCCATGACGCTCTCCTCGAAGCTTACTTGACGACCGGCTAGTTACCCGTCTACTTTGCCCAGTGTAGTCAACTAGCCGGGCGGCAAGTAAGTCCCCGGTGCGCACCGGGGATCAGGGGAGTGGGACCAATGTCCGATGTGAAGAAGACACCGGGTGGGGAGGCGGGCGACCTGCCCGCCGGAATACCCGGGAAGCAGCAGCGCAGCGTACGGGTGGTGATGCTGGCCCTGATGATCACGATGCTGCTCGCCATGCTGGACAACCTGATCGTCGGTACGGCCATGCCGACGATCGTCGGTGACCTCGGCGGCCTGGAGCACCTGTCCTGGGTCGTCACCGCGTACACGCTGGCCACCGCGGCCTCCACCCCCATCTGGGGCAAGCTCGGTGACATGTACGGGCGCAAGGGCGTGTTCCTCACGTCCATCGTGCTCTTCCTGATCGGCTCGGTGCTGAGCGGAATGGCCCAGGACATGGGCCAGCTGATCGGCTTCCGGGCGATCCAGGGGCTCGGTGCGGGCGGACTGATGGTCGGTGTCATGGCGATCATCGGCGACCTGGTACCGCCCCGTGAGCGCGGCAAGTACCAGGGCATGATGGCCGGAGTCATGGCCGTCGCCATGATCGGCGGACCGCTGGTCGGCGGCACCATCACCGACCACCTCGGCTGGCGCTGGAGCTTCTACATCAACCTGCCGCTGGGCGCGATCGCCCTGGCCATGGTCACCGTCGTGCTGCACCTGCCGAAGCGGGGGCGCACCGAGGCGAAGGTCGACTACCTCGGCGCCGGGCTGCTGACCCTCGGCATCACCGCGATCGTGCTGGTCACCACCTGGGGCGGTTCGGAGTACGACTGGAACTCCGCCGTGATCATGGAGCTCATCGCGATCGGTGCCGCCGCGCTCGTCGGTTTCCTCTTCGTCGAGACGAGGGCCGCGGAACCGATCATCCCACTGCACATCTTCCGCAACCGCAACTTCACCCTGATGTCCGTCGTCGGTTTCATGTCGGGCTTCGTGATGTTCGGCGCGGTGCTCTTCCTGCCGCTGTACCAGCAGTCCGTCCAGGGTGCTTCGGCGACCAACTCGGGGTTGCTGCTCCTGCCGATGCTGCTGTCGATGATGGCCGTGTCGCTGATCGCCGGTCGAGTCACCACCAGCACCGGCAGGTACAAGATCTTCCCCGTCGTGGGCTCGGCCCTGATGGTGACCGGTCTGTTCCTGCTCTCGCAGATGGACACCGGCACCACCCGCCTCACCTCGGGCATCTACATGGCGGTGCTCGGCGCGGGCATGGGCTTCCTGATGCAGATCACGATGCTCGTCGCGCAGAACAGCGTGGACATGAAGGACATGGGAGTCGCCTCCTCCGCGACCACCCTCTTCCGCACGCTCGGCAGCTCCTTCGGCGTCGCGATCATGGGGGCGCTGTTCACCGGGCGGGTGCAGGACGAGATGGCGGCCCGCGGTGGCGGGGGAGCCACGGCGAAGTCCGCGCAGCTGGACGCGGCGAGCCTGGCGAAGCTGCCGGACGCGGTGCGTGAGGCGTACCAGTTCGCGGTGTCGTCCGGTACGCACATCGCGTTCCTGGTGGGCGCCTCGGTGGGCGTCGTGGCCCTGCTCGCATCGGTGTTCGTCAAGGAGGTCCCGCTGCGGGGAGCGGCCCCGGAGGCCACGTCGCGGGACAGCGCGGAGACACCGGCCGCGGCCGCCGAGGCCAGGCAGCCCGAGACCGTCTGACCGTTCACGGCACACGAGCGGCGCACGAGCGGCGCACGGCGTACGGGCTGGCGGGCGTACGGGCTGGCGCACGGAGTACGAGCCCGCGTACCGAGCGGCGTGCTACGTCGGGCCTGCGTACGAGCTGCTCGTACGGACGAGCCCGCGTACGAGCGGCTCACGGCGCCGACGGCGTACGGGCCGTGCACGAGCCCGGATACGGGAGGAGGCTCCCGGGGCGCGCCCCGGGAGCCTCCTCCCGTATCCGGTTCAGCCGCCGGTCCGTCTGCGGCCGGTCCCCGCGCTCTCCCCGTCGCCGCTGTCCGGCGTGCGCTGTTCGGACAGGCGCAGGACAGGGAAGCTGCCGGTGTTCGTCGGCGCGTGCTCGGGCAGCCACAGCACGGCGATCGCCCCGCCCGCGCCCTTCGCCGCCCCGTCGGGCCCCGCGTTGCGGAAGGTCAGCCGGGCCCCCAGGACCCGGGCCTGACCGGCGGCGATCGTCAGGCCGAGACCGTGCCCGTGCCCGGCCCGGTCGCTGCTTCCGGTACGGAACCGGCTCGGGCCCTCACGCAGCAGCGCCGCCGGGAACCCGGCACCGTGATCGCGGATCCGCACCACCCGGCCCTCGACCGTGACCTCCACCGGCGTGGCACCGTGCTTGGCGGCATTGCCCAG
This sequence comes from Streptomyces sp. NPDC057963, assembly GCF_042887155.1. Classification (NCBI taxonomy): domain Bacteria; kingdom Bacillati; phylum Actinomycetota; class Actinomycetes; order Kitasatosporales; family Streptomycetaceae; genus Streptomyces; species Streptomyces sp. NPDC057963. The sequence goes on from NZ_JBHVPX010000002.1 coordinate 744,448, forward strand.
CAGATTGCCGAGGATCCGCTCCAGCCGGCGCGGATCGGTGCTGACCCAGGACTCGTGCACGACCTGCACCCGCACATCCGGGTCCAGCAGCGCGACCCGTCGGCTGACGAACTCGCCCAGCGCGATCTCCTGCAGCTCGGCCCGTTCCGACGCGCTGTCCAGCCGCGCCACCTCCAGCACGTCCTCGACCAGGGTGCGCATCGCCTGCGCCCGGTCCCGTACGAGCTCGGTGGGGCGGCCCGGAGGCAGCAGCTCGGCCGCCGTCAGCAGACCCGTCACCGGCGTACGCAGCTCGTGCGCGATGTCCGCGGTGACCCGGCGCTCCGCCTCGATCCGCTCGTGCAGCGCGTCCGTCAGCGCGTCCACCGCGCGGGCCAGCTCGTCGGTCTCGTCCTGGACCACGCCGCCGACGGCCTCCCGTACCCGTACATCCGTCTGGCCCTGCGCGACCCTGCCCGCAGCGGCCGCCGCCTTGCGCAGCCGACGCGACAGCTGCCCGCCGATCAGCACGCCCAGCGCACAGCCGCCGAACACCACCGAGACCGAGCCGATGATCAGCGCCCGGTCGAGGTCCCCCATCACCGTGGCGGTGCGGTCGGCGAACGGGGTGTGCAGCGAGAGGACATTGCCGTTGCCGACCGGCACGGCCGCCCACACGTCGGGCACCCCGTTCTTGAGCTCCCGGACATGCGTGGCACGCCGGTTCCGGCTGGTCTCCGCGCGCAGGCTGCGCGGCATCGTCGGGTCGTTGAGCTTGGCGCCGAACCGGGGATCGGCCTTCTGCGTCTTCTTCGCCTCGTACAGCAGCTGCGCGTACTTCAGCCGTTCCAGCTGGACCTCGCGCGCGTTCTCCAGCATCGAGACCCGGGCGGCGTTGTGGACGACGAAGCTGAGCGCGACCGCGGTCAGCGCACCGACCGCGGCGATGGCGATGCTGATCTTCCAGCGGACACCCGTCCGCAGGGCGAGCCGCTTCATGGCCTGAGTTTGTAGCCGAAGCCGCGGACCGTCTCGATCCGGTCCTGGCCGATCTTGGTGCGCAGCCGCTGCACATGGACATCCACGACCCGGGTGTCACCGCCCCACCCGTAGTCCCAGACCCGCTCCAGGAGCTTGTCGCGGGAGAGCACCGTGCCGGGCGCGGCGGAGAACTCCAGCAGCAGCCGCATCTCGGTCGGGGTCAGCGCCACCTGTTCGCCGGCCCGGTGGACCTCCATGCCCTCGGTGTCGACCTCCAGGTCGCCGAAGGCCAGCACCCCGCCGACGTGCTGCGGTTCCGGCTCCCCGTTGCCCGGCTGCCCGCCCGACGCATGGCCGAAGCGCCGCAGCACGGCGCGGATCCGGGCGACCAGGACCGCCCCGTCGAAGGGCTTGGTGACGTAGTCGTCGGCACCGGCCTCCAGGCCGAGCACCACGTCGATCGAGTCGGCCCGTGCCGACAGCATGATCACGGGGACGGTCGACTCGTCGCGGATACGGCGGCAGAGGCTGACCCCGTCGAGGCCCGGCACCATCACATCGAGCAGGGCGATGTCCGGTCGGTCGGCCCGGAACGCCTCCAGGCCCGACAGGCCGTCGGGCATCGCGGTCACCGCGAAGCCGTCGCGCTCCAGCGCCAGCTGGGTGGCCTCGCGGATGACGTCGTCGTCCTCGACGAACAGGACGTGGGTCTCGGCCATCGGACTGCTCTCAGTTCTCCGCCGGCTGAGCGGATCCCGGAAGACCGGCCTCTCCGTCACCGACGGCTCGGTTGAAGTCGTTGTGCACCCGGTCGTGCTCGCTGAACCGGTTGTTCGCCCATTGGTAGGTGATCACTTCCTCGCCGGAGGGGTACGCGACCGAGTCCTTCTTCCCGTACACCTGGGCCGTCACCACCAGATCACCGCGGTCGATGGTGCCGTACACCGCGGGCTGCTCGACGGCGAACACGTTCTCGTACGTGCCGTTGCTCCGCGGGCGGTACACGTAGGTGCCGACGCCCACCGAGTCGCCGCAGGTCATCACGTTGACCACGACGTCGGGCGAGGAGGCGCCGGTCAGGGTGCCGTACGAGGAGTCCACCGGGTACTCGGAACCGCTGCAGGGCTTCAGGTCCGTCCTGACCCGCTCGCCGACCTTGGGGTCGGCCTTGAGCAGCGACACGGGATCGACCCGGGGCGTGGGCTTCTCCGTGGACGGCGGACGGACGCTCGGCGTGACCTGGGCGGCCGGCTCGGTGCCCGCCGGGCCCTCGTCACGGGTGCCGGTCCCGCCGGTGGCGCAGCCGGCCGCGAGCAGCCCGAAGGCGGCGAGCCCGACCAGAGTCGTGGTGCCCGCCGCCCAGCCGGTCAGGGCCCGGCCACGCCCTCCGGCGGCCCCGCGGCCGCCGTCGTCTCTTCCGCCGCCGCGGTCGTCGCCGCTGCCGCTGTCACCGCTGGCTGTCAGGCCGCGCACCGCTCCCGCCCCCGTTCGTCCATACGCCCACCCGCCTGCGCCCGTACCCGCGCCGTCGCCCGCGTACGCGCCTGGGCGCCGACGGCCGGAGCACGGCCGGCCGCGGTCGGTCCCTGCTCCTCGCGGAGCCGGGCCTCCGCGCTCGCCGCCTCACGGCTCTCCAGCTCCTGGCGCAGGCGCGCCAGCGCGCGGTGCAGCGTGCTCTTCACCGTACCGGTCGACATGCCGAGCGCCGCCGCCGTCTCCTCCGTGCTCATCTGCTCCCAGTGTCGCAGCACGACGACGCTGCGCTGCTTGGGAGCCAGGACGCCCAGCACGTCCATCAGCAGGGCGCGGTCGGCGCGCTGCTCGCTGCCGTCCTCGACGCTCGCGTCGGGCAGCTGCTCGGTGGGGACCTCGTCCAGCTTGCGGGCCCGCCACCACTCGGTCCGGGTGTTGATCATGACGCGACGCAGATAGGCGTCGGCGAGGGACTTGTCGGCGATGCCGTCCCAGCGGCCGTACGTACGGACCAGGGCGGTCTGCAGCAGGTCCTGCGCGTCCACCGGGTCCGGAACCAGTCGGCGTGCACTGCGCAGCAGTGCCTCCTGCCGAGTGCGTACGTACTCCTCGAATTCGAGCACCTCGCCCTGCGCCATTCCAACCGCCTCCGTCCCCGTAGAACCCCGTAGAACCGCCGCCAGCCATCGATCGGTCGGGCTGACGTCGATGACGGTACGGAGCTGTTGTCACGGGGCTGTGCGGAGCAGCCATACGCCGACGCACGGCTGTCCATCAGTTGTGTAACAGCGGCGGAGCCAGGAGCCGCGGGGTCAGCTCAGCGGCAGCCGGTAATGGCCGTCGGCCAGCGGTTCGACGAGGCCGTCCGCGACCAGTCCGTCCAGTGCGCGAGCCCGTTGCACCGGCTCGTCCCACACCGCGTCCAGTGCCGACTGCGGCACCGGCGTCACGGCCTCGCGCAGCACGGCGAGCAGCCGCCCGCGCACCTGCCGGTCGGTGCCGGCGTAGGTCTGACCACGCCGCGGGGGCCCCTGGTGGGCGGGCTTCCCGGCCAGCAGCCAGGCACACTGCCCAGCGATCGGGCACCGGGTGCAGTCCTCGTTCTTGGCGGTGCAGACGAGGGCGCCGAGCTCCATCGTCGCGGCGGCCCAGCGGGCGGCCCGCTCGTCCTCCTCGGGGAGCAGCGCGCGGGCGAGCTTGCGCTCGGCGGCGGTGGTCGCGTTCGGCGGGTACTGGATGCCGGTCGCGGCGCGGGCGAACACCCGGCGGACGTTCGTGTCGAGTACGGCATGGCGCTGCCCGTACGCGAACGAGGCCACCGCCGCCGCGGTGTACTCACCGATCCCGGGCAGGGCGAGCAGCTGACCGTGCTCGCTCGGTACGTCGCCGCCGTGCCGTTCCGTTATTGCCTGCGCGGCTCCGTGCAGGCGGAGCGCGCGGCGGGGGTAGCCGAGCCGGCCCCAGGCACGGACCGCCTCACCGGGCGGCTCGGCAGCCAGGTCCGCCGGGCGCGGCCAGCGGGCCATCCACTGTTCGTACACCGGGAGGACCCGGCTGACGGGGGTCTGCTGCAGCATGAACTCGCTCACCATCACACCCCAGGCGCCCGCTTCGGGACGGCGCCAGGGCAGATCGCGGGCGTGCTGTTCGAACCACCCGATGACGGGAGCATGGAGGGAGGCGGGGGGCGTCTGTGTCGCAGTCATGGCAGTCATCGCACCCACGATCCTGGCACGGAAGCGCAGACGAGGGCTCCGCGCACGGTGGTGTCGCTCCTCCTGGGGGCCCTTGGGGTGATAATGCCACCCGTCTGTCCCCCCGGAATCCGGCAACCGGCCCAAGGGGACTCCCCCGGTGGCGTCAGTCCCGTCCGTGCCGCCGCCGTGATCCCCCGCTCCGCCGCCGGGACCGGACCGCCGTCCCCGTACTCGGCCCCGGCCCCGACACCAGGGCCGCCACCGGCGCCCCGCTGCCCCGTACCGTTCGGGCGAGCGACCGGGCCGGCCGGTACAGCACGGCGACCGCCGCGGCCGACACCGCGGCACCCAGCAGCAGGCCGACCGCCACGTCGTGCGGGTAGTGCACCCCGACGAAGACCCGGGAGAAGGCCATCAGCAGGGCCAGGGGCACGGTGAGCCAGGCCAGCCGGGGCCGGGCGATCGCCAGGGCGACGGCTGCCGCTCCGGCGATCGCGGAGTGGTTGCTGGGGAACGACCAGTCGCCCGTCGGCGGACACGGCACCAGCGAGGCCGCCGCCCCGACGACCGTCCGGCATGGCCGTTCCTCGTCCACCATCGACTTGAACACCTCGCTGACCACATAGGCGAAGGCCGTCGCGAGGGGCGCGAGCACCGCCAGCGCCAGGGCGGCCTCGTCCGCCCGGCGGGCACGCCACCAGCCGGTGACGAACAGAACGCCGAAGACCAGGAGGCCGAGCTCCGTCCATGTCTCGGCCACGTGTTGCACCCATGACGGCATGTCATGAGCGAAGTCGGTGATGTCCCGGTAGAGCGACGCAGTAGCTGAACTATCCATGTGACAGAGGGTAGTCAACGAAACCCAGTGGTCACCTTCGGCGATTCCGGGGGCCCGATCCGGCGGAAGTACGGGCCCGAACAGGCCGAACCGGGATGATGATCCGCAAAACTTCGGGTCCGGGCGGCGGGTGGGGCGGGAGTCGGCGCCGATCTCTCGTACAGTTTGTGTCGTGGGATCTTTGCGTAATCCGATCGGGCCGCTTCCCTCCACCATCTACTGGCGACGGAGGGCGGTGGCGGCGACGCTGGTCGCGCTGCTCGTGCTGCTGATCGCATGGGCCGTCACCTCCGGCGGCGGTAAGACGAACACGGACGACTCCCGGCCCGGCGGATCGGGTCCCGTGCGCGAGATCACCCCCGGCCCCACCCCGTCCGGCCCGGCCATCGGCCAACAGCCGGGCGGGCGCGACGAGTCGGGCGACTCGGGCGGGGGCGACGGAGACGCCACCGGTACGGGCGCGGGCTCCGGCGGCGCGAGCGGTGGCGGCGACGGTACGGGCGCCGGCAGCGCCACGGGCGCCGGAGCAGGTGGCGCGAGCGGCGGCGGCGCGGCGACCGGTCAGCAGGTCCCGGCGGACTCACCGCTTCCCAACTGCGCGGCCGACGCACTCCAGTTGAGCCTGAAGACCGAGCTCAGCTACAGCCCCGGCGAGAAGCCGAAGTTCCGGTTGGTCGCCAGGAACACCTCGTCCACCACCTGCAAGGCCGACTTCGGGCCGAAGAGCGCGGTGCTCACCATCACCGAGGCGGGGGGCGACGACAACCAGGTGTGGTCCTCCAAGGACTGCCCGCGCAACGCCGGCAGCCTGCTGCTGAAGGTTCCGGCGGGTGCGACCGTCGTCCACACCGTGGAGTGGGACCGGAAGAAGAGCGTCCCGCAGTGCGCGACGACGCCGTCGGGAACCGCCGGGCCCGGTACGTACCTGGTCGAGGCGAAGTCGCCGGGCGAGCCGGTGCAGCGGGCCTCGTTCGTCCTCGCGAAGGACTGAGTCGCGAAGGACTGAGTCGCGAAGGGCCGAGTCGTGAGGGGCCGAGTCGTGAGGGGGCGAATCGCGGAGGGCTGAGCCACGGACGGCTGAGTCGCGAAGAGCCGCGTCACGGAGGGCCGGATCGCGAAGGGCCGAGGGGTGCGGGCCGGCGGGCGGGGGCGGTCCCGGAAACGCCGCGGGGCCCGGTCTCCCGGGCCCCGCGCGGCACGGCTACACGTAGCGTTCGAGAATCGACGACTCGGCCAGCCGCGACAGGCCCTCGCGGACGCTCCGCGCCCGCGCCTCGCCGACCCCGTCGACCGTCTGGAGGTCGTCCACGCTGGCGGCGAGGAGCTTCTGCAGGCCACCGAAGTGCTCCACCAGCCGGTCGATGATCGCCCCGGGCAGCCGCGGCACCTTCGCCAGCAGCCTGAAGCCGCGCGGCGAGACCGCCGAATCCAGTGTTTCCGGTGAGCCGCTGTACCCCAGCGCCCTTGCCACCACCGGGAGTTCGAGCAGTTCGGTGTGGGAGAGCGCGTCCAGTTCGGTCAGCGCCTCGGCGACCGTGCGGGACCGTTTGGCGGTCGGCTCCGGCACGTAGTCGCGCACGACCAGCTCACGCTCCGGCTCGACGCCCGCGATCAACTCGTCGAGCTGGAGGGAGAGAAGCCGGCCGTCGGTGCCCAGCTCCACCACGTACTCCGCGATCTCGGTCGCGATCCGGCGGACCATCTCCAGCCGCTGCGCGACGGCCGTCACGTCCCGGACCGTCACCAGGTCCTCGATCTCCAGCGCCGAGAGCGTGCCCGCGACCTCGTCGAGCCGGAGCTTGTACCGCTCCAGGGTGGCGAGCGCCTGATTGGCGCGGGAGAGGATCGCGGCGGACTCCTCCAGGACCCGGCGCTCCCCGTCCACGTACAGCGCGATCAGACGCATCGACTGGGAGACGGAGACGACCGGGAAGTTGCACTGCTTGGAGACCCGGTCCGCCGTGCGGTGGCGGGTGCCGGTCTCCTCGGTGGGGATGGAGGCGTCCGGGACCAGCTGCACGCCGGCCCGCAGGATCTTGGTCATGTCCTTGTCGAGGATCAGCGCCCCGTCGAGCTTGGCCAGCTCACGCAGGCGCGTCGCGGTGAACTCCACGTCCAGCACGAATCCGCCGGTGCACATCGACTCCACGGTCTTGTCCATGCCGAGCACGATCAGTCCGCCGGTGTTGCCGCGGAGAATGCGCTCCAGGCCGTCCCGCAGCGCCATTCCGGGCGCGACGGCGCTCAACGAGGCGCGCATCAGCGCCTCGTTACCGGTGCCTTGGCCGGACTTTCCGGGCGATGCTGCCCGGTCGCTGGCTGCCACTGCACTCCTCCGGTCACAGGTTTGCGGTGCCCTTACGTCACTCATACCGTTCGTACGGACGGGCGAGACCAGGGCAAAGTCTACCGGCGTGCGCTCTCCTCCTGCGGGGCCTGTGCGCGAGACCGGCGCGGGAGCACGCTCAGAGCATCGCCCATGTTGGCGACTTCTGTGACCTTCATACCGGCCGGGATCTTCCCCGGGTCGGCCGGAACCAGCGCGTGCGTGAAGCCCAGCCGGTGCGCCTCGGCCAGCCTGCGCTGGACCCCCGTGACCCGTCTGACCTCGCCCGCCAGGCCCACCTCGCCGATCGCCACCAGGTTCTTGGGCAGGGGCGTGTCACTGGCGGCGCTGGCCAGTGCCAGCGCGACCGCGAGATCCGCGGCGGGCTCGGAGAGCTTCACCCCGCCGACGGTCGCGCTGTAGATGTCCCGCTTGCCGAGCGAGCTGATCCGGCCGCGCTGCTCCAGAACGGCCAGCATCATCGACACCCGGGACGTCTCCAGCCCCGAGGTGGTGCGCCGGGGCGAGGGGATCTGGGAATCGACCGTCAGCGCCTGCACCTCGGCGACGAGCGGGCGCTTGCCCTCCAGGGTGACGGTCAGGCAGGTGCCGGGGACGGGCTCGTCGCGCCGGGTGAGGAACAGCCCGGACGGGTCGGCGAGGCCGGTGATGCCCTCGTCGTGCAGCTCGAAACAGCCGACCTCGTCGGTCGCGCCGTACCTGTTCTTGACTCCCCGTACGAGCCGGAGGCGGGCGTGGCGGTCGCCCTCGAAGGACAGCACCACGTCGACGAGATGCTCCAGCAGCCGCGGCCCGGCGATCGCCCCGTCCTTGGTGACATGGCCGACCAGGAGCGTCGACATGCCGCGCTCCTTGGAGGCCCGGATGAGGGCACCGGCGACCTCCCGGACCTGTGCCATGCCGCCGGGCGCCCCGTCGATCTCGGGCGAGGCGACGGTCTGCACGGAGTCGAGGACCAGGAGCGACGGCTTGACGGCGTCCAGATGGCCGAGGACCGCGGACAGATCGGTCTCGGCGGCGAGATACAGATGGTCGTTGATCGCCTGGATCCGGTCGGCGCGCAGGCGCACCTGGCTCGCGGACTCCTCGGCGGTGACGTAGAGGGTGCGGTGGTCGTCGCTCGCCGCCTTGGCGGCGACATCCAGCAGCAGCGTCGACTTCCCGACGCCCGGCTCGCCCGCGAGCAGCACGACGGCGCCGGGGACGAGACCGCCGCCGAGCACCCGGTCCAGCTCGCCGACGCCGGTCGACCGGGCGGTGGCCTGCCGGCTGTCGACCTGGCCGATGGGGAGCGCGGCGCTGCTGACCCGGCCGGCCGCGGTGGTCCGCACGGCGGGGGCGCCGCCGAACTCCTCGACCGTCCCCCACGCCTGGCATTCGGGGCAGCGGCCGAGCCACTTGGCGGTCGTCCAGCCGCATTCGGTGCAGCGGTAGGACGGCCGGTCCTTCGCGGATTTCGTACGGGCAGCCATGGCGCAACCGTATAGGTGGGGACCGACAGTGCCGCCGGGCGCGGTCCGCGGGCGGCGCCCGGCGCGCGCCGACGTCCGCCGACGGACCGGGCACATCCGCCGGAACCAGGTATTCCGGCCCATGAATCCGGGATTCCTGTCCCCTTTTGAGCGATACGTTCACCCGTAAGGATTAAATGTGTTCAAGGGGCGCTAAAGGCGTGCTCTGCGCTGCCTACGGTCGCCGGGTGACGAGCAGCAGACTGGAGCACCCCACGCACACCACCGGCGCACACCGGACGTGGCGCCGTGCGCCCCACTCCTCGACGCAGCCTTCGCCGCGGCAGCCTCCCGCACGTGACGAGCCGCATCTCGACGGCCTCTTCACCTACTGCCTCTCCGTGCTCTGCGACCACGAGGCCGCCACCGAGGCGCTCGGCGGTGTGCTCGCGATCGCGGAACGGCAGGACGGCCGGTGCCCGGAGGGCGAGGAGGAACGTAAATCCTGGCTGTACGCGCTGGCCAGATGGATGTGTCTGCGCAGGCTCGCCGAGCAGGGGCAGGGCCGTCGGGCGCACCGCCGCAAGGCCGGGGGGAAGCTGCCGGGAGGGCAGCAGGCCAAGCAGCCGGGACGCCAGCCGGCCCAGCGGGAACGGGAGACGAAGCGGGCGGCGGGCGGCCCTCCGGGCAAGCAGCCGAGCGGGCCGGCCACCCAGGGGGCGCGCGCGGGACGCCGTACGCCCCCCGCCGCCGGCGTGAAGCCGTCGGCCGGCTTCACGCCGGGCGGCGCCCCGGCGGGCCGGACCCCCGCCCCCACCCGCGAGCCCGGGGCCGCCGCCGAGGCGCACCGCCGCGAACTCGCCCAGTTGGCCTGGCCGGAGGCCGCGGGCACCACCCCCGAACAGCGCGAGGCGCTCGAACTCGCCGTGCGCCACCGTCTCGCCCCGCGCGCCGTCGCCTCCGTCCTGGGCCTCGAACCCGCGACCGCCCGCGAGCTCCTGGCCGCCGCGGCCTGCGAAGTGGAACGCACCCGCGCCGCCCTCGCCGTCGTCGAGACCGGCAACTGCCCCACCATCGCCCGGCTCACCGGCGACCGCCGCGTCCTGCTCTCCGCCACCCTGCGCCGCGAACTCGTCCGCCATGTCGACGACTGCCCCCGCTGTCGCCGGGCCGCCGAGCGGGCCGGGGCCCGGGGCCCGTGGCCGGGCGCGGCCGTCACCCCGGCCGCCGCGCTGCCGGTCGTCGCGGCGCCGCGGCCGTCCGCGTACGTCGCGATGGCGCACGCCCGGCGGAACCGGTCCGGCAGCCCGCGCTTCGACCGGGCGGGCTTCCCCATGGACCCGAAGGACCGCGCCGCACGCCGGGACCGGCTGCGCGCCAGGGTCGTGACGACGACGGTGGTGGCGACGGTCGTCGCAGCCCCGGTGATCGCGCTGTGGACCGCCTACCGCGGCGCGCCGCAGACCGGCGAGGGCCACGAGGGCTCCTCGGTCACCGCGACGGGGACGGACGCGGGCCACGGCCCCGACGGCACCCCGGACGGCCACTACGAGAACGCGGGCAACGTCCGTTCCCAGCCCGGCGCCCCCTTCGAGGACGGCCGCGGCCCGGACGTCTCGGCCGAGGTGATCGGCTTCGGGCCGGCGCGGGGCGGCATGGGCGGGTTCACCGTCGAGGCCCGCTCGTCCGGCGGCACGGCACTGGTCCGCCTGACCGCCCCGGGCGGCGCACCGGTCGCGTGGTCGGCACGGGCGGACACGTCCTGGCTGCGCCTCAGCAGCACCTCGGGGACGCTCGCCGCGGGCGGGAGCACCACGATCCGCGTCCTCGTGGACCGTCTGCGGGAACCCGCCGGTTCCTGGAGCGCGCGCATCGCCCTGGCCCCGTCGGGGTCGGTCGTGGCGGTCCGGGGGCACGGGGCGGCGGCACCGTCCCCCGGCGGCCCGGGGCATTCGGGTCCGCCCGCCCCTTCGGGTCCGTCCGTACCGTCGCAGCCGTCGTCCTCGCCGGGCCCCACCCGGCCGGCCGACCCGAGCCCCGACCCGACGGGCTCCACGGACCCCGCGCCGACGCCGACCGGTCCGACACCGTCCCCGGACCCGACCGGCCCGTCGACGCCCAGCGACCCGGGCGCGGGTACGGGCGGTTCCCCGCCGAGGAGCTGAAGACCGGGGCAGAACGCCCGCAGGACCGGCGGCGCCCGGCGGCGCCCGGCGGCCACGGGGCGCCGGGCCGGTGCCGCGTCGCGCGCCGGCGGGCGACGCGCAGGAGGGTTTCCCCGCACGGAGCGGGCGCCGCCACCCTGCCGCGGTAGCCGTCACACCGGGACAGTCGTCACACCACGGCAGTCGTCACACCACGGCAGCCACCCCGGTGCGGCAGCTGTCACACCACGGCAGTCGTCACGCCGCGGCAGCTGTCACGCCGGATCCGCCGGGTGCGGTGCCATCGGCAGCAGCGAGGACAGGCGCTCCTCGCACAGCTCGACCAGCCGGTCGTAGCCCTTCTTGCCCATCAGCTCGACGAGTTCCGGCCGGTACGAGACGTACACCGGCTCCCCGGCCCCGTGCGCGGACGTCGCCGACGTGCACCACCAGTGCAGGTCGTGACCGCCCGGACCCCAGCCCCTGCGGTCGTACTCGCCGATCGAGACCTGGAGCACGCGCGTGTCGTCGGGCCGGTCGATCCAGTCGTACGTACGCCGGATCGGCAGCTGCCAGCAGACGTCCGGCTTGGTCTCCAGCGGCTCCTTGCCCTCCCGCAGCGCCAGGATGTGCAGCGAGCAGCCCGCGCCCGCCGCGAACCCGGGACGGTTCTGGAAGATGCACGAACCCTTCCAGCGCCGCGTCTGGCGTTCCCCGTCGTCGTCGACCTCGACCCAGCCCGTCTCCGTACCGACGTCGTGGAACTGCCACAGCTCGGGAGTCAGCCGCTCGACGTGGCCCGCCACCCGCTCCTCGTCGTCCTCGTCCGAGAAGTGCGCGCCCAGCGTGCAGCACCCGTCGTCCGCACGCCCCGCCTGGATGCCCTGGCAGCCGCTGCCGAAGATGCAGGTCCACCTGGAGGTCAGCCAGGTCAGGTCGCAGCGGAAGACCTGCTCGTCGTCCGCGGGGTCGGGGAACTCGACCCAGGCGCGTGCGAAGTCGATTCCCGTTTCGTCTTCGGACCGGATCGGTCCGTTCGCTTCCTGCTGCTGCATCTCCTGCTTCGTTCTCTGCTTCTTCGTGATTTTGCCCGGCTTCGCCTTTTTCGTCTTTGGCACGCGCCAAGGGTAAGTCCGCCGCCCCGGTAGCGTTCCGGGTATGAGACTCGGAGTCCTCGACGTGGGTTCGAACACAGTGCATCTGCTGGTGGTGGACGCGCACCCGGGCGCCCGGCCGTTGCCCGCGCACTCGCACAAGGCCGAGCTGCGCCTGGCCGAGCTCCTCGACGAGGACGGTGCGATCGGCCCCCACGGTGTGGACCGGCTCGTGGAGACGCTCGCCGACGCGCTCCAGGCCGCCGAGGACAAGGGGTGCGAGGACGTCCTGCCCTTCGCCACGTCCGCCGTGCGGGAGGCCGGCAACGCCGACCAGGTGCTGGCCCGGGTGCGCGACGAGACGGGCATCGACCTCGCCGTTCTCAGCGGCGCGGAGGAGGCCCGGCTCACCTTCCTCGCCGCCCGCCGCTGGTTCGGCTGGTCGGCGGGGCGGCTGCTGGTGCTGGACATCGGCGGCGGCTCGCTGGAGGTCGCGTACGGCATGGACGAGGAGCCGGACGCGGCGGTGTCGCTGCCGCTCGGGGCCGGCCGGCTGACCGCCGGGTGGCTGCCGGGCGATCCGCCGGACCCGGCGGACGTGAAGGCGCTTCGCCGCCATGTCCGGGCCCGGATCGCCCGGAGCGTCGGGGAGTTCACCCGCCTCGGGCGCCCCGACCATGTCGTCGGTACCTCCAAGACCTTCAAGCAGCTCGCCAGGATGGCGGGCGCCGCACGCTCCACCGACGGCCTGTACGTGCAGCGCGCCCTCACCCGCAAGGCACTGGAGGAGTGGGTGCCGAAGCTGGCCGCGATGACCGTCGAGCAGCGGGCCGCCCTGCCCGGCGTCTCCGAGGGCCGGGCCGCGCAGCTGCTGGCCGGGGCGCTGGTTGCGGAGGGGGCCATGGATCTGTTCGGGGTCGACGAACTGGAGATCTGCCCCTGGGCGCTGCGCGAGGGCGTCATCCTGCGCCGTCTGGACCATCTGCCGACGGAGCCGACGGAGCCGACGGAGCCGACGGAGCCGACGGAGCGGGCCGCGTCGCGCTGAGCGCGCGGGAGGCGCCCGCGCAGAGGGAGCGGCGCCCGCGCCGCGCGCAAGCAGCCTCTGAACCGGCTGCGGCCGATGCGGCAGCCGGGGAGCGCCCGTGCCGCGCGCAAGCAGCCGCGCCGAGGGGCGGCATCCCGCCCCGGACCGCCCCGCGGAGGTGGCCGGAAGCCTGCCATGGCCCTTCTCACTTTCCGCCCGGAGCCCTCGGCGGGGCGTACCACTGCCCGTACGCTGTCCCAGTGGCAGAACCAGTGGTGCGCATCCCGGATGCGAAGGTCGCCCTGTCGACGGCTTCCGTCTACCCGGAGTCGACGTCGACGGCCTTCGAGATCGCCGCGCGTCTTGGTTACGACGGTGTCGAGATCATGGTGTGGACCGACCCCGTCAGCCAGGACATCGAGGCCCTGAGACGGCTCTCGGACCATCACCAGGTGCCGATCCTCGCCGTCCACGCGCCCTGTCTGCTGATCACCCAGCGCGTCTGGTCCACCGATCCATGGGTGAAGCTCCAGCGGGCCCGTGCCGCCGCGGAGAAGCTCGGGGCGACGACCGTCGTCGTCCACCCGCCGTTCCGTTGGCAGCGCAACTACGCCCGCGACTTCGTCACCGGGATCTGGCGCATGGCGGACGAGACCGATGTGCGGTTCGCCGTCGAGAACATGTACCCCTGGCGCTACCGGGACCGCGAGATGCTGGCGTACGCCCCCGACTGGGACGTCACCAACGACGACTACCGGCACTTCACCGTGGACCTCTCGCACACCGCGACGGCCCGCACGGACGGCATGGCGATGGTGGACCGGATGGGTGACCGGCTCGCCCACATCCACCTCGCCGACGGCAAGGGCTCCAACAAGGACGAGCACCTGGTGCCCGGCCGCGGCGACCAGCCCTGCGCCGAACTCCTGGAACACCTGGCCCGTACCGGCTTCGACGGCCATGTCGTCATCGAGGTCAACACCCGTCGCGCCATGTCCACCGCCGAACGCGAGGCCGACCTGGCGGAGGCGCTGGCCTTCACCCGGCTCCACCTGGCGTCGTCCTCCGCCGGAGCACCGCGTCCGTGACCGGCGGCCGCACCGACGACGAGGTCCCCGCGGACCCCGCCCCCAGGCGCCGCGGCCGGCCCTCCCGCAAGGCCGGGACCACCGGCCCCGACGCCCGCGCCCGGATCCTGGAGGCGGCCCGCACCGAGTTCGCGGAGCGCGGCTACGACAAGACGTCGATCAGGGGCATCGCCAAGGCGGCGGGCGTCGACTCCGCACTCGTCCACCACTACTTCGGTACGAAGGACGAGGTCTTCGCGGCGGCCGTCGAGCTCTCCTTCGAGCCGGCCCTGGTGATCCCGGCCGTTCTCGGCGGCGGCACGGAGGGCCTGGGGGAGCGGCTGGCCGGCTACTTCATCGCCGTATGGGAGAACCCGGCGTCCAGGGCCCCCCTGCTGGCGATCATGCGCTCCGCGCTGACGCACGAGGCGGCGGCGAACGTCCTCCGCGGCTTCGTCCTGCGCCGCCTCCTGGAACGCGTCGCGGAGGCACTTGACGTACCGGACGCGACGTTCCGCGCGGAACTGGCCGCCTCGCACATGCTCGGGATCGCGATGCTGCGCTACGTCGTGCGAGCGGAACCGCTGGCTTCGGCACCCCCCGAGAAGATCGTCGAGATGGTGGCACCGACGTTGCAGCGCTACCTGGCGGAACCCTGACCGCACCGTCGCCCCGACCCTGACCGCACCGTCGCCCCGCACCGTCGCCCCGCGCGGCGACCCGCGCGGCACCGCCCGTGCCCGCCCTCCGCCCGGCCCACCCAGCGAGCACCCCGTCCCGCATACCGGACACCGTGTCCAGATCTTGGAGCCGGAGGCGTACGCTCGGAGACAGTCTTTTATGTCGAAGGAGCGAGAGACGATGCCCCAGCTGAGGTCCCGCACTGTCACCCACGGCCGCAACATGGCGGGCGCCCGCGCCCTTATGCGGGCCTCGGGCGTAGCGAGCGAGGACATCGGCAAGCCGATCATCGCGGTCGCCAACTCCTTCACCGAGTTCGTCCCCGGCCACACCCACCTGGCCCCGGTCGGCCGGATCGTCTCCGACGCCGTCAAGGCCGCGGGCGCCGTGCCGCGCGAGTTCAACACGATCGCCGTCGACGACGGCATCGCGATGGGCCACGCCGGGATGCTGTACAGCCTCCCCTCCCGCGACCTGATCGCCGACTCCGTCGAGTACATGGTCGAGGCGCACTGCGCGGACGCGCTGATCTGCATCTCCAACTGCGACAAGATCACCCCCGGCATGCTGATGGCCGCGATGCGCCTCAACATCCCCACGGTCTTCGTCTCCGGCGGCCCGATGGAGGCCGGCAAGGCCACCCTCGTCGACGGCACGGTCCGCAAGCTCGACCTGATCAACGCGATCAGCGATGCCGTCAACGAGAACGTCTCGGACGAGGACATCCTCCGCATCGAGGAGAACGCCTGTCCCACCTGCGGCAGCTGTTCCGGGATGTTCACCGCCAACTCGATGAACTGCCTGACCGAGGTCCTCGGCCTCTCCCTGCCCGGCAACGGCTCCGTCCTCGCCACGCACACCGCCCGCAAGGCGCTGTACGAGGAGGCCGGCCGCACGGTCGTCGAGATCACCAGGCGCTACTACGAGCAGGACGACGCGACGGTCCTGCCGCGCTCCATCGGCACCCGCGCCGCGTTCGACAACGCCATGGCGCTCGACATCGCCATGGGCGGCTCGACCAACACGATCCTGCACCTGCTCGCCGCAGCGCAGGAGGCCGAGCTCTCCTACGACCTCGACGACATCAACGAGGTCTCGCGCCGCGTCCCCTGCCTGGCGAAGGTCGCGCCCAACGTGGCCCCCGGCGGCACGTACTACATGGAGGACGTGCACCGGGCCGGCGGCATCCCCGCCATCCTCGGCGAGCTGCACCGCGGCGGCCTGCTCGACGAGGGCGTGCACGCGGTGCACTCCGGCTCCCTCGCCGAGTGGCTGAAGAACTGGGACGTCCGCGGCGGCTCCCCGTCCCCGGAGGCCGTCGAGCTGTGGCACGCGGCCCCCGGATGCGTCCGTTCCGCGACCGCCTTCTCGCAGTCCGAGCGCTGGGAGACCCTCGACCTGGACGCGGCCGGCGGCTGCATCCGCGACCTGGCGCACGCGTACTCCAAGGACGGCGGCCTCGCGGTCCTCAAGGGGAACCTCGCCGTGGACGGCTGCGTCGTGAAGACGGCGGGCGTCGACGAGTCGATCTGGACCTTCGAGGGCCCGGCGGTCGTCTGCGAGTCGCAGGAGGAGGCCGTCGACAAGATCCTCCGCAAGGAGATCAAGGAGGGCGACGTCGTCGTCATCCGCTACGAGGGCCCGCGCGGCGGCCCCGGCATGCAGGAGATGCTCTACCCCACGTCCTTCCTCAAGGGCCGCGGCCTCGGCAAGAGCTGCGCCCTGGTGACCGACGGCCGCTTCTCCGGCGGTACGTCGGGACTGTCCATCGGCCACGCCTCGCCGGAGGCCGCGTCGGGCGGCACGATCGCGCTGGTCGAGGACGGTGACCGGATCCGGATCGACATCCCGAACCGTTCGATCGAGCTGCTCGTCCCCGAGGCCGAGCTGACCGCCCGCCGCGACGCGCTGAACGGCGTCTACGCGCCGAAGAACCGCGACCGCAAGGTCAGCGCGGCGCTGCGCGCGTACGCGGCGATGGCGACGAGCGCGGACCGGGGCGCGGTGCGGGACGTGTCCAAACTCGGCTGAACCGGGCCCGGCCCCTCGGCTGGAACCACGCCTGACCAGCGGCCGAACGGGACGACCCGGGCGAGGAGCGCCGGGCGGCCCCCCAGCGAGAAGTCCTGGGCGGACCCGGCCGGGAGGTCCCGGGCGGACTTGAGCGAGGAGCCCCGGGACGCCCGGACCGAGGAGCCCCGGGCGGACCCCGCTCTCACCAGCGTGCGGGGTCCTGCCCGTCGACGGCGAACACGGACCCGTCGGGTGCGGTCCCGAAGACGGTCCGGCCCGCGGCGACAGGGGCGGGGAGCGTGGAGGCGTACGTGAGTTTCCCGTCGCGGAGCCGGGGACTCGTCTGCCCCAGCAGCGTTCCGCGCGCCGTGTCCACGGCGAGCAGCCGCCCGTCCGCCGCCGAGAAGTACAGCCGGTTCCCACCGGCGAGGACGGGTGCCGACGTCCGTCCGGCAGCGGTCTCCAGCTGCCAGAGAACGGCTTCGCCGCCGGCCGGACGCGTGTCGACGGCGACCAGCGTCCCGCCGTGCGCCAGCAGATAGGCGGTGTCCCCGCCCACCACGACCTCCGGTTCGTTCATCCGGAACGGCAGCGCCACCCGGGCGACGCGCCTCCGCTCCGGGTCGTAGCGGACGAGCCCGACGGTCTGGGTGTCCCCGTTCATGGACGTCAGGACGAGTGCACCGTCCGAGGTCCCCACCGGGGTGAGCATCCCGTCCAGCCGCCGCTGCCAGGCCACCTGCCCGGTCGCCGGGTCGACGGCCGTGACCAGCGTGGTGGACCCGTAGGCCGAGTGCTCGAACGCGTAGGCCAGCCCCGAGGCGTCGTCGTACAGCGCGAAGTCCGGGCGCCGGTGCCCGGTGAGCGCATGCCGCCAGCGGGAGACGCCGGTCCCCGCGTCGAGTGCTTCGGCCGTGCCGTCCTCGGCGACCAGCAGCAGCGTGCCACCCGCGGCGAAGGGGGTGCCGAGGTACAGGGAGAGATCCGCCTGCCAGACCTGCTCGCCCTTGGCGGGGTCGTACGCCCGGAGCTTCCCGCCCGGCACCGCCGTCTGCACCAGGTCGCCGGAGACCGACACCACGCCGGCCGGCGGGGTCTTCCCGGCGGCGCGGCGGGACCACAGCACCCGGCCGTCCGCGGGGTCCAACCGGGCGGCACCGATACCGGACGCGGTGCAGTACAGCGCACCGGACCGGCCGGACGCTCCTTCGCCGCTGCCGCTGCCGCTGCCGCTGCCGCTGCCGCTGCCGCCGCCACCGCCCGCCGAGAAGCAGGCCGGTGTCGAGGTGCCCGACGACAGCAGCGGCGTACGCCACGGCGCGACCGCTTCCCCCGGGCCCTTCGCCCCGCCCGGCCCACCGGAGCCGCCCGGCTCACCCGAATCGCCCACCACACCGGCCGCCCACACACCACCGGCACCCATGACGAGCAGCGCGGCAGCGGCTGCCGCCCACCGCCGCTTGCCGCGCCGGTCCGCGCTCACCCGCCCGGTCCCCGCCACCGCACCCGCGCGTACATGCGTGTCCGCATCCGCCCGAGCCGCGATTCCCGGCTCCGGCGTCGACTCAGGCCCCGGCGCCGTGCCCGTCCCAGGCTTCTGCCCGGCCCCCGGCACTGCCGCGGCCTCGTACTCGACGGCGCCCGGCCTCCGCTGTGACGGTATGAACGCGGCTGCGTCGTACGAAGGAGGGCGCAGCGCCGCCATGACGTCGTCCGGAGTGGGCCGCTCCGCCGGGTCCTTCGCCAGGCACTGCCCGATCAGCGGCGCCAGATCCGCCGGCACGCCCGCCAGATCCGCCTCGTCGTGCACCACCTGGTAGGCCACGATGTACGGGCTGTCCGAGTCGAAGGGTCCCCGGCCGGTCGCCGCGTGGACGAGCACGGCGCCCAGGGCGAACACATCCGCGGCGGGCCCGACCTCGCGCGGCCGCTGGAACTGCTCGGGAGCCATGTACGGCGGCGAGCCGATCAGCTTGCCCGTCTCGGTGCGCAGATCGCTGTCGTACGGCCGGGAGATCCCGAAGTCGATGACCTTGGGCCCGGAGTCGGAGAGCAGCACATTGCTCGGCTTGAGGTCGCGGTGGATGACCCCGGCCCGGTGGATGTCGCGCAGCGCCTCGGCCAGTCCCGCCGTCAGCCTGCGGAGTTCGGCGGGGGCCAGCGGACCGTTCCGCTTCACCTGGTCGGAGAGTGTGGGGCCGGGTACGTACAGGGTGGCCATCCACGGTCGTGCCGCGTCCGGGTCGGCATCGACGACCGATGCCGTGAAGGCCCCGCTGACCCGCCTCGCGGCCCCGACCTCCTGCCGGAAACGGGCCCTGAACTCGGGGTCCTGGGAGTAATGCCGATGCACCACCTTGACGGCGAGCTGCAGCCCCGACGTGGATCGCGCCAGGTGCACGACACCCATGCCGCCCGCGCCGAGACATGCCTCAAGGCGGTACTGACCGGCGTACTCCGGATGCTCCGCTTCCGGATTGGCTCCGGTACCTCGCAGCGGCGGCATCGCCCACCCCCGTGTGTTCGTCCGCAAGCGCGACGCACGGAGCCTAGTCGATGGTGCGTGCGATACGGAGGGGGCTTGTAGCCTGCGCGTCGTACACACCGTCTCTCAACGGGGGAGGGCCTCCATGGCCATGGAAGAGCACACCGACAGCGCCACCGACAGCGCCACGGACACCGCCGACGCGGCCGAGGGCGTCGCCGCGCTCGCCGGTTCCGACGACGTCACCAGGTACCCCATCGCACCGGGCTACCGCGTCAACGTCCGCACGGGACCGGGCACCAAGTACGGCATCGTCAGGACACTGCCGTACGGAGTGAAGGTTCCGGTCTACTGCCAGAAGCCGGGGGAGCGGGTCACCGGCCCGTACGGCACCTCGAACGTGTGGGACAACATCGCCAACGGCCAGTTCGTGGCGGACGCCTACGTCCACACGGGCAGCGACGGCTACATCGCCCCGCGCTGCGACTGACCGGCGCTGCGACTGGCCGGCACAGCGACTGACCGGCACGGCGAGGCGACCGGCACGGCGAGGCGACGGGAGCCGCGGCGGTGACCGGAGCCGCCGCGGGACCGCGACCGGAGCCGCGACCGGGTCCTTGACCCGCCCGGGGATAATCGACCTCGTGAGCGAGAACAGCGAAGCCCCCGGCGCCGGCGATCCGTCCGGCAGCGATCCGCCCGGCTCCACCACGCCCGGTCCGCAGCCCGAGCCCCTGCTCTTCTTCGGTACGACCTGGGTCGACCACGACGGGGGCTACGGGCTGCGACGTGCCGGGGCCGCGATCGGCTCCCTCGCCGCCGCGGTCGCCGCCTGCTTCGTCCTCCGCTTCGCCTTCCAGGGGCTGGAGATCGCCGACGTCGGCAACCTCGTCGGGATCCTGGTCGTCCTGATGTTTGCCATCTGCAGTGCCGTCGCCTTCCGCAAGACATGGGAAGGATTCAGCCGCCGCCCGGCCGATCCGGTGCGCGAGGCGAACCTGCGCGGCCTCAAGACGATCGGCTTCGTCGGCTCGCTGATCGCGTACTTCCTCCGCACGTTCAAGGAGGCACCGGGCGAGCAGCTGCGCCGCACGGAGTACGAGACGGCTCTGGCCCGCTACGCGAAGCGCCGGTCGGCCCGCACCGGGAACCCGGCCGCCCGCAAGACCACGAAGGGCAAGCGCCCCAAGCGCAAGTAGACCTCCACGAGCTCCACGAGCTCCACGAGCTCCACGAGCTCCACGAGCTCCACGAGCGCGGCCGCCCCGTAAACACCTCCGGCACGGCCGCGGTGGGTTACGTGGTCGACCTGAGCGCGGCGATCCGTCCCGGCCCGTCCCCGTCCCCGCCCTCGCCCCCGTCCCGCTCCCGATCCGCACGCCGCAGCGCCTCGCGTGCCTCACGCTCCGCGGCCCAGCCCTCCAAGGCCGCGGCGCACGCGTGGTCGGTGTGGTGCAGCCCGCCGAGGTCGAGCACCACGACCCGGTCGTGCGGCAGGCCGTCCAGCGCGTCCAGCAGTTTCGGCAGCCGCAGGAAGGTGGCGTGGCCCGCGACCCGCACCCGCAGCACCGCGTCGCCGCCCTGCTCGTGCGCCTGCTCCTGCGTCTCGATGTGCACATGGGAGATGTCCCAGGCGGTCTTGGCGACGGCCAGCAACAGCCCCACCAGCACCCCCTCGAAGAGACTCGTCGCCACGATCGTCCCCGCCGTCACCGCCAGCACCACCGCCTCCCCGCGATGCTCACGCCACAGCGGTACCAGTGCCCGTACGGGAACGAGCTTGAGGCCCGCATGCAGCAGTACCGCCGCCAGCGCCGCCACCGGAATCACCCCGAGCACGCCCGGCAGCACAGCCGTGAAGAGCAGCAGCCACACCCCGTGCAGCACCCGCGACGCCTTCGTTTTCGCCCCGGCCCGGACATTCGCCGCGCTGCGTACGATCACCGCGGTCATCGGCAGCGCGCCGAGCAGCCCGCACACCGCGTTGCCGGCCCCCTGCGCGATCAGCTCCTTGTCGTAGTCCGTCCGCCTGCCGTCGTGCAGCCGGTCCACGGCTGCCGCGCTGAACAGCGATTCGGCCGACGCGATCAGCGCGAACGCGACGACGGTGCCGACGACGCCCACTTCCGTGAGCCGTGCCCAGTCCGCGGGCCCCGGTGGCCGCACGGCGTCCAGCAGCCCGCTCACGGCCACTCGCCGCACGGGCAGGTCGAGCAGCCAGGCCGCCCCGGCCGCCAGGCCCACCGCGACCAGGGGCGCGGGCACCAGCCGGGCGGCCCGCCGCCACTTCGGCCACAGCGTGAGCACGAGGAGCGCCCCGGCCCCGACGGCGACCGCGCTGCCCGTCACCCCCGTACCGAGCGCCAGCCGCGGCAGCCCGCCGAGTTTCTGCCCCATGGTCCCGGGCGCCGTCACGTCGGCGAGGACGTACAGCTGCCCCACGACCAGCACCAGGCCGATCCCGGCGAGCATCCCCTGCACCACGGCCACGGACACGGCCCGGAACCACCGCCCGAGCCGCAGCACCCCCAGCCCCGCCTGCACCAGCCCGGCGACCAGCACCAGCACCCCCAGGGTGCCGACCCCATAGCTGTGCACCGCCTCGTAGACGAGCACGGTCAGTCCGGCGGCGGGCCCACTGACCTGCAGACTGCTGCCCGGGAGCAGGCCCGCGACGAGCCCGCCGACTATCCCGGTGATCAGCCCCAGTTCGGCCGGCACACCGGAGGCGACGGCCACCCCCACGCACAGCGGCAGGGCGACCAGGAAGACGACGAGCGAAGCGGCCAGGTCGGCCCGCGAAACCGGAAAGGGCCGGAAGCTCGGGCAGCGGTACGGAAAACGACGCACGGGAAGCACCTCCATCGACTGACGGACACGTCATGGACAGGGAGATGCGTGGATACCGAGGGACGGTGAAATTCATTGTCCTTTACGGAAGTCGAATGCCCGGCCCGGATCCGGAACCGACTGAGGGTCACGGAAGCGCAAAGAGGTGGAACGCCCCCGTCCGATCACGCCCCCCGTCCCCCGCGCCCCTTGACGGAGGAACACGCCGGCATCAAAATTCATCGCATGATGAATTCCTCGGGCCCCGCCGTCGAGGCCCGCGGCCTCACCGTCGTACGAGGCAACCGCACCGTCCTGCGCGACCTCGACTTCACCGTCGAACCCGGCAGAATCACCGGCCTCCTGGGCCCCTCCGGCTGCGGCAAATCCACCCTGATGCGAGCCGTCGCGGGCACCCAGGCCAAGGTCACCGGCACCCTCGACGTGCTCGGCAGCCCCGCGGGCCACCCCACCCTCCGCCCACGGATCGGCTACGTGACCCAGGCGCCTTCCGTCTACACCGACCTGACGGTCCGGCAGAACCTCGACTACTTCGCGGCGATCCTCCGACCGGGCCGCCGACTCCGCGACGCACGCCGGGCCGCCGTCACCCGCGCGATCGCCGAGGTCGACCTGGCCGACCACGCCGACGCCCTCGCCGGCACCCTCTCCGGCGGCCAGCTCACCCGGGTCTCCCTCGCCGTGGCCCTGCTCGGCACCCCCGAACTGCTGGTCCTCGACGAACCGACCGTCGGCCTGGACCCGGTGCTCCGCCGCGACCTGTGGAACCTCTTCCACTCCCTCGCGGCCGACCGTGGCACCACACTCCTCGTCTCCTCGCACGTCATGGACGAGGCCGAGCGCTGCCACCGCCTGCTCCTCATGCGCGGGGGCGAGATCCTCGCCGACGACACCCCCGAGGCCCTGCGCACCGCCGCCCGCGCCGCGACCGTCGAAGAGGCATTCCTCCACCTGGTCGACAAGTCCGTCGACCAGGCCGCCGTCCGTCAGGAGCCCGCCCGATGAGCACGCACGCGACCCCCGGCTCCCCGAGCACGCACGCGACCCCCGACCCCCTCTCCCGCCCGGCCGCCGCACCGCCCCTGAGCCCCGCTCGCACCCTCGCCACCGCCGCCCGCGTCCTGCGCCAGCTGACCCACGACCCGCGCACCGTCGCGCTGCTCCTCCTGATCCCGGTCGTGATGATCACGCTGCTCCGGTACGTGTTCGACGGCAGCCCCCGCACCTTCGACGCCATCGGCGCCTCGCTCCTCGGCATCTTCCCGCTGATCACGATGTTTCTGGTGACCTCGATCGCCACCCTGCGCGAACGCACCTCGGGCACCCTCGAACGCCTTCTCGCCATGCCGCTCGGCAAGGGCGACCTGATCGGCGGCTACGCCCTCGCCTTCGGTGCCGTCGCCGTCGTCCAGTCCCTCCTGGCCACCGTGCTCTCGGTCTGGGCACTCGGCCTGGACGTCACCGGCTCCCCGTGGCTGCTGCTCCTCGTCGCCCTGCTCGACGCGCTGCTCGGCACGGCACTGGGCCTCTTCGTCTCCGCCTTCGCCGCGTCCGAGTTCCAGGCCGTCCAGTTCATGCCGGCCGTGATCTTCCCGCAGCTCCTGCTCTGCGGACTGTTCATCGCACGCGACCGGATGGCACCCGCACTCGAAGCGATCTCGAACCTCCTGCCCATGTCGTACGCGGTCGACGGCATGAACGAGGTCCTCCACCACACCGACGTCACCGGCGACTTCGTCCGAGACATCCTGGTCGTCGCGGGCTGCGCGCTCCTCGTCCTCGCCCTCGGTGCGGCCACGCTCCGCCGACGTACCGCCTGACCGGCCCCGGTGCGAGGATGACGGACACGAGCACCGAGCACCGTCAGCACGACGCACCGAGAACCGAGAGCACCGCCCGGAGGGTGAACCGCATGACCCAGACAGTTGCAGTCCTCGGCACCGGGAAGATCGGCGAGGCCCTGCTCAGCGGGATGATCCGGGCAGGCTGGCGCCCGGCGGACCTGCTGGTCACCACCCGCCGCTCCGAGCGCGCCGAGGAACTCCACAGCCGCTACGGCGTCGAATCCGTCACCAACGCCGAGGCCGCCAAGCGCGCCGGCATCCTCATCCTCGCGGTCAAGCCCCAGGACATGGGCCGGCTCCTCGACGAGCTCGCCGCACACGTCACCGCCGACCGCCTGGTCATCAGCGCCGCCGCGGGCATCACGACCGCCTTCATCGAGGACCGCCTCACCGCGGGCACCCCGGTCGTACGCGTCATGCCGAACACCCCCGTCCTCGTCGACGAGGGCATGTCCGTCATCTCCGCGGGCAGCCACGCCACCACCGAACACCTCGCCACCGCCGAGGCGATCTTCGGCGGCGTCGGCAAGACCCTGCGCGTGCCCGAGTCCCAGCAGGACGCGGCAACCGCCCTCTCCGGTTCGGGCCCCGCGTACTTCTACTTCCTCGTCGAGGCGATGACCGACGCGGGCATCCTGCTCGGCCTGCCCCGCGTCCAGGCCCATGAACTGATCGTCCAGGCCGCCATCGGCGCCGCCGTGATGCTCCGCGACAGCGGCGAACACCCGGTCAAGCTCCGCGAGGCCGTCACCAGCCCGGCCGGCACCACCATCAGCGCCATCCGCGAGCTGGAGAACCACGGCGTACGAGCCGCCCTCATCGCCGCCCTCGAAGCCGCCCGCGACCGCAGCCGCGAACTCGCCACCGGCAACGGCTGACGGCTGCCCGGCCGGAGGTTGACACGACACGCCCACATCCGTAAGGTTCTCCGAGTTGTCCGACGTGAGCGCCGACCCCGGTCGGTCCCCGGACAGCCATTCCGCAACAACCACGTCCGGTCAGCGACATCTGTCGCCCGACTTTCTGTGCGTATTTGCGAAATGAGGAATCCGCGTTCGAAGGAGCGCGACCCCGATTAGCGTCGGGGCCCAGGATTCCGCTAAAGTCTCACTCGTCGGAACGGCCCAACGGCCGGGAAGGCAAATCCCGCTGACTGGGAATCAGGCCCGAAAGGATCTGATAGAGTCGGACTCGCCGGAAAGGGAAACGCGAAAGCGAAGAACTGGAAAGCAACCCCGCTTCGACCGGGAATCGGACACGAAAGAGTCTGATAGAGTCGGAAACGCAAGACCGAAGGGAAAGCCCGGAGGAAAGCCCGAGAGGGTGAGTACAAAGGAAGCGTCCGTTCCTTGAGAACTCAACAGCGTGCCAAAAGTCAACGCCAGATATGTTGATACCCCGGCCTGCTTCGGCAGGTTGGTGGTTCCTTTGAAAGTCCTGCCGGGCCCTAGCGGGTGCTGGTAGGCAATTACACAGCGAGGACGCTGTGGATGATCGGTCTTATTCCGGCTGATTGTCCCGCTCTCGTGTTGTGTTGTCCCGATTACGGGAAAACATTCACGGAGAGTTTGATCCTGGCTCAGGACGAACGCTGGCGGCGTGCTTAACACATGCAAGTCGAACGATGAAGCCTTTCGGGGTGGATTAGTGGCGAACGGGTGAGTAACACGTGGGCAATCTGCCCTTCACTCTGGGACAAGCCCTGGAAACGGGGTCTAATACCGGATAACACTCTGTCCCGCATGGGA